>NZ_JANJZR010000036.1 GCF_024623065.1 Bacteroides acidifaciens
AATAACAAAGCCCCAGCTTGTGAAAGTAGGGGCTTTGTGCATAAAAAAAGAAGGTGCGCATTTTGACACACCTTCTTCGTTTTTGCCGCTTTTTCTGTCTTATCCGTTTCCATTGAAGTTCTACATCAGGAGTGTTTTCTGGAAGCAGGCGACGTTCTGCTTCGCGATATGCGAGCAGGTCATCAAACAAGTCTTTGTTAGCTTGGCTTTCTGCCAGCCATTGTTGCAATTCTTCCGACGACCGCAACTCGGGAGTTGATAATGCGTAGACTACAAAGTCCGGTATGTTCTCTATTGGATTCATATGCTGGCTGTCTTTTTTTATTATAAATCGTTTTTTAAGTACTCAGAGGGTGATATCATGACTTCTTTTTTGAATATTATTAATACTTATTCGTAGTTTTTTTACGTAACAGCGATAAGGCTCGTTTGATATGTGTTTTTACAGTATTGATACTTATTTGGTTTTCATCGGCCACTTCTTTGTAAGTTCTTCCTTTTATAAAACACTCATTGAAAATGTGATGCGTTTGTGGAGGAAGCTGCTGTATGTTTTCCATAATTTGTTCGATTTTCTGTTCTTGCCTGATTGTCTCCACTATCGAGTTGGTATATATGTCGGATGCTAGGAGAAGGTTGAACTTTTTTTGCTCAGCCTCTTTTTTGCGTAGATAGTTTACACAAAAGTTTCGTGTCAGAGTATATAGCAAGGGAAGGGGAGAGTCGTCCCAAGTCAATTGGTCGTATTTCTCCCAAAGGTAGCAAAATACATCGTTGGTAATGTCGGCGGCGCTTTCCGTATCGTTGACATACCGAAGCGCGTAGTAAAAGAATTGCTTGTAATGTGTTTTGAATAGAATCTCGTAGTCTCTTTCTTTCTCCGTTTTTCTTTTCATGTTATTCTTCTACGCGGCTCACCTGTTTGATATTCTGAATCTTCTTCAAGTTGTTGCAGATTGTTTTCACATCTTCCACATCGTGCACCCATAATTGTATTTTACCTTCAAAGATGCCATCCTCGGTTTCTATGGCTAGTTTGCGGATGTTTACGTTGAGCTGTCTTGAGATGACTTGGGTTACTTCGTTCAGAAGTCCCATGCTGTCTATACCTTTTATATATATATAAACAAGGAAAGAAAGCTCTTTATGTGTATCCCACTCAGTTGCCAATATACGATTTCCATAACTGCTTTTCAGTTTGGCGGCAACGGGACACTGGCGTTTATGAATGATAATCCGGTCGTTTTCGTCCACATAGCCCAATACATCGTCACCGGGAATGGGGTGGCAACATTCGGCCATAATATATTTCTTTTGCAGACTTTCTTCGGTCAGTTTGAGTATTTGTTTCGGATTGATTTTTTCTTTCTCTTGCGGCTCTTTCTCTTCTTGCGGCTTTTCTTTATTGCCGAAGGAGAAGGTGAGATACTTCATCCAATTGCTGGTTTGTTTTTCTTTCAGCTCATTTTTGTCTGCTTCTCCCAAGATGATAGCTTTACTGCCGATAGCCGCCAGCAATTCTTCTTCATTCTTGGCGTTGTGCAGCTTGCGTAGCTTTTCGATAACGGTTTCTTTCGGGCGGATTTCTTCTTTCTTCAGAAACTCGCTGAGAATTTCTTCACCGATTTTCTGGTTTGCCTTTCGTTCTTTGCGGAGAATTGCCGCTATCTTGGCACGTGCGCGGGCAGTGGTCGCAAATACTTCCCATTGCGGTTGCACACGTTGGGATTTGGAAGTAAGGATTTCCACCTGGTCGCCACTTTGTAACTTGTGGCTTAAAGGTACTAATTTATGATTCACTTTGGCGCCGATACAATGACTGCCGATATCTGTGTGCAGGGAAAAAGCGAAATCGAGTGCTGTTGAGTTCTGCGGCATGGTCTTCAGTTCCCCTTTCGGTGTGAATACAAAAATTTCGGAAGCAAACAGATTCAGTTTGATAGTATCAAGGAAGTCGATGGCATCCGGTTGCGGATCGTCCAATATCTCTTTGATGGTCTTTAGCCATTTTTCCAGTTCACCTTCATCTTCGCTGCCGCCCCCTTCTTTGTATTTCCAGTGGGCGGCAAAGCCTTGTTCGGCCACATCGTTCATTCGTTCGCTTCGGATTTGGACTTCAATCCATTGTCCGTTGTTGCCCATCAAAGTGACGTGCAAAGCCTGATATCCGTTTGCTTTAGGATGGCTTACCCAATCGCGCAGGCGGTCGGGATGAGGCTTGTATATCTTGGAGATAGAGACGTAAATGTCGAAGCAATCGTTGAGTTCTTCTTCTATGTTGCGTGGCTCGAAGATGATTCGGACAGCCAGTAAGTCGTAGATTTCTTCGAAAGGAACGTGCTTGGTCTGCATCTTGTTCCAAATGGAATAGATTGATTTTACCCGGGCGAGTATCCGGTATTTCAATCCCATCTTGTCCAGTTGTGTGCGGATGGGAGCGGTGAATTCATAGAATACCTTGTCGCGTTCGGCAGCGGTAGCATTGAGCTTCTCTTCTATTTCTGCATATTCTTCCGGGTGTTCGTATTTGAAACTTAGATTTTCGAGTTCGGTCTTTATCTTGTAAAGTCCCAACCGATTGGCCAATGGGGCGTAGATATACAAGGTTTCACCCGCGATTTTGTATTGTTTATTGGGCAGCATGGAACCGAGGGTGCGCATATTATGCAGGCGGTCGGCTATCTTGATAAGGATGACACGGATATCATTTGACATCGTGAGAAGTAACTTCTTGAAGTTCTCTGCTTGTGCAGAAGCTCGGTCGCCAAAGATTCCACCGGATATCTTGGTCAGCCCGTCCACAATTTGGGCAATCTTCGGACCAAAGATATTTTCGATATCTTCCACCGTATAATCTGTGTCCTCCACTACATCGTGTAGCAGAGCGGCACAGATAGAAGTGGAACCAAGCCCGATTTCATTGCAAACAATGCTTGCTACGGCAATCGGGTGCATGATATATGGTTCGCCAGAACGGCGTTTAATACCTTTATGCGCTTGATTGGCGAAGTTGAAAGCTTTCGTAATGATTTCAACTTTCTTGCGATGTTTAGTGCTGAGGTAATCATTCAGTAATTCGTGGAATGCTTGATTGATCATCTCTTCATCAGCTATTTCTTTGGGGGTCAGATTATCCATAATTGTTATCCTTTCACTTGCTTAGTTTTGCAAAAATAAGCAAATTTCCGAACGATGCAAGCGTGATGCCACTTATTTGTATATTTTCAATCGTTTTCCTGCTGCAATTTTCGTGCTGGATAGGCCGTTCCACCGTTGTATATCCTTAACGCTGACACCATATCTTCCGGCAATAGATGACAATGTGTCTCCACTTTTTATTGTATGATAGGACAATTTTCCCTTGCCGGCAACGGCTGTTGCCGCTTTACGTGTTGCAGGTGTAATATCTTTCACTGCCACTGTCTTACGGTTGCGGAACAATTCGTCGGCGCGGTGTGCATAGATGGTATCTTGTTTGTCGATAAAGTTGCTGATTGCTTCGATGGGCAATCGAAGTGTATAGGGCTTGCTGGCTCCCGGAATCATCATCTTCTTATATTGAGGATTCAAACTCTTGACTTGATCTAACGGCACATTACAAAGATCGGCAATCTGTTCGAAATGCAGGTTCTTGTTGACTTGCACCGTGTCCGTACTTGCCGGGATATTTGTTTCCATCGGGCAGATGTTATGGTCGCAATAGTAAGTCATCACGTAGTTGGCTGCGATAAAGGCTGGTACATATCCACGTGTTTCTTTCGGCAGATAATTATAGATTTTCCAATAATCCGTTTCGCCATTAGCACGCCGGATGGCTTTGTTGATAGTGCCTGGACCGCAGTTGTAAGCGGCTATCACAAGGTTCCAGTCTCCGTAGATGGCATACATCTCCTTGAGATAGCGGGCGGCAGCCCACGTAGCTTTTATCGGGTCGCGACGGTCGTCTACCAGGCTGTTGGATTCCAAACCATAGATTTTGCCTGTACCAATCATAAATTGCCATAGACCGGAAGCTCCCGCACGGGATATGGCAGATGGATTCAATGCAGATTCGATGATCGGAAGGTATCTCAGTTCCAGCGGAAGTCCGTATGCATCCAGTGCTTCTTCGAAAATCGGCATATAGAAGTTGCAGGCACTCAGCATGAACGATACCTGATTGCGCAAGCGTCCTGCATACATATCGATGAATTTGCGTACAATATCGTTGTAGGGCATCTCCATGATAGCTGGGATACGTGACAGACGGTCGATATAAACAGAGTCGCTGAACAGGGGATTGATTTTCGCCGTACTGCAATCCTTGCCTAAGTCAATGTAATTTTTAGCTTTCCAGTCGTTCAGCAGACTGTCAAGAGGGTATGTCATACTTTTAGGCAGGTCGATGCTTTCTTTGCGTTCAGTTCCATTTTCACGAATCACTACATCTACACTTTGCGCTTTTACCTGAGACGTTGCTACCAGTAAAAGGAAAATAATCGAACAATAGTTTACTAATTTCTTCATGCTTCAATAATAAGATCAATCTAAATTGTATTTTTAAAATCGTAATACGCATTGTAACCCAACCGACTTGCTTTTTAAACTACTTGAGCGGAATTGATTGTTATTGTCGATAACGGTCGGTTCCACTTTCATGCTTAAGTCGGGAGTTATGTCGAAGTTGGACAACTCTGCATCTACATAAGCGTCGATGATAGAGATAAGGTAAACTCCGATAAATGCAAATATACTAAGATCCCGGTAACGCCGGAACATATCTTTTCTTCGTTTTAATGTATTTTTCAATTGCTCCTCATTGTAAGTAGCGTTTGGGGGTAGCAAATCTTCGTAACTTTTAGTATTCGGATTGCTGTCCATGATGTCCAGATAGGCTTGTGAATAGTCTTTGTACATCTTTCCGTTCCAGCTTAAGGCATAGGCGCAACCTGCGAACCCACCATATATAATAGGTAACTTCCAGTATTTACGATTGTAAATCTGTCCGCCACCGGGGAATACGACGGCAAGCCAGGTCGCTTTGGTGGGATTCGGGATAAATATTTTTTTGTTGATATCCTGTGCAGGTGGAACACTGTCTGTCTTGACAACGATAGATGCCGGCTGTTCTATCTTTTCCAGTTCTTTCTTGTTGACAGTATCCAGGCTGTCCGCTATCTGTATCTTGGCTGCCGACAAGCTATCGATGGACGGGAGTTCTTTGGAGGGTATGATCCGGATAGAATCTTTTTTTATCGAATCCTCCACAATCGGTTTACGATGTCTGCGTGCGCGGGCTTTTGGTGCTTCTCGCTGCACGACGGTAGTGTCTTTTTGCACTGGAGTTACGGTGGATTGTGCAAACACATCAATCCCTGCTACCTGTAAAAGACAGAGAAGCAGGGTGATGACGAGTGACTGATATTTCTTACTTTTTCTAATCATTTACTTCTTTAGCGTGTCGAAGATTTCCATGATACGTTCCAGCTCCTCTTCGTTGCTGAAAGGAATGCTGATTTTTCCTTTCCCCTTTTCAGAGCAGGTGAGTTGTACCTTGGTGTTGAAAAAGCCTGTGAGTTGTTGTTTCAGCAAGTTGAACTCTTCCGGAAGTTTGGCACGTTTGGGGGTTATTTTCCGTGTGCCGCTTTTCACAGCTTCTCCTTCGCTTAATGATTTAACAATTTCTTCTACTTTGCGGACTGAATATCCATGTTCTTGTATCTCTTCAAATATTTTAACTTGTAGCTTGGGATCGCCCAATGAAATAAGTGCACGTGCATGTCCCATGTCTAACTGTTTGTTTTGTAAAGCCATCTGTATGGGAGCCGGCAATTTCAGCAGGCGCAGGTAATTGGCGATTGTTGTCCGGTTTTTGCCGATACGTTCGCTCAGGCGTTCCTGTGTCAGTTCATACTGGTCGAGCAGGTGTTGGTAGGCAAGTGCGATTTCTACGGCATTCAAGTCTTCGCGCTGGATATTTTCAATCAGCGCCATTTCCATCATGTTTTCGTCGTCGGCTGTACGGATATATGCGGGGATTGTTTTCAGCCCTGCTTTTTGCGAAGCACGGTAGCGACGCTCTCCGGCGATGATTTGATATTCGTCGTCCGACACTTTACGTAAAGTAATAGGTTGGATAATTCCGATTTCAGCAATCGAATCAGCCAGCTCCTGTAATGCCGTTTCGTCAAACTCACGGCGGGGCTGGTTGGGATTGACGGCAATCTTCGCCAACTCTATTTCATTAATGGAAGAAGAACCTTCGGTTTTCACATCATCCATAGAGAGCAAGGCGTCAAGTCCGCGTCCTAATGCATTTCTTCTTAGTGTTGCCATATCTTCTTCTTTTATTTATTTCGGTTGATAATCTCTTTGGCAAGAGCTAGGTGATTCTTGGCACCGGTAGAGTCCGCATCGTAAAGGATGGTCGGAATACCGTAGCTGGGAGCCTCGCTCAGTTTGACATTCCGTTGAACAACGGTGTTGAACACCAGTTCTTGAAAGTGTCTTTTCACTTCATCGTAGATTTGATTCGCCTGACGCAGGCGTGAATCGTACATTGTGAGTAGGAAACCTTCGATTTCCAAGGCCGGATTCAGTTTCGATTTGATGATTTTAATGGTGTTCAGCAACTTGCTGATACCCTCGAGAGCAAAATATTCGGCTTGCACGGGGATAATCACAGAGTCGGCGGCTGTCAGGGCATTGATAGTAATGAGCCCCAATGAAGGCGAACAGTCTATCAGTATATAGTCATATTCTTTCTTCAAAGGTGTGAGCACTTCTTTCAGAATCTTTTCGCGGTTTGGGAGGTTCAACATTTCAATCTCTGCTCCTACAAGATTGATGTGCGAAGAGATTATTTTTAAAGAATCAATTTCAGTGTCGAGGATAGCGTCCTGTACGTTAGCTCTGTCAATAATGCATTCATAGATAGTACATTCCGACTGCTTGATGTCTACTCCCAGGCCGGAAGAGGCATTAGCTTGCGGGTCGGCATCTATCACGAGTACCTTTTTTTCGAGTGTAGCAAGCGAAGCTGCGAGGTTAATCGTAGTCGTTGTCTTTCCTACACCACCTTTTTGATTGGCCAAAGCAATAATTTTTCCCATATTCTCTAAATTTATTGGCAGCGAAATAAGTGATAAATCCTTAGAGCGCCTACGAAAAAAGAGAAACTTTGCAATTTCTGTTGATAAGTCACCTGTTTTGTTAATAACTGTCGGACGAAACGGTTGCAAAACCAAGGCTGGTTCCTCATCTACTTTTCTCTTTGTGAGCATGCAAATATACATATTTATATTGGATATTTATTTCTTTTTTTGCTCGCTTGCAGAAGATTAAGATTTGTAAACGGGTGAGAGTGGAAAGATACTTTTCATCTGATGAGTAGAGGGTTTGGCGATACGGCTTCTTTTTGCTATTTTTGTGCGGATATTAAAAAGGAAAGGATTGAATATATGGAAAATGAAAAGCCGTTGATACTCGTATCGAATGACGATGGCGTGATGGCCAAAGGTATTAATGAACTGGTGAAGTTTCTTCGCCCTTTGGGGGAAATTGTAGTAATGGCACCTGATTCCCCACGTTCGGGCAGCGGTTGTGCGCTGACGGTGACGCAGCCTGTTCATTATCAACTGGTCAGGAGAGAAGTAGGATTGACGGTCTATAAATGCACGGGTACACCGACCGACTGTATCAAATTGGCACGAAATACTGTGCTCGACAGAATTCCGGATCTGGTAGTCGGCGGTATCAACCACGGCGATAATTCGGCTTCAAATGTGCATTATTCCGGTACAATGGGAGTGGTGATTGAGGGTTGCCTGAATGGAATTCCCTCCATAGGCTTCTCTTTGTGCAACCATGAGCAGGATGCTGATTTTAACGCAACCGGCCCTTACATCCGCAGTATTGCCGCGATGGTACTGGAAAAAGGACTTCCCGCTCTGACTTGTCTTAATGTGAACTTTCCGGATACAACTGATATAAAAGGAATAAAGGTCTGTGAACAAGCTAAAGGGCATTGGGGGAATGAATGGACTGCTTGTCCCCGTCTGACCGACCCGAATTATTTCTGGCTGGCGGGTGAATTTACTGACCATGAACCCGAAAACGAGAAGAACGACCACTGGGCACTGGCAAATGGCTATGTGGCTATCACTCCGACTACCGTTGATGTGACGGCATATGACTTTATCGACGAATTGAACAAATGGATAACGGATAAATGATAATGGGGGAATGAATGACATTCTTTTCCTCATTCTTTATTCTTCATTATCTGTAATCTATTAAATATGAAGTATTATCTGATTGTCGGCGAAGCATCCGGCGACTTGCATGCATCCCATCTGATGTCTGCCCTGAAAGCAGAAGACCCGCAGGCTGATTTCCGTTTTTTCGGGGGCGACCTGATGGCTGCTGTCGGCGGAACAATGGTTAAGCATTATAAGGAATTGGCTTATATGGGTTTTATTCCTGTGTTGCTTCATCTGCGCACCATTTTTGCAAACATGAAACGTTGCAAGGAGGATATCGTTTCCTGGAATCCTGATGTAGTAATCTTGGTAGACTATCCGGGATTCAACCTCGATATTGCCAAATTCGTGCATGCCAAGACGCAGATTCCGGTTTACTATTATATTTCTCCGAAGATATGGGCATGGAAAGAGTACCGTATCAAGAATATAAAGCGTGATGTGGACGAGCTTTTCTCTATCCTTCCTTTCGAAGTGGAATTTTTTGAAGGAAAACATCAGTATCCTATTCATTATGTAGGCAATCCTACGGTAGATGAAGTTACTGCGTATCAGAAAGCATATCCGAAAGACTTTGAAGAATTTATAGCGGAGAACCAATTGGATAATAAGCCGATAATCGCCCTTTTGGCGGGAAGCCGGAAACAGGAGATAAAGGATAATCTGCCGGATATGTTGAAAGCTGCTTCCGCTTTTCCTGACTATCAGCTTGTCCTGGCGGGTGCTCCTTCCATTGCTCCCGAATACTACAAGCAATACATAGGTGATGCGAATGTGAAAATCATTTTCGAACAGACGTATCGTCTTTTGCAACATGCGGATGCCGCTTTGGTCACTTCGGGGACGGCGACTCTTGAGACGGCTTTGTTCCGTGTTCCCCAAGTCGTTTGTTATCATACTCCTATCGGGAAAGTCATTTCATTCTTGCGGCGTCATATTCTGACGGTAAGATTTATTTCATTGGTCAATTTGATTGCCGACCGTGAAGTGGTGAAAGAGTTGGTGGCGGACACGATGACCGTGAAGAATATGCAGCAGGAATTGAGGAATATTCTTGAAAATGAAAAGTATAGAAAACAGATGCTTAAAGAATATGAGTATATGGCAGAACGGTTAGGTCCTGCCGGTGCTCCCCGTCATGCGGCACGTGAAATGCTAGCCCTGTTGAAAAAATAACTTTCTTTTTCTGAATAAACGTAAAGCCGATGCAATATTTGCACGGCTCTTTTATTTATAGTACAGAAGGTTAAAAAAGAAAGGAAAAACGATATGAAAAAAATTAAGTGGTTTTTAGGTCTTTTATTGCTGGCATTAGTGCCGATGTTGCAGTCATGTGATGATAATGACGGTTATTCGATAGGAGATTTCAGTTGGGACTGGGCGACGGTTCATACAACCGGTGGCGGAGGGTATTATTTGGAAGGTGACCGTTGGGGAACGATTGATCCGGTTAGTACTTCTATTCCTTGGTATAAGCCTGTGGATGGCGAACGTGTAGTGGCATTCTTCAATCCTTTGTATGATGTGGAAAATGGTGTTCAGGTGAAGATGGAAGGGATTCGAGATGTGCTGACAAAAGAAGTGGAAGAAATGAAAACCGAAGAACAGTCCGAGGAATTTGGAAACGACCCTATCGTGATTTATGAGGGGGATATGTGGTTGGGTGGAAAGTTTCTGAATGTTATCTTCCGCCAGGATATTCCCCGCTCTGAAAAACATCGTATCAGTCTTGTACAAAACCTGATTGGTGGGGAAGAACCGACACCTCTAAAAGTGGCGGAAGACGGTTATGTACACTTGGAACTGCGCTATAATACGTATGATGACAAGACCGGTTATTGGGGATGGGGACGAGTTTCCTATAATTTGGAGAAATTCTATCCGACACCAAAAGATTCCTGGACGGCACCAAAAGGTTTTAAGGTTACAATAAACTCAAAAGATAATGGAGAAGGCAGAGTGATTGTGTTTGATTTGAATCATCCGGTCGGTGTACCGGAAAAAGCGAAGGATGTACACTCTACTTCTTCAATCCGATAACCTCTAACTATGATTTGCTGTGTGTGAAAAAGGTCGGGACATTTTCCAAAGAAGTCCCGACCTTTATTATTTTATTGCAATTTTATTCTTCTGAAAGAAGTTCGGATTAAAACCACGTCAATGCGTATATATAAGCAACTGCCGCTGGAATAGCCATCAAAGCACTGTCAAACCGATCGAGCATTCCGCCATGTCCCGGAAGAATTGTTCCCGAATCTTTAACGTGCAACTGGCGTTTGAACAATGATTCCGTCAGGTCACCCCATGTACCGAATACGACAACCACCAATGCCAATCCTGCCCATTCCCACATGGACATGAACGGGAAATAGTGAGCCAGTACAAAAGAAACTCCGATAGCTACCACTCCGCCGCCGATAGAGCCTTCCCAGGATTTCTTTGGTGAAATACGTTCAAACAGTCTGTGTTTGCCGATAAGCGAGCCGATGCAATATGCACCTGTGTCATTCAACCAAAGGAAAATGAAGATGGATAACGGTAAAATCGGATTGTAAGAAACACTGCTGTATGTCGGGTCATAATTGAATGCCAATATATTCAACATGGCAAAAGGCAGACCGATATACAATTGGCTGAGCATGGAATAAGCCCAGTTGAGTATCGGATTCTCTTTCTTCAGATACAATTCACTAATCATCATATAGAGGAGTAGAAGTACATACGGAATGAAAATCTTCGAACCTTCCTGTCCTTCATTTGTGCAGAATCCCATTATTGCAAGGAATAAGTAGGCTCCGCCTAACATTGTAATCATCTTGTTGATATTGACTCCTTCAGCCCGCATATTAACCAGCTGGCCAAACTCATATATAGTCAGCGCACTGATAATAGTGAACAGAATGCCAAAACTTAATGGGTTGGAAAGGATGCACCCCACCAGAATGGCAACGAAGAGTACACCCGTAATAGCTCGTTTTATAAAATTGTTAATCAAAATCAGCGTGTTTAATTAGTTGGATTTGGACAGCTTATTTTCCTCATTTGTTTCTGCTCCTGTAGACGTATTTCTCTCTACAGTCACTTTTGTTCCTTGTGCGGTTATTTTAGTTCCCGTAGCAGTTGCTTTTTCTTCTGTGGTATTTTCAGCTTCCTCTTCTTTGGTTTCTTTTTCTTCTCCTTTCAGTTTTTCAGCTAATTCCCTTTCTGCTTTCGCAGCATCCTGGCTTTCTTTTGCAGCCATGATTTCTTCCGAACGGGACGCCCACGGACGTTTCCCGAAGATACGTTCAACGTCTTCCGCAAAGATAACTTCTTTGTCAATCAGTAACTGTGTCAGTTTGTTATGTCCTTCTTTATGCTCGGATAGAATTTGCTTGGCACGTTCATACTGCTCGTTTACCATTTTCTTGACTTCTTCGTCAATGAGTTCGGCAGTCTTTTCGCTATATGGACGGTTGAAAGAATATTCTTCATTATTATAATAACACAGGTTCGGCAACTTATCGCTCATACCTAGATAAGCGATCATGCCATATGCCTGTTTCGTTACTCTCTCCAAGTCGTTCATGGCTCCAGTTGAGATACGGCCCATGAATAAATCTTCAGCCGCGCGTCCGCCAAGGGTTGCACACATTTCGTCAAGCATCTGTTCCTTAGTCGTAATCTGACGCTCTTCCGGCAGATACCAGGCAGCGCCCAGTGCACGTCCGCGAGGAACAATCGTTACCTTAATCAGCGGATTGGCATATTCCAACAACCAGGAGATAGAAGCGTGACCCGCTTCATGCAGGGCAATAGAACGTCTTTCGGCTTCCGTCGTAATCTTGGTCTTCTTTTCCAGACCACCGATGATACGGTCAACGGCATCAAGGAAATCCTGTTTGCCTACGAATTTCTTACCGTGGCGGGCTGCAATCAATGCCGCTTCATTGCAGACATTGGCTATATCCGCACCGGAGAATCCCGGAGTCTGGCGTGCCAGCAAATCTACGTCCACTGTATCATCTATTTTAATCGGGCGCAAATGTACGCCAAATACTTCTTTACGTTCGTTCAGGTCGGGCAGGTCTACATGTATCTGGCGGTCAAAACGTCCGGCACGAAGCAACGCTTTATCCAATACGTCTACACGGTTGGTAGCAGCCAGGATGATAACGCCACTGTTGGAACCGAAACCATCCATCTCTGTCAACAACTGGTTCAATGTGTTTTCGCGTTCATCATTTCCACCCATTGCAGGGTTCTTGCCACGTGCACGTCCCACAGCGTCAATCTCATCAATAAAGACGATGCAGGGAGCCTTTTCCTTTGCCTGCTTGAACAAGTCGCGGACACGGGATGCACCTACACCCACGAACATTTCCACAAAGTCAGAACCCGCCAATGAGAAGAAAGGTACATTCGCTTCACCGGCAACAGCTTTGGCAAGCAAAGTTTTACCGGTTCCCGGAGGACCTACTAACAATGCTCCTTTGGGAATTTTACCGCCCAAATCTGTATATTTTTGAGGCTCTTTCAAGAACTCTACAATTTCTTCCACTTCTTGTTTGGCTTCTGCCAGACCTGCTACATCTTTGAATGTTACTTTGATAGAGCCGCCTTTTTCAAAAAGTTGGGCTTTGGATTTTCCTACGTTGAATACACCGCCGGGACCACCGCTACCACCTCCACTCATGCGCCGCATGAAGAATATCCATAAAGCAACCAGCAGAACAAGCGGAAGTATCTGAACCAGGATGGCAGGGAATATATCCGATTTAGGGAGATAATCCGATGTACCGTCGAAATGTCCGGCTTCTTTTTCAGCCTGTAGAAATTCTTCCAGTTTATCAGTAGACGGAGTTCTACTTGTGATGATAGGGTTACGTCCTACCTTTATAGAGTCCGCACCAAATACGGCACCTACTGCAGTTGGTTTCAGATATGCTTCGATAGACTTGTCTTCATAACCCAATACTTTGCTGATATACCCATTTCTAACGTAATCCTGAAACTCGCTGTAAGTGACAGCTTTGCTTCCAGCACCCTTTGAATCACTGCCCCACCAGAGGCCGAGAAGCATCAGGGCAATAATCATATACATCCAGTTCAGATTGAACTTCGGCAAATTAACCTTATTGTTAGGTTTATTGCTGCTGTTATTTTTGCTATTATTGTCCATAATTATAAATTAGTCTAAATCGGGGATTTGAGTAAGTTTAGCATCTGCCCAAAGATGCTCAAGGTTGTAAAAATCTCTTGTTTCCGGCAAAAAAACATGCACTAATACATCAGAATAGTCCATAGCTACCCATTCTGCATTCCGAAGTCCGTCAATGGCAAAAGGTTTGCTGTCAGCGCCTTTGCGTGTAAATTCTCTGATTGAATCTACAATGGCACTTACTTGACTGGGGGAGTTCCCCTGACAGATGACGAAATATTTACAGATGGTATCTTCTATACTGGTTAAATCGGCAATAATTATGTTTTTACCTTTTTTCTCTTGAATTCCTTCTTTTATTTTTTCAATTAATACTTTTGTATTGTTCATTTCTACAATTGAAATTAATAATTCATGTTCTTTTAGTTTATAACAAAAAAAGACTATCCTTTGTTTCTGGTTATAAACGTGATATTTTTGACAAATATACGCTGATTTATTGGATACAAGAAAGTTATACCCCAATTTTTGTGTTTTTTAGTGGAGATACTTGCCAAGAAAAAGCTAATTTTAGGATTTTAGCAAAAAAAACAGCAGAAATGTTTTGAATTCCCAAATTATTTGTATCTTTGCACTCGCAAACGAAAATCATTGGGCTATGGTGTAATGGTAACACTACAGATTCTGGTCCTGTCATTCCTGGTTCGAATCCAGGTAGCCCAACAGGAAATAAAAAATAATGAGATAAAACCCTGCAAGAAGTAATTCTCTGCAGGGTTTTGTTGTTTAAGGAAATTGTACTTTAGGGATATGGAGGGCGCATAGTAATAAACCTGGCCATAGTAATAAACGGCTGAAAGCGGATTATAGCATGAAAGTTCAATAAGAGGGTTTTGGCTGGTTGAGATGCAGATAGTTGGGGATTTTGTTCAAAACAGTATGGGAATGAATAAATTTTTAGGGATATGGCTGTGTCCTGCCCCTCCCCAAAAAAAGAAGAATTATAACTGAACCATATATTTTAAACTAATTCCCTCAAATTTCCAAACTGAGCCGGGATATGTTGAGTGGTGTGTAGATAACCAAAAACAGGTTTTATCACCCATAGGCGTGATAAAACCTGTTTTTTATATTTCTAAATCGACAGGGAAAGGTTACTCCTCTGTCTTTATTGACTCATCAATCACCTTGATCTTCTGTAATACCAGTTCCAAATCCGCTTTCAATTTATCTACTTTGCGGTTTAGTTCGGTCAGCAAGCTGCTGCCCTTTTTGGAAGTAGAAGTAAGGAAGCCCAGATTGTTTTCGTAAGTCTGGAGTTCGTTCTTCATATTCTCATAAGCACGCATCAGTTTCTCGCGTTCTCTGTACAGGGATTGAGAACCGTTGTTGTCTTGTATGTTGCTGATATTCGAGCGGAAGTTACTCAATTTCTTGTTAGAAGCACTGATATTGAAACGGTCAAACAATTGGTCGATGATACCATGATATTGTTTGTATAATCTGTCTTTCTCTTTGAATGGTACATGGCCGATGGCATTCCACTCTTTCATCAAATCGCGTACGAGTGTGCTGGCTTCCTCGGTATCCATGTTTTCGTCAATGGTAGACAGTTTTTCAATCAGCGCTTTCTTTTTATCCATATTCTCTATTTCGACAGAGCGTTGGGAAGAAGTAGCGTTGTTCTTTTGTTCAAAGAAATAATCACAGGCTGAGATAAAACGTTTCCAAACAGCATCCGAATGTTTCTTGGATACCGGGCCGATTGTTTTCCATTCTTTTTGGAGCTTGGTCAATGTGTCAGCGGTTGTTTTCCAGTCCGTGCTGTCTTTCAAAGCTTCCGCTTTTTCGCAGAGCGCTTTTTTCTTTTCCAGATTCTCGTTCATTCCTTCTTTCAGGCTCTTGAAGAATTCTCCCTTTTTCTTGAAGAAATCGTCGCAGGCATGGCGGAAGCGTTCGAAAATCTTCACGTTCATTTTCTGGGGAGCAAAACCGATAGTTTTCCATTTGTTCTGCAGGGCAATAACTTCTTGGGTCTTGTTTTCCCAAGCTGAGAATGTTTTCAGTTCATTGTACTCTATCGCTTCTACGATTTCGCAGATAACGGTTTTTTGGTCCAGATTATGCTGCTCCGTTTCTTTTAGGGCCTCGAAGTGTTGCTGATGGCGACGGTTGACAGTAGTAGACGCGACTTTGAAGCGGTTCCAAATTTCATCACGCAACTCTTTTGTCACCGGACCTGTATCACGAAATTCCTGGTGCAACTTCTGGAGTTGGTGGAAAGCTGAAACCACATCTTCCTCGTCAGCCAGCTTTTCAGCAGCTTCGCAGAGATGCATCTTTATTTCCAAGTTCTTCTTGAAGTCATATTCGCGGAATTCGTTGTTCAGTTTCAGTAAATCGTAGAACTTCTCTACATATAATTGGTAGTTCTTCCAAAGTTCATTCACTTTGCCTTGCGGCACCAACTTTGTTTCATTCCATTGTTGTTGCAACTTCTTGAATTCCGTATAGGATTTATTGGCGTCATCGCCGGATTCCACCAATTCCTTCAGTTCCTCTATAATGGAAAGTTTAACTTGCAGGTTTTCCTCTTTCTGCCGCTCTTGCTCGGCAACCAGCTTGCTCCTTTTGTCTTTAATGACTCCCATCAGACGCTTGAACTCTTTTTCTATCGGATCTTCTTGGGCAACAAAGTCTTCAACGGCGCCACCGTTGTCTGTAAACTGCTTCTTGGCAGCTTCCAGCTCAGTGTTATGTAACTTGTAGAATGATTGTTTCAGGTTGTCAATTTCCTGCTTGTTCGCATTCTCGGCATCCTGTGCAAGTTCTTTCAACAGGTTTAGTACATCTTTTTTAGTGGCAGGTTTAGAAACTGCTTCAGGTTGAACTTCGGCAGTAACTTTTTCAGTTGGAGTCTCTGTAATAGGTTCAGAAACATCGACTGTTTTCTTTTCTTCTTCTAATTCCCCTTGGTTCAAGGGTTGATTAGTGTCATGGGCGTCCATCATTGTATATTAGTTTTGGGTCACAAATTAATGAAATAAAACGATTACTTCATACTATTTTGCTTATTTTTTTTTGTTTACTTCATTTTTATGATAATAAAACCGTAATTCCCATATACAACATCATGCCGATGATGTCATTTGTAATGGATATAAACGGGCCTGTCGCTATGGCAGGATCGACTTTAAGTTTTTCAAGAGTCATCGGCACCAGTGTTCCGAAAATGGAAGCGAACATCACCACGGCAAACAAACTGATAGATACTGAATAGGTAACCGTAGCCGTTGCTCCGAACCGGATAAAGTTGTAGGTATATACTAATAGCGAAATAATAGTAGCATTGATTAAGGCCACTACCGCTTCCTTCGTGATTTGTTTGAATATATCTTTAGCGTCCAGCGAACTGTTTGCAAGTCCTTGTACGATGATAGCCGAAGACTGTGTTCCGACATTTCCACCTGTACCACCGATTAGCGGGATATATAATGCCATTTCTGGATGAGTGGCGAACGTAGAGTCGAAATTGCCTAATATCATGGAATTTCCGATTCCGCCAATCATGCCGATAAGCAGCCATGGAAGGCGAGCCGTTGTTTGTTTGAACACGTTGTCGTCCGTTTCTACGTCCTGCGAAAGACCGGAAGCCAACTGGTAGTCGCGTTCCGATTGTTCACGGACTTCGTCCATGACGTCATCGACCGTAATCTGTCCGACGAGCCGGCCGATACTGTCGACAACGGGGATAGCCACCAGGTCATACTTTTCGATTGCCTGTACCACTTCGTCGATAGGCGTATCCACATGTACCGAAATCGGGTCTTTCTGCATCACGTGTTTCACTTTGGATACAGAAGGGGAAGTTATCATTTTCTTGAGCGGGAAAATACCTCGTAGACGTTCGTCGTCGTCGATGACATATACATAATAGATTTCATCCAGCTCTTCCGCCTGCTGGCGCATCTCTTTCAGACATTCGGGCATACTCCAGTTCTCATTGACAAGTACCATTTCCGTACCCATCAAACCACCGGCGGTATTTTCGTCGTACTTTAACAAGTCTACAATGTCCCCCGCCTGTTCGATGTCCTCAATATGCGAAAGAACCTCTTCCTGTTTGTCTTCGTCAAGTTCGCGCATCAGGTCTACGGCGTCGTCCGTATCCATATAGTCGACGAAACGCTTGGCGATAGTCTCCGAAGGAAGCATTTCGAGAAACTCTTTACGGGCATCCTCATCCATTTCGACAAGTACGTCGGCGGCTACCTCATTATCGAGCAGTCGGTAGACTAACTTGGCTTCTTCCGGGTTCAGGTCATTGCATAATTCTGCGATGTCGGCCGGATGAAGGTCGATGAGAAGTTCTTTTACCTTATCGGCATCCTTCTGTTCGATAAGATGCTTTACGCTGTCAATGTATTCCTCGTTCATTGTTGTCTGTTACAAATTACGAATTACAAATTACAAAATCCGGTTCTCTATTCATTTAGGCTTGTCAACAATTCGTTGCTGCCGACCATCTTCAATGCTTGTTCCACTTTGTTGGTCAGGTCGATAAATTCCTCTACGGATAGTTGTTCCGGGCGTTTATTAAATAATATGTCCTCTGTCAGCGGGAAATCCTTGCCTAAAATCGGTTTGATAGAGTTGCGCAATGTCTTGCGGCGTTGGTTGAAGGTCGTTTTCACTACTTGCTTGAATAGTTTTTCGTCGCATCCCAGCTCCTTGGTTTCGTTGCGTGTCATGCGGATAACAGCGCTTTTCACTTTGGGAGGCGGATTGAACACATGTTCGCTGACAGTGAACAAGTATTCCACTTTATACCATGCCTGTATCAATACGCTGAGGATACCGTATGTCTTGCTGCCCGGTCCGGCTGCAATACGTTCGGCTACCTCTTTTTGAATCATTCCCGTGCAACAGGGGATGATATCTTTATTGTCCAGCATCTTGAAAAAGATTTGGCTGGAGATATTATACGGGTAATTACCGGTCAGAACGAAAGGTTTGCCATCAAACAACCGGTTGAGATTCATTTTCAAAAAATCATCTTCAATGATATGGTCTTCCAGTGACGGATAGGCTTCGCGGAGATAGGCAACCGATTCATAGTCAACTTCTACGACTTTTACCAACCGGTCTTTTTTTATCAGAAACTGAGTCAGTACTCCCATGCCAGGACCTACTTCGAGAATAGGCAATTCAGGGAAAGTGTCGACTGTATCGGCGATATCCTGCGCAACTTTCAAATCTTTCAGAAAGTGCTGTCCGAGAAACTTTTTAGGCTTTACTAATTTCATTTACCAACTAAATAATTACTTTTGCAGCCGACAAAGGTAATTCTTTTAAATGAAGAACCTGCCACTATTTAGAAAATAAATGATGTGTCGGCGAAGCTAATAAAGAGTAAAGGATGAAGAAACTGTTAAAAAAGACGCTGCAACTTATATTACCGGTTGTTTTAGGCGGCTTTATTTTGTTTTGGGTATATCGCGACTTTGATATTACAAAGGTGGGCGATGTATTGATGCACGGCACAAGCTGGTGGTGGATGCTTTTCTCGTTGTTGTTCGGAGTCTTTGCCCAAGTGTTTCGTGGCTGGCGGTGGCGGCAGACGTTGGAGCCGCTGGATGCTTTTCCGAAGAGAAGCGATTGTGTGAATGCCATTTTTGTCTCTTATGCTGCCAGCCTGGTTATTCCCAGAATAGGCGAGGTGAGCCGTTGCGGTATATTAGCCAAATATGATAATGTATCATTTGCCAAATCACTGGGTACGGTCGTGACCGAACGGCTGGTTGATACACTGACAATCCTCCTGATAACAGGGATTACCGTGTTACTTCAAATGTCGGTGTTTGTTGCTTTCCTTCAACATACAGGGATTAAGATACCTTCCGTGCTGCATCTGCTGACATCTGTCTGGTTCTATATTGTCCTGTTTTGTTTCATCGGAGTAGTGATACTTCTTTATTATTTAAGGAAGACGTTGTTCTTTTATGAAAGAGTGAAAGGATTTGTCCTCAATATTTGGGAAGGAATCATGTCATTGAAAAGCGTGCGCAATATCCCCCTCTTCATATTCTATACATTAGCCATTTGGGCGTGTTACTTTTTTCATTTCTATTTTACGTTTTATTGCTTTGCTTTTACTGCCCATTTGGGTATGATAGCAGCTTTAATCATGTTTGTAGGCGGTACGTTTGCCGTGATTGTGCCTACCCCTAACGGAGCGGGACCCTGGCATTTTGCCATCATTTCTATGATGATGCTTTATGGAGTAAACGTGACGGATGCCGGAATATTTGCCCTGATTGTACACGGTATTCAAACCTTTTTGGTTGTTTTATTGGGTGTCTATGGTTTGGCAGCTCTGCCGTTTGCTAATAGGCATCGGAAATGATGTTTTTCCAAAAGAAAATCCTTGGGTGATATGCGAATGTTGGCTTTGGAATGAATGTTTTTGCTAACGTTCTTTGCTATCTGAAAACTTTTCCATAACTTGCCACTGTTTAATTATTAGATTTAAAACAGTTTTAAAATATTTGTTATGAGTACAATTCTTTCTCTGGCTCCACAGAACGTGTGGAAGCATTTTTATTCGTTGACTCAGATTCCTCGTCCGTCAGGGCATATGGAAAAAGTGACTGACTTCCTAATTAATTTTGGAAAGGGCTTAGGCTTGGAGTCTTTTGTCGATGAAGCGGGTAATGTTATTATCCGCAAACCCGCGACTCCGGGCATGGAAAACCGGAAGGGCGTTATTCTTCAGGCACATATGGATATGGTTCCTCAGAAAAACAACGATACAGTGCACGATTTTGAAAAAGACCCGATTGAAACATATATAGATGGCGACTGGGTAAAAGCGAAAGGCACTACCCTGGGTGCTGACAACGGTCTTGGTGTAGCTGCCATCATGGCTGTGCTCGAATCCAAAGACTTGAAACACGGTTCTTTGGAAGCCCTCATCACCAAAGACGAGGAAACCGGAATGTACGGTGCATTCGGATTGAAACCGGGTACGGTGAATGGGGAAATCCTTCTGAACCTCGACTCGGAAGACGAAGGCGAACTGTACATCGGTTGTGCCGGCGGTATGGACGTCACTGCTACATTGGAATATAAGGAAGTGGCTCCGGAAGAAGGAGATATCGCTGTAAAAGTTACGTTGAAAGGCTTGCGTGGCGGACATTCCGGATTGGAAATCAACGAAGGACGCGCCAATGCCAATAAATTGCTGGTTCGCTTTATCCGTGAAGCTGTTGCAAGTTACGAAGCTCGTTTGGCAGGTTGGGAAGGTGGCAATATGCGGAATGCCATTCCGCGTGAAGCGCATGCAGTCGTAACCATCCCTGCCGAGAATGAAGAAGAGTTGCTGGGTTTGGTGAAGTATTGCGAAGACTTGTTCAATGAAGAGTATTCGGCTATCGAAACTCCGATTAGTTTCACGGCAGAACGTGTGGAACTTCCGGCAGGTCAAGTGCCCGAAGAAATTCAGGATAACTTGATTGATGCGATTTTTGCTTGTCAGAATGGTGTGACACGTATGATTCCGACTGTGCCCGATACGGTGGAAACTTCTTCCAATCTTGCCATTATCACGATTGGCGAAGGTAAGGCGGCTATTAAGATTTTAGCTCGTAGCTCCAGTGATAGCATGAAGGAATATCTCACTACCAGTCTTGAATCTTGTTTCTCTATGGCAGGAATGAAGGTAGAGATGACAGGCGGCTATTCCGGTTGGCAGCCCGATGTGAATTCACCGATTCTGCACGCGATGAAATCATCTTATAAGCAGCAGTTTGGAGTAGAACCCGCGGTGAAAGTGATTCATGCAGGTCTGGAATGTGGTATCATTGGTGCTATTATTCCGGGATTGGATATGATTTCCTTCGGCCCGACATTGCGTTCTCCGCACTCGCCGGACGAAAGAGCATTGATTCCTACCGTACAGAAGTTCTATGACTTCCTTGTGGCTACTTTGGAACAGACTCCAATGAAGTAAAAAAAACGTATGATATAACGTATTCTTTCCTGTTATATAGCTTATTCCTTTCTATTATATAATAGGTATCGTATGGAAAAAGGCACGGATGATATTTCTTCCGTGCCTTTTTGTCTTATTTGCTGCCACTTTGTTATCGGTTTACTGCCATTTATATTACGAAATAGTTTCTTAAGAATTAAATTAATTGATGCAAATCAATTAATATGCTGTAAAACATAAAAATCTGCCTTTTTTAGGTACAACCTATAAACAAAGGCCTTATTTTTGTGTTATAAAACATGTAAATGAAAGGATAACAAAATGAAAAGGTTAAAAAGATTGTTTAGAAAGTTCGGCGAAGCCGACGTACATGTTTGGGGATATTCAACAATTAATACTCTCCCGAACGAAGAAAAGTAGTTTTAGTTTTCAGGAATTAGTAATTTAAAAGGTTTAAAGATTATGGCAAAGAAAATGAGTTCTTTAGTAAGAAAAATCCTCAGTGAAGTAGGTCGCAACGAAATGCTTGCATGGGGGTACAGAATTGAGAAATGAGAAAAAGTGCATTAACTAAGTTTATAGTGGGGATACGTTATTGAAAACGATATCCCCACTTTTTGTTGCTTCATACATTCTGATTTCCTTGTCTTGTTTGCCCAAAAGTGATATGTATATGGAGCAAAGTTCCGATTTGTCTATGCAAAATCGCTCCGCGCTACTAGAATAAAAAAAATAAAATCATTTCTCATGTTCTCATAGCGGAATATATTCATTTGATTACCAGATACATAATGAATGAGAATTAAAATATTTACATGCATTTCTCATGGTTTATAGCTCTAAAATGCCTTTAAAGAAGGTATTTCTCATGCATTGTTTCGCATTTCTCATGATGCATATTATGCTTGTCCTTGTTTCAGGATACTAATATGCATAGGTCAATATAGCCGTAGTTTGTATGTTGAGTAGGCAGATGGCATATCTTTCACAACTGACATTATTGTGTTTTCCTGCCTTCATCCGTATTATTCCACTCCAGTGGACAGACCTGTGCACTCTAGTAGATAAAACTGTGCACTCTAGTGCACGAGCCTGTTCACTGGAGTGGAACGATAGAGATTCCTTATTGAAAATCTGTTGATTACAGTAGCATAATCTTTGATTGACAGTTAGTTGTAATGAAAATGAACGGTAGCTTTACTACAGTTCATTAAGCATTGATGATCAGGCTATGAGAATACTATTTTTGATGAATGAGAAATGCCGATAATAGTATGAGAAATGCATTGATTTAAGTGTATTTTCTTGATAAAACCATGAGAAATGCATGTAAATAATTTTATTCTCATTGTATATAATGCTTGTAATCAGATGAATATACTTTCCTATGAGAATATGAGAAATGATTTTGTTTTTTTATTCTAGAATATGGGAAGGCTGTAGACTGAATCAGTTCTGCGGATGTTGGAATCACATTCTTGCTGAATATCTACCAGAAAAGCGGAAATACCGTATGGATATAAGTAACAAAAAAGTTGATTTTGGCATTCTTACCACAAAGGTTAGTAGTAAGTATTTGGTAATTTTATCTGGGATCCTTGAAATCTTTAGCAAACATTGCTATCTTTGTATGTGTTATTATTTAAATAAAGTTGTTTGTCAATTAGTAAATATTGATATAGCCTATGGCAAATACCCTTCATATTAATACTAAAATAATGGAATTCGTTATTTTTGCCATTGAATGTGCAGCCCAAAAAATGAGAATTCCGGCTCCGCTTCTTTATAATCGTCTGGAGAAAGTAAATCTTATCCAACATTATTTGGTGGAAGGATATGATATGCTTCACACCCAAAGTAAGGAATACATTGCTGACACATTGATAGAGGCATTGGAAAATTGGGAAACTCACTATAATAATAAGGAAAAAGGAATATAAAGTATGAAAGTTTATCATGGAAGTACATTGGTGGTACAATATCCTTTGGCAGGAGTGGGGCGGGATAATCTTGATTTCGGAAAAGGATTTTATGTGACCGATATCTATAATCAGGCCAAACGTTGGGCATCTGTTATGATGCTGCGCCGTCCTGATAGTTCTGCCATGGTCAATGTATATGAATTGGATGTTGCCAGACTGTCTTCTGCTAATTATAAGTTGCTTCGTTTTGAGGGCTATAATAGTGAATGGCTTGACTTTATAGTTAGTAGCCGACAAGGAAAGAAACCATGGATTGGATATGATTTAGTAGAAGGTGGTGTAGCCAATGACCGCGTCTTTGATACGATAGAAAATTATATTGAAGGGCAGATTTCCAAAGATATAGCTTTGGGACGTTTACGTTATGAAAAACCTAACAATCAGCTCTGTATACTGAATCAGCAACTCATAGATGAATGTCTTTCTTTTGAAGAATGTATAATAATAAAATAGTAAAGGTTTATGATAGATGTATTAGTGTGGAATAAATATACCCGTATCGTGATGCAACTGGCAGAACGCCTGAACATCTCTCCGGAAAGGGCATTGAATCTATTCTATAATAGTAAGGTTTATTCTTTTTTACTCAACAAAGAATATCCGCTAATAACTATGAGTGATGATTATATCACTGATGAAATAATGCTTGAATTACAGCGGAAACAAGAGTAATAATTCTCAAAGGTTGAAATCTGTCGATATAGTTCCTGTGATATTCAATCAGAACGTTTGTTTTGTTTGTGTGGCATCCTTCTCCCATCGGGAAGGATGCTTTTTTATGTGAAAAAAGGTGATTGTTTAAACTTTATTTCTTTACTTTGTTATTTATACTGTGAGATTTATAGTGAACTTAAACTAGAAAGATTATGAAAATAAAGCAGATTTGCATGATGGTGCTGTTTGGGCTAGGAGTGATTCCTGCAGTGCAGGCACAAACTTTCGACAAATTATGGAAAGATGTAGAGCAGGCGCAAAAGAAGAGCTTGCCTAAAACGGTAATCAAATTGACTGATGAGATTTATCAGAAAGGAGAGAAAGAAAAGAACTCCGCCCAAATGCTGAAAGCCTATATATGGCGGATGAAAACTCAGGAGACTTTGACTCCCGACAGTTTCTATGTCGGTCTGAAAGGTCTGGAACAATGGGCAAAGCAGACAGACCAGCCGATGGACCGTGCAATATTACACTCTTTGATAGCAGATATCTATGCGAATTATGCTGCCAGCAACCAATGGCAACTCCGGCAAAGGACGGAAATCGTAGGGGAAACCCCTTCTGCCGATATGCGCGAATGGACAGCAAATATGTTCGTCGAGAAAGTACAGGCAAATATAAAGGAAGCGTTGGCTGACTCGGTATTGCTGCTCAAAACTTCCTCGCGGAATTATATCCCTTTTGTTGAATTGGGCGAGACGAGCGAATATTATCACCATGATATGTATCATCTGCTGGCTTCCCGTGGCATCGAATCTTTGAATCAGATAGAAAGACTGGCGCGGAACAACGGTTTCAATGAGAACACGCCTTCCCTTGTGAAGCAAGATATAATAAACATCTACGGAAGCATGATTGCCGCTTATAAAGCTGCCGGCCTGAAAGAAGGGTATATATTGACTGCGCTCAATTATTTGGAATGGAGACGCAATGCGGATAGGAGTTTTGTACCTTTCAAGGTACAGGAAGGACTTTTGGGATTGACGGAAGATACGTTTCTGACTGCGTTGAATACACTGAAAAGTAAGTTTGCGTCAGAACCCGTCACTGCGGAAGTCTATTTGGCGCAAGCCCGCTATGCCATCGAGAAACAACAGCAGCTCAATGCCTTGCAACTTTGTGACGAAGCGATTCGACTTTATCCGAATTATCGCAGGATAAATGCGCTGAAGAATCTTCGCGAGGAGATTTTGGCACCTTACTTGAACGTCAGGGCGGAAAGTCAGGCTTTCCCGAATGAAGAGATAAAGTTGAATGTTGCACATAAGAATCTGGATGGTTTCACCGTACGGTTGTATCAGGCGAAAAAACTGGTGAAGGAACAGCATTATTCGATTCTTCGTCCGGAGGACTACCGCTCGCAAGATACGGTATTCACTTTCAAGTCTCCCGACTTAGGCTCTTATATAATGCGTATCGTACCCGATATTCGTGCCAAGAGGGATAGCGAAAGCGCCTTTAACGTGACACGTTTCAAAGTGTTGACATGCCGCCTGCCTGAAAAGCAATATGAAGTGGCGACGCTGGACGGACAGACCGGGCATCCTATACCGAATGCGAAAGTCACGCTGTATAGCAATGACGAAAAAGTGTTGCAGGAGTTCACGACCGGAGAAGATGGTAAAGTCGTATTCCCTTGGAAATCCGAATACCGCTATCTGAAGGCATCGAAAGGCGCGGATACAGCGATGCCGCGACAGGGTATTTACGGCGGAAGTTTCGGATATTACGGTGATGAAAATAAAGTGACTGAAAGCATGACGCTGCTGACCGACCGTTCCCTGTATCGTCCGGGACAGACGGTATATGTGAAAGGGATTGCTTATATGCAGAAATCGGATACTGCCAATGTGCTGCCGAACAAGGATTATACAGTCGTTTTATTGGACGCAAACAATCAGGAAGTGGGACAAAAGTCTGTACGTACCAATGAATTCGGTTCATTTACCGCTGATTTTGCGTTACCTTCCGCCTGCCTGAACGGGATGTTCTCTTTAACGGCGGGGGATGGCAGGACGAGCATCCGTGTAGAGGATTATAAACGTCCGACATTTGATATCACTTTTGAGAAACAGACCGGAAGTTACAAACTCGGAGATGAAGTACAAGTGAAAGGTAAGATACAGTCTTATAGTGGTGTGCTGCTTCAAGACCTTCCGGTGAAATATACGGTGAAGCGTTCTACTTATAGTTTTTGGAGAATCTCGGAATCCACGCAGATTGCTTCAGGAGAAGTGATTGCCGACGCGAATGGGGAATTTACAATTCCGGTTCGCCTGGAAGAGAGTGACGCTTACAAGAATAATGATAAAGTCTATTACCGCTATTCCGTTGAAGCCACCGCTACCAATGTGGCGGGTGAGACGCAATCATCTACGGATGTGATTTCGGCGGGCAACCGTTCGTTGGTTTTGCAGGCGGAGTTGCAGGAAAAGACTTGTAAGGATAAGCCGTTCAGCATTGTGTTTAAGGCGCAGAACTTGAACGGACAGCCTGTGGAAGTGAAAGGAAATTATTATTTATATCCTGCCAAAGACCAGGATTTCAAACAACTGGAAGAGAAACCGGTTTTAACGGGGACATTTACTTCCAATGAGGAAATGACGCTCGACTGGAAGAATATCCCGTCGGGAGCTTATGTGCTGAAAGCATCGGTGAAAGATAATCAGGGAAAAGAAGTGACGGCAGATGCTAACACGGTGCTTTTCTCACGGGAAGACAAACGTCCGCCTGTGCAGTCTACCGTATGGTTCTATGCACCGAATACGGAATTTGATGCAACGCATCCGGCTGTGTTCTGTTTCGGAACTTCGGAAAAGGATGCTTATGTGATGATGAACGTATTCTGCGGTGATAAGCTGTTGGAAAGCAAGGCGCTGAATTTGTCCGATACGATTATGCGCTTTACCTATCCGTATCAGGAAAGTTATGGCGACGGTATCTTTGTGAACTTCTGTATGGTAAGAGACGGACAAGTTTGTCAGGAACAGGTTCAGGTGAAGAAGCGGTTGCCGGACAAGACGCTGGCGATGAAGTGGGAAGTGTTCCGTGATAAATTGCGTCCCGGACAGAAGGAAGAATGGAAACTGACGATTAAGACGCCGCAAGGACAAGCCGCCAATGCGGAGATGCTGGCAACGATGTATGATGCTTCACTGGATAAAATATGGAACCGCCGCCAGGATTTTCAGGTTTATTATAATCAGATACTTC
Source organism: Bacteroides acidifaciens (assembly GCF_024623065.1). Classification (GTDB taxonomy): domain Bacteria; phylum Bacteroidota; class Bacteroidia; order Bacteroidales; family Bacteroidaceae; genus Bacteroides; species Bacteroides acidifaciens. The sequence goes on from NZ_JANJZR010000036.1 coordinate 27,283, forward strand.
CTTATTTTAATTGGATGAGCGAGTATGCCGGAAATAACTCGTTCAATTACTGGTGGAATAACAAGAATCTCAAAGTGCCTGCAATGTTGTATGACAGATTTGTCGTGCAGCCTGGATTCGGTGTTGAAGAATTGTTTGCGGTAACGAAAAATGCGGCAACATATGGTGCATCGGCGCAAGGAAGGATTATGATACGGGGAGTGGCGAGCCGGAGCGTGAAGAAAGAGATGTCTTCACCGGCTATAGTAACCGATGCTGTCCAAGATGTAGTGTTTGAATCAGAAATGATACCGGTAGAGGCTGGTAAAGCGGATACATTCTCCGAAGAGGAGACACTTCCCGAAGCCCCTGCCGACCTGCGTACAAATCTTGCCGAAACAGCCTTCTTCTATCCGCAACTCCGTACCAACGAGCAAGGAGAGATTTCTTTCTCATTCACCATGCCCGAAAGTCTGACACGTTGGAACTTCCGCGGATATTCTCATACAAAGGGAATGTTGACGGGGACATTGGACGGTGAAGCCACGACGAGCAAGGAATTTATGCTCACTCCCAATCTGCCGCGTTTCGTACGTGTAGGGGACAAAACTTCCATTGCAGCTTCTATCTCCAACATGACAGGTAAGCTGCAAGCAGGAACAGTAAGCATGATTCTTTTCGACCCGATGACGGAAAAGGTTATCAGTACGCAAAAGCAGAAATTCTCGATAGCTGCCGGAAAGACGATTGGTGTGAATTTCATGTTTACCGTAAGTGATAAATACGAAATACTGGGATGCCGGATGATAGCCGACAGCGGCACGTTCAGCGACGGGGAACAACAATTGCTTCCGGTGCTTAGTGACAAGGAACATCTGGTAGAGACGCTTCCGATGCCTGTACGCGGGGAAGAAACCCGTACTTTCTCACTCGATAGCCTGTTCAATCAGCACAGCAAGACGGCAACCGACCGTAAACTGACGATTGAATTTACCGGAAATCCAGCTTGGTATGCTATTCAGGCATTGCCCTCTTTGAGCCTTCCGGTCAATAATAATGCCATTTCGTGGGCTACTGCTTATTATGCGAATACATTGGCTTCATATATAATGAACAGCCGGCCACGTATCAAGGCAGTGTTCGATAGCTGGAAACTTCAAGGTGGTACAAAAGAGACATTCCTCAGCAATCTGCAAAAGAATCAGGAAGTGAAGAATATCCTCTTGTCAGAATCGCCATGGGTACTCGAAGCGCAGACCGAAGAACAACAGAAAGAGCGTATCGCTACGTTGTTCGACTTGAACAATATCCGCAGCAACAATATCGCTGCCTTGACAAGATTGCAGGAATTGCAGAATTCAAGCGGTGCATGGTCATGGTATAAAGGTATGAACGGTAGTAATTATGTTACTGCTTATATTGCGGAATTGAACGCCCGCCTTGCCTTGTTGACAGGTGAGAAGTTGAGCGGAACCGCGCTTACTTTGCAGACTAATGCGTTGAAGTATCTACACCGGTCGGCTTTGGAAGAATACAAGAATATTCTGAAAGAGCAGAAAAAAGGGACGAAGTTCACGGGAGTTTCGGGCAGTATCCTGCAATATCTGTATATTATCGCCATTTCCAGTGAACAGGTTCCTGCGGCCAATAAAGCGGCTTACGCTTATTATCTCTCCAAGGTAAAAGAACTGCTTCCGTCAGTTTCGATGGATACCAAGGCTATCGCTGCTATCGTGCTTGATAAGGCGGGACATAAGAAAGAGGCGCAGGAGTTTGTCGCATCCTTGAAAGAACATCTGACGAAAACGGACGAGCAGGGTATGTTCTTCGCTTTCAACGAGAATCCTTATATGTGGGGCGGTATGAAGATGCAGGCTCACGTAGACGTGATGGAGGCATTGGAATTGATGGGCGGCAACACGGAGACGGTAGAGGAAATGAAGCTCTGGTTGCTGAAGCAGAAACAGACGCAGCAGTGGAACTCTCCGGTGGCTACTGCCGATGCGGTATATGCGCTACTGATGAAAGGCACTAACCTGCTCGATAACCAGGGCGACGTACGTATCGTGATTGCTAATGAAGTGATGGAAACGGTTTCACCGAGCAAGACTACCGTTCCGGGACTTGGATACATCAAGCGTTCGTTTACGCAGAAAAATGTGGTGGACGCCCGCAAGATTGAAGTAGAAAAGAGAAATCCGGGTATTGTCTGGGGAGCTGTTTATGCGGAATACGAATCGCCTATAAGTGATGTGAAACAACAGGGCGGTGAGTTGAATGTAGAGAAACAATTGTATGTGGAACGTATGGTAAATAACGCCCCTCAATTACAACCTATAACAGCGAAGACAGTTCTCAAGGTAGGTGATAAAGTCGTTTCACGCTTGAGTATCCGCGTAGACCGTGCAATGGACTTCGTACAGTTGAAAGACCAGCGTGGAGCTTGCTTCGAACCTATCGGCAGCGTATCCGGTTATCGCTGGAACAACGGAATCGGTTATTATGTAGATATCAAGGATGCTTCCACCAACTTCTTCTTCGACCATCTTGGAAAAGGGGTATATGTGCTGGAATATAGTTACCGCGTGAGCCGTACAGGAACCTACGAAACGGGATTGGCGACCATGCAATGTGCCTATGCGCCAGAATATGCTTCACATTCCGCCTCAATGACGGTGGAAGTGAAATAATTATTTATTAACGGTGAACGTTTGGCGTTCACCGTTAATAATCCTTTCAATCCAATCAATATCTCATCTAAAACAGCTACATTTGTGCACCAAATATAAAATGTATCGCATGAAACGTAGTTTACTATCTATATTTTTTCTACTTACTGTCGCTTTGGCAGCCGTTGCCCAACCCCGTATCTCTTCGAATAAAGAGACACATAATTTTGGACAAATAGAGTGGAAACGCCCGGTGACAGTGGAATATACAATCACTAATACCGGTAACCAGCCGTTGGTCCTTACCAATGTCACTACTTCCTGTGCCTGCTCTGTAGCCGACTGGACGAAAGAACCGATTGCTCCGGGAGCGAAAGGGACGGTAAAGGCTTCTTTTGATGCGAAAGCATTGGGGCGTTTTGAAAAGTCGGTCGGGATATATAGCAATGCTACTCCGAATCTGGTTTATCTGAAGTTCACCGGAGAGGTGGTGCAGGAAGTGAAGGATTTTACAAAGATTCTTCCGTATGCTATCGGAAATATACGTTTGGACCGTGACGAGTTTGCTTTCACCGATGTATATCATGGTCAGAAACCTTCGTTGACTTTCAACATTGCCAACCTGTCTGACCGTCCGTACGAACCGGTATTGATGCATTTGCCGCCTTATCTCAAAATGGAAGCGGAACCGAAAGTTCTGTTGAAAGGAAAGAAAGGGACAGTCAAACTGACACTGGATGCCAGCCAGTTGAAAGATTACGGATTGACACAGACTTCGGTTTACCTTTCCCGTTTCGCCGGTGATAAGGTAAGCGAGGATAACGAAATACCTGTCTCGGCCATTCTTCTTCCCGATTTCTCGCGTATGACGGCTACAGATTCTCTGAATGCTCCTGCCATGCGTATTTCGGAAACGGATATCGACCTCAGCGTGCCGTTGATTAAGAAGAAAAAGGTAAGCTATGATATATTGATTGCTAATGCGGGAAAAACTCCGCTGATTATTAGCAAACTGCAAGTCTTTAATTCATCGGTAGGGGTGAGCCTGAAGAAAACGGTACTTCCACCGGATGGAATGACGAAGCTCAAAGTGACGATTCGCAAGCGTGATGTAGGTAATAAGAAACATCATTTACGTATTCTGATGATAACAAACGACCCGATGCGCCCGAAAGTCGAAATCAATATCAAACGCTAAATCTTATTGTCATGGAACATCCTGAAAATAGTGAAGAATACAAAGGGCTTGTTGTCAACAAAGGCATTGAGCAACCTTCGTCTGTGAATCCTTATTTGAAACGGAAACCTAAAAAACGCCAGCTTTCGGTAGCTGAGTTTGTGGAAGGTATAACAAAAGGTGATGTCACTATATTGAGTCAGGCTGTGACGTTGGTGGAAAGTGTGAAGCCTGAGCATCAGGCTATTGCTCAGGAAGTGATAGAGAAGTGTCTGCCTTATTCCGGCAATTCTATTCGGGTGGGTATCAGTGGCGTTCCCGGTGCGGGAAAGAGTACGTCGATAGATGTGTTCGGGTTGCATGTGCTCGAAAAAGGGGGGAAGTTGGCTGTATTGGCTATCGACCCGAGCAGTGAGCGCAGTAAAGGGAGTATCTTGGGAGACAAGACCCGTATGGAGCAGCTTTCCGTACATCCGAAGTCATTTATACGACCTAGCCCGTCAGCGGGTTCGTTGGGCGGCGTGGCACGCAAGACACGTGAGACGATTGTGCTTTGTGAAGCTGCCGGATTCGATAAGATTTTTGTGGAAACCGTCGGTGTGGGACAGAGTGAAACGGCTGTTCATTCGATGGTGGATTTCTTCCTGCTGATTCAACTGGCGGGGACGGGGGATGAATTGCAGGGTATCAAACGCGGTATTATGGAAATGGCGGACGGCATTGTGATAAATAAGGCGGACGGTGATAATCTGGAACGTGCAAAATTGGCCGCTACGCAATTCCGCAGCGCTTTGCATCTGTTTCCTGCACCCGAATCGGGATGGACGCCACAAGTACTGACCTATTCCGGTTTTTATAATATAGGTGTCAAGGAAGTGTGGGACATGGTATATGCGTATATTGACTTTGTAAAAGAGAACGGTTATTTTGAATACCGGCGCAACGAACAAAGCAAATATTGGATGTATGAAAGCATCAACGAGCAACTGCGCGACAGTTTCTATCATAACCCGAAGATTGAAGCGATGCTTCAGGAAAAGGAACGTCAGGTGCTGGGCGGCAACTTGACTTCATTCGTTGCCGCGAAGAGTTTGCTCGATACTTATTTTGAAGATTTGAAGTAAGAATACCGTAAAGCTTGGTGGCAGGAGTCGCTTGCTGAATAAACTTTTTATCTTTAAAATAGAGAAAATACGTTAAATTTTTTGTTTTCATGTAGGACTCTATGCCTTTTGCGTGTATTTATTATAAAGTGGAAAGCATAGATATAAATGCATGGCATAAATAATTGTTATCGAATTAAATACCTTATGAACAAAACCTTGTTAACCGGTCTTTTGTGTTGTACCCTGACAACACAAAGTTTTGCAGGCCAACCATTAGAGGGCTTCACGTATGCTTCGGTGAGTGCTCCGGCAGGAAATGAGTGGGAATCTCCCGAAAATCTGGCATTGAATAAGGAACAGCCGCATGCTTACTTCTTTTCATTCCAGAATTTGGAAAGTGCACGTAAAGTATTGCCAGAGAACAGTAAGTTCTGGCTATCGCTGGATGGTGACTGGAAGTTCCATTGGTCGTCTAATCCCGATGTCCGTCCGAAAGATTTTTATCAGACTGATTTTGATGTTACTTCGTGGGATGTAATTCCCGTGCCGTCCAGTTGGAATATTTATGGTATTCAGAAAGACGGAAGCCAGAAGTATGGAACGCCTGTTTATGTCAATCAACCGGTTATCTTCCAGCATAGTGTGAAGGTGGACGACTGGCGTGGGGGAGTGATGCGCACGCCGCCTGCCAACTGGACTACCTATAAAGACCGCAATGAAGTGGGCTCATTCCGCCGTGATTTTGATATACCGCAGGATTGGGACGGACGAGAAATCTTTATCAGTTTCGATGGGGTGGATTCTTTCTTCTATCTGTGGATTAACGGCAAGTATGTAGGTTTCTCCAAAAATTCACGCAATACCGCTAATTTTAATATCACCCCGTATCTGCAAAAAGGCAAGAACATGGTGGCTGCCGAAGTATATCGCAGCTCGGACGGCTCCTTTCTGGAAGCGCAGGATATGTTCCGTTTGCCGGGCATCTTCCGTACGGTAGCTTTGTATTCGGTGCCTAAAGTTCACTTCCGCGACTTGGTGGCTACTCCCGATTTGGATGCGGCTTATACGGACGGTTCTCTGACTATCAATGCCGATATTCGTAATTTGGATAAGAAAGCGGCCAAGAATTATAAAGTGTATTATTCTTTGTATGCCAACAAGCTCTACTCTGACGAGAATACGTTGGTGGATGGTATCTTGTCTCCTGTGATAGAAAAAATTGAACCGAACGAAACGGGCCGGATTCAGACGGTTTTTAACGTAAAAGCTCCGAATAAATGGTCGGCAGAGTTTCCGTATCGCTATACGTTGGTAGCCGAGCTGAAGGACAAGAAGAACAAGACGATTGAGACGGTTTCTACTATTGTGGGATTCCGTAAGGTGGAAATTAAGGATACGCCTGCATCGGCGGATGAATTCGGGCTTGCAGGACGTTACTACTATATCAATGGAAAAACTGTCAAGCTGAAAGGGGTAAACCGTCATGAATCCAATCCGGCAGTAGGACATGCCATCACCCGTGAGATGATGGAAAAAGAGATAATGCTGATGAAACGTGCGAATATCAACCATGTGCGTAATTCGCATTATCCCGATGATCCTTATTGGTATTTTTTGTGTAATAAATACGGAATTTATCTGGAAGATGAGGCGAATATCGAATCACATGAATATTATTATGGCGCTGCTTCCCTTTCTCATCCGGTGGAATGGAAGAACGCGCATGTAGCCCGTGTGATGGAGATGGTACACGCTAATGTGAATAATCCGTCTATCGTTATTTGGTCGTTGGGCAACGAAGCCGGGCCGGGTAAGAACTTTGTGGCTGCTTATGATGCGTTGAAGAAGTTTGATTTGTCCCGCCCCGTGCAGTATGAACGTAATAATGATATTGTGGATATGGGCTCTAACCAGTATCCGTCTATCGGTTGGGTACGCGGTGCGGTGAAGGGAAAATATGACATTAAGTATCCTTTCCATATTTCGGAATATGCTCATTCGATGGGTAATGCCTGTGGTAATCTGGTGGATTACTGGGATGCGATGGAGTCTACCAATTTCTTCTGTGGTGGCGCTATCTGGGATTGGGTAGACCAGTCTATGTATAATTATGATCCGAAGACGGGCACTCGCTACTTGGCTTATGGCGGTGACTTTGGGGATACTCCTAATGACGGTCAGTTTGTAATGAACGGCATTGTATTCGGTGATTTGGAGCCGAAACCGCAATATTATGAAGTGAAGAAAGTATATCAGAATATAGATGTAAAAGCGGTTAACCTTGAAAAAGGCATGTTCGAAGTCTTCAATAAGTATTATTTCAAGAACTTGGCGGATGATTATCAATTGGTGTGGTCATTGTACGAAGATGGAAAACCAGTGCAAACCGGTCAGCCGATGGATATTAATGTAGCACCCCGTCAACGTATGCAGGTTACGCTGCCTTACAACCAAACTCTTAAAAAGGATGCCGAATACTTTGTAAAAGTGCAGTTTGTCCTGAAAGACAAGATGCCTTGGGCTGCTAAGGATTTTGTGATGGCTGAAGAACAGATTCAAGTCAAAGCGGCTACCGACCGTCCGTCAATCAGCGAAGTGGCTGCTGGTTCAGAAGAACTGAAAAGCCTTGTTGACCCTAAAACAAGGAATGTTCAGATAACAGGAACAGGCTTCGAAGTGAATTTTGATTCACAGACCGGAAGCATCTATAACCTGACTTATGGCGGTGAAAAAGTAATAACAGACGGGAATGGCCCGAAATTGGATGCTCTCCGTGCTTTCACGAATAATGATAACTGGTTCTATCAGCCTTGGTTTGAACATGGCTTGCACAATTTGATTCATACAGTGAAGGAAGTAACGGTAGTCGGAAAAGATAATACCGTTATGGTGAGCTATACGGTAGAATCTCAAGCTCCGAACGGTGCACGCATCAAAGGCGGCACAAGCTCCGGTAAAAACAGCATTGAGGAACTGACAGACCGGAAGTTTGATAATAACGACTTTAAGTTTACTACCAATCAGATATGGACTGTTTATCAGGATGGTTCTATCGAGTTGCAGGCAAGCATTACTTCCAATCGTTCGAGTCTCGTTCTCCCTCGTTTGGGTTATATGGTGAAAATGCCGCAGCAATATGCAGACTTTACGTATTATGGCCGTGGCCCGATAGATAATTATGCCGACCGTAAGACAGGACAGTTCATCGAACAATATACCAATACCGTGGCCGGAGAGTTTGTGAACTTCCCGAAACCACAGGATATGGGTAACCATGAGGATGTCCGTTGGTGTGCATTGACCAATCAAGCCGGTAAGGGTGCTATCTTTATTGCTACCGACCGTCTGTCGGCTTCTGCTCTTCAGTATTCTGCTCTCGACCTGATTTTGGCTTCACATCCTTATCAGTTACCGAAAGCAAGTGATACTTATCTGCATTTGGATTGTGCGGTTACCGGATTGGGTGGAAACAGTTGCGGTCAGGGTGGCCCGCTCGTACAAGACCGTGTATTGGCAGACCAGCATAATATGGGCTTCATTATCCGTCCTGCGAATAAGGTGGATTTGACTGCTATTGCCAATGTCGCTCCTGCCGGTGAAATACCTCTTTCCATTATACGTGATCGTGCCGGTCGGGTGGAATTGAAGTCTGCAAGGAAGGATGCCGTGATTCTTTATTCACTGAATGGAGACAAGAAAGCGAACAGGTACACAACTCCTGTTCCGATGCGTGACGGGGGGACTATAAAGGCATGGTATGAACATGACCCGAGAGTAAACGCTACGATGACATTCGAAAAGATAGAAAGTATCCGTACGGAAGTGGTATATGCCAGTAGTCAGGAATCGGGCGATGGTGATGCTTCCAACCTGACGGATAATGACCCGAATACCATTTGGCATACCATGTATTCTGTTACGGTAGCCAAGTATCCGCATTGGGTGGATTTGGATGCGGGAGAAGTAAAGGAAATCAAAGGATTCACCTACCTGCCACGTCAGAATGGAAATAACGGTAATATTAAAGACTACTCCATTCAAGTCAGTATGGATGGAAAAGAATGGGGAACGCCTGTTAAGAAAGGAACCTTTACCAACAACTCAAAAGAAAAGAGAGTATTGTTCGACAAACCTGTCAAAGCACGCTATATCCGCTTTACTGCGTTGAGTTCGCAGAACGGGCAGGATTTTGCGTCGGGAGCAGAACTTACGATTCTGGCAAACTAAAAGGCTATTCGCAGCCATTTATCCTCTTATAAATAAAAATCCCCCACGCTACTGTTCAAGATAAATGTAGCGTGGGGGATTTCGTTAAAAAGGGAGTTTTGACAAACTCTCAGGTTTTATAATTCTTTCCCTATCTTCTCGAAATCTGCTCTCGACTTGCTTTGCGTCACAATATATACTCCAAGAAATACAAGTGCGATAGCCACTCCTTTCTGCCAGCCAAAACTACCGATTCCCATAATAATGGCGGCAATCGTAGCTACAATCGGTTGCATATAATTGTACATGCTGACAACCGTAGGACGAAGTAGTTTCTGCGCAGTCATAATGCAGAGATAGGCAAGAAAACTTCCCCCTAACACTACATAAAGCACTTGAATGATAGCGATAGTAGAAATAGAAGCCCATTGGATTGTGGAAATGTCGTAGTAAGAGAACGGTATATAGCACATGGAAGCATAAACGAACATCCACTTGTTGATGGTCACTGCCGAATATTGCTGAGTCAGTCCCTTGAATACGGTTAAATAAATGGAGAAACTGATTTGTGCAGTTAGGCAAAGCAAGTCGCCAATCAAACTTCCGTTGCCATTACTTCCCGCTTGGCTGCTCAGGATAAGAATAAGTGCTCCCATGGCGCCTACGAAAATTCCCAGTACTTTCTTGTTTGTAATCGGCTCTTTCAGATAAATAGCAGCTACAATCATGGTCACAATCGGTAAAGTCGTCGTAACAATCGAAGCGTCGATAGGTGAAGTCATTGACAGTCCGAAAATAAATACTCCTTGGTTGAATACTAAAGCGAATAGTGAAGCGAAGAATATTTTAAGCATATCCTGATGATTCACGTGTTCCTGCTTGCAAAATATAGAAAGTAACCAAAAAGCGGCTGCTGCACCCACCATACGAAAAGTTGTAACGGAAAGGGCGGAAAACTCTTGGAGGGCAGACTTGCCGATAGGTGCCATCAGCCCCCACATGACGTTTGCTGTAAGTGCAAATAGGTGACCGTACAAATTCTTACTTTTGTTCATGTTGATAAGATTTAGTTTGCGATATGTTTTCTTAATAAAAATAACATCTGAAAAGAGAAAACGGCTACAAAGGTAGTTTTTTATTCTTGTATTTTCAGAATTTGATGAGTTTACTAGCAACTTTGTCATATGATTTATTTATATTTGCCTTGATTAATACTGAATATTATGGAACAACAGGCCAATTATATCCGTCGTATCGAAATCCACGGACTATGGGAACGCTTTAATATAGGATGGGATTTGCGTCCCGATGTGAACATTCTTTCCGGCATCAACGGAGTGGGGAAGACCACCATTCTGAACCGTTCCGTCGGCTATCTCGAAGAACTTTACGGTGAAATGAAAAGTGACGAAAAGAACGGAGTACGTCTTTTCTTTGACAATCCCGAAGCAACCTATATCCCCTACGACGTTATCCGGAGCTACGACCGTCCCCTGATGATGGGAGACTTCACCGCCCGCATGGCCGATAAGAACGTAAAGTCCGAACTGGACTGGCAACTCTATCTACTGCAACGCCGCTACCTCGACTATCAGGTCAACATCGGCAACAAAATGATAGAAATGCTTTCCAGTGACGATGAAGAAGAACGTCGCAGGGCTGCTACCCTGTCCATAGCCAAACGCCGTTTTCAGGATATGATTGACGAACTTTTCAGTTACACCCGCAAGAAGATAGACCGCAAACGGAACGACATCGCCTTCTATCAGGACGGCGAACTGCTGTTTCCCTACAAACTTTCTTCCGGCGAAAAGCAAATGCTCGTCATCCTGCTCACCGTACTCGTGCAGGACAACAGCCATTGTGTACTCTTTATGGACGAACCGGAAGCCTCTCTTCATATAGAATGGCAACAGAAGTTGATTGCCATGATACGTGAACTGAATCCGAACGTACAGATAATCCTGACCACCCATTCACCTGCTGTCATCATGGAAGGCTGGCTGGATGCCGTGACGGAAGTAAGTGATATTTCAACGGAAGCGAACGGATTTAAAGTACCCCCGCTCATTAACCATTAGTCACTAATCACTAATCACTAAACCATTAATCATTAATCACTAAACCGTTAATCACTATCTACATGGCAAAATCACTACGAGATAACCTGACTTCTTCATACTTCAACGCAGCCCATAAACTCTACCCGAAGAAAGCCCGCCGTCGCATCATAGCATACGTAGAAAGCTATGACGACATCGCTTTCTGGCGTACCCTGCTCGAAGAGTTTGAAGATGACGAGCACTATTTCCAGGTGATGCTCCCTTCCGCCAACTCCCTCGCGAAAGGGAAAAAGATGGTTCTCATGAACACGCTGAACACAGCCGAACTGGGAAGAAGCCTGATAGCCTGCGTAGACAGCGATTATGACTTCCTGTTGCAGGGAGCCACCAATACTTCCCGCAAAATCAACCGGAACAGATACATATTCCAAACCTATACATACGCCATTGAAAACTACCATTGTTTTGCCGAAAGCTTGCATGAAGTATGCGTACAAGCTACATTGAACGACCGCTTCATCTTTGATTTCAATGCCTACCTGAAACGGTATTCCGAAATTGTATATCCTCTTTTCCTGTGGAACGTGTGGTTCTACCGCCAACGGGATACCTATACTTTCCCAATGTACGACTTCCACACCTATACTGCCTTGCGGGAGATAAGTATCAAGCATCCTGAAAAGAGCCTGGAAGATTTGCAGCGGCGCGTCAACCAAAAACTGTCGGAACTGAAAAAGCGTTTCTCCCGTATCATCAACCAAGTGAATGCGCTGGGTAATGAATTGAGAGAATTGGGGTTGATGCCGGAAACCACCTATTTATATATGCAGGGACACCATGTCATGGATAGCGTGGTCATGAAACTTCTGATTCCCGTATGTACGGTGCTGCGTCGGGAACGTGAACAGGAAATCAAACGATTGGCCGAACATAGTGAACAATTCAAGAATGAACTGACTTGCTATCAGAACAGTCAGGTGAATGTGGAAATCATGCTGAAGAAGAACGTAGCTTACAAACGGCTGTTCCACTATGACTGGCTGAGACAAGATATACATGAGTATTTAGAAAAAGGGAAAGAAAACTAAAAAGAAAAAGAGAGAAAACAGCTTATGGAAGAAGTAATAAATGCAGTGCCTGTTGCACTGGTGGATGGAGAGACGCAAGATATCGGTAATGCAATGATGCAAGGCGTGAACGATACCTTGTTGTCAATGGGTGTGGATGAAGTGTGGGCGGATAAGATTGATAACTTTATCATATTACTGATTATCATTGGTGTAGCTCTGTTGGCTAACCTGATTTGCCGTAAGATTATCCTGCGCACGGTATCCAGGCTGGTGAAACAAACGAAAGCCACTTGGGACGACATTGTATTTAATGACAAAGTAATGGCGAATGTCAGCCGGATGGTCGCACCGATATTAATCTATATTGCCATTCCTATCGCATTCCCCGAACATGCGGATTCCTCCTTGCTCGATTTTCTTCGCCGGCTCTGCCTGATTTACATACTTGCCGTATTCCTTCGTTTCGTGAGTGCCTTATGTACTGCCATTTATCTGGTGTACAGCGCACGCGAGCAGTATAAGGACAAACCCCTGAAAGGGCTTCTTCAGACAGCACAAGTGATTCTATTCTTTATAGGAGCTATTATCATCATCAGTATCCTGATAAAGCAAAGTCCTGTGGTGCTATTGACCGGACTTGGAGCTTCTGCTGCCGTGCTGATGCTGGTTTTTAAAGACAGTATCATGGGCTTTGTCTCCGGTATCCAGCTTTCCGCCAACAATATGTTGAAAGTAGGGGATTGGATTACGATGCCGAAATACGGTGCTGACGGCACAGTGATAGAAGTAACTTTGAATACTGTGAAAGTACGTAATTTCGACAATACCATTACCACTATTCCGCCTTACTTGTTGGTCAGCGACTCTTTCCAGAACTGGCAGGGGATGCAGGAATCCGGTGGCCGCCGTGTGAAGCGTTCCATCAATATAGACATGACCAGCGTACGCTTCTGCACACCGGAAATGCTGGCAAAGTACCGGAAGATACAAATATTGAAAGACTATGTGGACGAAACGGAGAAAGTGGTGGAACAATATAACAAGGAACACGATATTGACAATTCAATACTGGTGAACGGCCGCCGGCAGACCAATCTGGGAGTTTTCCGCGCCTATCTTACCAATTATCTGAAGAACCTGCCCACCGTCAATCAGGACATGACTTGTATGGTGCGTCAGCTCCAGCCTACCGAAACCGGTATTCCGTTAGAACTTTATTTCTTCTCCGCCAATAAAGTCTGGGTGGCGTATGAAGGCATACAGGCGGATGTTTTTGACCATGTACTTGCCATCATCCCCGAGTTTGACTTACAGGTATTCCAAAATCCTTCGGGAGCGGATTTGCGCCGGATAGGCGTAAAGATAGAGAACTGACAAGCACGATAAGAACAAGCGATAGTCCGATAAAATCATAATAAACTACTTATGTCATGAACACACCGTTACCTAACCAAATTATCCGTGAGATAACTCCTTTTACATTGCGGAACGCTATAAGACTGAATTCACTTATCCCATCCACAACCATTCCGAGTTTGAATTGAACTTCACGGAGAAAGCGGCGGGAGTAAGGCGGGTGGTAGGAGATTCATCCGAGATAATAGGCGACTACGTCGCCTAAAGAATTCCGTGAGAATTACCGAAAGAAGAAAAAGCTTATCTAGTGCATTCCTGCGAAACGTTTATAGGGTTAGGAACCAGTGCAATAGAGTTTCCTATAGTTTCCTTGTATGGAAACGCCCGTATCCCGTAATGGATACAGGCGGGGCTGACTAAAAAGTCCCCACCGAAAAAAAAGTTCTCTCTATCCGCTGATATGAGAGAACTTTTATGTATATTTA
>NZ_JANJZR010000037.1 GCF_024623065.1 Bacteroides acidifaciens
GCAGCTTAAGTGTATTTCACTAAAGTTGCGAGTTTTGATTTATATTGAGGGCGTTTTTGAGCTTTTGACACACCCTCATTAGTAAAAGAGTGTTAGCGCCATTTTTCTATTTCAACTAAATAACGTAATTGAAAAATATACGGTATTTAGTTGTATTTCAGTTTGTTATGCTTAAAATAGCCCTTCTAGAATTGAAAAAAAACAGCGAATCGGGTAAATGGCCGGAAATATTGCAAGGATTCCTAGTTTTATAGTGAAATGTAAAAGATAATTTGATAATATCTCAAAATACATTCGTAAATAATAGAGTTTATCCTTTATTTTATTGCAACTGCAACTTCTTATATTTACGTTTGTGTATTTGTGATTGTATATTTGTGATTAATACAAGTGTAAACGTATGATATATGTAATATGTGTTACTGATTTACATATGTATAGTATTGAGTTTACATAAATAAATTACCAATATATAAATGTAGTAGGAGGGTGTTTAACATTCAATTTTTTACATGTTATTATTATGAATATCAGATATATATACTATTTATTTGACTCTTTACTGTAAATCAATGGTTTATGTATCCGATACTTTTGTAAACCTTCTCATTTTTAAAGTAAGATATTGATGATAACCTTTTTATTATCAGATGTATAATAGTGTTTTATTAAATATAAAATATTATCATACCAATATAAGATTTTATTCATTGCACAAACGTAATATTAGAATAGTGAATAGGTAAATACATTTGTGATATTTGTATTTTTATATCTGTGATTTGTTTTTGTGAAGCATAATATATATCTTTGTAAAGTGATTATATTTATATGTATTTTTGTGAAATCACTATTTAGTGCATACAATTGTGACTCAATAAAGGTAGTATGGAAATAAAAGACAGAATCAGAATGATTATGGAGAGGGAGAAAGTTCCCCCCAGGGTTTTTGCTGAAACGATCGGAGTTCAGCAGTCTACTCTTTCTCATATTTTAAATGATAGGAATAAACCAAGTCTGGAAGTGGTGATGAAAGTACATCAGACTTATAACTACGTAAATCTTGAATGGTTGCTATATGGAAGAGGTGAAATGTTGACTTCTACTGAAGAATCCTCATTGACTTCATCTAATGGTGATTATCAACCTTCTTTGTTTGATGAGAATCCTGTAAATCCGTCCAAAGAGACGATTACTTTGGAAAATCGCAAGGAAATGGCTTTAAGAAGTACCGAAAATGCTCCTAAAGAGATTGTAAAACAGGAGATTAGATATATAGAAAAGCCTGCTAGGAAAATTACTGAAATAAGAATTTTCTTCGATGATAATACATATGAAACGTTTAGACCTGAAAAATAAGTGGTAAAATCGCAGGTTTGGGCAAATTCCTGTATCTTTGCACCCGGAATACGAATTTATATTTTTTATATCCAATACATGAAGAAATTTATTTTAGATTTGACGGTTACTGAGAATATCAGACTGCATGCCAATTATGTATTGCTGAAACTGACCTCTCAATCGTTACTGCCCGAAATGTTACCAGGGCAGTTTGCCGAACTCCGGGTGGACGGATCGCTTACCACATTTCTGCGTCGCCCTATTTCTATTAATTTTGTCGATAAACAACGAAATGAAGTATGGTTTCTGATCCAATTGGTTGGAGACGGAACAAGGCGCTTGGCAGAGATAAAGCCAGGTGATGTAATCAATACCATACTTCCATTGGGAAATGGCTACACGATGCCTCAGATGCCTTCTGATAAGCTTTTGTTAGTTGGTGGTGGTGTCGGTACGGCTCCTATGCTATATTTGGGTGAACAATTAGTCAAAAATGGTCATAAACCTACATTCCTTTTAGGGGCACGTAGCGATAAGGACTTGTTGCAACTGGAGGAGTTTGCTAAATATGGTGAAGTGTACACTACTACGGAAGATGGCAGTCATGGAGAAAAAGGATATGTCACCCAACATTCTATACTAAATAAGGTACGATTCGAGCAGATTTACACATGTGGTCCTAAACCTATGATGATGGCGGTGGCAAAATATGCCAAAAGTAATCAGATAGAATGTGAAGTCTCTTTGGAAAATACAATGGCTTGTGGTATCGGAGCATGCTTATGTTGTGTGGAAAATACGACAGAAGGTCACTTGTGTGTGTGTAAAGAGGGCCCTGTTTTTAATATAAATAAACTACTATGGCAGATTTAAGTGTAAATATTGGTGAATTACAAATGAAGAATCCGGTGATGACAGCATCCGGTACATTTGGATATGGTGAAGAGTTCTCAGATTTCATTGATATAGCGCGAATAGGCGGTATTATTGTAAAAGGGACTACTCTTCACAAACGTGAAGGAAATCCTTATCCGCGTATGGCCGAAACTCCTTCGGGTATGTTAAACGCTGTAGGACTGCAGAATAAGGGTGTTGACTACTTTGTAGAGCATATATATCCCCGCATAAAAGACATACAAACGAATATGATTGTAAACGTTTCGGGGTCTGCTATCGAGGATTATGTGAAAACAGCCGAAATTATTAATGAACTTGACAAAATTCCTGCCATAGAACTAAATATCTCTTGTCCTAATGTGAAGCAAGGTGGTATGGCTTTTGGTGTGTCAGCAAAAGGTGCGTCAGAAGTGGTGAAAGCGGTGCGTGCTGCTTACAAAAAGACACTTATCGTAAAACTCTCTCCGAATGTCACTGATATCACTGAAATAGCGCGCGCAGCGGAAGAAAGTGGTGCAGATAGTGTGTCATTAATCAATACATTGCTGGGAATGGCTATTGATGCGGAGCGTAGACGCCCTATTTTGTCGACTGTAACAGGCGGAATGTCTGGAGCTGCCGTCAAACCTATCGCATTACGTATGGTATGGCAAGTTGCTAAATCGGTAAATATTCCTGTCATTGGTTTGGGTGGTATTATGGATTGGAAAGATGCGGTTGAGTTTATGCTTGCAGGTGCATCTGCTATCCAGATTGGTACGGCAAATTTCATAGATCCGGCTGTTACTGTCAAAGTTGAAGATGGTATAAATAATTACTTAGATAGACACGGATATAAGTCAGTGAAGGATATTATTGGTGCGCTTGAGGTATAATGATAAACTTACAATAACCATTCGCATGGAATTAGCTAGAAAAATGCTATTTTCTTTCTGAATATCGAAGGATGGAATCAGCCCGAAAGATAATGGTTGAAAAGAAATTTTCGTTAGGGGGAAAGAATGGCAAGTGAAGTTTTCAAGCGATGGACATAATAAAAACGACGGTGAGAAATAAGCAAATCATCACCGTCGTTTTTATTTACATTCTGTTTTTATTTACCATTCTGTTTTTATTCATCTAATAAGTCAGGGCGAAGTTTTCTGGTACGTTCCAAGGACTGTTGCAACTCCCATTCTTTAATCTTTGCTTCGTGACCGGACAATAGAATATCGGGGACTTTCCACCCTTTATAATCAGCAGGGCGTGTATATACCGGTGCTGCCAGCAAGTTGTCCTGGAAAGAATCGGAAAGTGCGGATTGTTCGTCAGAGATAACTCCGGGAATGATACGCACGATAGCATCAGCCATGACCGCTGCGGCTAGTTCGCCACCTGTCAAGACATAATCTCCGATACTTATTTCTTTGGTGATTAGATGTTCGCGGATGCGATAATCAATCCCTTTGAAATGTCCGCAAAGTATAATAAGGTTTTGCGCTAAGGAAAGGCTGTTGGCCATTGGTTGGTTGAATTGTTCTCCGTCGGGGGTTGTGAAGATTACTTCGTCATACTCCCGCTCTGCCTTGAGAGTGTTGATACAACGCTCGATGGGTTCTATTTTCATAACCATTCCGGCAAAACCGCCAAAAGGGTAATCATCGACACGACGGTATTTATCTTCGGTATAGTCGCGCAGATTGTGAATATGTATTTCTGCAAGTCCCTTATTCTGAGCCCGTTTCATAATAGAACAATTGAAGAAACCTTCAATCATCTCGGGTAAAACTGTTATAATATCAATACGCATAATCTTTAATTTTTCGCAAAAGTACAAATATTCAAAGATAAACCTGTATTTTTGCCTTAAACAATCGAAGAAATATGGATATAAAGGAAAAAATAGAGGAATTGCGTGCCGAACTTCATCGGCATAATTATAATTATTATGTGTTGAATGCTCCCGAAATATCGGATAAGGAGTTTGATGACAAGATGCGTGAACTTCAGGATTTGGAGCAGGCACATCCGGAATATAAAGACGAAAACTCACCTACCATGCGTGTGGGGAGTGACTTGAATAAGAATTTTACGCAGGTAGCGCATAAATATCCGATGCTGTCATTGGCCAATACATATTCGGAAGCGGAAGTGACGGACTTTTATGAGCGCGTCCGTAAGGCGCTCAATGAGGATTTTGAAATTTGCTGTGAAATGAAATATGATGGTACTTCAATTTCTTTGACTTATGAAGATGGAAAATTGATTCGTGCCGTTACCCGTGGCGATGGTGAGAAAGGAGATGATGTGACGGATAATGTAAAAACAATCCGTTCTATCCCACTTGTGCTTCATGGTGACAATTATCCTGCCGTTTTTGAAATTCGTGGGGAAATTCTTATGCCATGGGAAGTGTTTGAAGAATTGAACCGTGAGAAAGAAGCGCGCGAAGAGCCGCTTTTTGCTAATCCGAGAAACGCGGCTTCCGGCACATTGAAATTGCAGAATTCTTCCATTGTGGCTTCCCGTAAACTGGATGCGTATTTGTATTATCTGCTGGGAGATAATCTGCCTTGTGACGGACATTATGAAAATCTTCAGGAAGCCGCGAAATGGGGCTTTAAAATATCTGATTTGACCCGTAAATGCCAGACATTGGAAGAGGTTTTTGAGTTTATCAACTACTGGGATGTAGAGCGCAAGAATCTACCGGTTGCTACAGACGGAATTGTTTTAAAGGTAAATAGTCTGCGGCAACAGAAAAATCTGGGATTTACGGCTAAATCTCCTCGATGGGCTATTGCATATAAGTTTCAAGCCGAACGTGCTTTGACGCGCTTGAATAAAGTGACTTATCAAGTGGGTAGAACCGGTGCTGTCACTCCTGTGGCGAATTTGGATCCTGTGCAGCTTTCAGGAACAGTTGTGAAACGTGCGTCTTTACATAATGCAGATATTATCGAAGGACTTGATTTGCATATTGGGGACATGGTTTATGTGGAAAAAGGGGGTGAAATTATTCCCAAAATCACAGGTGTGGATAAGGACGCACGCAGTTTTATGCTTGGCGAGAAAGTCCGGTTTATCACTAATTGTCCCGAATGTGGCAGTAAATTAGTCAGGTATGAGGGAGAAGCCGCTCACTACTGTCCAAATGAAACGGCATGTCCTCCTCAGAATAAAGGTAAAATAGAGCATTTTATCAGCCGTAAGGCTATGAATATTGATGGATTAGGTCCGGAAACGGTAGATATGTTCTATCGTTTGGGATTAATCAAAAATACAGCCGATTTGTATAATCTCACAACTGATGATATTAAGGGATTGGAGCGTATGGGAGAAAAATCGGCAGAGAATATTATAACAGGAATTGCTCAAAGTAAGACAGTTCCTTTTGAGCGTGTGATCTTTGCTTTAGGAATTCGCTTTGTTGGTGAGACTGTGGCGAAGAAGATTGCAAAGTCGTTTGAAAATATAGATGAATTGCAGCAGGCGGATCTTGAAAGGTTGATTAGTATCGATGAAATCGGAGAAAAAATAGCGCAGAGCATCCTTTTGTATTTTGAGAATGAGTCTAATCGTGAGTTAGTCGGGCGACTGAGGGATGCCGGATTACAGCTTTATCGTACTGAGGAAGATTTAAGTGGATATACGGATAAGTTGGCAGGCAAGTCTATCGTTATCAGTGGTGTGTTTACTCATCATTCTCGTGACGAATATAAGGAGATTATCGAGAAAAACGGTGGCAAAAACGTAGGAAGTATTTCTGCAAAAACAAGTTTCATACTTGCTGGAGATAATATGGGGCCTGCGAAACTGGAAAAAGCGAAAAAACTGGGAATAACCATACTAAGCGAAGAAGAATTTCTGAAACTTATATCGTAAGATAAGAAAAATATTCGTACTTTTGCGGCTTAATAAATTAGAGATTATAATTAAAACTCATGATACAGACTAAATTGAAAGGAATGGGGGTAGCACTGATTACTCCTTTCAAAGAGGATGAGAGCGTTGACTATGACGCATTGATGCGCATGGTGGACTATCTATTACAGAATAATGCGGATTTTTTGTGTGTGCTGGGAACTACAGCCGAAACACCAACTCTTACTGAGGAAGAAAAGAAAACCATAAAAAAGATGGTGATTGACCGCGTTAATGGAAGGATTCCTATTCTGTTGGGTGTAGGTGGTAATAATACTCGTGCTATTGTAGAAACATTGAAAAACGATGATTTCACGGGGGTTGACGCTATATTGTCTGTTGTGCCATATTATAACAAGCCTTCACAGGAAGGTATTTACCAGCATTATAAGGCTATTGCCGAAGCAACCGAGCTTCCTATCGTGCTGTATAATGTTCCGGGGCGTACGGGTGTAAATATGACCGCTGAGACTACTTTGCGTATTGCACGTGATTTCGATAATGTAATTGCTATAAAAGAAGCATCCGGTAACATCACGCAAATGGATGATATCATCAAGAATAAGCCGGAAAACTTCAATGTAATCTCCGGTGATGATGGTATTACTTTCCCTCTTATAACTTTGGGGGCTGTTGGCGTTATTTCGGTTATCGGTAATGCTTTTCCCCGTGAGTTTAGCCGTATGACTCGTTTGGCACTTCAAGGAGATTTTGCTAATGCACTGACTATTCATCACAGATTCACTGAATTATTCAATCTGTTATTTGTAGATGGAAATCCTGCTGGAGTAAAATCAATGTTGAACGCTATGGGAATGATTGAAAATAAACTTCGATTACCACTGGTTCCTACCCGTATTACTACATTTGAAGCAATACGTAAGATTTTGAATGAATTGAATATAAAATGCTGATTTAAATATTAATCCTTGACGAATTAAACGTATTTTTTATTTCTTTAATAAGGGAAGCCTTTGAGCTTCCCTTATTCTTGATATTCTGCCCCAGAAAAAATAATAATATTTTCGACCCAAGCCGATGAGGGTGTCAAAATGGGCTACCCCTGAATTCTTCGATGAAATGGGGGAATAAAAAATCCTCTACAAATAAATGCAGAGGATTTTGTGATCGCGACAGGATTCAAACCTGTAACCGGCTGATCCGTAGTCAGCTACTCTATTCAGTTGAGCTACGCGACCCAATACGTATTTTCTTTAGTGACCGCGACAGGATTCAAACCTGTAACCGGCTGATCCGTAGTCAGCTACTCTATTCAGTTGAGCTACGCGGCCTTTTTGTTAAACAAAATATGTGATCGCGACAGGATTCAAACCTGTAACCGGCTGATCCGTAGTCAGCTACTCTATTCAGTTGAGCTACGCGACCATTGTTTTGTTTTAACGGGTGCAAAGATACGGACTTTTCCCGAAATAGCAAGCGTTTCAATGTTTTTTTTTGTAGAAAAATTATTCTATGAACCGACAATTGAATAGTTGCCAACCTATGCTTAATCCGACATTCCACTCTCTTTTCGGTGAGCTATAATGATTTACATATGCGGAAATGTCTCCAAACGGCAGTTGGCACACAACAGAAATTTCTCCTAAATATTCGAATTTAGAGAAAGCTTTTCCATAGTATGCTTTATTTAGCGAATTTCTTTCAATCGGATATATAGGCATAAAGCCATAAAATTCTCCTCGCAGATGGAACATTTGGTTTAAACGATAAACAGGGCGAATTCCGGCGCTTACGAATTGATTAGCGCGAAATGCTTCATTATAGGTCATTTTACTGTGCAGTGTAGGAGAAAATTCTCCAGCTTGCATCATTGTTGCTGTATAGTTTTCTGAGAAGTTCTTAGACGCATACAATGCCTTTAAGTACCATCCCAGTACCCAATGTTCACTCATATTATGATATTTCTCTTTCATGTAGGATAATTGCAACCAGGAATGATGTTCTTTATTGCTTCCCTCAGCGGTATTCCCTTCACCTGGATAGAAACGCTCTCTTCCTGCGAAAATTTGAGCAACAAGAGCCTCTCTGTATCCACGTGTCGGATATTGTCGAGAGTTCAGTGTGCTTCCGTTAAAACTGATTGAACCACCAAATAAATCATAACGGCTTTTGTCGAATTTGTCATTTCCAAAGTCAATAACGCTTTTCTGGAAATACTTATCCTCTATTTTAGCAATTCCTATTCCAAATTCAGCTCGCTTGCTCGAAAGAAAAGGCAGACCTACCTGCAATTTCAAAAATCGTTCGTCTTTTTGATTGAAGGCAGGTTTATCATTTCTTGAGAAGAGCTTGTCTTTTTTAAAATAGTCGAAAGTACTTATTGAACCTATAAGGCGATACGATGTAGGAATAGCTGTGGCAAAGTCTATCTTTGCCATAAATTGGACATTGTTGTACACCTTACCAAGTTGTCCATCAAGAATAAACTCCTTGGCATAGTAGTTTAAGTCCTGGTAGCTCAGTCCTAAATAAATTTGATTGGAATTGGAAGTGGATATATTGCCACCCAGTCTTACAGCGAAGTTTTTCTCTAGTTTAACTTTTAAATGAAGGTCGTAAGTGTCATCTTCAGGATTGTAAATAGCATGAGGGATGATTTCAGAAATCATTTTATCCGAAAGTAATCTGAAATATCCCTGCTTTAAATCCTCATAGGTGAATTTTTTGTTGTCTGATTTATGAAATTCTTTTTTAATATAAGCTTGTTGTTGGGGATTAGCTCCGTCAATAATGATATTCTTGAAGCGCAATTCGGGAAAATTACTTCGGTACACCATTCTTCTTAAACGTATATTATCAAAGTTGACACATCGATGGATGCGACTTTTGATTGAGTCCATCATGCTGATGGTGCGATTGTATCCTATATCATGCAGTTCATCAATACGTTGGAAATCCATAAGATTAACATTGTCATATTTGAATGTCATTGAAATCCCCACTGAGTCAGGAATAGAATAATCGGTTTTTTGCATCACCATATTTTCTATTTGGCTCATAAGGTCATCTTCTTTAGGCTTGGTAGGGTTGGTTGAAACGACACTTCCTATAATAATGTCCGGATGGAAATCGTCTTTCATGACATCTGTGGGAAAATTATTATAAATCCCACCATCATAAGCTAATACATTGTCTATCTCAATAGGTTTAAACATGAATGGGAAACTCATTGAAGCTCTGACTGCGTCTCCCAAGTCTCCATTTCTCATTATTAATTGCTTTTTATTGTACACATCGGACGCAATACAGCGAAAAGGTACGAAAAGCTTATCAAAATCTCCTTTGCAAGCAGCTGTGGCGCGTGCATACAGGTCTACAAAAACAAGATTCATCTGGATCGGATTTACCACACTGGTGGGCAGAAACTGAGGTTTCAGGTTTTTTAGCGAATCCTTGAATGAAAAACGTATATTGAAGAACTCAGGAGTGGGGAGATTTTTTTTGAAATGATATACATATTTTTCTTCCACTTCTCCGGAATACCATCGTTTGAAATCTTCGGATTTTAGGAGTTCCACCATATCATCAGGGGAGTATCCCATGGCGTATAAGGAGCCGACGATGGCCCCCATAGAAGTCCCCGCAATGTAGTCAATGGGGATATTGTTTTCTTCCAAAGCGCGAATAATACCGATATGTGTCAATCCTTTTGCACCGCCACCGCTTAATACAAGTCCCACTTTCTGAGCGTGGATAGCAGGGATGGCCAGCCATAAAGTAATTAACCCTAAAAGAATTTTTCTCATAACCTGAATCAAGCAATTGCTATTTCTGTTTATTAAGTGTTCAAATATATACAATACTTTTCAATTTATCGATATTTTGCCGGTCGTTTTAAAATGAAAAAGAGCATTACAACGTATGTTTAACGTTGAATGCTCTTTTTGAGTTATGCAATGTATTTAAAGGGGCGATTTTAAATCAGTTCAATGCTGCGTTTTACAAAGTTGTTCAATGCTTCACCTCTCAACATATTATTTTGCAATAAAGCCAAATCAATAAGTTGACGTATTACTTTGTTGTTGCCGGCATAGCCAATGAAGATAGCTTCTTTCTTACTCTTCAAATCATCCCATTTTTTATCCAACTCATTTAGTTCATCTTTTTCAGCTGTTGGGATATCTTCATCTTTTTTGTCCTTTTGTTTGTCTTTCAATTCATTACGTTTCTTATTAACACTATCCATTTCGGATTGTATCGGAGCTACCTCAGCATGACAAGCACTTTCTTCTTCGCTCAACACCTGTTTTATTAACTTGTGGTCTGAATTCAGTATCAAATTGAACATATCAGGCATTTCGCCATAGAAACTCATTCCCGCCTGAATATTTGCCATCTCTTTCATACGACGCATATATTCACTTTGAGTAATCATTACCGGAGCGGAATTTTCTCCTAATGCTTGCGTCATTACATTGAACTCGACTTTATCCATTTTAGGAAGCTGGCTCTTGAAGGCTGTTGTGATAGCATCCTGCTTATCGGCTTCTAATACTTCTCCTTTCTTGTCTTCTTTAACGATAAGGTTATCAACAACATCACTATCGACACGGGTAAAGCGGGATTTTTCCAGCTTTTGTTCCAGCATGCTTACCATAGCTACATCTAATTGCCCGTCCATAAGCGAAACATTATATCCTTTGTTGGTAGCAGCTTCAATGTAACTATATTGTTCGTCCTTATTATTAGCATACAGATAGATAAGGTTTCCATCTTTGTCTGTCTGATTATCTTTAATAAGGGTCTGGTATTCTTCAAATGTGTAATGTTTGTTATTTGTATCGGTGAAAAGGGCGAATTTTTGTGCTTTATCATAGAAGTCCTCTTGTGTGAGCATTCCATAATTGATAAATATTTTCAAATCATTCCACTTCTCCTCAAACTGCTTACGGTCATTTTTGAAGATGGATTGCAGGCGGTCGGAAACTTTTTTCGTTATGTAAGTTGAAATCTTTTTCACGTTCGAATCGCTCTGCAAATATGAACGGGAAACATTCAACGGAATATCCGGTGAGTCGATTACTCCATGTAACAAAGTCAGGAAGTCCGGCACAATGCCTTCAACTGAATCTGTAACATATACTTGATTGCAATATAATTGAATCTTATTTTTATTTAATTCAATATTGCTCTTTACTTTTGGGAAGTAGAGGATACCAGTCAAGTGAAACGGATAATCTACATTTAAATGAATCCAAAAGAGTGGTTCATCAGACATTGGATACAACTTGCTATAGAATGATTTGTAATCCTCGTCCGACAGTTCGCTAGGTTTACGAGTCCACAGAGGAGTTGCATCATTGATGATATTGTCTTCGGTTGTTTCTACTTGTTTGCCATCTTTCCACTCTTTCTTTTTTCCAAATGCAATAGGAACAGGAAGGAAACTGCAATATTTCTTCAAGAGTCCGGAAATACGTGCTTCTTCAAGGAATTCTTTGCAATCATCATCAATGTATAAGATGATATCCGAACCACGATCTGCTTTTTCAACTTCTTCAATCGTGAATTCAGGACTGCCGTCACAAGTCCATTTTACAGCTTGCGCACCGTCTCTGTATGATTTAGTGATTATTTCTACTTTCTTCGCAACCATAAAGGCGGAATAGAAACCAAGTCCAAAGTGTCCGATAATGGCATTCACGTCATTTTTGTACTTTTCAAGAAAGTCATTAGCTCCAGAGAACGCAATCTGATTGATGTACTTCTCAATTTCTTCTGCTGTCAGACCGATACCACGGTCAGAGATGGTAATAGTGTCTTTGCCTAACTCAACATGAACAGTCAAATCACCTAATTCACCTTTAAATTCGCCGATGGAAGCCAGTGTATTCAGTTTTTGGGTAGCGTCTACTGCATTGGATACTAACTCGCGAAGAAAAATTTCATGATCACTGTACAAAAACTTCTTGATGATAGGGAAAATGTTTTCTGTTGTAACCCCAATATTACCTTTTTGCATAATACGTATATTTTTAGTTTATCTATTGATTAAATTTAATTCATATTTGCTCAGATAGAGACAAAAAAAATGCCAGACCCGAAGGCCTGACATTATGGCATATTTAAAATTTTCCCTTATTTTGAGAATAATTCTATTCTGTTGTAACAACTTTCATTTCCAATTCATTTTTTTCTTCATTAAGGGAGACATAAATGCTATCCTCTTCTTTTAAAGAGGAAGAAATGATGAGTTCGGACAGCCCATCTTCCAAATAAGTCTGGATGGCCCGTTTTAAAGGACGGGCGCCATATTGTGCATCATATCCTTTGCTTGCGATGAATTCTTTTGCCTTATCTTCAATAACGAGCTTATATCCAATAGATTCAATTCTGTTATACAACCCTTTCAACTCTATATCTATAATCTTTGTTATAGCTTCTAGGGAGAGTTGGTCAAAGGTTATTATTTCGTCTACACGATTAATAAATTCAGGCGCGAATGATTTATTTAAGGCTTTTTGTATTGCACTTCGCGAAAACTCTTTGTCATCCAAACGGCTTTGTGTCGCGAATCCTACACCTCGTCCGAAGTCTTTCAACTGGCGGGTTCCAATATTGGAAGTCATGATAATAACGGTATTCTTGAAGTCTACCATTCTGCCATAACTGTCAGTCAAACGACCTTCGTCCATCACTTGAAGCAAGATATTGAATACATCCGGATGCGCTTTTTCTATTTCATCGAGTAATACGATAGAATATGGTTTACGGCGAACTTTTTCTGTCAACTGTCCACCTTCTTCATATCCTACATATCCCGGAGGCGCTCCGACCAACCGTGAAACGGTGAATTTCTCCATATATTCACTCATATCTATACGGATCAGTGCATCTGGAGAGCCAAACATGTATTTAGCCAACTCTTTTGCCAAATGAGTTTTACCAACTCCAGTGGGACCTAAGAACATAAATGTGCCAATCGGTTTATTAGGATCTTTCAGTCCTACACGACTTCGCAAAATGGCTTTAACCAGTTTTTCTATGGCTGTGTCTTGTGCAATGACTTTAGACTGCAAGTCTTCTTTCATGCCTGCCAACTTTATGCCCTCGGCTTGCGCCATACGTTGCACTGGGATGCCTGACATCATTGATATAACATTAGCGATTTCTTCTGCATCAACAGTTTGCCTGTTTTCCTTCAGGCTAGCTTCCCATTCTTTCTTCATTTCATCCAATTGGAGAGAGAGCTCTTTTTCCTTATCCCGGAAACTGGCTGCAAGTTCGAAGTTCTGTGATTTTACAGCTTCATTTTTCTTGTTTTTAGCTTCTTCGATCAGTTTTTCCTGCTCTTCTATCTCTTTAGGGACGTTGACATTAGTCAGATGTACACGTGAACCGGCTTCGTCCAAAGCATCAATGGCCTTATCAGGGAAATTGCGGTCTGTGATATAGCGGCCTGTCAGCTTGACACATGCCTCCAATGCTTCATCTGTATAATATACGTTATGATGATCTTCGTATTTATCCTTAATATTACGCAGAATCTGAAGAGTTTCTTCAGCAGTAGTGGGTTCCACTATCACTTTTTGGAAACGACGCTCCAAAGCGCCATCCTTCTCTATATTCTTACGATACTCATCTAGGGTAGTGGCACCAATACATTGTATTTCTCCTCTTGCTAATGCCGGTTTCAGCATGTTGGCGGCATCCATAGAGCCTGCTGCGGAACCTGCACCCACAATCGTATGAATTTCGTCAATGAACAAAATTACATTCGGATTCTTCTGTAACTCATTCAGTATGGAACGAATACGTTCCTCAAACTGCCCGCGATATTTAGTTCCTGCTACAACAGCTGTCATATCAAGGGCTACTACTCGTTTGTCAAACAGAATCCGTGATACTTTTTTCTGAATGATTCGCAAAGCAAGTCCTTCGACAATGGCTGATTTTCCGACACCTGGTTCGCCGATCAAAATCGGATTATTCTTTTTACGACGACTCAGGATTTGAGCCAAGCGTTCGATTTCTTTTTCTCTGCCGACTACAGGATCCAATCTGTCTTCTTCTGCCGTTTTTGTCATATCCGTACCGAAATTATCGAGTACTGGTGTGTTATTAGACGGCTTTTTTGAAGTGGTTTGTGCCTGTTGACGATCTTCGGAACTACCTCTGCCAGAACGGGGAGTAGACATTTCTTCGTCTTCATCATCGTCTTCCGTAAATCCCATTCCTGAATTTATATCAGGCTGAAACGTAGCCTGCTTCAGTACTTTTGCATAATTTATATCATTTGCTTCAAGTACGGAAGCTGCCATATTTTTTTTTTCTCTTAAAATTGCTAACAGAACATGTTCTGTATCAGCGATGTTACTTTTCATTCCACGCGCTTCTAAAATACACATTTTTAATATTTTCGCCGCATCATTAGACAACGGCACCTCGGCATCAGGCAGTAACATATCGTCAGCTTCTGCCTTCAGTTGAGCTTCAATCTGCTGCTTGATTATAGTCAGATTGGTGTTGAGTTTAGATAATATCTCAATAGCTTTTCCTTCACCATCACGGAGCATTCCCAGAAGCAGGTGTTCGGGGCCTATATACCTACTTCTCAACCGGTTCGCTTCTTCCTTGCTATAGACGATAATGTCGGAAACTCTTTGTGAGAATTGATTATTCATACTTCTTCCTTTTCTTCTAAGGGTTATTCACTGGCAAATATACGCATTAAATCAAGTTTGTATTGCAATATTTGCTTTATTTCTTATATCTACAAATGGCGTGCCATAAAACGGTGTATTTGCATTATATATATAAGGTATAACAAACATGCAGGTCTTTTTTACTGATGTTATACTATCTTTATATCTTATATTTATTGTTTTTCTCCTTTTGTTTTCGTATTTTAAAGCTTAGTCAGTCATCGTTCTGTCCTTAATAAAACTTTCTTCTTAAAAACTTTCGTATATCCGGGAAAAGTAGTACTTTAGCGTGGTTTTTCACAAACCATAGAATGTATAATTAATAATCATTTTAAATGCTTGAACAAGACAGAATTATAAAGATTAACATCGAGGAGGAAATGAAGTCATCGTACATTGACTACTCCATGTCGGTCATAGTTTCACGTGCCCTTCCTGATGTTAGAGATGGATTTAAGCCCGTTCACCGTAGAATTTTATACGGAATGATGGAATTGGGTAATACTTCAGATAAACCTTATAAGAAATCAGCCAGAATTGTTGGTGAAGTGCTTGGTAAGTACCATCCACATGGCGATTCTTCTGTTTATCTTGCAATGGTACGTATGGCTCAGGAATGGGCAATGCGTTATCCTTTGGTGGATGGACAGGGTAACTTTGGTTCAGTAGATGGCGATAGCCCTGCTGCCATGCGTTATACTGAGGCTCGTCTTAATAAGTTAGGTGAAGCAATGATGGATGACTTGTATAAGGAAACAGTTGACTTCGAACCTAACTTTGATAATACCTTGGTTGAGCCTAAAGTAATGCCAACTCGTATTCCAAATCTTTTGGTAAATGGTGCGTCTGGTATTGCTGTCGGTATGGCAACCAATATGCCGCCTCATAATCTTTCTGAAGTGATCGATGCTTGTGACGCATATATTGATAATCCGGAAATTACAGTTGAAGAGTTGATGGAATTTGTTAAAGCTCCAGATTTTCCTACTGGTGGATATATATATGGTGTAAGCGGTGTACGTGAAGCATATATGACAGGTCGTGGACGTGTGGTTATGCGTGCGAAAGCTGAAATAGAAACCGGACAGACACATGATAAAATTGTAGTGACAGAGATTCCGTATAATGTGAACAAGGCAGAATTGATTAAATACATTGCTGACCTTGTGAATGATAAAAAAATAGAGGGTATCTCAAATGCGAATGATGAGTCTGACCGTGACGGTATGCGTATTGTTATTGACGTGAAACGTGATGCAAATGCCAGTGTAGTGTTGAATAAGCTCTATAAGATGACAGCTTTGCAGACATCTTTCGGTGTAAACAACGTTGCTCTGGTTCATGGACGTCCAAAGACTTTGAACCTGAGAGATTTAATTAAATATTTCATCGAACATAGACACGAGGTTGTTATTCGTCGCACTCAGTTTGAGCTCCGCAAAGCGAAAGAACGTGCACACATTCTTGAAGGTTTGATTATTGCCTCGGATAATATTGATGAGGTAATCCGTATTATTCGTGCTGCAAAAACACCCAACGATGCCATAGCGGGCTTGATAGAGCGTTTCAACCTGACGGAAATTCAGTCTCGCGCTATTGTAGAAATGCGTTTGCGCCAATTGACAGGTCTGATGCAGGAGCAGCTTCATGCAGAATACGAAGAAATAATGAAGCAGATTGCTTATTTGGAAAGTATCCTGGCAGATGATGAAGTGTGCCGCAAAGTGATGAAAGATGAATTACTGGAAGTAAAAGCAAAATATGGAGACGAACGTCGTTCTGAAATTGTTTATTCTTCAGAAGAATTTAATCCGGAAGACTTCTACGCTGACGATCAAATGATTATCACTATTTCTCATATGGGATATATTAAACGTACGCCATTGACTGAATTCCGTGCGCAAAATCGCGGTGGAGTAGGATCTAAGGGCACAGAAACCCGTGATGAGGACTTTGTAGAGCATATTTATCCGGCTACCATGCACAATACTATGATGTTCTTTACTCAAAAAGGTAAGTGCTATTGGCTAAAAGTATATGAAATACCTGAAGGAACGAAAAATTCTAAGGGGCGCGCTATCCAAAACTTGCTGAATATTGATTCTGATGATAATGTAACAGCATACTTGCGTGTGAAGAGTTTGGAAGATTCAGAATTTATTAATAGCCATTATGTATTGTTCTGTACAAAGAAAGGTGTGATAAAGAAAACACTGCTTGAACAGTATTCTCGTCCTCGTCAGAACGGTGTGAATGCTATTACTATTCGTGAGGATGATAGTGTAATCGAAGTTCGTATGACGAATGGAAACAATGAGATTATCATTGCTAACCGTAATGGTCGTGCGATTCGTTTCCATGAGGCAGCAGTCCGTGTAATGGGACGTACTGCAACAGGTGTACGTGGTGTTACATTGGATAACGATGGTCAGGATGAAGTCGTTGGAATGATTTGTATTAAAGATTTGGAAACAGAATCTGTAATGGTTGTTTCTGAACAGGGATATGGCAAACGTTCTGAAATCGAAGATTACCGTAAGACTAACCGTGGCGGTAAGGGGGTCAAGACCATAAATATCACTGAAAAAACTGGTAAACTGGTAACAATAAAGTCTGTAACAGACGAGAACGACTTGATGATTATCAACAAGTCTGGTATTACTATTCGTTTGAAAGTGGAAGATGTCCGTATCATGGGACGTGCTACTCAAGGTGTTCGTCTGATTAATCTTGAAAAACGTAACGACCAGATTGGTTCGGTATGTAAGGTTATGACTGAGAGTCTTGAAGATGAAATTCCGGCAGAAGAAGCAGAAGGTACTATTGTAAGTGACCAGAATGCAGATTTTCCTGATGCTGATATTGAAAATTCAGTGGACGTTAATGAAAATGAAAACAATAAAATTGAGGAATAGACATAATATTAATAATTAATCAAACAACAATCATGAAAAGAGTATTATTTTCAATGGTTTTATTGATGGCTGTTAGCTTCTCATTCGCTCAGATGAAGAATGTAAAAGAAGCAAAAAGTATTGCCAATGACGTAAAACCTAATTTTAAGCAGGCTGAACAGCTTATTAAGGAAGCTATGAAGAATCCTGAAACGAAGGATCTTGCTGACACATGGGACGTTGCTGGATTTATTCAGAAGCGTATCAACGAAGAGCAGATGAAAAATGCTTTTTTGAGAAAACCGTATGATACATTGAAAGTTTACAATAGTATTCTGAAAATGTATGAGTACTATACAAAATGTGATGATTTGGCACAAGTTCCCAATGAAAAGGGCAAAATCAAAAACAAATATCGTAAAGCAAACGCTTCTAGCATGTTGGCTGAACGTCCTAACTTGATTAATGGTGGGATCCAGTATTTCAATTTGGATAAGAATAAGGAAGCTCTGAAATTCTTTGCAACATATGTAGAATCAGCGTCTTATCCGATGTTGGCTGATAAAGAAATTGCTAAAACCGACACTCTGCTTCCGCAAATAGCTTATTATGCAACATTGGCTGCTGATAGAGTAGGTGATAAAGATGCAATCATTAAATATGCCCCCGCAGCTTTGGCTGATAAAGATGGTGGTAAATTTGCAATGCAGTTAATGGCTGATGCTTATAAGACTAAGGGAGATACAGCAGCATGGATTAAGTCTTTGGAAGAAGGTATCCTTAAATTCCCAGGAAACGATTATTTCTTTGCAAACTTGGTTGACTATTATAATAGTTCTAATCAAGCCTCTAAAGCAATGGAATTTGCTGATAGAATGTTATCTAATGATCCTAATAACAAGTTGTATTTGTATGTTAAAGCATACCTTTATCATAATATGAAAGAGTATGATAATGCTATCGAATACTACAAGAAAGCCATTGCTGCTGATCCTGAGTATACAGAAGCATATTCAAACGTAGGTTTAGTATATTTGATGAAAGCACAGGATTATGCTGATAAAGCTACAACAGATATCAATGATCCTAAGTATGCTGAAGCGCAAGCTGTAGTGAAGAAATTCTATGAAGAAGCTAAACCTTTCTATGAAAAAGCTAGAGCTTTAAAACCTGATCAACAAGACCTTTGGTTGCAAGGTCTTTATCGAGTTTATTATAACTTGAATATGGGACCAGAATTTGAAGAAATTGATAAGTTGATGAAATAATCATTTTCTCAAAATTAAAATAAAAAGAAGGTTACTTGCGAGTGGCCTTCTTTTTATTTTATAAAGTTTATAAAGGTGTGCTGAGTTAGAATGGTAAATAAACAAGAAAAGGAGCAAAGTTTTAATTTACCCCTCTTGTTTATTAAACATAATAATGATTATTCCCTAATCGTGAATGCCTTTTTTATATCTCATTTGATCTTAGGGCTTAATAACAAGTAATGGCGTATTTGGACTCAGTAAGATGTATCAAAGATACTGAAAAATGAAATGATTTCCAAGTATTGAAGAATGTTTCAAATGCAATTAAGTCCCTTTGATCGAAGTTGGTTATAAAAGCAATATGTTTAACCTCGCTAAACTGTTTGAATGGTGTATTCTCAGGAATAGCCAACACTGTAGTACGGCTTCTATCGATAACTTCGGCAGTTACACTACCAATCAAGTCAATATCTTTTTGATCCTTTCCTCGAGTTTTGTAAGGTGAACAAATAAGAAATCCCAATTGTTTGTTCAATTGGGATTCGGTTTTGCTATATTTTAAACTTGCACAGATTCGGTAGCCTGTTCTTTTTGCATACTCATGTTCAATTCATCTAATATCTTTAAAGCCCGATCAAGAACGGTCGTATCATCCAGCATTACCAGTCCACCGTCCGGACCAGGCTCAAGATGTATTCCGACACTTTTTCCCTCCTTGAAATTATGACCACCGAAAAAGTTTCGCACAGTGTCTACATGCAAACCAAGTTCGTCTGCTATTCTATGCATGCTACCGCTAGGCAATGAATCTTTAATCTTACGAAGTTCATTAAATGTTATTGTTCTCATGTCTCGTAAATTTAATGGTTAATACTATGTGATTTTTATCACGCTATAAACTTAAGCAAAAAAAAAGATAAAACAAATTATTTGCTTATCTTTTTTTCTTGAATTTATAAAATCTATCATTAAGCTTATATTACCTCAATAGCAGAAGCGGGTATCCATCCTACTTTTCCGTCCTCTAAGCGGATTTCTTTCCATTCTTTCATTGAGTTATCCTTGATACTTACTTTTCTTCCTTCATGGAGAATAAATAGACTAGTACCACTTTCACTCGGAGTGCTTCTGACTGTGATACTAGGATTCATTATTATCGCTTCATTCCGGTTTATTAAGTGTTCTTTTTGCTCTGAAGCAAAAAGATTGGCGCATATGGTAATAATCAAAAAGATGATTCCTGATATGAAACCTGCTTTCTTCCATGTAATCCGTTTTGAGAATATGAAGAAATAGAGAGCGACAATTAATAAAATAAAGGAAATAATTCCCCATGTCGCCCATGCATCTACGCTCATGCTATTTATCAAAGACTTAGTCCAGGAGACAAAGAATACTTCTGGAATAGGTTCTACTTTATCTATTGTTTTAGTACGTGCTACTTCAAGGTTAGCGCGAATGTCATTATTGCCTGGTTGTAATAGTAAGGCACGTTCATAATTGAGTACTGCTTTTGCTATTTCTCCAATTTTATAATAACTATTTCCTAAGTTATAATAAACGTCAGCAGCCTCTCCATTCTTTAGTAGGGTCTCATATACTTGAATGGCTGCAGCATAATCCTCTTTTATATATGCGGAGTCCCCTTCAGCTTTTGTAACATCTCCTGATGCATTAATGGTAGAACCTGTATGGATAGAATCGTTTACTTGTATAGAATCAATGTTTTGTGAATCCTGTCCAAAACAAGTCATTGACATTGATATTAATATAAGAAATAATATTTTTTTCATAACAAAATCTCTTCTAGGTTAATGTTTTATTGAATTCTCCATTTTGCTTATCACTTCTATTGAAGATGAATAAACCTTGTCCATAGCTTGATTTTCATCACCAGGAGCAAAACGGGCAAACTCACATTCATTCAGTGCATTCAAGAATTCTTTGATAAGTTCTTCATTCACTCCATGATTTCTCAGTTTTTCTTCGATATTATCCTTAGATAAACGAGATACCGGAATATTTAACTTATCGCTAATATATCCCCATAATGCCTTTAATACTTCATCATAAAAAGCATCTTTCTTGTTTTCTGAAAGTAGTTTACCAGCTAATTTCATTCGCTTGGTAGCAACTTTATTGGCTTTCTTTGTCCGTACTTTAGCAATATTGGCATTTTCCGTCTTGCGATAAATGAAAAAGAAGATAACAAATGCAAGAGCCGGAATAATGTAGAATAACCAATAGGTTGTCGAACCATAGAAAAAGCTTCCTCTAGGTTGAAGAGATACCTCATTCTGCTTGATGTAACGTATATCTTCTCCCAATACCTTCAAATCTTCTTTATTGGTAAAGTTTGCAATCACTTGATCAGCATTTCCTGCACCTTTCCCAACGTTCACTACATACTCTTCCGTTTTCAAAGTTTTGTATGATTTGGAACGAATATCGAAGTAACTGAAAGAAACTCCCGGAATCTTATATGTTCCGGCATGTCTAGGGATTGCCAAGTACTCAATAACTTTATTGCCAGTAAGCCCTTCCCGGGACAATCTAACTTGATTATCTACTTTAGGATCGTATACTTCGAAGTCATCCGGAATTTTTATTTCTGGGTTGGAAATCAATTTCAAGTTTCCCGTACCGGAAATAACCAGTTTAATTGTAATAGCATCATTAGTTTTCAACTCTTTGCTATTGATAGAGGACGAAATAGTAAACTCTCCCACTCCTCCTGCAAAGTCTGCTGGTTTGCCGGCTGGAAGCGGATTGACGTTTATCGCTATTTTAGGGGTAGCGATAGATTTCTTTATCTCAATTACACTACTCCCGCCATTAAAAAATGCATCAAAAGGATCGGCCGATTGTACCGGTTTTCCTACTGTCATCTGAAATTGAGCTGGGTCTATATAAAGTTTACCTGATTGCTGTGGAAAAAGAACAAATTGACGGTAAACTGTTGTATAGTAGTTACGCCCCTGATAATGTTCCGGAGTCCATTTGGCATTTGTTGTCATTTCAATTTCCTGTGAATGGAAACCTTTGAAATCGGGGAGTTTAGCATTGTTAAGCTGCAAATTAGATTCTCTAGTGTATATTTTATATGTCAGGACAAATGCTTCCTGCTCAAATACATTGGTCTTGCTGGCACTTGCCGTGATAAACAAGTCCTGATTAGAAACACTTGTACTAGACGAGGAATGCGCAGAAGAATTTTGTGTACTATTGTTGCTTTGATCCTGCGGTAATACTTTAATCCTTACAGAGTTTGATACCATTTGATTGCCATCTGCTACAATAGAAGCACCACCAATTGTATAATCACCGGCAGTGTTTGCCATTAATATATATGTAAATGTGATGCTACTGGTAGATGTAACACTACCATTTATAATTTGAGTACTACTTTGCTGTGACCGACTTGGTCCCATTAGTACATCGAATCCCTTGATCGACGGAGCCTGAAAGTCTTTCACTTTCTGTGTGCTTACGGTATAAGACAGCCTAAATTGATCGCCTACCACCACTGCGTCAGGAGCAGAAGCAGTAAAAGACACCTTGTCGGCCAACGCCTGAGTGCTATATGCTATCAATGCCATCAATATAATAATCAGTTTTCTCATTGCTTATGAAATTTATATCATCACTTTATATTACCAATCTTTTTCTAAACGACCACCTTGCATAACTTTCTGTTGCTTTTTAACTTTATCCTGCACGTCTTTTTCATCCTGCATCACAGAATTCAGTAATTGTTCAGCATTTTCCTTCGACATCTGGTTGTTTTGTTTTTCAGATTTTGGCGGTTGTTGCTGATCTTTCTTTTCATCTTGCTTCTGATCGTTCTGTTTATCTTTATTTTGATCTTGCTTTTGTTGATCTTTGTTTTGATCTTGATTTTGGTCTTGATTCTGTTGGTTCTGCTGCTGGTCTTTCAGCATTTTTTGTGCAAGAGCTAGGTTGTATCGTGTTTCATCATCTGTAGGGTTATTGCGTAACGACATTTTATACGCATCTACAGCTTTGGCATAATCTTTACCAGCTTGGAGGAGCACTCCCATATTGTGGTAAATATGAGCCAGTTTCATTTTATCTTTTTCTATATTGCTAGCCGAAACATACTGTTCCATGGCATCCTGAAATTTTTGCTGTTGCGAAAGCGTATTTCCTAAATTATACATGGATACTGTAGATTTGGGATTTACTTCCAAGGCTTTTCGATAGTTCACCTCTGCATCTACAAATATACTGTCATTAAACAGCCGATTCCCTTTACGGATATAATCGCGTTCTGCTTTCTGAGCTGAAACAGCGACTGCTGACAACAGAAACACAACGAATAGAATA
Organism: Bacteroides acidifaciens; assembly: GCF_024623065.1. Lineage (GTDB taxonomy): Bacteria > Bacteroidota > Bacteroidia > Bacteroidales > Bacteroidaceae > Bacteroides > Bacteroides acidifaciens. Next base: position 23,299 of record NZ_JANJZR010000037.1, read on the forward strand.
TATTTACTTTTTAACATGCGCATAACTATTTCTTATTAGAAAACAGATGAACGTTCTTAAATAAAGGATTTTTACGATCCAAAATTAATATTTCTACTAAAAGCAATAACAAAATAATCCAGGCTATTGCTTGGAATTGTTCGTTAAACTCTGTGTAGACTTTTGACTCTACATCAGATTTTGCCATTTTGTTTACTTCCTGATTAATAGCTTTCTGTGCCGAATTAGAATTATCAACTCGTACATATATGCCTTTTCCTTCTTTGGCAATCTCCTGGCACATCGCTTCATTTAAACGGGTAACAATAACATTACCTTCCCGGTCACGCCGATAATCATTTGTACCTTCAGCTGGTATAGGAGATCCTTCAGGCATACCTACTCCTAATACATTTACTTGGATGCCTTTTTCTGCAGCAGCTTTAGCAGCTTCTACTGCACCGCCTTCATGATTTTCACCATCAGTAATGACAATAATTGCACGCCCTACTCCTTCTTGGGGAGTGAAACTACGAGTTGCCAAATTAATAGCTTCCCCAATCGCTGTTCCTTGCTTAGATATTAATGAGGGGTTTATAGATTCCAAAAACATCTTAGCAGAAATATAATCACTGGTAATTGGCAGTTGGGTAAAAGCATCACCGGCGAAAACTATCATGCCGACTTTATCATTATCAAGTTCATCTACCAATCTGGATATCAATCTTTTTGCTTTTTCCAAACGACTTGGTTGTACATCTTGGGCAAGCATAGAGTTTGAAATGTCTAATGCGATGATTACTTCCACTCCTTTACGCTTCACCGTTTCTAGTTTAGAACCAAATTGAGGACGTGCTAATAATACAGAGAATAAGCCAATGGCAACGAAAAGTATCCAGAATTTAATATTTGGACGATATTTGGAAACGTCAGGCATTAACTGAGCCAGCAAAGCCGGGTCTCCAAAACGGCGAATATTCTTCCTTCTTTTGTAATTAGAATACAGGTAGAAAGCTGCTAAAAATGGTAATAGCAGCAATAAATATAAATATGTAGGTTCTCCAAATCGAAACATCTTCTTTACTATTTTACGATTGACAAATTACAATTGACAAACCACCTTATGGAATTTTCTTGAGTATCGAATTACGTAGCAATACTTCTAGCAAAACGCAAAGGAAAGCAGCCAATGCAAACCAATGGTACTCTTCATCCCGCTTACTATACTCTTTTACATTCAGTTTGGTTTTCTCCAGTTTATCAATTTCCTCATACACTTCTTTCAGTTTCGAATTACTCGTAGCTCGGAAATAGTTACCATCTGTGGTGCCAGCGATTTGCGTCAATGTTTTTTCATCGATTTCTACCGGCATACTGACATATTGTATAGTATTTCCGACCGGATAAGGATAAGGTGCCATTCCATTAGTTCCTACTCCAATGGTATATACACGAATACCGAAGCTTTTAGCAATTTCTGCTGCTGTCATGGGAGAAATATCCCCTTTGTTGTTGGTACCATCCGTTAGTAAAATGATAACTTTTGATTTCGCTTTGCTATCTTTCAAACGGGTTACAGCATTCGCTATCCCCATCCCCACTGCAGTACCATCTTCGATAAGACCACATTTAATATTATGAATCATATCCAATAATACAGCATGATCTACAGTCAATGGGCATTGAGTGAAAGTTTCACCGGCAAATAATGTAATCCCGATATTATCATTTGGACGTCCATTAATAAACTCTGCTGCCACATCTTTGGCAGCTTCCAACCTGTTAGGTTTCAAGTCTTCGGCCAGCATACTAGTGGAGACGTCGATAGCCAGCATAATATCAATACCTTCTATCTCGCTGTTTTGCCACTTATTAGTCGTTTGTGGGCGTGCAAGAACCAAAATAACTAATACCAACGCTATGATGCGTAGTAGAAATGGAGCATGCAACAAATAGTTCTTATAACTTTTCGGAGTATGTGCATATACTCTGGCATCCGAAATTTGAAGAGTGGCTTCACTTTTTCTTTGCTTCAGAATATACCATACAATATAAGGTATAAGTAATAATAGCAAAAACAGATATTCAATATTGGCAAAAACCATTTTATTTATGATTTAACAGTTTACTATTTAGTATTCAAGTAACACATTCTTTATACAAAAAGATTGTATATCTGCATACCTATATATATAAAAGTACCAATCAATGCTACTGATAAAAGCGTAATTCCGCAAATCAGCATTACTTTAACACGTAAAGAGCGTTTTTCAATGATGGTAATTTCTGTTGGCTGCGGTTTCTTATTTTCCTCTTCCGGTTGCTTAGTCTCGTTGATAAAGTCAATGGCATTAATTAAATTTGCGTCATTTTCATTCATTTGAGGATCATGTTTGGCAAATTTCACTAAATCGGCAGTCTGAAAGAGCCCCTTCAAATCGAATATAGCCTCTTTATCATTCATTTCCAGTAGTTTATCAATAATCTCAGAAGAAGTCATTTCCAATGCATTAAATCCGAAACGATCCTTGATATATGTACGAAGGGTATCAGTTAGTTCTGTGTAATATTCCTTCGGCCGTCCTTTCTGCCATACCTTTTCGGTTTTGATGCGCTCTATCTCTTTCATAGCAGCCTGATGTGGCGGCAACTTAGGTTCAACTTTTATCTTGCGGATAATTGGTTTATTATCACGGATGCGGACAATAAGATAAATCAGCAAACTTAGCAGAGGTAAAGCTAAAAATGAACAAGCAATCAAGCCATGCCAGTCTTCCCATGCAAAAGGTGCTTTCATTACAGTTTTCTGTCCAAAGAATTGGTCTGGATGCAATGTATCGACCGGTATGGAATATACTTTCAATGCCAAAGCTTTAGAACTGTACTCTTTACCGTCTACAGTAACAGGCATCGGTGGCAAATAATATAAAGCCGAGTCAAAAGAAGTGATAACATATTCCTGAGTAATCAACATTCGTTGACGATCATTCAAGAATTGAGTATCAGGTTTGACAGTTTCTATAATTTCCACCCCCCTTACTAAAGTATCGGTATAAGCTGGAAAGATAGCACGCTGCTTGGCGTCCATGGCTACTTGCAATTGTACTTTCGCCTGTTCACCAATCAGTATTTGCAGTGAATCTATCTTTGCTTCCACTGTGACAGATTGTGCAGTTACTTTGCCGATAGATAGTAAACCTAATAATGCTATCAGAATAATATTTCTATTCATATTTGATTTCATTAATTTCGTTTGGCAAATAAGTTCAACAATGCCTTCACGTAATCCTGGTCAGTTCTGACAGACACAGAATCTACATTACTTTTGGTAAATGTATCATTCAGTTCAGCTTGCTTCTGTATCCACCAGTCGTGATGCGCACGGCGTACAGCTTTAGAAGAAGTATCGATCCATTGCTCATGACCAGTTTCTGCGTCTTTTATCCGCATTAATCCAACAGGCGGAAGATCACTAACTCTCCGGTCGTAAACTTGTAATGCTACTACATCATGCTTCCGGTTAGCTATAGTCAATGCATTTTTAAAACTTTCCTGGTCAATGAAATCTGATAGAATGAACGCGGTACAACGCCTTTTCATTACATTAGTCAAGTACTCCAATGCAAGGCGTATATTGGTGCGACGACTTTCCGGTTGAAAATCAATCAGTTCACGGATAATATACAGAATATGTTTACGTCCCTTTTTAGGAGGGATAAACTTCTCTATCCGGTCTGAAAAGAAAATCACACCGATCTTGTCATTATTCTGTATGGCAGAAAAAGCGAGTGTAGCAGCAATTTCCGTTACCATATCTTTCTTTAGCTGTTTGACAGTACCAAATTCCAAACTTCCGGAAACATCAACCATCAACATAACTGTCAACTCCCGTTCCTCTTCAAACACTTTTACGTAGGGTTTGTTAAAACGCGCAGTCACATTCCAGTCTATGTCACGTATATCATCGCCAAACTGATATTCCCGGACTTCCGAGAATGACATACCCCTACCCTTAAAAGCCGAGTGATACTGGCCTGCAAAGATATTATTAGACAATCCTCGTGTCTTGATTTCAATCTGACGAACTTTTTTTAGTATTTCACTTGTTTCCATTTATACAGTAGTTAAGTAGTAAGTAGCTAAGTAGTCAAGCGTATTATAATACCATGATTACTTATTGACTGTATTATAACTACAAATTAGGGTACTTCAACCTTATTCAGAATTTTACTGATAATTTCGTCCGAAGTCATATTGTTAGCTTCCGCTTCATATGTCAATCCGATACGATGACGAAGAACATCATGCGCAACGGCACGTACATCTTCTGGGATTACATAACCGCGACGTTTGATGAAAGCATATGTACGGGCAGCTAGAGCCAAGTTGATAGAAGCACGAGGCGAACCACCAAATCCGATCATATCTTTTAATTCTTTGAGGTCATATTTTTCTGGAAAACGAGTCGCAAATACAATATCTACTATATAGCGCTCAATTTTCTCATCCAAATATACCTGACGAACCACCTTGCGTGCTTCAATAATCTCATCAGCTTTCAGAATAGGTTTCACATTGTTTTTTTCTCCATTGATATTCTGGCGGATAATCAATTTTTCCTCTTCCAACTTCGGATAGTCGATAACAACTTTCAGCATGAAACGGTCGACCTGTGCTTCAGGAAGCGGATAAGTACCTTCTTGTTCAATAGGGTTTTGGGTTGCTAATACAAGGAAAGGTTCTGGTAACACAAACGTTTCCTTACCAATAGTAACCTGACGTTCCTGCATAGCTTCCAGCAAAGCACTCTGTACCTTAGCCGGAGCACGGTTTATTTCATCGGCTAATACAAAGTTTGCGAAAATAGGTCCTCTTTGTACTTTGAAAGATTCATCTTTCTGACTGTAAACCATTGTACCGATAACATCGGCAGGCAATAAGTCTGGTGTGAATTGGATACGGCTATATTTCGCATCAATCAGAGAAGCGAGTGTTTTGATTGCCAGAGTTTTTGCCAAACCTGGTACACCTTCCAGAAGAACGTGACCATCGGAAAGTAATCCGATAAGCAGTGATTCAACCAAATGTTTCTGACCAACAATGATTTGGTCCATACCTGTCGTAAGATTGGTAACGAAAGCACTTTGTCTTTCAATCCGCTCATTTAGCTCGCGGATATCAATTGATTCAGCCATAAATACTTAATATTTTAATATTTAATTCCCATTATTTAATGTAAGCCTCACTTGTATTATAGGGCTTTTTATTTTGCTCCCAAAAGTACGCCATATAATTAACGATTGCAACTAATTTTTATTAAAAAACAATGCGAAATCTTTAGATTAAGGTACTTTCATACGCTTTTGCACATCCATAACATTTTACCCGGTCAATACAGGATTTGCTTGACCGGGTGAATGAATTTTTATACTTATTCTTTAGCAAGTTCCGGTATCTGAATCGTTGTACCGTATGGTACATTATTAGGATTCTTGATAACGCCCGGATTATGTTTCACGATGTACGGCCACATCGCTTTTGTACCATAAAACCGCAAAGAGACTCTTGTTAAAGTTTCACCCTCTTTGATTGTGTATTTGGTTTTAGTTCCTATTATCTTATAGGATGCCGAATCCGAATAAGTAGAAGCTAAAGGTTGTTGCACAGCTTTATTTTCTGTTTTAGCTGGGGTAGTCACCTCTTCTTTTTTTGCAACAGGTTGTGAAGTTACAACAGTTTTAGATATATCGGGCGTTACTTTTTTTATTGTATCTTTATACTCGATTGTATCAGAAAGTTGTGCTTCAGGCTGGACCGATTGGGTTGTTACAGGTGGCATGTCAAAAGTACTCTTATCGGATGAAGAAGAAAATAAATCCGGATAATAAATGAATAGGATAACGCCACCACATAGCAACAAAACAAGGATAATAACAACAATCAAGTAGGGTACAGGTGATTTTTCCTTTGTTTCCTTTGCAGGAGTCTTCTTCTCAGAGCTTGGGACAACAGCTTGTGCCGGCTTAACAGGAATTGTATTCTCCTCTTTAGGCAGTACTATAGGTATTTCAGGTTTCAGATTTGCTTTCAGAAGTTCCTGTTCAGTTATCTGTTCAGCCGTAATTCTTTCTTTCTCTTTTACCGGTTGTTCCGGCTGTTGATATTGCTCAATAATAGGATTCTCTTCATTATCAAATTCCTTTTGCTCTACTTTTTCTTCCTTGTTCGTTTCAGACAACGGCTGTACTTTCAATTGTTGTTCAACCGTTTCTTCTGTGGTTGTAGTTTCGGTAACAATCGGTTCTCCAACCACAACTTCTGCTTCAACAAACTGTTCTGCTGTTTGCTCTTCCTGGATTATATTTGCTTCTTTGGAAGAATCTTCTTCTTTGGCAGCCGGAGTTTCTTCTATAATAAGATTAGGAGTGTTTTCTTGAATTTCCTTTTTATTGTTATCTTCCACTATTGGGACCAGAATTTCCTCGCTTGCTTCTTCTTCCTCTTCCTCTTCCGTTTCTTCTACCGGGGTATCCTCTAGTATTGTATTTTCATTCAATACAACAGTCTCAAAATGCGCAAAAGGTTTGTTTATTGTATCCCTCAGATTTGCATCCGGAGAAAATGACACCTTTGTATACCCTTTTATCTGAAAACGTTCACCAGTGTTGATCTTGACACTTTCCCGGCTATCTACATCAATAAGTTTGAAAGTTCCCAATCCTTTGATTTTTACAGTCTTCTCGCTCTCCAAGGCTTGTTCTATCAAGAGAAAAAACTCTTTTACGAACGCCTCGGCATCCTTCTTGGTCATGCTATGTTTGGCAGCCAATAAGTCAGTAAGGTCTTGAATTGTTAGTCTTTCATTCATAACGGGAGATATTTATTTAAACTTATCTTTCAGGGTATTGCTAGGTTTATAAGACAACACCAACTTGGGCGGCACCAATATGCGTTGTTTACTTGTCAAATTGATTGAAATACGTTCCGTTTTCTTTTTTACTTCAAAAGAGCCGAATCCCTGTATGACAATCATATTACCTTCTTCCAATTTTTGTGTCATGTCCGACAATAAAGAACCTATTAATTCAGAAGTGTCCTTAATGGTGTACCCCAATCTCTCTGCTAGTTCAGATGTAAATTCCTTATTATTCATAGTCATTTATTATCTTTGCGTACAAATCGAAATCGTCTGCATCTGTCACTTTTACTTGATAAAACTTTCCAATTTCAAGCTCTTCCTCCGACCGATTAATCAAAACTTCCGGATCTACTTCCGGAGAATCGAATTCAGTTCTTCCGATATAGTAATCCCCCTCCAGCCGGTCGATGATGACTTTCATCTGTTTGCCGATTTTTTTTGCACTCAATTCTGCCGAAATCCCCTGCTGGATATCCATTAATTCATCAAGTCGGGCTTGTTTCACTTCTTGTGGAATAGTATCCTTGTAGGCTTCTGCGGCGTAAGTACCTTCTTCCTCAGAATAAGCAAAGGCTCCCATTCTATCGAAATGCACTTTACGCACAAATTCCTTCAATTCCTCAAAATCTTCCTCTGTTTCCCCAGGATGCCCAACCATTAAAGTCGTTCGCAGGTGAATGCTCGGTACTTCTTTGCGAAATTGCTCAATCAGTTTGTAAGTATCTTCTTTAGTAACTTGTCGGCGCATCAATTTCAACATATTATCGCTGATATGCTGAAGAGCGATATCCATATATTTACATACATTATTGCGCTCACGCATTACTCGGAACAAATCTGCGGGAAAGTGTGCCGGATATGCATAATGCAGGCGAATCCACTCCACTCCCGGTATATCCGAAATGCGTTCTATCAGTTCGGGAAGCATTTGTTTCTTATAGCGGTCAATGCCATAATAAGTCAATTCTTGGGCAATCACTTGAAACTCTTTCACGCCTTGTGATACCAAATATCGAACCTCGTCCAGAATTTCTTCTATAGGTTTGGAAATATGACGTCCCGTAATAATCGGAATAGCACAATAAGAGCATTTGCGGTCGCATCCTTCTGAGATTTTCAGATAAGCATAATGCTTGGGCGTAGTCAGTGTCCTCTCAATATACAATTCATCATGGTATGTTTTTCCTAAATCCAGCAATAACTCTTTCCAGTTGAATTTGCCGTAGAATTTATCCACCTGAGGTATTTCAATCGCCAATTCTTTAAGATAACGTTCGGAAAGGCATCCCATAACAAACAACTTCTTCAATTCACCTTCCTCTTTTCTTTCGGCAAATTCCAGAATCATCTTGATAGACTCCTCTTTGGCATCACCGATAAAGCCACATGTATTGATAACGGCTATTTCTCCTTGGGGATTTTCCGTGTCATGGGTTACGCTGTACCCCACTTCCTCCAACTGGCGCATCAGTTGTTCTGAATCTACCAGATTTTTGGAGCATCCTAAAGTTATGATATCAATTTTTTTTCTTTTCATGCATTCTCTCCAAACAAGGAATCTACAAATTCGTTTTTACGGAATACCTGTAAGTCCTCCATACCTTCGCCTAGTCCAATGTATTTGACAGGGATTTTGAACTGATCGGAAATACCAATCACAACACCGCCTTTTGCTGTGCCGTCTAGCTTTGTGATAGCCATTGCGGTCACTTCTGTTGCCAAAGTAAATTGTTTTGCCTGTTCGAAAGCATTCTGGCCGGTAGATCCATCCAATACCAACAGGACTTCATCCGGTGCATCGGGGACTACTTTTTTCATAACATTTTTTATCTTTGTCAATTCGTTCATTAATCCGACTTTATTATGAAGTCGTCCGGCTGTATCAATGATAACAATATCAGCATTGTTGGCAACAGCGGAGCTAAGCGTGTCATATGCTACGGATGCAGGATCAGCCCCCATTTTCTGTTTGATAACCGGCACTCCTACCCGTTCTCCCCAAATCATAAGTTGCTCTACTGCAGCTGCACGGAAAGTATCGGCAGCCCCCAAATAAACGGATTTACCTGCCTTTTTAAACTGATATGCCAATTTGCCGATTGTCGTAGTCTTACCTACTCCATTTACTCCCACTACCATAATCACATAAGGCTTTCTTTGGATGGGTACGTCGAAGTCAGCTACATCATCTGAATTATTTTCGGTTAATAGGGCGGCTATTTCGTCACGCAATATATGATTCAGTTCTTGGGTATTCACATATTTGTCATTAGCAGCACGTTTCTCTATGCGCTTGATTATGTTCAGAGTGGTTTCTACACCTACGTCAGATGTGATCAGCACTTCTTCGAGATTATCCAATACTTCGTCATCTACCTTTGACTTACCAGCCACGGCACGAGCTATTTTACTAAATACGCTCTCTTTGGTTTTAGATAATCCTTTATCTAAAGTTTCCTTCTTTTCCTTTGAAAAAAAACTAAAAAATCCCATATTTACGGTTGTTTGTATAATACATTATGCTACAAAGATATAACAAAGGATTGAAAAAGTAAAAAAAGAAGCAATAAAAAATCCTCCCATTGATAAACAATGAGAGGATTTTGGATTTATAGCGTGTATGCTATTTCAATTATTTTTTGAAAAAGTCCTGTACTTTTTCGTTCGGCACCATTTGTTCATCAAAAACGTATGCTCCGGTTTTCGGAGATTTTACCATTTTGATAACCTTGGTATAAGCACGACCTTCTTTAGAACCTTCGTGCAAACTTGCTACTGTTTTCTTTGCCATGGGTTATACTTCTTTATTATTTAATTTCCTTATGTACTGTAACTCTCTTCAGAATCGGGTTGTATTTCTTCAACTCAAGTCTTTCTGTAGTATTCTTTCTATTCTTAGTCGTGATATAACGAGATGTTCCCGGCATTCCACTGTCTTTGTGTTCTGTACATTCCAGAATCACCTGTACTCTGTTACCTTTTGCTTTCTTTGCCATTGTAAGTTTTCTCCTCTACGTTTAGCCGATTACTTTAATGCTTTTCCAATCACAGAAACCTTTAGCCACAGCTTCGGTCAGCGCGGCATCCAGCCCTTTTTTGTTGATAATACGCAGCCCGTTAGCGCAAATACTAAGGCTGATCCAACAATCCTGTTCTACATAATAGAACTTTTTGTTAAACAAGTTCAAATCAAAGGTTCTTTTAGTTCTTCTCTTTGAGTGTGAAACATTGTTGCCAATCATGGCTTTCTTTCCGGTAATTTGACAAATCTTCGACATTTCTATCTTATTTTTATAGTTTTATATCTATACTTATTTCAAACAGGACGCAAAGTAAGCACTTTTATCCATATAAAACAAGGATTTCTTAAAATAATTCACTTATAAGCAGCTATTTTTCTTTATTTGAGTAAATCCCGAAGCATTAGTAGCGCATTATTGCCTGCTCTTTCAATATTCATGGCTCTTCCGCGATTCGTTTCTTGCTTGTAAGTACGAATTTCGTTTTTATAACCAGCAGCTATCCAAATAGTCCCCACGGGTTTATCCGGAGTGCCGCCACCCGGGCCGGCTATTCCCGATGTCGCGACAGCACAGTCGGTTTTTAATGCTTTCATCGCGCCTTTTGCCATTTCAATCACAGTCTTTTCACTTACAGCGCCATAGCGTTCCAATGTTTCGGAAGCCACGTGTAGAAGTCCTGTTTTTACGTCATTAGAGTAAGCTACCACACTACCATTAAAATATTCCGAGCTTCCGGCGATGGATGTCAATCGTGCGGCAATGCTTCCACCGGTACAACTTTCTGCGGTGGAAACGGTCAATTTTTTCTTTTTCAAAAGTTCGCCTACGATAATCTCCAACGGTGTGTCTTCCTCACAAAAAATGTCTTCACCCAATATCTCCTCTAGTTTTACTTTTTCACGGTCAAGAAGGGTTTTTATCTCTTCTCTTTTTTGTCCGCGTCCGGTCAGCCTCAAGCGAATGATTCCAAGTTTGGGCAGATATGCCAATTTAACACATTCCGGCAAAGCATTTTCCCAAGGCTCTAATTTTTCCGCCAGCACTGATTCCGGATAATTCTGCACAAGGAAAGTTTGGTGGATGATTACGTCTGTGTGAAATCTTTCGTGCAACTTAGGCAATACGCTTTCAGTCATGACGACAGTCATTTCCTGCGGGACTCCCGGCATGGAAACAAGTACCTTTCCATCCCTTTCAAACCAACTGACAGAGGCGCTTCCCACAGGATTGTTGATTACCGTGCAGTCTTTAGGAACCATCGCCTGGCTTTTATTGAGTGCGTTCATTGGAATTTTTCCCGCCAATACTCGTTTTACATTTTCGAATACTTCTTCACTGAATATCAGTTCTGTATGAAAGAACTTGCAAAGAGTTTGTTTGGTTATATCATCCTTAGTAGGCCCAAGTCCTCCGGTCACTAAAACGATATTTACCCTTTTCATCGCATTGTCAATCGCTTCCAGAATCTCTTCCTCCCGATCGCGGATTGAAACGACACGAAGAACTTCAATACCTATTTTGTTCAATTCCTGCCCCATCCAGGCGGAATTAGTATCGATGACCTGCCCAATCAACAGTTCATCACCAATAGTTACAATCTCAGCAAACATATTTTCCTGCTCTATTTTAATATATATTATAATAGGTATGCGAAAACAACTTATAGTGTAACGCGAGAATAAGCTGGAAGATCAATGGAGCAGAAATCTTTATCCAAATATTTGAAATATCCAGTAATGGCAATCATGGCTGCATTGTCAGTCGTGTAGCTGAATTTGGGGATAAATATGTTCCAACCATATTTATCAGCATGTTCCCGGAACGAATTACGCAACCCATTGTTTGCAGAAACTCCTCCTGCTACTGCCACTTCTTTAATTTTATATTCTTTGGCTGCTTTCCTCAACTTATCCATTAGAATGTCTACAACCGTTGCTTCCAGCGATGCCGCCAAATCCACTTTGTGGTGTTCGATGAAATCAGGATCCTCTTTCATCCAATCGCGCAATGAATACAGAAATGAAGTTTTCAGCCCGCTAAAACTATAATCCAAACCTGGGATATGCGGTTTGCTGAATGTGAAAGCTTTCGGATTCCCCTGACGTGCCAACTTATCAATAATTGGACCGCCCGGATAGCCTAATCCCATAATCTTCGAACATTTATCAATCGCCTCACCTGCAGCGTCATCAATCGTCTGACCAAGAATTTCCATATCATTATATGCTTTTACCAATATAATTTGTGAGTTTCCACCGGACACTAACAGACAAAGGAACGGGAACCGGGGTTGTTTATTATCCTCTCCTTTTACTTTAACAAAATGCGCTAAAACATGACCTGTCAGATGGTTAACATCAATCAAAGGAATATTTAATGAACGTGCGAATCCTTTAGCAAAAGAGACACCGACAAGCAAAGAGCCCATTAAACCCGGTCCGCGGGTGAAAGCTACAGCACTCAATTCTTCTTTGGTAATGCCGGCACGTTTTAATGCTTCGTGTACTACCGGTACAATGTTTTGTTGGTGTGCCCGTGAAGCCAGTTCGGGTACTACTCCACCGTATGCTTCGTGTACGGCTTGACTTGATACCACATTTGACAGCAGATAACCATCCTTGATAACGGCTGCCGATGTATCATCACAAGAGGATTCAATTCCTAATATTATTGCACTCATAAGTATTTAAACTATTAAACGGTGCAAAAGTAATCATAAAACTACGATTCATAACGAACTATTTTATATTTTTGTTCGCAAAATAAAAGTAATCGCTTATCAGAACGCTGAAAAAAACTGTACGCTGGGTAGTCGGTATTGTACTGGGAGTATATATAGGGGCTATTATCTTGCTGAATATACCAAATATTCAGCAAGCAATGAGTTCATTTATAGCAAAAGAACTTACTGAAGTTTTGGGAACAAAAGTCATGATCGGCAGAATTAATATTGGATTGCTGAACCGTATTATCATTGACGATGTATTGCTTGACGATCAAAGCGGACAGGAAATGCTCAAAGTCACCCGTCTGTCTGCCAAATTTGATATAATGCCTTTCTTTAAAGGAAAGATTTCCATCAGCAGTGTCCAGCTTTTCGGATTCAATATCAGTCTTCAAAAAGATACTCCGGATTCTCCGCCTAATTTTAAGTTTGTCCTGGATGCTTTTGCGTCTAAGGATACTGTGAAGAAAGAGAGTTCACTTGATTTGCGTATCAATTCGATTTTAATTCGTCGTGGTCGGATGACCTATCATGTGCTTTCGGAAGAGGAAACGCCGGGAAAGTTTAATGCAAAACATGTCCAGCTTCAAAATATCATTGCTAATATTTCTTTGAAAGCATTGAGCAAGGACTCCATGAATTTAGGAATCAAACGATTGAGCCTTGATGAGAAGGCATCGGGATTCTCTTTAAAGAAGTTGAGCTTGAAATTGGTTGCCAATAATAAACAGACCAATATTGACAATTTTGTTATCGAACTGCCTGAAACTTCCTTAAAGATGGATACCATACATTTGGTATATGATAGCCTGCAAGCTTTCAATCACTTTGCGGAGCAGGTTCGTTTTTCTTTCCGCACACTACCGTCGCAAGTTACGTTAAAAGATATTTCGGCATTTGTACCCGTTTTGTCGCATTTCAAGGAATCGCTAGCTTTGGATATGGAAGTGAAAGGTACGGTCGACCAGTTGACTTGCTCGCGTTTGGAAATTACAGCAGACGACCGCCAATTTCGCCTTAGAGGAGATGTGTCGCTTCAGGACTTGTCACATCCACAGGATGCATATGTATATGGCACTCTTTCCGAACTTTCAGCCAATACTCGTGGTGTCGGTTTTTTGGTACGCAATTTGAACCAAAATTATAATGGAGTTCCTCCTGTCCTTGAACGATTGGGTGATGTTAACTTCCGGGGGGAAATTTCCGGGTATTTTACAGACCTGGTCACATATGGACAATTGCGTACTAGTTTGGGAAATGTAAAGACTGACTTGAAGTTAAGTACGGATAAGAGTAAAGGACTATTTGCTTACTCCGGTGCGGTAAAAACAGAAGATTTTAAACTTGGGGAGCTATTGGCTAATGAGCAGTTGGGAGAAATCACGTTCAATCTCGATGTGCATAGCCGGCACATTACAGACCGACTTCCAGTTGTTGAATTAAAAGGATTGATTGCCTCTATAGATTATAGCAGATATAGATATGAGAATATAACGCTGGATGGCGAATATAAACGAGGCGGATTTAATGGTAAGATCGCATTGGATGACCCGAATGGTTCCATTTATTTGAATGGAGACGTTAATGTCGCTTCCAAAGTTCCGACCTTTAATTTTCTTGCGGTAATTGACAAGGTGCGGCCAAATGACCTGAATCTTACTACCAAGTATCCGGATTCGGAATTTTCCTTGAAATTGAAAGCCAATTTTACGGGTGGGGCTGTGGATGAGATGATTGGAGAAATTAATGTAGACAGTTTGAGGTTCACAGCTCCGGATAAAAAGTATTTCATGAAAAATATGAATATTCGGGCAACAAGGCAAAATAACGAGAATCAACTACGACTGACTTCCGAGTTTCTGACAGCAAGCGTAGAAGGAAAATTCCAATACCATACGCTGCCTACCAGTATTCTGAATATCATGAGGAAGTATACTCCTTCTCTGATATTGCCCCCCAAAAAGCCGATTGAAACACATAATAATTTTCTGTTTGATATTCATATATATAATACAGATATCTTATCTACTATTTTTGATATTCCACTAACAGTATATACTCATTCTACTTTGAAAGGGTATTTTAATGATCCTATGCAGCGTTTGCGCGTGGAAGGATATTTTCCGCGTTTGCAATATAAGAATAACTATATAGAGTCTGGTATGATTCTATGTGAAAATCCGGCAGACCATATTTGTGCGCGGGTTCGTTTAACCAGTTTGAAAAAGAAAGGAGCAGTGAATCTTTCATTGGATGCGCAAGCGAAAGACGATAATGTCAGTACGACTTTGAATTGGGGGAACAGTGCGGCAGTAACATATAGCGGACAATTGGCTGCCGTAGCCAAATTCTTGCGTACCGAAGGAGAAAAGCCGCTGTTGAAAGCAATGGTGGATGTGAAGCCAACAGATATTATTTTAAATGATACCCTTTGGAAGGTTCATCCCTCGCAAGTCATAGTAGACTCAGGAAAGGTTGACGTGAATAATTTCTATTTTAGTCATCAGGATCGCTATGTGCGTATCAACGGGCGTCTCTCCGATAATCCCCAAGATACGGTTAAAGTCGATTTGAAGGACATTAATATGGGATATGTATTTGATATTGCAAGTATCTCTGATGATGTAAACTTTGAAGGTGACGCTACGGGAACAGCTTACGCAAGCGGTGTGCTAAAAAAGCCTGTAATGAATACTCGCTTGTTCGTGAAGAATTTCTCTCTTAACGAAGGACGTTTGGGCGACCTGGATATATATGGTGAATGGGATAATGAAAATAGAGGTATTCGCCTGGATGCATCTATTCAAGACATAACTCCTGCCCCATCACGTGTCACCGGTATTATTTACCCGTTAAAACCTGAGAGTGGACTTGACTTGAATATTGAAGCGAATGGACTGAACTTGAAGTTTCTTGAATATTATATGAAGTCTATTGCTACCGATATAAAAGGTCGGGGAACTGGAAAGGTACATTTCTATGGAAAATTCAAGGGATTGAATTTGGATGGTGCAGTCATGACGGACGCTTCCATGAAATTTGATATATTGAATACTCATTTTGCAGTTAAGGATACGATTCACCTAGCTCCTACCGGATTGACATTTAATAATATGTATATCTCTGATATGGAAGGGCATACCGGGAGAATAAATGGATATTTGCATTTTCAACATTTTAAGAACTTGAATTATCGTTTTGAGATACAAGCTAATAATATGCTTGTGATGAATACGAAGGAGTCTCCCGATATGCCTTTCTATGGTACGGTATATGGTACGGGCAATGTATTGCTTTCCGGAAATGCTGTTCAAGGATTGGAAGTAAATGCTGCCATGACTACCAACCGGAATACAATCTTCACCTATATAAATGGTAGTGTAGCATCGGCTACCAGCAATCAGTTTATTAAGTTTGTGGATAAAACTCCCCGTCGCACAATTCAAGATTCTGTTCAAATCATCTCTTACTATGACCAGATACAGCAGAAACGCCAGGCGGAGACAGAGGAACAAGAGACCGATATCCGTTTGAATATACTGGTGGATGCAACACCCGATGCTACTATGCGAATTATCATGGATCCGGTTGCCGGAGATTATATCAGTGGAAGGGGTACAGGAAATATCCGGACTGAATTCTATAATAAAGGCGATGTGAAGATGTTCGGTAATTATAGAATTACTCAAGGGATATATAAGTTTAGTTTGCAAGAAGTCATTCGCAAGGATTTTGTGATCAAAGATGGAAGTACGATAACTTTCAATGGTACTCCTTTGGATGCCAATATGGATATACAAGCCTCATATACTGTAAACTCCGCTTCTTTGAATGATTTGATACCCGATGCTTCGGTCATTATACAACAACCTAATGTGCGGGTAAATTGTATTATGAATCTAAGTGGAATATTGGTACGCCCGACTATTAAACTAGGTATCGAACTTCCGAATGAAAGAGATGAGGTGCAGACATTGGTACGCAATTATATCAGTACGGAAGAGCAGATGAACATGCAGATTCTTTATTTGTTAGGTATCGGTAAGTTCTATACAGAAGATGCCCGGAATAATAATCAAAATTCCAATGTGATGTCATCGGTACTTTCTTCTACCCTTTCCGGTCAGCTAAACAACGCCTTATCACAGGTTTTTGAAACAAATAATTGGAATATTGGAACAAACTTGAGTACGGGGGATAAAGGTTGGACGGATATGGAAGTGGAAGGTATTTTGTCCGGTCAATTATTGAATAACAGATTGTTGATTAATGGAAACTTCGGCTATCGGGACAATCCTATGGCGAATACGAATTTTGTTGGGGACTTTGAAGCGGAATGGCTGATTAACCGCTCGGGAGATATTCGTTTAAAAGCGTATAATGAAACGAATGATCGTTACTATACGAAAACGAACTTGACTACACAAGGCGTAGGTATTATGTATAAGAAAGATTTCAATAAATGGAGCGATCTGTTCTTTTGGAATAAATGGAAGCTACGCAATAAACGGAAACTGGAAGAAAAGAACAAACAACAGACAGATAGTATCGGAAATGATAATGCAGCAAAGTCAGAATTAAAAAGGCTGCGTGCGCAGTGATTTTTTCATTTCTCTTTGAGTTTGTATGAAAGTTTGGAAAAAAGACGTTAAATAAGAATCAGATTCTTGTTGAATGAAAGAGGGTGTGTCGAAACGATGCATCCTCTTTTTTGTATAAACAAAGCCCCGACTTTCCCAAGCCAGGGCTTTGTCATG
>NZ_JANJZR010000038.1 GCF_024623065.1 Bacteroides acidifaciens
TCTCTACGACCTCAAATCCGCTGCAAGAATGCCATCCTACAGCGAAAATCAGAGTTCTCGGACGGTCTGGGGGGGGGAGAAGGGTATATCTTTCACGTTCATGTAATATCCCTTCTATACGGAGCTTGTTGATATAGTTGGTTGGCTTCCTTCTTTATAATACAGCCAATCTGTCCCCTTTTAAAGTGATTTCGTATTTTTTCCCTTTTACGGTCTTGAATTTGAGCGTCTTGTCTCCGTATCTTACGTTACAGGGGATTCCGGATTTGGATTGGATGATAGCTTTCTCCAGTTGCCCCTCTTTCCAGGAGATGGAAACCTCAAAATTCCCTTTGGCACAGATTCCGCTTATCGAGCCGTTTGCCCATGCGTCCGGCAAAGCAGGGAGTAATTGGATGAATCCCATATGGCTCTGCAATAACATCTCGGTTATTCCAGCCGTACCGCCGAAGTTCCCGTCAATCTGGAAAGGTGCGTGGGTGTCCCACAGGTTGTCCAGTGTACCGTTTTTCAGCAGGTTGCCGTATAGTTTATACGCATGGTTTCCGTCTTGCAGTCGTGCCCATTGGTTGAGCTTCCAGCCCATGCTCCAACCGGTGGCGCCGTCTCCGCGATGTTCCAGTACCACTCTGGCGGCTTGTGCAAGTTCGGGGGTAGTCACAGGAGAGATGGTATGTCCCGGATGCAATCCGAACAGGTGGTTGACGTGGCGGTGTTCATCTTTCGGGTCGTCTATGTCGGTAGACCATTCCAACAACTGACCGTAGCGTCCTATACGGTAAGGAACGAGTTTGGCCAATACGTTTTCCCATTGCTTGCGTTCTTTGGCGTCCGTCCCGAGCACCTTGCTTGCCTGGATGGCGTCCAGTAATATCTCTCGTACTACGGCATGCGCGAAGGTGACTCCCTCGTCCACCGGACCGTGTTCGGGAGAGGTGGAAGGAGCGGCGGTGTAAGTCCCGTCGGGCTTGTGCCACAGATGGTCAACGGCGAATTGGGCGCTGCTCTTGATAAGTTCGTATCCTATTTCTTTCAAAAACTTCTTGTCGCGGGTGTAGTCGTAGTATTCCCAGATATGCGTGGCAAGCCACGGGCCGGCGGTGGGATTGAGATTCCATGACATGTCTTTGTCGGAGAGAGGGGCGGTGAATCCGAAGATATTGGCGGAGATGGAAGCCGTCCATCCGCGAGCGTTGAAGTAGGCTTGCGCCGTTTTCTCGCCGGGTTTCACCAAACCGCGTATGAAGTCTATCAAAGGCCATGCACATTCGGAAAGGTTGGTGGGGCAGGCAGGCCAGTAGTTCATTTGGACGTTGATATTGTTGTGATAATCTACCCGCCACGGGCCGTCGAGGTTGTTGTGCCACATGCCTTGCAGATTGGCAGGCATATTGCCGGGACGCGAACTGGCGATGAGCAGGTAGCGGCCGAACTGGTAGTAGAGTTGTTCGAGATGATAGTCCGGCACGCCTTTCTTGTAATTAGCCAGGCGTTGGTAGGTGGGAAGGTTCGGCGCGGCGGCTTCGGGATTGATGCTGAACCGCACACGGTTGAACAGTGCGGTGTAATCGGCTTCGTGGTTCCGGTAAAGTTCGTCATATCCTTTTCTTAGGGCATTCTCCATCATAGCAAGCGTAGTTTGTTCCGGGTCATTGCCTACGTAGGTTTTGGGGTCTTTGAAATCCGGGTTGAAGTTCATCTTATAGTCGGTGTCTGCCGTGAGCAGGAATACCACTTCATCGGCATCTTCTACGATAATCCTGCCGTTTTCGGTTTTCAGCGTACCCCCTTTACGGATGGTTTTGATTCGGAAAGCAAACTTCATCCCGTTGTTGTCGAGCACTCCGGTATAGACCAATCCGTCATTTCCGTCGGCTTGCATACTGCTTTTGGCTGCGCTGTTGGGGCAGTAGCTTAGCGTGAGGTTCTGTTTTCCTCTTTTGTCGGCGGTGAATTTCATCACCATCACGCTGTCGGGATATGAAATGAAGTATTTCCGTTGATAGCGTGTGCCGTCTTTGTCGAATTGCACTACCGCCATCGCTGAGTCGAGCGACAGGATGCGGCGGTAGTTGCTCATGTTGATTTCGCTGAGTCCGGTTTCTATGTAAAGCTCGCCCATCGTGGTGAATGAGCCGAAGCGGAACGGGGTTTCGGCGCTTTCTTCGTAGGGGGCGAGTCCGTTGAAATTCTCTTGGGTGAGGAAGGCGGCTTTCTTTCGGTCGCCGTCCAGAAAGGCTTGGCGGATGTCTTTCAATATGGGGGCCGATTGCTTGTTTACGTTCCAGTAATAATCGGCGCCTTTGGCGGTGTTCGGTCCTCCTTTCCAGAGCGTTTTTTCGTTGAGGGTGATTCGTTCGGCGGATATGGAGCCCATAATGTTTGCTCCCAGACTGCCGTTTCCGATGGGCAACGAGCGGCTTTCCCAAGCCTTGTCCGGATTCGCTCCTGTGCCGGAAGCGCGGAGCCAGACGGCTCGCCCGTCGAGGCTGTTGGGGGTGTCGAACCATACGGCAAGACCTTGAGTGTAATCCACTGTTTCAAGTGAAAATGCGGAGAGTGAAAAGAGTGCGCAAAGAGTGAGTAAGCGGAGTTTTTTCATAATATGTGTGTTGTTTAAAGGAATGTGATGCGCAAAGGTATTTGTTTTTGCGGATTTCAACGAAGAAAATGCTTTTAATTTTCACCAATGGGCTTTTAAAAATCGCTGGAAGTACCGGTTCTTTCTTTCCCTATAAAGAAGTGAAAAACATCTTTCACCAATCTTTCATCTTTTACCAATCTTTCATCTTTCACCCACTCCTGGCTATAAATCTCTTATCTCCTAATTGCCAGGATATTACTGTTCGATATGTAGGGTATTAACAGTTAATGTCTTAGGGTATTAATAGTTATCGTCTCAGGTATTAATACCCTACATCTCAGCTATTAATAGTTAAGACCTCCGATATTAATGCCTGAAGAATGATGTAGTAATACTTAATAAATCAATCACATGGAATCGTTCCTTTAAAGGCATGTAAATGTTGGTTTTCTGGCCTGCTGCTACTTTGCCAGTCAACGAAAATTCCGGGATGGTGTTTTCTGGAATGAGGACGGAACCTGGAGCTTCTCGCCATCCTACAATTATACGTGGATATGGAGCAGCCTGACATTCGGAGTGACCGTGATGCCCAGAGCGTTTACCGGAAAGATAATGAAAGAGGGTAAGGCAAACCGGAAAAGGGTGGTGTAGACGTTGTTGGTTGCCGACTTGGCTCTTGTGGGCTTGGCGTTGCTATGGAGTTTGCAGATGCCTGTTATCAAACGTATCTGGACAGGCAGCATGACCCTGCTTTCCGGCGGCTATTGTTTCCTCTTCTGCTAAGGGCGATGTATAAGTGCGGATTATTTTTAAAGGTGTGACGACTTAACGAGTAAATTCACTATATATGGTGAATTATGGATTTAATAGAGATAGGAGAACATATTCGTGAAAGACGCAAGGAGTTGGGATTAGACCAAGCTACGCTGGCCACTCTTGCAGGAATAGGGATTAATGCCCTTGTCCGTTTGGAACGCGGGAGCGGTAATCCGCGCTTTGATGTTCTCTTTAATGTTCTTAAAACTTTAGGTCTTACTATTTATATTCAATAATAAGTATATCTGTGGGGGAATACAACTCCCCCACGCCGGCCATATACATCCCTTAATAAGCTAACCAACAGCCTTATCCTATCATATCCTCCGCCCTCTTGAGAGCTACATTAATGTTCGGACAGATATTATCTTTTCCCAACAATTCATAGAAACCGGATTTCTCCAATACCTGGTGTACCTTGTCGTTTACTCCGGAAAGGATGACGGTAGTCTTTTCTTTCTGCGACATTTCACAGAGTACGGTCAAGTTATGGATACCCGTAGAGTCAATGAACGGGACTTTCCGCATACGGATGATACGTACCTTCGGGCGCTCACCCAGTTGTGCCATAGTTTCTTCAAACTTGGTAGCGATACCGAAGAAATAAGGACCGTTGATTTCGTACACCTCTACTCCTTTAGGGATGATAAGATTTTCTTCGTGTACGGCAATGTCTGATTCCTTGTTCGGGTCAATCTCGTCGGTAATTACCGAAATTTCGGTAGTTTCCATTACACGTTTCATAAAGAGCACGCAGGCAATGACTAATCCTACCTCAATGGCAACGGTCAAATCGAAGATAACCGTAAGGAAGAAGGTGATAAGCAGGACAGTGACGTCTGATTTCGGGTTTTTCAATAAAGCCTTGAATACACGCCAGCCGCTCATATTATAAGAGACAATGACCAGTACTCCGGCAAGACATGCCATCGGGATATATTGTGCCAACGGCATCAGGAAAAGCAGAATCAAGAGCAATACTACTGCATGGATAATTCCGGCTATCGGTGTCTTGCCGCCGTTGTTGATATTCGTCATGGTGCGGGCGATGGCTCCGGTAGCGGGGATACCGCCGAACAGGGGCGCTACGATATTGGCCGCACCTTGTGCGATAAGTTCCGTATTGGAGTCGTGGCGGTCGCCAATCACACCGTCGGCTACGGTGGCAGACAGTAATGATTCGATAGCGCCCAATACGGCAATAGTGATAGCTACCGGAAACAACTCCCTGATAGCTTCCCAATCCAAAGCAGGCACGACAGCATCGGGCAGTTCGGATTTGATAGTGAAACGGTCACCTATCGTCTGTATGCAGTCGATTCCACCGAAAGTCTTCATCAGATAAACGGCAGCGGTGACAACGACAATCGCTATCAATGAGCCGGGAATTTTCTTTGAAAACTTCGGGGTAATGGCGATGATAATAATGCTGACAATACTTACAATGGTGTTCCACCAGTTGATGGTGTCGAAATGACGGAAATAAATCATCCACTTCCCGACAAAATCTCCCGGCACTTTCTCGTCCCCGAAGGACAAACCGAAAATGTCGGCAATCTGGGTAGTGAAAATGGTGACGGCGATACCGCTGGTGAATCCGACAATGATAGGATAAGGGATGAACTTGATGACTGCTCCGAGTTTGAATACTCCTAGTAATACAAGAAGGACACCTGCCATAAGCGTGGCTACAATCAGTCCGGCTTCGCCATACTGCTGGATAATGCCATAGATGATGACGATGAATGCTCCGGTCGGTCCGCCAATCTGGACTTTGCTTCCCCCCATCAGGGAGATGATAAATCCGGCAATGATAGCGGTGATAATACCTTTTTCGGGCGATACTCCCGAAGCGATACCGAAGGCGATAGCCAATGGAAGTGCCACGATACCTACGATGATACCGGCCATCAGGTCCGCGATAAACGTTTCTTTCGAGTAATTCTTCAGACAAGAAAACAGTTTGGGTTTAAATTCAAATAGCTTCATTTTTATGAGTTGTTATACGTGTTATCCATCCTTTTTGTAAAGTAGAGGTTGCAAAATTATATAAAATAATCGAAATAAGTATGTTATCCGGCATATTATTTATCTGTTGATGGATTTCATCAATGATCCGATAGTTTTTATTCATAAAGAAAACGTGGTTTATTGCGAACAATTCGTTCATATTTGCGTTATGAATAGTATGATAAGTTACGTTTTGTATCACCAATTTTAAAAAATATATAGATTATGGCTAAGAGCATTAAAGGGACTCAGACAGAGAAGAATCTGTTGACTTCATTTGCAGGAGAATCACAGGCGAGAATGCGTTACACTTATTTCGCAAGTGTGGCTAAGAAAGAAGGTTACGAACAGATTTCGGCAATTTTCACCGAAACGGCCGACCAGGAAAAAGAACATGCAAAACGTATGTTCAAATTCCTCGAAGGTGGTATGGTGGAAATTACTGCCAGCTATCCGGCTGGAGTAATCGGCACTACACTCGAAAACCTTCGCGCTGCTGCTGCCGGCGAACACGAAGAATGGTCACTGGATTACCCTCACTTTGCAGATGTGGCGGAACAGGAAGGATTTCCGGCGATTGCTGCTATGTACCGCAATATCTCCATCGCTGAAAAAGGTCACGAAGAAAGATATCTGGCTTTCTTGAACAACATCGAAAATATGACAGTATTCGCTAAGGAAGGCGAAGTGGTATGGCAATGCCGTAACTGCGGTTACATCGAAATCGGCAAGGAAGCTCCTGAAGTTTGTCCGGCATGTCTGCATCCGCAAGCATACTTCGAGGTGAAGAAAGAAAACTACTAATCCACGTTCGCGGATTAGCCGGATAAAGAAAATGCCGCTCGCAATCATTTGCAAGCGGCATTTTCCATACTTATTTCTTTGCGTGCGGATAATCTATCGTGTAATGCAGTCCGCGGCTCTCCTTGCGTTCCATAGCCTGGCGCATAATCAGATAGCCGACATTCACCATATTACGTAATTCGCAAATCTCTCTGGAAGCGACACTGCGTTTGAACAGGCTTTCAGTCTCCTCGTAGATAATATCCAGTCTGTCCCATGCACGTTTCAGGCGAAGGTCGCTGCGGACAATACCCACGTAAGTACTCATAATCTGATTTACTTCCTTTATGCTTTGAGTGATGAGTACCATTTCTTCCGGCGAACGGGTTCCTTCGTCATTCCATTCGGGGATGTCTTCGTTGTAAGTATACCGGTCAATGGCTTGGAGACTGTGTTTGGCGGCTGCGTCAGCATATACTACGGCTTCAATCAAGGAGTTTGAAGCCAGACGGTTACCGCCGTGCAGTCCCGTGCAAGAGCACTCTCCTACTGCATACAGACGTTCGATAGAAGACTGTCCGTTCAAGTCTACGAGGATACCGCCACAAAGATAGTGGGCAGCCGGAGCCACAGGGATATAATCTTTGGTGATGTCGATGCCCAGGCTCAGGCATTTTTCGTAGATATTGGGGAAGTGTTTCTTTGTTTCTTCCGGGTCTTTGTGGGTCACGTCCAGATAAACATGGTCGTCTCCGCGATTCTTCATCTCGTTGTCGATGGCACGCGCTACAATGTCACGCGGAGCAAGCGAAAGACGCGGGTCATATTTCTGCATGAATTCCTTGCCGTCCATGGTGCGGAGAACACCGCCATAGCCGCGCATTGCTTCCGTAATCAGGAAAGAAGGGCGGTCGCCCGGATGATAGAGGGCGGTAGGGTGGAATTGTACGAATTCCATATCTTTCACCGTACCTTTGGCACGGTAAACCATGGCGATACCGTCTCCGGTAGCCACCAACGGATTGGTGGTGGTCTTGTAGACGGCTCCTACTCCACCGGTAGCCATCAGAGTCACTTTGGCAAGGTAAGTATCTACTTTTCCGGTCTTCGGGTCGAGGATATAAGCGCCGTAACATTTGATATCCGGTGTCTGGCGGGTAACGGTCACTCCCAGATGATGCTGTGTCAGGATTTCAATGGCAAACTGGTGTTCGATGACCGTGATGTTCGGATGCCGCTGCACGGCTTTAATCAGGCTGTCCTGTATTTCCGCTCCCGTATTATCTTTGTGGTGAAGGATACGGAATTCCGAGTGTCCCCCTTCGCGATGCAAGTCAAATTCACCCTTTTCGTTTTTGTCGAAGTCTACTCCCCACTTTATCAGTTCTTCGATCTGTGCAGGAGCTTCACGCACCACTTTCTCCACTGCGGCACGGTCGCTAATCCAGTCGCCGGCGTTCATGGTGTCTTCAATGTGCTTGTCGAAATTGTCTACCACCAGGTTGGTCACAGACGCTACCCCGCCTTGCGCGAAGTACGTATTGGCTTCTTCCAGCCCGCTTTTACAGATAAGAGCAACTTTACCTTTGTGCGCCACTTTCAGCGCAAAACTCATGCCGGCAATTCCGGAGCCGATAACGAGGAAATCGAATTTTCTTACCATAATTTTGTTATTTCTCACCGCAAAGCTACAAAATAAGTCACTTCGTTGTACTTTTCGTTGTCATTAATTCGTAAAATTGCTACCTTGCGGGCAAAATCAGACAAGATGAATCGAATTTTTCATGCACGCATCGCGTGGTATCATTATTTTCTGCTGGCAGTGCTTACGGTGAATGCCGTGGGGGCTTTGTGGACGAAGGCGGCTTTGCTGGGTGTGTTGTTTATGCTTCTGCTTATTGTAGTCATCGAGTGGGTGATACATACCACATATACGCTGACTGCGGACGGGATGCTGGTAGTGAACAGGGGGCGGTTCGGCCGCAAGCGGCAGATTCCTTTGCCGGAGATTACCTCCGTGCAGCAATGCGCTTCGATGCGTTTCGGACGGTTCGCGCTCACCCGTTATGTGCTGATAGGATACGGCAAAGGGAAGTACGAAGCAGTGATGCCCGTCAAGGAGCGTGAGTTTATGCAACTGCTCGAAGCCCGTCTCTCCGGTTTGTCGTCCGGCGGCGTTCGTCCCTGAACGCTGGTATATACATTCCGGGTTCATCCGTAGGCAAGGGAGAATGAAAACCGAAGAAAAGTTATGCCGGATGATTGCAATGCGGAAAAGAACCCGCTACTTTTGTCAATAATCAATATATATATAGATAAGTTATGGAAGATTTGCAGGACAGATACATTCGTTTCGACTGGGCCATCAAGCGCCTGTTGCGACAGAAGGCGAATTTCGATGTGCTTGAAGGATTTCTCACCGTCCTGATAGGCGAGAAGATAGAGATCATGGAGATTCTCGAAAGTGAGGGAAACCAGCAAAGTGCTGACGATAAGTTTAACCGGGTAGACATCAAGGCACGCAACAGTAAAGACGAAATTATCATCATCGAAATACAGAATACCCGTGAGTTGTATTATCTGGAGCGTATCTTGTATGGTGTGGCAAAAGCCATTACCGAACATATCTCTTTGGGTGATCCTTATCACAAAGTGAAAAAAGTATATTCCATCAGCATTCTTTATTTCGACATCGGCAAGGGGACGGATTATCTATACCACGGTCAGAACCAGTTTGTAGGTGTCCACACAAAAGACTATTTGCAGGTGAATGTGAGGGAACGCGACGCTATTGTCACCCGTATGCCTTGCGAGATATTTCCCGAATATATTTTAATTCGCGTGAATGAGTTCGACAAAGTGGCGGTCACCCCTTTGGAAGAATGGATAAAATACTTGAAAGACGGTACCATACGACCGGATACCACCACTCCCGGATTGAGCGAAGCACGCGAAAAGCTGAAATACTTCTCCATGTCTTCCCAAGAACGGCAAGCGTATGACGAACATATCAGTGCCATGAAGATACAGAATGATGTATTGGATTCAGCTAAATTGGAAGGTCGTTTGGAAGGTCGTTTGGAAGGCAGATTGGAAGGCAGGGAAGAAGGCAGATTGGAAGGCAGGGAAGAAGGCAGATTGGAAGGCAGATTAGAAGGCAGGGAAGAAGGTCGTTTGGAAGAAAAACGACTTATGGTCTGTGGTTTGAAGGAGCAGGGCGTTTCCGTTGAAATCATTAGCCAGGTGTCCGGTCTTAGCATGGAAGAAGTGTTGAAGATGTAGTTCTTTTTATTGAATTAACCAACTTATTTAAGCAGAGATACTATGAAATATCAAGTGATTATTATCGGTGGCGGTCCTGCCGGATATACGGCTGCCGAAGTTGCCGGCAAAGCCGGTTTGAGCGTATTGCTTATCGAAAAGAACAATCTGGGCGGTGTCTGCCTGAACGAAGGGTGCATCCCGACCAAAACCCTGCTCTATTCGGCAAAAACTTATGATAGTGCGAAGCATGCGTCGAAGTATGCGGTAAATGTATCTGAAGTCTCTTTCGACCTGCCCAGGATTATCGCCCGCAAGAGCAAGGTAGTGCGTAAACTGGTATTGGGAGTGAAAGCAAAACTGACCTCAAACAACGTTACGATACTATCGGGAGAAGCGCAAATCATAGATAAAAATACAGTCCGCTGCGGTGAAGAAACTTACGAAGGCGAGAATCTGATACTTTGCACCGGTTCGGAAACCTTTATTCCCCCTATTCCGGGTGTGGAAACGGTGAACTACTGGACGCATCGGGATGCATTGGACAATAAAGAACTGCCAGCTTCCCTGGCTATCGTCGGTGGTGGAGTGATAGGAATGGAATTCGCTTCTTTCTTCAATAGCCTGGGAGTACAAGTGACGGTAGTCGAGATGCTGGATGAGATTCTCGGTGGAATGGATAAGGAACTTTCCGCTTTGCTGCGTGCGGAATATGCGAAGCGGGGCGTTAAGTTCCTGCTTAGTACGAAAGTTGTCGGTCTGTCGCAGACGGAAGAAGGCGCTGTCGTTTCTTATGAGAACGCAGAAGGAAGTGGCAGCGTGGTAGCGGAGAAGCTGCTGATGAGTGTCGGTCGTCGTCCGGTAACGAAAGGTTTCGGACTCGAAAACCTGAATTTGGAGAAGACAGAGCGTGGTGCTGTCAAGGTGAATGAGAAGATGCGGACTTCCGTATCCGGCGTCTATGTCTGCGGTGACCTCACCGGGTTCTCTTTACTGGCTCACACAGCCGTTCGTGAAGCGGAAGTGGCGGTACATTCCATTTTGGGAAAAGAAGACGCAATGAGTTATCGTGCCATTCCGGGCGTTGTCTATACCAATCCGGAGATTGCCGGAGTGGGCGAAACGGAAGAGTCGGCCTCAGCCAAAGGCATAACGTATCAGGTTGTAAAGCTCCCGATGGCTTATTCCGGTCGTTTTGTGGCAGAAAACGAGGGAGTGAACGGAGTCTGCAAAGTATTGCTGGATGAACAGGAACGGGTGATTGGAGCGCACGTGTTGGGCAATCCGGCTTCGGAGATTGTTACGCTCGCAGGAACTGCCATTGAACTCGGATTGACTGCGGCGCAATGGAAGAGGATTGTTTTCCCTCATCCTACGGTGGGTGAGATATTCCGGGAAGCGTTGTAGAGCGGAAGAATGATAACAAAGTTATTTTGAGTGCGGCTATTAGCCTATTTGGATATATGACAAAGGACTGTCCTTTTTTTGGGGGGGACAGTCCTTTGTCATCATGATTATTTGATTCCTGGATTGACAAATGACAATATGCAGACAATACAGATATGTGAAAATAAATGCTATAGCAATGCTTTTATCATTGCCGAGAGCTCTTCCACCGTCTCCTCATTGGAACCGGAGAAGCCGACAGGTTTAAACCGGATATTTCCTTCCTTGTCTATAATGAACTTAGCCGGAATCCCTTTGGCCTTGTAGCTCTCTATAATAGGAAATTTATTCGTGTTCGGGTCTTTTACGTCAAATACTACATTAAAAGTATATCCTTTATCATTCATATATTTACGTACGGTTTCCTGAGGATTCTTTTTACTTTCGAGCGTATTGATGAAAAGAAATGCCACCTCTTTATTGTTTGCAAAACGGTTGATTGTTTCCTGCATGGCGGGGAAAGATGCTTTGCAGGGACCGCACCATGTAGCCCAAAAGTCAAGCACTACTACTTTCCCTTTCAGGCTTGCCAGTGAAACTTCCTTTCCGTCCATGTTGTGAAGCGTAAAGAGTGGAGCAGGTTCATTCACCATATTCTGTGCAAGCTTTTCCTGTAAAGTATTGTGGAATTCCGATTTCAATTCATCCAAATATTGCTCGAATCCTTTTTCTTTACCGTTTTTCCGGGTATATGCTTGTTTCAGCCAAGCTATTTGCTGCGGAGTAGCTTTTCCTATGCGGACAAAGTTTTCCAGTATAGGGGTTGCTTCACTGAATTTCTTTTCAAAGACGAGCGTTGTGACGTAGCAATCATTGATAGAATAATTCTGCTTATTACTGGATTCGTATATTTGTTTGGCATAAGGAACTGCTTCTTGTATGCGGTTGTCTTTTACCAATGCTTCTACATAAGCAGTGAGAATTTGATTGAGTTTGTGCTTCTCCTCTTTGGGAAGCGTATCTTCATCTTTTCCTTCGGTGGTCATCTTGATGGCTCTATGCAGTAATTCTGCTGCCATTTCAAAGCTGCCATTCTCCAAGCGATTGAATCCGGAGATAGCCAATACATCACGTTTGAATGGCGAATCCGGAATATTAGCCATATAGCCTTCGGCTTTTTCCCGGTTACCTTCCGCATAAAATGCCTCTATGGTAAATGACATCATCATATTCACCATCGGGTAAGCAAAGTCCGCTTTTTCTTTCTTCACTTGTGCCACGAACTTCTTCAGCATTTCTTCTTTTTGCGCTGCGGTATCAGCGTTCCTTAATGCCATCATAGCGGCTGTCGCTTTTTCTTTTGTCAGTGTGCCGGATTCCTCTTTATTCAATAATCTCAGTAGTTGCTGATATAACTTGGGATCTGAAGGACGTTTGGCGAAAGCATCCACAATCTTTCCCTGTTGGTCGATAATGACGATGCGGGGAACGGAACGGATTCCGTAGTGTTTCGCTACTTCCGACTTGAACCCGTTGGGTACGTTGAGTTGCAAAGTCGCTCCGTTTTTGTCTTTCACAAGTTCTTTCCACGCTTTGAGCAACTGTTCTCCGGTGTCGAGTGACAAAGTGAAGAATTGAATGTTTTCTCCTTTCATCTTTTCCGCCAGTTTCTCCATATAGGGCATTTCAGCTTTGCAAGGGATGCAACCGCTGAACCAAAAATCGAGTACTAGCACTTTTCCTGCGTAGTCGGCGGAAGAGTAAGCTTTTCCATCAATATCATTGGCTGTAAATACAGGTGCCGTATTTCCACGGGTGATGTTGCTGTATCGTGCTTTTATTCCGTCGTATTGTTTTTCCAGTTGGGCTAATTCCCGAAGGAATGTTTCGCTATGCGTAGGTACAGATGCTTTTGCGATAGACAGATATGTCGGAAAATCATCGGAATAACCTGCTTTCAAGATTTGTTTCAGATAACGTATCAGGAAAGCGGATTTCACTTCATTATTGGATATTCTTGCAGTATATTGAGCGAGAAAGTTTGTCGGGTCGGGCTGCCATTCGCCATTCTTCTCTAATATTTCCATTGACTCACGCATCACAGTAAACCATTTGGGATAATATAGCAGTGCAGCATCCTCATACCGGTTTTTTCTTACGTCATCATAATAATTTGTTGGTAAATCCACTTTCATGAACATATTCCTTCGCATCAGCCTCGGACCGTTCAGCAGTTGATTGAGAAACGTATATTGATAGTAGCATTCGTGTATGTGCTTGAATTCATCAGGCAAATTCGATGCTTTTAGTGCATCTATTGACTCTGCCAGCATTTTATGTTGGAATTCCAGCCATTCGTTGGAATATGTAGCTATACTATCAGGGCTTTTGAATATGGAAGAATGCTGTTGAATAAATTGATTGATTGCCGCATTGTCTCCTTCAAAAGATATTTTCCCGTTTTTCTCTTCGATACGGCTTGTTGAACCGGGAGTGACGAATACGGTCGAAATATTGCTGTTGGAGCCCATATAATAGTAATAGGCGGGTTTCTCCAGTTGCAGAGCTATCGTCTCTCCCGGCTTCACTTCCTGATAACCATAGATAGTGTCACTTTCGCTCTGGAAATAGATTTTCTTTCCGTTAGTTTCTGCTTTGAAAGTGATATGCGCTGCTTTGCTGTCGGAAGATAAAGCGAACCCCTCTGTATATGTGAACATACAGAGAAGTGTTGCTATAAATAAAGTGAATGTTTTCATTATTTGCTGTTTTGTATTAAGTTACTGTTTTGCATGGCAGATACAGGGAACGGGAATGTCAACAGGTGTGAATCTGGTTTGAGAGTATATGTCTTTCCATCAACCTCCCGTGTCAATGTCTCGTTGAATTCCGTGCAGAAACGGCGCATATCAAAGAAACCGTTACTGGTGAATAATAGTTCGCGTTTACGCTCTTCACGGACAATTCTCATTGCATCGGCAGCATCAGTAGCGGTGAAATCGGTATAATATTTGGTGATAATCCGATTCTTGCGTACGTCGTTTACGTATTTCATGGCGTTCTCCTTGTCACTTTTGCGGGCATAACATTCTGCCGCCATCAGATATACTTCGGAAAGTTTGATTCCGGCAGGATTCCATTGGTAGGATCCGCCTAAACTTAACATAATACTTCCGGGTTCAGCAGTAGGCCTGGTAGGGGTTGCTCCTAGATTGAAGGTATATCGTAAGTCGCTCTTTGGTGTATATAAGTCCATGACCGGCTTGCGTACCATACTGGGAGAAGGGTCAAACTGTGTCATTCCATTTTGGGAAAGAAGATTTTCGGGATCTTCATATGGATGGGTGAAATACATTGCCGAGACGGACATACGGAACATGGAATACATAGGCATCCCATATTCTATTAAATCTTCCGACCATCCGAAAGTTTGTTTTATATAATTGACCGCTGCCTGATATTCCGTATTCATGTTCCACAATTTATGGCGTCCTTCCCCTTCCGCTTCCTTGATACAATCCAGTGAAGCTTGAAGTGCTTCGTTAAATTCCCTCTTGAAAAGATGTACTTTAGCTTTCAGGGCATAGCCGAAGGATTTGTTGGGGCGGAACGTGTTCATAGCTACGTGCGGAAGATCGGGCAAAGCCTCTTCAATATCGCGTTGAATCAGGGCATAAGCGTCAGCCACAGTAGATTGTACTCCTACTGCTTCCATATCAAAGTCTTCACGAAGGATGATTCCCCGGTCTTGGGCTGCTGTTTCCGGATTGTAAGGTTTGGCATAAGTATTGATGAGGTAAAAATAAGCATAAGCACGCATAATCTTCGCTTGTGCCATTCCGTAGCGTTTGTCGTCATCACTTCCTTCGGACTTGTTGATATTTTGGATAATGATATTGAAGTTTGATATCTTTCTATAACATATGGTGTACATATCGCTACTTCCGGTGGCTGTCATATAGGAAGCGCGGTCGAAATCTTCATTCCAGTAGAATGCAGCTGAATTGAGCGGAGAAGAATAATTCTCGAGTAGTTCCATGTTGTAAGAAGTGGCCTCTCCACATAGATACCATTCCGACTGAATGGGATATCCGTAGACGTCTTCGATTAATCCCAGATAGTCGTTGGTTTGGTTGAGCACGGACTCTCCTTTAGGGACGATGTCCAGATAGTTGTCACAGGCACTTAAGCTAAATGCTGCGGCTATGCAGCCTATAATAATATTTCGTTTCATACTGAGTCGTTTTAGAAGTTGATGTTGATACCTAATATGTAACTGGTTGCTTTTTCGTCACTCCGTGTACCGGAACTAGCATTGAAAGCTTCGGGGTCGATATCCCGTTTGTTGGCAGCCCAGTAACAAGGGTTGTTCACTTGAGCACGCAGGCTGATTCCCTTGAATCCCGCTTTACTTATCCATTCTTGGGGTAGCGTGTAGCTCACTCCGATATTACGTATCTTTATGAATGCGGCGCTTGCTGTATTATAGTCGGCATATTTCCAATGGTATTCACGGTCGGTGCTCAATCCGTAAACAGTCATTGAAGGGATATCCGTATTGGTATGTTCAGGGGTCCAGCGGTTGGCGATGTCTTCATGAATGGCACCTTTGTAAGTTTCTGAGCGAAGTCCGCTGTAAAGAGGAGTGGCATCTACCCGTAATGAATGTCCTGCATAGTAGACAATCTTGGTGAAGAAGTTGAGTTGCTTCCAGCGCAGGCTGATGTCAAGTGCCCCATTCCATTTCGGGTCGAGCTGTCCTACACATGTCAGGGCGTCAATTTCGTCCACTGGTTTCAGAGAAACTACGTTTCCTTCAGTGTCATATACAGAGGGATTTCCTTCGTCTGTCAGCCCAGCGTAGCGGTAGGCATAAAGCGAGTTGTAGGTATCGCCCTGAAGATAGAAACTACCCGGGTTGGTCAGCATGCTCTTTGCGGAGGTAGGGATATAACCTACTTTTTTTATCTTGTTACTGTTGTAGGCAGTGGTAAAGGTAGTATTGAACGACCAGTCCCGGCTATTAAGCCAATTATACGAAAGAGAAAGCTCTATACCTTTGTTCCGCATGGCTCCGTTGTTTACTCTTGCCGTTTGGAAACCTGTAGAGGGATCAAGATTGGTATTGGCAAGCAAGTCCGAACTATAACGCTGATAAAAGTCAAAGCTACCGCTCAATCTTCTGAGAAGAGAGAAGTCCAGTCCGATATTGAATGTTGAAGTCTTTTCCCAGCGGAGCAATTTATTGGGTGGCGAAATGATAGTCGTCAGGTTGGATTGGCTATAAGGAGAGACTGCGTAACTTCCTAACAAATAGGGTGATGTGTTTTGGTCTACATTACCTGTGATACCGTAGGTAGCGCGAAGTTTGAGCATGTCTACCCATGTGATGTCTTTCATGAACTCTTCATTAGAAATATTCCAACTGGCACCTACCGACCACAACGGGCGATAGCGGTATTTGGGATCGGTTCCGAAGAGGTCGGCCTGCTCAATGCGGACGCTACCATTGAGGGCATAGCGTGTATCGTATGAATAACCTGCATTGAAGTAAGCAGATACATAACGGTGATGTGAGTCGTTTACGAACAGTTGTTCTTGCTTTTGAAAAGGATTGCTGCTCAATTGCCCTATGACACCTTTGTTCAATGCCGCCCAGTCTACTTGTTTGTAGACCAGCTTTTGTTCGTCGTAGCCATATCGCTCGCCTATTGTCTTGCGATATTTGTCTTCACGGATTTCTCCACCTAGCAAGGCGGTAATCTCATGTTTGTCGTTGATAGTCGTTTGATAGTCGAATTGTGCGCGTAAGTTCATATATGACCAGCGTGCATGAGCCTCTTCCATTCTTCCGCCTTCGGGGATATAGTAGGTAAATCCGCCTTGCGGATTGGTGGCTGCGTGTCTGTTAATCATATTTCTCATATAATATGAGTCTTCCTCATCTTGGCGTTCAGTATTCTGATCCCGTTTCTCATATTGGAATTTCACACCGAAATTCAATCCTTTGAGCAGTTTGAAATCGGCATGTGTGAAGAGCTTCCAATAGAGGTCATCCGTATCTTGCATATTCTTGGTCGATTCTTCCACGGCGTTGTATCCCATAGGTTTCAGTCCTTCTGTCTGGTTCACTGTTTGGGAGTTGAAATAATTGTGCGGGTAGATATAAGCATAACTGCCGTCTTCGTTGTAGAGAGTTTCGTATGGCATAGCTACCGTTGTCCCTTGATATCCTGCTTGTGAATAGCTGGTGTTGCCGATACCCACATTTGTTCCTACGGTGAGTTTAAACCATTTGGTCAGGTCGAGTTCGTTTTTCATGTAGAAAGTGAACTTATCAAAACTGTTGTTCTTGTTGTAGGTACTTTCATTTTCGTAACGGGCAGAAAAGAAGAAGTTGGATTTGTCACCCGCTTTGGAAAGAGAGAGATTATAGTCCTGTACGAAGTTCATTTGTTGCAGTTCGTCACGATAAGCTTTTCTATAATCATTCTTCCGTAAGAGGTCGAGTGAGGCGTTCAATTGACTTTCTGTGATTTCTCCTTTGGCGAGACGGTAATAGAGACGGTCTACTGTTGATATGTAACTGGGGGCTTTTATATCGTTCAGCAAATCGAAATAATCTAACGGATTTTCTTGATAATTAGGATTATTGATCAGATAGTCTCTTTCGTAATCAATGATGTCACTGGTAGAAGCATAGTGGCAGTAGTCAAGTGATGGCAACGGATTCAGGTAGAAGTTGGCAGACACGTTGATGTTCGGTTTCTTGCCCGTTCCGCGTTTGGTTGTTACGACAATGACACCGTTCGAAGCGCGTACACCATATAGAGAGGTGGCAGCGGCATCTTTCAGTACGGTTATTGTTTCGATGTCTTCCGGATTCAGTTCGTTAATGCCTACTCCGGTGACAGGTTGTCCGTCCAGTACCAATAGCGGAGTGGTACCGATAGAGGTTGAGAATGTAGAAGTACCACGAATACTCATTTTTCCGTTGTAACTAGTTAGCCCGGGAGTGGCACCTTCCAGTTTGCTGCTCAAATCCGGTGCCTGGATTTTGTCAAGATAATTGCTCTTCACGATTGTGGCTGCTCCGGTTGCCCGTTCGCGTGAGATAGTCTGGAAACCGGTGACGATTACTGCATCCAGTTGTTTCACATCCTCCACCATGACTACTTGCAGCAGTTGTTCACCGCTGTAAACTACATCATGGGGCTTCATGCCTACAGAAGAAAAGTTCAGTACAGTTCCGTATGTCAGTGGTTTGGAGAACGTAAAGCGTCCGTCAATGTCTGTGATGGTTCCTTGGCTTTTATCTTGTGTGAAGATAGATACCCCCGGAAGAACGTTCCCGTCACTATCGGTGACACGTCCGTTTAGGGGTGTTTGGGCTATTGCTTTCTTGGGTATTGTAGTGATGACAATTGTTCTTCCCTTTATGGAATATTGTAGTCCGGTTCCTGTCAGGAGCGTTTTCATTACGTTGTCGATTTCAGCTTCCTGTAGAGATACAGACACATTGACTCCTTTCAATAGAGAGGCATTATAGAAAAACTGGTAGCCATATTGTTTACTCAGTTTCTCCAACACGTTTTCCAACGGTTTCTTACTTACCGTAACAGTGATCTTCTCCGGCTGGCTTGTTTGAGCATATGCCAACGGAGTGGTACAGGACAGGATGAGGGAAATTGCCAACATGAGTCCTTTGGAAATAAGCTTTTCTGTCATAACTATGTGAAATAATATTAGATGCTATTATTCATTCTTTTTCTCTGTTGCGTCTATTCTCCTGTCCTGATGGATTTTGAAGTCTAGTTCATTTGTCAGGTGCAGGATATTGAGTATTTCTGCGAGCGGCTGTTTACGTGACAATATGCCGCTATAGCGTATATCTTGTATATCTTCGCTTACATTAATGTCTACATTATACCAGCGGGACAGTTCATTCATGATAGTGCCGATTGTCTCGCTGTGGAAGACGAACTTATCTTCCGTCCAACCAGTGGTAGCGGATATATCAGCTTGCGCAGTGCTGTAATCGCCTGTCGTCTTTTGGTAGGTGAACTGTTCGCCTGGAGACAGTGTGGCGAGAATCTTCTGTCCTTCGCGTACGTTGACCGAACCTTCGACAAGGGTGATGGATACATTTCCTTCTTCTTCGTAAGCCTTGATATTAAAGGTCGTTCCTGTGACTTGTACGTTCAGCGTGCCGAGCATTACATTGAACGGACTTTGGGGATTGGATTTTACTCTGAAATATCCCTCTCCTTGCAGTCTGACCTGGCGTAAATGCTTTTTGAAGTGGGTGGGAAAGGACAGTTCGGAATCGGCGTTGACTTGAACGATTGTCCCGTCTTCCAGTGTCAGTTGATAACTCCCGCCTGTGGGGACAGACAGTTTGTTGAACTGGTTGTCGGGCTTCAGTTTTATGGAGATGTTCTGCTTGCCGTCCAGTGTGCTTCCAATCAATTGGTTGCCTTTGACGGTCAGGTTGCTTTCTGCCAGTTCCACCGGCTCGTTGTTTTGCGCGATGATGGATGTGTTCGAAGTAACGGGGGCGGTAGTTGCCCATTCGGGGATAACTTCTTTCTTGTTTTCTGTCCACAACCATAGTGTGGCTGTACTTACAATTAAAAGGAAAGAGGCGGCGATACTGCTTATCACACGGATGTTGAGTCTCCTTGGGGGGAGAATGATGTGTTTGTTTACCTGTTGTAGTGCCTCGTCTATGTTGATAGAATCGTGGAAAGCAATCTCCTCAGGAAGTTGTTCCTGTTTCCGTAACTCTTCATATAGTATGGGAGACTCTTTTTTCCATTCTCCGGCAAGTGGGGAAGTCGAGGTTTTTCCTGTACAGATTTCTCCGGCCAGTTCCTCGGCTATCTGAATGCTTTCTTTGATTTTGTCTTCTGTCATATATATATAAATGGAATCTATGGCGTTTATAATTAAAACGACACACTTAACAAGTAGTATGATATAAAAATTGATTTTTTATAAAATAAGCAGTAGAAATCTTAATTCCTCCAGTTCTGTACGCAGGCGGGCATAAGCGTGCATCTTGTGTGATTTCACTGTGGGGACTGACAATGAAAGCATGTCGGCTATCTCCTGATTGGATTTATTCTGTAGTGAAAGAATGATGACTTCCTGCTCGCGTGGAGTGAGGAGTTTGATTTTTTTTCGCACGATAAACGAGACTTCTTCCCGGATAATGTTTTCCTGAATAAATTCTTCGCTCTGCATCGTCTCCAGTTGGCTTTCGGCATAGCGGTTTTTCACGTCTTCATGTTTCAGATAGTCGAGACAACGGTTGGCTATGGAACGGTAGAAGAAAGCTTTGATGGCAATGATGGAAGTGAAATGCTCGTGTTGTTCCCAAAAGGCAATGAAAACGTCCTGAACAATATCACGCGCTTCTTCTGTCCCCAGATGATAGCGGCAGGCAAAGGAAAGGAACAGCGTATAGTATTTTTTGAAAAAGATATCGAATTCTGTCTTACTGCTTGTTCCCTGCATTCTTATATTGTCAATATTGTTATTTGGGAGTGTTACCATCTGGCTATGTTATGTACGCAAAAGTACGTATTTTCTTTTACTACCAAAATTTTTCGGGGAAAAACTCTATATTTCTGTCTGTGACTTGACAACTATCAATGTGTTTGCAGGTTATCTGAAGATGAAGAATGGACACAAAGCGGCATTTGCCATAATGAACCGGAACGTGCTTTCGGTTACTAAGGCAAGGGCGTTTCAGGATAAGGTTTGTGAGGTGATTATCGGGCGGTAGATTCATATTTCTGTTTGGTGGACTGCTAATGTCCACCAAACAGGAAAGGAATATGTAATGGAAGTTGTTATTTCATCTTTTCCGCTTCCTCTTTCAGTGCTTTTTCCGTTTCACTGTCTCCTTTGGCAGCGTATAATGCTGATTTCATTAATAGCCAGCTTCGCTTCATGGCAGGAGTAGAGAGATAAGGTTTCAGTTTTTCCGCCCATGCCAACCCGCGGTTGATGATAACCGGATCTTTGCATTCAGATAGATAATTGAGATTGACCCAAGTAAAATAAAACCGCTTGTCATCTGAAAAAGCCGGATCTTTTTCTGTTCCGTCCAGTGCGTCCATCACTCCTTTGTAGTCTCCTTTTTGTACCAGCTCCACAAGATTGAGTTCCGCACGGTAAAAAGAAGCGTTCTTACCGTTATATTCTTTCAGCAGGGATACAAGCCTGTCAAACGTTGGTTGTGGAAATTGCTCTGCGGGAATACGTTTTCTCCGGATAAATCTGGAAACAGCGTATTTGTAGACAGTTTCTATTTTCTCGTTCACTTTCTCCTCTCCTATGGACTGGCGGTAACCGGGAGTATACTTCAGGAGATGCTCAAATCCGATGGAATATGGTTCGTTGACTTGACTTTCAATAATCTGCCAGTTGTCTTCCGAATATCTGTTTTCATCGGACAGGCTGCTTAAATATAAATGCAGGATGCTATCCCTTTCATGCGTCATGGAAGCAGCGGCAAGACCGTTCAGATATCTAAGTACTGTCGGGGCATCTTGTTTGTTTTCGGTATAACGGGCGGAAAGTCCCGGCAAATTCTGATTGGGGTCAGCGGCTTTTTGTGCTTCACCCACCAGCCACCGGACGTTGGGATGTGCCCCGCATACGCGGTACACTATTTCCTGGTTTTCCGGATTGATAAAAAGTAAAGTGGGATAACTTGTGATCCGGAATGTTTTACTTAGTGTTTTTCCTTCCCCTTTTTCCATGTCCATTTTCAGGTTGATGAAATGTTTGTTGAAGAAAGCTCCTGCGGTATCGTTGGGAAATACTATTTTACTCAGCATCTTGCACGGACCGCACCAAGTAGTGTAACAGTCTATGAAAAGCAGCTTTTTTTCCTGTCCGGCTTTTGCCAGCGCCTCATTGAAAGTTGATTCTTCAAATTGGATACCTTGCGCATTACCGGTAGGAATAATAGTGCTTGATACTATTATTGTAGTAATGATATATTTTAAGAGTAAGTTTATTCTCATTATGGTTTGACTTCTTTATATTTAACGTCTATAATTTTTGCGTATCCGGTGTATTCCCATCCGGGCTTCAATGTCAAGTCCGTTCCCGGCGAACTTGTTTGGTAAAAGCGAAGAATCCCACCGTTATTGTCGGTAGATGTCGTGTCATAAGAGCCTACAACCAACTCATATTGGCGGGCTGTAAAGGCGGCTGCCGTTTCTTCATCCATCTTTGCAGTAAGCTGGGTCACTCCTCCGGGATTGTCATACATGCAAAACTTGATTGTGGTTACTTCCTCATTCGGATTGAGTGTGACAGCCTCTTTACTTGCTCCCGTAGAAAGGTTGTAAGAATATACTTTGTTTTTATAGGCATAATATAAGGTTTGATATTGGGAGTGGGCACAGAACAAGGTTGCTTTGTCGAAGTCTGTTAGTTGTATGTCTTCCCAGCATCCCTCTTGTTTGAAATCGCTGTTGGATAGATTGATAGAATATATGTGACGCTTATTCCCGTCTTGCATGATTGCGTAAACCGCCCCGTTGGAGAAAGCTGTATTTGCCATTGAAACCAACTCCATAGAACCGGTGTTGAAGCTGAATAGCTTTTCAGCACTGTCCGGGTCTTTCAGTGGGTAGCAGGTCTGGCGTCTGGCCTGTTCTTCTCTTTCCCCATCCCAACCTATAAAACGATGGTTGTCAATGTCATACAGCAAGGCGGCACCCCCGTTGCTTAATCCGGTGGTACTTCTTTGGGTACTCACACCGACAAAGGGAGACACTCTATATTCTGGTGTTCCTCCCCGTTCGGAAGTATTGGCGGGATCTTCAAAAGCTGTACCGTTTTGCAGCAGGTCCCAGACAAATGCATTGCCTTCTTTGGACACGGCGATGATAGCTGCATGATTTGTAAAGTCGTTGTTGGGTACACATGCGAAATTGACGATATGGTCTTCCGGTGATGAAGCGAACAGTGATGCTTTCATTTCATACGCATTCCCGTCAATGGTAAGGTATGTGTTATTGAGCAGATAGCTTTCCGTTTCGGCCATCAGCGTAATTTTATCTCCGATGGTTCCCCTCCTGTTAGAAAAGAATCCCAGGCTTCTGGCGTGGTACATTTCGGGAATATCCGGATTTTTTGCTATATCGTAGGCGGGGATAATACGGTCTTTCGACAATTGGGAAAGCATGTCCAGCCGCACTCTCTCTTCGCTGCCTTCATTACAGAGAAGCATCCATCCTTCGGAGGTAGAGACTATAATGTTGATATCAAATCCCTTGACGCTCTTTATGCCGGTACGTTTATCAGTCACACTATAGCGGCAGGTATGTTTTCCGATTCCCAGATCAGCTATCCTGTAAAGGTCTTTTTTGTTTTCGGAACTCAGGATGACCCAGTCTCCGTCAGAGTTGACCCGTTCATACAGAAATTCGTAATTGGCATTGCCGTCTTCGATAGCTCCTTCCTTATTGGAAGTGATTACCGGTTTGATATCTATATATTCAGCATTGGCCAATACGGAAAGTGTTGTCGGCATATCAATTGTAATGATATCCTTTTCTCCATATGTATAGTTGCCTTTATCGTCCAGACAGGAGACAAATAAGAGCAGGGAGAGCAAACCGATTATATGGGTATGTTTCATTATCTTGTTCATAAACGTTGTGTTTTTATTGTTGTACATTCGAATAATCTACTTGATAAGGTTCCGGCAGTTGCATATACGAGCCGTCTTCATCCAGTACGGGAGATAATTCGGGATCGTCGGCCCTTCTCTGTAACTCTTTTTGTAGTTGGAGGGCATAGTAAGGCATACGTCCTGCGGTAATCTTGGAACCTGCTCCATTGATATAGATCCAGTCGTCCAGTGAGAATCCGAAGAAATTGTTGATAAAGGTATACTTGACGGCATTCCATGCACCGAAGTAGTTTACAGCTTTCAGTGTAGTCCAACTTCCCGGTTCGCTGTAAACCTCGTCAATGATGAATGTATAACGGCTGCCGTCCAGATAATCCGCCGTAGTGTTCGACCAGGTATTGACCGACTTATATTTCTCCAGGACAGTAAAGTTCTCATTCGGTTCCAGTTTTAATACGAGCTTTTCTTTTTGTGCCCTGAAACTGGCGTTCCTTA
The DNA here is from genome assembly GCF_024623065.1 of Bacteroides acidifaciens. Lineage (GTDB taxonomy): Bacteria > Bacteroidota > Bacteroidia > Bacteroidales > Bacteroidaceae > Bacteroides > Bacteroides acidifaciens. The sequence goes on from NZ_JANJZR010000038.1 coordinate 23,997, forward strand.
GAAAACGTACTCCTATTTTTGCCTGATTTTCACCGGCTTTGATAACTACCGTATCCAGGTCGATTTCATAATCTTCCCCTTCGGTCATGGTGGTGTTCTCCCGGTCGATAATTATCCTTACTTTCCGTTCGTAGTTTTCAACCTTTCCTAATAGTTGGATGGTTCCTCTGAAGATGACGTTGGTAAAGCTCTCTTTTGCCCCTACAAAAGAGTAGGATGTCTGTGTGGTGTATCCTACCGTTCCGCTGGAAGTAGCATAGTTTTGTACCTGGAAGTACACTTTACTTTCATTTGAATCATAGGTTACCACTTCTTCTTTTTGGCAGGCAGTAAATAAAAACAGGGTGGCCATGATAGTGGAGGTGAGCCATTTATAATTTAGTTTCATATTGTTACATGTCTTTAGGGGTTCAACGATTATCCAGTTCATTGGTTGGCAGAGGTGCTATAAAGCGTTTCTCTTTGGCTTCTTCGGTGACGCTTTCCTTATCATCATAAAGAAATCCCGGTATGATTTCAATCCGGATAGCTTGCCTTCCGTTGTAAGCGTTGTCAAATGCTTTGTTCAGGCGCTTGAAATAGAAGAAGACCTGTCCTTCACCGATAAATTCGCGGATATATTCTTTGGTCAGGAGATCCCGGAAATTGTTGCTTGACCGCACTGCGCCCCTGCTGTCGAATATTTGTTGCAGATAGTTCCACGCTGCTGTCATGTCGTACACTTCCGAGCCTTCCGTAGCCATGGCTTCCGCCGCGATATAGTATGCTTCGCTCAATTTCATAAGTGAGCAGAATGTACCGTGGAATTTTTGTACTTGCAGAATCTGGTTTTCGTCACTGGTGCTTCCTGACATTTCATCTTTGGCTGTATCCGTGATTTCGCGGAATTTGACCAGCCGCTTGGAGCTGTTGCCGTCCAGTGTGCTTCCGTTTTCCCATTGTGACTGGTAACGGTAATCTCCGGGATTGTTGGCAAACAACTGTCCGTCTACATATCCGGAACGTGGTACTAACAGTTTGTTGCCTGTGTTTGAACCACCGAATGTATAATCATAAATCAGTCCTCTGTCTTTGTTGTAATATCCGAAGAGGCACTCGGTAGAGAACATGAGGTCAGGGTTGACGGAGTTGCCCAGCAGCGTTCCGGAATCTACTGCCGGAAAGAACCCTCTCACTTTAGGATCATCCGTCAGTTTGCGGGCTTCTGCCAGAGCATTGCCCATATCTCCACCCCATAAATAAGTACGGGCGGTGAGCAGGACAGTGGCGTAGTAGTTTAAGCGTAACTGGCGGTAATGCATGGAATTGTCCATTGTTATCTGGTCGTATTCGGCTCTCGGGCCTTCGGTAAGCACCGGATCCGATTCGAGCAGTAGCGCTTCGGCTGTTTTCAGGTCGCGGATGATATAGTCTTTCAGCACAGTTTCAGCAGGAAGGATATCCAGAATTTTTGTTTCAGTACTTTCGTTGTAGGGAATACCTCTTCCTTCCGGATTACGGAAATATACCGGACCGAACAGGCGCAGCAGGTCGAAATGGATCATGGCTCTTGCCGCCAGCATCTCTCCTTTCAGCATTTTATATTCTCTTTCGGGAAGTACTCCGGCGCCTTCACCATTCATGTCTTTCTCCAGATTGTTCAGTATCACGTTGATGTTCATGATGGTAGAGTAGCCTTCTCCCCAAATGCTGCTGAGGGCGGAAAGTACAGTTTCGTTGCTGTAATCCCAGTTGATTAATGCTTGTAGGTACTTGGAGTAACTGTCGTCACCGGTCAGGTTGACAGTGTAGCGTTGTGCCAGTACATCAATCATTTCATAAGACAGGTACTTTCCGTACAATGAGTTTCCCGCCATGCGGTTGTAGATTCCGTTTACGGCAGCATAGAAGCCATCCTTGGTGCTGAACTGCTGTTCTTCGCTTTGTTTATCCTTGGGTTTGTAATCCAACCAGTCCGTACAGCCGCACAGGCAGCCTGTCAGCAAGAATATAGACAGTGATATGATAATGTTTCTCAGTTTCATAATGAATACGTTTTATAGAGTTAATGAAAGATTGAAAGATACGCTACGTGAAAACGGATAAGAAGTACCGCGTTCCTGCTTGATACTGGAAATGCGGAATATGTCATTCATGTAAGCATTGAGCCTCAGTGAACTGACTCCCACTTTACGGGCAATTTCCGGCTTGAATTCGTATCCTACACGCAATGATTCCAGTGTCAGTGTATTGTCTTTTTGCACGAAGCGTGAAGACATTGGAGTGGATTGTGAGTCGGCGATATTCTTGAACTTGGCAATGTCTCCCGGTTTCTGCCATCTGTCATAGAGTGCCCGTTTGTCTTGATTATACTTTAGCTGGCTTGTCGTGATGTTCTCCACCTTGTTGTATAATACGGAATTGAAAGAGTATCCCCCCATGCGATACCGGAAATCGAAATTCATGGAGAATCCTTTCCATGAGAAACTGCTGCCGAGAACACCTTCCACTTTAGGGCGGCTACTGCCGATGATCACTTCATCGTCATATGAAAAGTCATAGGTGAGTTCGCCGTTCTTTTTGATAAAGATTTCGCGTCCGGTTGCCGGGTCGATACCGGCGGAACGGACTGCCCAGATGGCGTCAGGGTCGGCTCCGTCAAAGTAACGCTTGGTAGATTTGTTTTGCCCGTTCTGATCTCCTTCCCTGCCTGATGTGTTGAAAGATTCCAGCCGGTTGCCTATCCCGTTTAGTTCGCTTGAACCGTGGCGGAGCGTTCCTCTGACTGACCACCAGAAGCGTTTGTCCATCTGCCGGATGATGTAATAGGTGGCTTGTGCGTTGAAACCTTTGGTCGTTTGTTTTCCGAAGTTCTTATAGATGATATTGCCGGTTGCTCCGGTAGAGGCAGGCATGTCGATGCCGATTAGTAGCGGGTCGGTGGTCTTGTAATAATAATCGCCGGTCAAAGTCAGGCGGTCGTTCAGTATTGTGATGTCGAAACCGATGTTCCGGTCGATAGTGGTCTGCCATTCCAAATCCGGATTGCCTAACTGTGCGAGTGATGTAGTCATTCCGAAATAATTGAATGAATTGAAGTTATAACGGAAAGTGGTGATGGTAGACGATGAAGAGAAGTTCTGGTTGCCGGGATTACCGATAGAGGCACGGATTTTGAACATGGAGATGCCGTCGATGTTATCAGAAACAAATTTCTCATTGTGCAGGTTCCATGCCAGACCGACTGCCCAGGTTCCGATGTAATGCTTGTCTGTCCCGAATACGGATGAACCGTTGACGCGGTAGCTGAAATCAAGCAGGTAACGGTTGTTGAAGGCATAGTTGCCGATAGCGTAGGCACTTACCGAACGGGAAGTGTTTTCGTAATAACTGGGGCTTCCGTTGTCCGGATAACCATTGGCAAAAGAAGGCAGTGTGAAGTCTCCTACCGGAAATCCGACAGCTGCGTATCCATGTGATTTGGAGTCGAGTTGGGACAGGTATCCTCCGGCGGCGATGTTGACAAGATGCGCCTTGTTGAAAGTCTTGCCGTAGGTTACCGTCAGTTCGCCTTCATACTTGTTGCTTTCCGTTTCGCCATAATTGTATGAACCGCGCTTGGTAAAATCCACCTTCGAGTAATCGCTGTCGAGAGGTGAGGTAAAAGCTTCCGTATTGCTGTTGGTATGGGTAATTCCGAACCGCGCACGTATTTTCATTGCCGCTATCGGAGTATACTCCATGATGAACTTGTCGGAGATGGAGAGGGATTTCCCTTTGTTATAACTGTTTTGTGCTGCGTTGTACAGAGGGTTGCCTGCTTCTACATAGTCATTATATTCAAGCCATCTTTCCACCTCTCCGTTTTCATTATATTTCATGTAGTATGGGTTTGCGCCCGCATATTCGGAGAAGCCGACGATCGGGTTGCCGGAAGCCGTGTTGTCCATAGAGAACTTGTTGACAAACTGTAGTTTGTTGAGGCGGTAAGTCAGGTCGATGTTCCCGCTGAGGTTGTCGCGTTTGGATTCTTTCATAACACCGGTGATGCCGTTGTATGAAAGTCCCAGTCCGAACTGGAATGCACCTTCTCCGCCTTCCGCATATAGTGAGTGGCGGTGGTTGATGCCGGTTCGTAGCGGTTCTGCAAGCCAGTAGGTATCTACTCCCCGTGCTACGTCTGCCAGTTTATTATTGTATAACTGATCCAGTTCGATTTGCTGGCTGGGGGTCGATGAGGTATATCTTCCGACCATTTGTTCGAACCGGAGTTTTTCCGAAGCATTCATCAGATTATAGCTTGAGAGGTCTGCCCATGATATATTTGCCGAACCATTGTAGGTAAGGTGAAGTTTTCCGGATTTGGGCCTGACTGTTTCCACTACTACAACACCGTTCGATGCTTTGGAACCATAGATGGCGGTAGAGGCAGCGTCTTTCAGTATAGTAATGGAAGCAACCCGGTTCATGTCGAGGTTGTAGATCGCTTCTAATGAGGATTCGAAGCCGTCAAGGATAAACAGCGGCTGGTTGGGGTCTTCTGCCAGTTCGTCGCGGGTACTGATCAGACTGGATTTTCCACGGATTTCAATGTCCGGCATCCGGTTCGGGTCGGAGCCGAATTCTCCGCTTTCCAATACATTGAATGCCGGGTCCAATGTTTTCAGACTGGAAATGACATTCTGCGTACCGACAGCTTTCAACTCGTCGGCAGTGAATGTGGAAGCCGAGCCGGTAAAACTTTCCCGCTTTTTGTTTACCACACCGGTGACGACCACTGCTTCCAGTTCGTTGACATCCTCTACCATCACTATTTTCAAGGTACTTTCTCCGCCATACACGATGTGTTGCGGCTTCATGCCTATGGAAGTGAAGTTCAGCAGCGTGCCGTGTTTCAGCGGACTGGCGAATGCAAAATTACCGTCGATGTCGCTGACAGCTCCCTGTGTCTTGTCGCCTGTGAAAATGTTTACTCCCGGAATAGCTCTCCCTTCTTTATCCACCACATGCCCGCTGAGCAGTTTCTTTTCTTTTGCGGTATTCCGGGAAGGGATTGTGGTAATGACGATTGTTTTTTCCTTGATACTATATTGCAGTCCGGTTCCTGCCAGTAGCACGTCCATTGTTTGATTTATTCCGGCCTTTTGTATAGAGACGGATACACGGATTCCCTTCACCAATGAATTGTTGTAGAATAACTGGTAGTTGTATTCCTTGCTCAGTTTCTTCAATACCTCTTCCAATGGTTTCTGCTTGACCATGATTGTGATTCTCTCCTTCTGCCCGCTTTGCGCGTGTGCCTTGAATGGAGTCGCGAGGGATAATGTGAAAGCTATCAGCATCACTAATCCTTGTAAAATAAACCTTTCTCTCATGCTTTTCATTTTTTTATAAATTAGACTTGGGTGTTAATTCTTTCTTTCTACATCTATTTTTTTATCGGCTTGTATGTCGAATTCAAGCTCGTCGGTCATGCGGAGAGCATCCAGTATTTTGACAAGAGGCTGTTTGCGCGACAGTATGCCTGTGTAGCGTACGTTTTTTATTTTTTCGTCGACGCTGATGTTTACATTGTACCAGCGTGATATTTTATGCATGATATTCTCAATTGTTTCATTATAGAAAATGAATTGGTCTTCTGTCCAGTCGGTAACAGTTGACAGGTCGGTGTCGGTCACCGTATATTCCTGTTCGTCTTTCCGGAAAGTGAACAGTTGTCCGGGGAGTAGTTCGGCCAACAGTTGCTTTTCTTTATAGACACTGATTATACCTTCAACAAGCGCAATGCTTATTTCGTTTTCCTCTTCATAAGCTTTGACGTTGAAGGCAGTTCCGGTTACTTGTACGTCCAAGGTTCCAAGGTGGACAATGAACGGGTTGTCTTTATCTGCTTTTACTTTCAGGTAGGCTTCTCCTGCCAGTTGGATCTGCCTTGCCTGCTTTGTGAAATGAGTGGGGAATAATAATTCGGAAGCGGCATTTATCTGTACAATAGACCCGTCCTCCAGAGTCAGTACCTGTTCGGCTCCTGTCGGTACGACGAGCCTGTTGAGTTGCAGGTCTTGTTCCACGGTGATTGTAATATCTTTCTTGCCATCGCTTGTGCTGCTGATAAGCTGATTGTCGACCACAGACAGGCGGCTTTCTTTTAATGTCACCGTCCTGTTGTCGCAGGTGATGATGGAAGAAGGTTCTTTTCCGGGGACGGTGGATGCCCATCGGACAGCTTCTCTTTCCTCTTTCTGCCATAACCATAAAGAGGTCAGGGCAACAGCCAATATGAGAGAGGCGGCTATGCCGGATGTGCGGATGAAGAGTTTCCGTGATGGGGAGATGCGTTGGTGTATGTTGCGCAGGGGGCCTTCCAGCTCGATGGAATCACGGAATTTCATCTCTTCGGCCAACCTCTGCTGTTGCTGTAGTTCTTTATACAACCCGGCAGAATTCTTCTTCCACTCCTTCACCAAGCGGGAAGTCGAGTCCTTGCCTGTGCAGATTTCCTTGCTGATTTCTTCTGCAATCTGTATGCTTTCTTTATACTTATTTATATCCATTGACGGTGATAAATTAAGAGTTCTTATATCTTAAAAACACGCAACCTTGGAATGAGTATGAAGTAGAAGTTGTTTTTTTATAAAATAAGCAATAGAAATCTTAATTCTTCCAATTCTGCGCGCAGGCGGGCGTATGCGTGCATTTTATGTGTTTTTACAGTAGGTACGGATAATGAGAGCAGATCTGCTATTTCCTGATTTGACTTATTCTGGAGAGAAAGCAGGATAACTTCCTGTTCACGCGGGGTAAGTTCTTTGATTTTCTTGTGTATCATGCAGGAGACTTCTTCCCGGATAACGCTTTCCTGGATGAATTCTTCGCTTTGTATTTTTTTCAGCTGGCTCTCCGCATATCGGCTTTTCACCTCTTCGTGTCTCAGGTAGTTGAGGATACGATTGGAAATGGAGCGGTAGAAGAAAGCCTTGATTGTGAGAATGGAAGTGAAATTCATCCGCTGTTCCCAAAAGCTGACAAATACATCCTGAACAATGTCGCGCGCTTCCTCTTCGTTCAGACAATACCGGCAGGCAAAGGAGACGAAAACAGCGTAGTATTGATTGAAAAAGACATCAAGGTCTTTTTTATTGCGCACTCCTTTGTCTGCAATATTGTCTATATATTTTTGCTCATTTGTTATCATTGGAGAATATTTGAAACAAAAATACTTATTTCTTTATAAAGAAAGCACTTTTTGAATAAATTCTCCTGTTTTTTATGGATTTTTGCTGCTCTTCTTTTTTGCCGGCTCACAGTTCCACCTCAATGGCTGCCGGATAGATCCGCTGTGGGTCGAAGAAGGTGGCGCAACTGTTTGCCATGTGTTTCAGGTCGGGTTTCACTTTGCCCTGGAACACTTGCTTGCCGTTCACCGTCACGGTCACTTTTTGTTTCAAGTCTACCAGTTCGCTATTGAGGTAGACAATCACCTTTCCTTTGGTGGCGGGGGTATAATGTTTCTTGAATTTCAGTTCGATACCCCAGTGCGGGTCTTTCTGGATGACTTCGTAGGCTACGTTGTCCACATTCAGTGTGATGCGATTGTCTTCGATGGTCATTTCGTAGCGGGTGCGGGCGTCTGCGTCGGGGCGTTCTTTCACCACGAGGTTGTAGAACCCTTTGCGGTGTAGTCCGTCCATTTCGAAGTCTTCCCACAGTACGTATTTCGGATATGGATTGCGGGTGTATTGTTTCAGCCACGGGGTGGTGAGGCGGTAGTCGATTGAATGTCCCATATTGGGAATCAATTCTATGCGGTGGGTGAACAATCCTGGATGTTCCTTTTGCAGATGTTCAAACTCGTTTTTGACGTAACCCGTCAGCATGTTGCGGTAAAAGCCGCGGTCTACGGCTCCCGTGAGCAGCGAGAAGGCGATGTTGGCGCAGTTCTCGGCGGGGGCATTCTTCAAGGGTTCGCCGCCTGCCATGGGGCCTGCTCCGGCAAGGTAATCGGCATAGAAAGAGGCAAGGCGCTGGCTGCCATATCCGCCCTCGGAGATGCCGAAGATATACACTCTGTCCGGGTTGATGTGGCCCGATACTAACGACTGGCGCAATAGTTTCTCCCAGGCATATTGCTTGGATTTCTGCCACCAGCGGTAGTAGCTTCCTTCGTTGGGGATTTGCGGAATGAAGTAGGCGGACGGTGCGTCGTCGAACATCCGGCATATTTTAAGTCCTGTGTCCCATTCTGCGGCTTTCGGCCCCGATCCGTGCGTATAGATAAACAGCGGATAGCCTTCATCGGGCTTCGTGGTGCCCTTCGTCCCCCAGTAGTAGGGCATCACGGCTTTCGGTTCCAGTTCGGGGGGAAGATTCCACTGGCTGCATGTCTTGTCGGACAGGGGTTGTAGCGGGATTAGTTTCTCTTCGTCCAAGCGTTCGTTTGCCGTTCGCCATGCGTTCCACACTAATTGGCGGTATTGTTCCACTTTCGCAAGGCTGAATTGTTTCCCTTTTTCGAAAGTGTGATTCTTGTCCGGTGATGTCAGACAAGTGGAGAAATAGTTGAGAAGTGCGGTGTTGTCCTTGCCCGCATTGTTGGCGGTGGCGGTGTTGCTTCCTGTTGTCAGACAGAAGAGCAGTCCGCATAAGGCGGCGTTGCGCATAACATTCATAGCTTTCATAGTGTCATTTTGATTTTTATATATTGATTTTACTTTGTTTCTGCTGCCTGTCGCCTCTGTCGGTAGTTGTTCAGTGGATGTTTATCAATACACTGTCAGAAGTGTTGACGGCAGCAAAAGTATGGATTTACTTTGAAATGCAAAACTTTTCTAAACATTTTCTTTACCGCTACTTTGTTGCGTCATATGTTTTGGATAGTTTTGCAGGCAATTGTCTCTAAACGCATATTAATGTATGAAGAAAGGTCTTTTACTCGTCACGTTGTCCGTCTGTCTGTTGCCCTTGTGGGCGCAAAGAGATTTCTCGGAGATAGATTCGCTTATCAAGAAGATGCTTCCCGAAGCGTCCGAAGTCGGCATATCCGTTTATGACCTGACGGCGAAGAAGCCGTTGTACAATTACCGTGCGGAGAAACTCTCCCGCCCTGCCTCTACCATGAAACTGCTGACGGCTATTACCGCCCTTTCCCGTCCCGACGCGAACGAGCCTTTCCGTACGGAAGTATGGCACGATGGCGTGATAGAGCATGATACACTGCAAGGCAACCTGTATGTAGTAGGCGGGTTCGACCCCGAATTTGACAGTCAGGCGATGGATTCGTTGATAGCAGAAGTAATCACTTTCCCTTTCTCCGTGATTAACGGGCAGGTGTATGGCGATGTCTCGATGAAAGACTCCCTCTATTGGGGGCATGGATGGGCGTGGGACGATACCCCTGCGGGCTATCAGCCTTATCTGTCCCCGCTCATGTTCTGCAAGGGAACGGTGCAGATTTCCGTTGTTCCCTCCACCGTTCAGGGGGATACGGCAAGCGTTTCCTGCCAGCCTGTATCGTCTTATTACACCCTGGCCAACCGGACAAAAACACGCACTTCTTCTGCCGGAAAGTTCTCTTTCTCAAGAGACTGGCTGACGAACGGGAATAATCTCGTTGTTTCGGGCAATGTAGCCTCTATCCGAAAAGATAATGTCAATATCTATGATTCTCCCGCTTTTTTTATGCACACTTTCCTCGAGCGTCTCCATGCGAAAGGAATCACTACCCCCCAGTCTTATGCATTTGCCGAATTGCCGCGCGACAGCGTACAGGTGGAACGGATGGCAGGATGGAATACGTCGGTACAAAAAGTCCTGAACCAATTGATGAAAGAGAGCGACAACCTCAATGCGGAAGCATTCCTCTGCCGCCTCGGGGCACAGGCGACGGGAAAGAAGCTGGTGGCTGCCGAAGACGGAATCGTAGAAATCATGAAGTTAATCCGCCGCCTGGGGCACGACCCGAAGGACTATAAGATTGCGGACGGTTGCGGACTCTCCAATTATAATTACCTCTCTCCCGCCCTGCTGGTCGACTTCTTGAAATATGCGTATTCGCGGACGGGAATCTTTCAGAGACTCTATAAGTCTCTCCCCGTAGGCGGTGTGGACGGCACATTGAAAAACAGGATGAAGGGTGCGCCCGTCTTTCGGAATGTGCATGCCAAGACAGGCTCGTTCACTGCCATCAATGCGCTTGCAGGCTACCTGCGGATGAAGGACGGACACGAAGCGGCGTTTGCCATTATGAACCAGAACGTACTTTCGGCTGCTAAGGCAAGGGCGTTTCAGGATAAGGTCTGCGAGGTGATTATCGGACGGTAACTTGGATGCTTCTGCCGATGGTTTGAGATGATATAAAAAGAAAATTGTATTCTCTAATATACAAAAACACATGGATTTTGTTTACCAGAGAATACAATTATAGTTTGTATAGAGCAGGATTCTGTATATCCTGTGTTCTATTTACTTCACGTATTCAGCCCAGTTTGTATTTTTCATATCGCCGCTCTTGCCCAATTCTGCGTGCATGCCGAGTGCAGCCTGAATGGCGTGCGGGGTCTGCGCCTTGCCGCCGGCCAGTTTGAGGTAATCCCAAAGCAGCTGTTTGTAGTCAGGGTGTGCACAGTTTTCGATGATGGCTTGTGCGCGTTCTTTCGGGCTCTTGCCGCGAAGGTCGGCAACACCTTGTTCGGTGATGACGATGTTGACATCGTGCTCCGTGTGGTCGTGATGGGACACCATCGGCACGATAGCGCTGATTTTGCCCTCCTTGGCCACCGACGGACAAGTGAAGATAGAGATGTACGCATTGCGTGTGAAGTCTCCCGAGCCGCCGATACCGTTCATCATCTTCGTGCCTCCGATATGGGTTGAGTTCACATTGCCGTACAGGTCGACTTCGATAGCCGTATTGATAGAGATAACACCGAGCCGGCGTATGATTTCCGGGCTGTTGGAGATTTCCGACGGGCGGAGCACCAGCTTGTCGCGGAAGAAATCCATATCGTTGTAAATACCTTCCAGGCAGTCGTTGGTGACAGTCAGCGAGCAGGCACTTCCGAATCTGATGCGTCCTTCGCGAATCAGGCCAATCACGGAGTTCTGAATCACTTCCGTGTACATTTCGAATGGAGGAATCGTCTTGTCGCGTCCCAGTGCGCCGAGCACGGCGTTGGCGATGTTTCCTACGCCCGACTGCAACGGAAGGAAAGAAGGCGGGATGATGCCGCGCTTCATGTCCGCAGCGAGGAAGTCGGCAACGTTCTGTCCGATTTTGTCGGTCAGCGGGTCGGCGTCTGCGAAAGAACGCGCTTCGTCCGGCCAGTTTGTCTCCACTACGCCTACGATTTTCTTCGGGTCTACCTGGATATAAGGCAGTCCGATGCGGTCGTTCGGTTTGTAGATAGGTATCTCGCGGCGGTAAGGCGGGTCGAGCGGTTCGTACACGTCATGCAGTCCCATGCCGGATTTGCTGTGTGCGCTGTTCAGCTCCACGATAATCTGGTCGGCCAGACGGCAGATAGTCGGGGAGATGCCGCCGGCGGCAGTCAGGTAAATCTTTCCGTCGGGAGTCACTTCGCAGGCTTCGATGATGGCTACGTTCACTTTGCCCATGAATCCGTAGCGCACTTCCTGTGCCATCTGTGAGAGGTGTATGTCGTTGTAGGCAATCTCTCCGTTGTTCACGGCCTTGCGGAAGTCGGAATTTGTGGTATAAGGAGCACGGTAGCGGATAGCTTTCGCGCGTGACAGCACGCCGTCGCACGACTCTCCGGTAGAGGCGCCCGTAAAGATACTTACCTGAAATGGATTTCCTTTGGCGTGTTCCGCTTCCGCAATCTTTGCGAGTTCCGCTGTAACAGCCTTGGCCGTTCCTGCGGGGGTAAACCCGCTCAGGCCGATGTTGTAGCCATGTTTGATAAGGCTTGCAGCTTCTGCTGCCGAGATACGATTAAGTGACATAAATAGTATAATTTCGTGTTAAAATACAGTTGATATTTTATGGTTAATTATTCGCTTTATTGTAAAGGCTCCATGTACGGGTTACGCTACTTTCCCGTGCTTGAAACATGCCCTCGTAATTCCCGTCAGTATTTCCGTTGAAGTATCTCTCCCCATATAATAGCCCGGCGTGCTTCTTCTGCCGAATGAATGGTGAAGTCTTCGTTGCTGTCTGATGATTCGTCGGGAGTATTGAAATGAGCACCCTGCCTGCTGTTCTGTTCGTCCTGGGCGGCACTGTTGGCCAGTGATGCGGCAACAGATACCTCTTCTCTTTTCTTTTTCTTTTTCTTTTTCTGTTGTTGCTGCTGTTGCTGTTGCTTCGGTGCATGTCTGGAGGCCTGTTTCGAAGACATTTGGGGAACCGGCAACTCTATTTTACCCCACGCTTCGGGCATGAGGATGACATCCGGCTCTATTTCGGTGGGCGACGGTGTCGGGGGAACGGGGCGTTTGTCAGTAGCTTTTTTTGATTTGCTATTCTTACTCACCTCTTTGAATATTCCCACAAGAATGACACCTACTATCAAGAGAAATTTCAAGAAATCTTCCATTGTGTTTCATTTCTAATTAGTAATTCGCCAAAGTTACATATAAATTCCGGTTTGGACTAACTTTTTATTATGAAAAAAGGGCAGCTTCACAGCTCCCCTTAATTTTTTTAACCTAAACCTTAACTATGAAAAAATCTAATGTTTCTTTCATTGCACAAATGTGAAAAATAAATTTAAATTTGCCAAGTATGTCACCGGAAAATGTTTATTCTCTTAACATAAATTACAACTTGACATGCTAAACCATAAGTTTTTGCGTTATTTTTGTGCCAATTCGCCACTTATTGAAAGCGAAGCCGTATCTTTGCAGCCGAATCTTTAATTTATAATTTGAATATGAACGAATTAACGGGAGCGGACTTTAAATCCGCAACTGAAACGACCGATGACAACAAGAAGTTGTTTATCGAAACCTACGGCTGCCAGATGAACGTGGCCGACAGCGAGGTGATTGCCTCAGTGATGCAGATGGCGGGATACTCCGTAGCTGAAACGTTGGAAGAGGCTGATGCTGTGTTTATGAACACCTGCTCCATCCGCGACAATGCGGAGCAGAAGATTCTGAACCGCCTGGAATTTTTCCACTCGCTGAAGAAAAAGAAAAAGCGCCTGATTGTAGGCGTACTGGGATGTATGGCCGAACGGGTGAAGGATGATTTGATTACGAATCATCATGTCGACCTCGTAGTAGGCCCGGATGCCTACCTCACCCTGCCCGGCCTGATTGCCGCCGTAGAAGCCGGCGAGAAGGCAATCAACGTGGAACTTTCCACCACCGAAACCTATCGGGATGTGATTCCTTCGCGTATCTGCGGCAACCACATCTCCGGATTCGTGTCCATCATGCGTGGCTGCAACAACTTCTGCACCTATTGCATCGTCCCCTACACTCGCGGACGTGAGCGTAGCCGTGACGTGGAAAGCATCCTCAATGAAGTGGCAGACCTCGTTGCGAAAGGCTATAAGGAAGTCACCCTGCTGGGACAGAACGTCAACTCCTACCGTTTCGAGAGGCCGACAGGAGAAGTGGTCACTTTCCCGATGTTGCTCCGCACCGTTGCCGAAGCCGCTCCGGGCGTGCGCATCCGTTTCACGACTTCCCATCCGAAGGATATGAGCGACGAAACGCTCGAAGTAATCGCGCAAGTGCCCAACGTATGCAAGCATATCCACCTGCCTGTGCAGAGCGGCAGTTCCCGCATCCTCAAACTGATGAACCGCAAATATACCCGCGAATGGTACTTGGAACGGGTAGCCGCCATCAAGCGCATCATCCCCGATTGCGGACTGACTACCGATATTTTTTCCGGTTTCCATTCTGAAACGGAAGAAGACCACGCCCTCTCCCTCTCCCTGATGGAAGCGTGCGGATACGATGCCGCCTTTATGTTCAAATACTCCGAACGTCCGGGAACGTATGCTTCGAAACATCTCGAAGACAATGTGCCCGAAGAGGTGAAAGTACGCCGCCTGAATGAGATTATCGCCCTGCAGAACCGTCTGTCTGCCGAATCCAACCAGCGTTGCATCGGAAAGACGTACGAAGTGCTCGTGGAAGGTGTCTCCAAGCGTTCGCGCGAGCAGCTGTTCGGGCGTACGGAGCAGAACCGTGTCGTCGTGTTCGACAGGGGTACGCACCGTGTCGGTGACTTTGTCAACGTCCGCATCACCGAAGCCAGTTCGGCTACGCTGAAAGGGGAGGAAATCTGATTTCATTTCACCACAGAGGACGCAGAGGACACAGAGGTTTTATTCTCATAGTTGTGGCTGTCTTGTAGTTGCGGCTGCTTTGTAGTTGTGATTGCCTGTGCGGTATGTGGCAACTGCGCTTATGCAACACATCCTGCGGGGGAGCTTTGAGGATGAATATGAAAAATCAGTATTCCTCTGTCTCCTCCGTCCCCTTTATCTCCTCCGTGTCCTCCGTGTCCTCTGTGGTGAAACCTTGAAACTTACATCATCATGTGCCTTCTGATGGAGAACTTCACGATTGCCATCGCATTGATGGACGCGAACGGGATATCCATCGGCTCGTGATGCGTATTGTAACTCACCAGCTTGATGCATCCTTCCTTCTCCGAACGGTTCACGTATTTGACAGCCAGATACTCGTCTCCGTCAATCATGAACGACACCAGGTATATTTCCCCGTAGATGACGTTTTCGAAACTGCTGATTTCCTTGTATCCGATGATGTCCCCCGATTTCAGTATGGGATACATGCTGTCCCCGTTTACATACACCGCCCCGTCGCAGACGGAAATATTCGGAATCAATATCTTCCCCAGTGCGTACTGCTGCTTGTTGGTGAACAATGTTTTCAGGTTTGCCGCCGCCGTGATGTCGTATAACGTCACGCTCCGGTCGTCTATCGGTTCGGGCGTTTTCGGGTTGTGTATAATGTCGACTTCTCCCTGCGCCAGTTCGCTTTCGCAGAATCTCGGCTGGTGCACGGGACTTCCTTTTCCCAACAATAGCCAGTTGTAGTCCACCTTGTCGCCGAACTTGTCAAGCAACAGCTTGAAGTCTATGCTGTTTCGTGCTGCCCAATTAGTAACTGTCGCTCTCGAAACTCCCAAGTATTCAGCCAGTTCGCTGTCTCTTTTCAGGTCTAACGCCTGTTTGGCACGCTTGATGATGCCTGTGACATCTAAATTTGTATCCATCCTGTTTCTTTTTTGTTTAAAATATTAATTCAAAATCAATAAAACGTCAGACCTGAAATGACTGTCTGAAAAATGTTGTTTACTATGTGTTTATAATCAATGACTTGTAAAATGGTTAAGATTAAAAACGAAAATCATAGTTTTCTTTATGAAAAAATATTCTATCTTTGTCCCATCGATTCATAGAAAACGTTTCAAAAATATAAATTAAAAACGGATCTGCCATGCAAAACTTCAAGAAAAACACCAAAACCCTGAAAATTTCTCGTCCGCCACCTGCGGAAAGCTTGCTGATAGCTGTAAACAGCTCTCCCCTCAAGTATTAACAGCTCTTCTCTCAAGTATTAACAGCCAATTCTCTAACCATTAATACCTGAAACGCCAGATGTTAATACCTGGCAATAGGATAACAAAAGGATAACATATTGTATACGAGTACTCCGTATTCGGATGATTACA
>NZ_JANJZR010000039.1 GCF_024623065.1 Bacteroides acidifaciens
GGAGACTATGTGACGAATAAAAACTGGTCGGTAAAGCCTATCTAACATAATCTCAGGAAAATTTAAACAGGCTCTTATTGCCGATAAGATGAAAAATCATCCTTACTATATTCAACAATTAAGTCAACAAGTTTGGTTTCGTACGCCGGATAGCGGTTGTACGAAAGAAATTGTTGAAGAGGCTTTTAATAGCTTGATTGCTCAATTGAGTTTGTTATTTGCTAATGTTATTGATTCTTTAACCCCCAAACAAATTAATTTTTTGCTTGCAGTAGCTGATGGGGTTTCTAATTTCTCTTCAAAAGAAGTGTTGAACAAATATAAATTAGGTACATCTGCCAATATTAAAAATCTGCGTAAGGCAACATTAGAAAAGG
The DNA here is from genome assembly GCF_024623065.1 of Bacteroides acidifaciens. GTDB lineage: Bacteria > Bacteroidota > Bacteroidia > Bacteroidales > Bacteroidaceae > Bacteroides > Bacteroides acidifaciens. The sequence goes on from NZ_JANJZR010000039.1 coordinate 378, forward strand.
ATTTAATTGATGTATTGTCTGGAAATATCATTGAAATTCAAGATCCTGCATTTGGATATTGGTTGAAATATGTGTATAGATAGTAAGATTTACCATCACGTCAATTAAAAAATGAAAACCGCAATATTAATGTCTGCTTACTTTAAGATTGCGGTTTTTCCTTGTATATTCATAAGGATTGGTATGATGTCTTTATTGGCAGTCTTTATGATTTTATAAAATTTGAACAGGCTCCAAATTTTATAAAAGTCTCTTTTCCTTTGTAAGTGATTGATTTTTAGTTGCTATTAAAGAAAAAGAAACTCGTTGTGGAAAAGTAAATATGGGATTATATTTATTTTTTTTCAAAATCCTCTAAGTGTTTTTTAATGTATGTGTTGTTATATAAGCGTAAATCGAAAATAATACATAGGATTTCGATTCTAATTATTGTTTAAAAACTAATGTTTTATCTTAAATTCAAATGTATGAGAATCAATGACTCGTGTAGAGGCTCGAAGATTTTTCGGGCATTGTTGATCTTGTTGCTATTCGCCCTTCCGGCACAATCTGCAATAGCACAGTTGACAATTAGGATCTCCAATTCTTCTTTAGGAACTGTGATTAAGCAAATCCAGGCTCAATCTAAGTATCAATTTTTTTATGATGACAATTTGGCTTCAATGCGCATAGAGTCATTGAATGTTAAAGATGTTTCTTTGGTAGAAGTACTGGACAAGGCTTTGAAGGGGAAAAATGTCGTTTATAAAATTGATGACAACGTTGTTTATTTGTCGAAAGCAAATGCATCTTCTTCGATAAAGTCGACTCAACAACAACAGAAAGTAACAGGTAAGGTGGTAGATGCCAATAACGAACCTCTGATTGGTGTTTCTGTTTTGGAAAAAGGAACAACTAATGGTACTATTACTGATTTTGATGGTAATTATACATTGGTCGTTACAGGTTCAGATGCAGTTTTGCAATTTTCGTATGTTGGGTATCAAACATTGGAGAGGACTGTAGCGGGCAATACTACTATTAATATCACTTTAAAGGAAGATGCTCAAGTCTTGGAGGAAGTCGTAGTTACAGCATTGGGAATCAAACGCTCAGAGAAAGCGCTGTCTTACAATGTACAGCAAGTAAACGCTGATGCGGTGACTGCCAATAAAGACCCTAACTTTATTAATTCATTGAGTGGTAAAGTGGCAGGTGTTAATATCAATGCTTCTTCGTCCGGAGTGGGCGGTATGTCCAAGGTAGTGATGCGTGGTACAAAATCTATCATGCAGTCTTCCAATGCATTGTATGTAGTAGACGGTGTTCCGATGTACTCCAATGCCAATAAAGTGAATGGAACGGAGTTTTCTTCTAAAGGAAATACTGAGCCGATTGCCGACATTAACCCGGAAGATATTGAATCAATGTCTGTGCTGACTGGTGCGGCAGCAGCTGCACTTTACGGTTCCGATGCTGCCAATGGTGCGATTATCATTACTACTAAAAAAGGGAAAGAAGGTCGTGTGAATATCACAGTGAACAGTAGTGTTGAGTTTAACGCTCCTTTGGTAATGCCCCGTTTCCAGACACGTTATGGTACAGGTATTGGTGGTGTGAAAGATGATAACTCCAGTCGTAGCTGGGGTCCTAAACTGACAGAAGCCAGATATTTCGGCTATAATCCTCGTGATGATTATTTTCAGACTGGTGTTATAGGTACAGAGAGTGTATCATTCTCTACCGGTTCGGAAAAGAACCAGACTTATGCTTCTGCTGCAGCGGTTAATTCAAAAGGTATCGTTCCTAACAACAAATATGACCGTTATAATTTCAACGTGCGTAATACTACTTCATTCCTCGATGATAAAATGACATTGGATGTAAATGCCAGCTACATTTTACAGAAAGACCGCAATATGGTGAACCAGGGGACTTATAACAATCCATTGGTTGGAGCTTACCTATTTCCTCGTGGCAATGATTGGGAAGATATTAAAATGTACGAACGCTATGACGTAGCACGTAAGATTTACACTCAGTACTGGCCGACAGGTGATGGTAATATGACTATGCAGAATCCTTATTGGGTGAACTACCGTAACTTGCGTGAAAATAAGAAAGACCGCTATATGTTAGGTGCAAGTCTGAATTATCAGATTCTTGACTGGTTGAGTGTTTCCGGACGTGTCCGCTTGGATAATTCTAACAATGATTATACGGAAAAGGCTTATGCCAGTACAAATACTCAGCTGACAGAGTTGTCTGATCGTGGTCTTTATGGTATTTCCAGAAGCTACGAAAAGCAGTTGTATGCAGACTTCCTGGTAAGTGTGAACAAAACATTCGGCGAAAAATGGTCTTTGCAGGCTAATATGGGTGGATCGTTTACTGATATGCGATATGATGAAATGGCTGTACGCGGACCTATTGCTGATAATTCACAAACATTTGCCGGTGAAAAAGCCGGATTGACAAATGGCTTCTATATTCAGAACCTGAGTACGACTAAGACAAACAAAATGCAGACTGGATGGCGTGAACAGACTCAGTCTATCTATGCATCTGCCGAAGTTGGCTACCAAAGTACTTATTATCTGACATTGACAGGTCGTAATGACTGGCCTTCACAGTTGGCAGGTCCTAACTCCGTCAATAAATCATTCTTCTATCCTTCGGTAGGTATGTCTGTAGTGTTGTCTGAGTTGATGCCTAAATTGAATAAGGACTATCTGTCTTACTGGAAGATACGCGGTTCTTTTGCTTCTGTGGGTACAGCATTCAAAAGATATATAGCTAATCCTCTGTTTACATGGAATACTAGTATTGGTCAGTGGAGTAACCTGACTGACTTCCCGGTATATAATTTGAAACCGGAACGTACCAATTCTTTTGAAGTGGGTATGAATATGCGTTTCCTCAAGAATTTCGAACTAGATGTGACTTATTATAACGCCAAGACAATGAATCAGACATTCAATCCTGAGTTGCCGGTAGGTGAATATGCGCGTATCTACATTCAGACAGGTGCAGTTCGCAATCAAGGTCTTGAGTTAGCGTTGAACTACAATAATACATGGAAAGATTTTACTTGGAATACAGGAGTTACTTATTCAATGAACAAGAACAAGATTCTTACCTTAGCTGATAATGCCATCAATCCTATCACTGGCGAGAAATTCTCTATTTCTTCTTTGAATATGGGTGGTTTGGGTAGTACCCGTTTCATCCTGAAAGAAGGTGGAAGCATGGGTGACATTTACTCCTTGATGGATTTGAAGAGAGATGCCAATGGAGCTGTTTATATCGATGAGACCAACAGTGTTGTAACGGAGAGCCTGGAAGCTAATAATTACATTAAATTAGGTAGTGTATTGCCGAAAGGAAACTTGGCATGGCGCAACAATTTCAGTTGGAAAAATATTAATGTGGCATTCCTTGTTTCAGCTCGTTTGGGTGGAGTTGTGTTCTCACGTACACAAGCTGTTCTCGATAACTTCGGAGTTTCTGAAGCATCTGCTGCTGCACGTGACAAAGGTTATGTATCAGTAAATGGAAACGACCGTGTAAATCCGGAAGGCTGGTATTCAGTAGTAGCCGGTGGTACGGCTGTTCCTCAGTATTACACTTATTCCGCTACTAATATTCGTTTGCAGGAAGCTTCTATCGGTTATACTATTCCAAGAAAATGGCTGGGCAATGTGTGTGATATCAAAGTTTCATTGATCGGACGTAATCTTTGGATGATCTACAACAAGGCTCCTTTCGATCCTGAAAGCGTGGCATCTACTGATAACTTCTATCAGGGAATTGACTACTTTATGATGCCTTCATTGCGTAATATTGGCTTTAATCTGAGCTTTAAATTCTAAATAAATCAAGATAGGTATGAAAAATATAATAAACAAAATAGTACTTGGATCTCTTACTGTTGCTCTGTCTTCGTGTATCGGTAACTATGAGGATATCAATTCAAACCCATACGAAGCTCCTGATTTGTCAGCGGATGGATACGCTTTGGGATCTGCCATGAATAACCTGGCAGGTTGCGTGGTATCGCCGGACGTAAATACAGCTCAGTTCACAGACTGTTTGTTGGGTGGACCTTTGGGCGGATATTATGCCGATTCTAATGCCGGATTTACAGAGGCCATCTCCACTTTTAATCCCAAAGACGACTGGAGCCGTGTGTTTTTGAAAAGTGATAAGATTATTCCGACATTATACTCTAATCTGACACAAGTGAAACTGGTGTCACAGAATACGAATGATCCGGTTCCTTATGCCATTGCACAAGTGATAAAGGTGGCGGCTATGCATCGTGTGACTGATGCTTTCGGTCCGATACCTTATTCTCAGATTGGTGCGAATGGCGAGATTGCTACTCCTTATGATTCTCAGGAAGTGACATATAATACATTCTTCGATGAGTTGACTGCAGCTATTGCCACACTTAATGAGCATTCTAACGAACAGCTTGTTCCTACAGCCGACTATGTATACAAAGGCGATGTAAAGAAATGGATCAGATTTGCCAATTCACTGAAGTTGCGTCTTGCTATCCGTATAGCTTATGCCAATCCGGTGAAAGCTCAGCAGATGGCTGAAGAAGCTGTGAATCCTGCAAACGGAGGTGTCATCGAATCGAATGCGGACAATGCAGCATGGAACTACTTTGAGACTTCACAAAATCCTATTTATGTAGCTACCCGTTACAATCAGGTACAAACTTCCGAACACGGTGGCGACCCCTGTCTGACTGGTGGTGATACGCATGCTGCTGCCGATATCATCTGCTATATGAACGGTTACAAAGATAACAGACGTGAGAAGTTCTTCACTAAATCCGAATGGGTAGGACAGGACTATGTAGGAATGCGTCGCGGTATTGTCATCCCCGAACTGAAGACAACCGGACACAAATACTCTGGTGTGAACATTGCTCCTACTTCTCCGCTTTATTGGATGAATGCAGCCGAAGTAGCTTTCTTACGTGCTGAAGGACAAGCTGTTTTCAACTTCAACATGGGTGGTACAGCCGAATCATTCTACAATCAAGGTATCCGTTTGTCATTTGAACAATGGGGTGCAGACGGTGCAGAAGACTATCTGAAAGACGACGTAAACAGACCGACTGCATATACAGACCCGGCAGGTACGAATACTTATCAGAATGCTCTGTCTGATATCACTATTAAATGGAATGATAGTGCTGACAAAGAAGAGAAACAAGAACGCATTATCGTGCAGAAGTGGATTGCCAACTGGCAATTGGGTAATGAAGCTTGGGCTGACTTCCGCCGTACCGGATATCCGAAATTGATCCCGGTGAAAGAAAACAAGAGTGGTGGTGTAGTTGATTCAGAGAAAGGTGCACGTCGTATGCCTTATCCGTTGGATGAGTTTGTCAGCAACAAGGCAAATGTAGAATATGCGATTGCCAACTACCTGCACGGTGCAGATAATATGGCTACAGATGTATGGTGGGCTTCTAAAAAATAACATTAAACTTAAAGGAAAGTATATATGAAAAATAACCTGAAATATAGATTGTCTGCTCTGCTGTTTCTGGCATCAGCCTTGACAATAACTTCATGTAGTGATTGGACGGATGTGGAAAGCCTCCAATTGAATTCCCCTACATTCGAAGAACAGAATCCTCAATTGTATGCCGACTATCTGAAGGATTTGAACAGATATAAGTCTGAAGACCATAAAGTCACTTTTGTTTCTTTCGAGAACCCCAAGGGATCTCCCGGCAAGCAGGCTGAACGTCTGACCATCGTACCAGATAGCGTTGATTTCATTTGTTTGAATAATCCGGAAGTAAGTCCCGAAGTACAGGCAGAGATGGTCAAGATACGCGAGAAAGGAACGCGTACGATTTACAGTATTGACTATTCCAGCATTGAAAGTGCCTGGAAGGAGAAGGCAAAAGCCGAACCGGGGTTGACAGAAGAGGATGCTCTTCAGTATATCGCTGAACGTACCAATGAGATGTTGGCACTTTGTGACAAATATAACTTTGATGGTGTTATTGCTGATTATACGGGGCGTTCACTGGTGAGCCTTCCGGAGGCAGCCCTGAAAGAATATAATGATCGTCAACAGAAGTTCTTTGGCGAGGTGATGAACTGGCAAAGCAACCATGATGACAAGACTTTGGTGTTCTACGGAAATATACAATATTTAGTGCCGGAGAATATGGATATGTTAAGCAAGTTTGATTACATCCTGTTGAAAACTGCTGCTTCTACCAATGCCGATGATCTTGCTTTGAAAGCATATTTGGCTATTCAGGCAGGTATGGATGCAGTAGGCGGTATAGAAGGAGGAGTGAATCCTGTTCCGGCTGATCGTTTTATCGTTTGTGTTGAATTGCCGCAGGCTGACGATAAGGATAAAGTGAAGGGTTACTGGAGTACAGTGGATGCAAATGGCAATAAACTAATAGCAGCTCCGGGAGCAGCCCGTTGGATGGTTGAAGCATCTCCTAATTACACCCGGAAAGGAATCTTTATTATGAATGTCCATAATGATTATTATAACAATACCTATGGATATGTGCGTGAAGTTATTCGTATTATGAATCCTAATAAATAAGAATAGAAATGAAACTCTATAAATATTGTTTTGTGCTTTTGGCTCTTACAACAGTCACAGTGAGTGGTTGTAAGAATGAAGATATCAATGAAGAGCATCATTATGACAATAAACTCTATGTTAGCTCAGCTCCTGTTTGCGATGATTTGTTGATTAAATCTAATGTATCAGAGGCTACCCGTGAACTTAGCTATCGTATAGCATCGCCGGCAGAACAAGATATTCAAATAAGTTTTGATGCGGCTCCCGCTATGACAGCAGCATATAATTTGATTTACAATGATAATGCAACTGCACTGGATTCATATTTTTATAATATACCGACAAAAACTGCTACTATTAAGGCAGGGGATATTTCCAGTGATAATATTGTGATTGACTTTAAGAATACCAACGAATTGGATAAGTCAAAACGATATGTATTGCCTGTCACCATTATAGATGCATCCAATATTGATGTACTCGAAAGTGCCCGTACTGCTTATTTCATATTTAAGGGTGCTGCCCTTATTAATGTAGTGGCAAATATCAAACAGATCTATTTCCCGATTAACTGGAAGAGCAGTGTGAATAATCTTTCCACTGTTACTGTTGAAGCTTTGGTTCGTAGTGAAGACTGGGTAGCAGGACGTGAAAATGCCCTAAGTTCTGTTTTCGGTATTGAAGGTAAATTCCTTGTACGTGTTGGTGACGCCGACCGTCCGCGTGATCAAGTTCAGGTAGTAGCTCCCGGTGGTAATTTCCCAGGTCCGAATGTTGTTCCGGGTTTACCGGTTAATGAGTGGGTACACATTGCCATTGTTTATGATAATACGACGAAAGAACGAATCTATTATAAAGATGGTGTGCTTGTTTATAAAGACGAAGCGGCTTCGGGCAATATATCTTTGCGTAGTAGCTGCTATATTGGTTACGCTTGGGATACTACTCGTTGGTTGCCGGGAGATATTTCAGAAGTCCGTGTGTGGTCAGTGCAAAGAACGGCAGAGCAGATTGCTACTAATCCTTATGAAGTAGATCCTGCCAGTGAAGGACTGGTTGCGTACTGGAAATTTAATGAAGGTGCCGGAAAGGCTATTACAGACCATACCGGACATGGCAATGATATTGTAGGTACGGGCGATCCTACTTGGGTACAAGTAGAAATCCCTAAGATAAATTAATTGTTGGTTTAATCTTTTATTCAAGAATTCATTATGAATATGAAATATATAACTTCGGGTTTGTTGGCTGCCATGATTGTGAGCAGTACTGCATTCTTGACCTCTTGTGCTGATGAACTTGAGGTTGGAAAGAATATTGATGAGTCGGTCTACAGTGGCATTTATGAAAATAATGCATATCTGCGTGATGGAAAGTCGAACTTGGTTTCTAAGATTGTCGAATTACACGGTGAGACTTATGCCACTACAGTAAAAATGGGGCTAAGCAAAACGCCTAATACAGCTACATCGGCAAGAGTGAAAATTGATGCTGCTTATTTGGAAACGTATAATAAAGCGCATAATACCGATTTTGCATTGTATCCGCAGGATTTGGTTACTTTTGCTGATGAAGGAATACTGACTGTGAACGCTAATACTAAATCAGCGGAGGTAGAGATGACTATTCGGGCAGGAGAAGGTTTGCAGGAAGATAAAACTTATGTTATTCCGGTAGCTCTCAGTGATCAGAGCAGTGATATCACTATTAAAGATGAAAATGCAAAACATTGTATTTACCTGGTGAAAGATATGCGAAATGCCGGTGATACTTATAAAGGTGAAAATGCGATAAAGGGCTATTTGTTTTTCGAGGTAAATGGCGTTAATCCATTGAATGCTTTGTCTTTCCAGTTAGAAAACGGAAAACTGATATGGGATGTTGTTGTGTTGTTTGCTGCTAATATTAATTATGATTCTGAAGCAGGACGTCCACGTGTACAGTGTAATCCGAATGTACAATATCTGTTGGATAACAATGAAACTTTTTTGCAGCCTCTTCGTAAACGGGGTGTTAAGGTTCTGTTAGGGTTACTTGGAAATCATGACATTACGGGTTTAGCTCAACTTTCTGATCAGGGTGCAAAAGACTTTGCCCGCGAAGTGGCTCAATATTGTAAAGCATACAATTTGGATGGGGTAAATTATGATGATGAATATTCAAAATCTCCGGATTTGAGTAACCCGTCTCTTACTACTCCGAGTGCAGCCGCAGCGGCTCGTCTTTGTTATGAAACCAAGTTGGCAATGCCTGATAAGTTAGTAACAGTATTTGCGTATGGTCAAATGTATGGAGTGTCTACTGTGGATGGTGTTGATGTAAGTGAATGGATTGATATTGTCGTTCCTAACTATGGTAGCAGTGCGCGCCCGATAGGAAATTTGACAAATAAAGAATGCGCAGGTGTAGCAATGGAATTTCATTTAGGTATTGGTGGTAATTTATCATCGTCAACGGCTCGGAACCTGATGAATAATGGATATGGTTGGTATATGGGATTTGCTCCGAGTCCGGAAAAATATTCAAGTATTTTTAACCGTTTGACTGGTGTTGAAACATTGTATGGATCTCAAATAAAACAACCTACAATATTCTATAAGAAGGATGATCCGACGCCTTACAAATATCCGGATGATCTTCGATAAGAATGGTAAATGTAAAGCTTTCCATAGCGATTGGTATCTCAATCGCTATGGAGAAATAAAAACAAATAAAAAACAAGAATATGAAAGCACATTATAAACTCTTTTTATCTCTGGCAATAGGTTCATTCGTTACTTTTGCCGGATGTCAGGATGATGAGGTGGTGGATTTGGTTAAATATCCGGTGAATCAGCCTGCTATAACGATTGACGGTGCGGAAGGAGCGTCTAAAGCGACGTTGACTGCGGTTTACAAATCTGATGGTACATTGGAATTGGATGGTCCTGCCACTAGAACTTATACATTTCATTTTGCTGCATCACCGGAAGATGCTACAGTGACTTTTGATATTATAAATACTAATATCCCAAAAGAAAATGTAGAGATCAGTGCCACTAAAGTAGTTCTTCCTGCCGGTTCAACAGATGCTTCTGTCACTGTGGCTTTGAAGGATGAAGATTTTAGCTTTGCAGCACCCAATTATGATGCGGCTACTTATGAATTGGGAGTGAAAGCCAGTGTGGAAGGATATAAGATAGGAACTGAACCAATAGAATCTAAAGTAGTAATAGAGAAGGAGGCATACTCCGCTTCATGCTATGTGGTTGGTGAGAATGGAAATAGTGCAACATTCGAACGCGCTTTCTCTCAAGGAACGATTGTCAACCCTGATCCTATATCCTATACCTTCAAGATGAAGTTGGATAAGCCGGTAAGAAAAGATGTAAAGGTGAAACTTGCCACTACAGGGCTGGGCGAACAATTTATGAATGATATCACTGTTACTCCTGCTGAAATCATCATACCTGCCGGAGAGAGAGAATCAGCAGACATTACATGGTCTATTACCGACGACTTTTTGTTGACAACTGCTGATCCTGAAACTTATACGCTGGTGGTGACTGCTTCGGCAGAAAGTGAAGACCCTGTTGTGGGAGATAACAAGGAGGAAAACTTCCTTACTTTCAATGTAAGTAAAGTATTCAGAAACTTTGGATATGTATCTGATAAGGTTGCTAATTGGATTGAGCTGGATAAAACCGGTTGGTCGGTAGAATTGGATCCGAGTGCTCGTGGGAATGGCAATACGCTTATTGACGGTAAAGGTGGAAGCAATGGAAATGATGTTTATAAAACCGGTGATTTTTGGTTTGTAGTTGATATGAAGTCGGAAAAGACTATGACAGGTTTAGGCATTGATTATTATAAAAATAGTGGTTCGGCATCATCTCCTAAAAAGGTAACTATTTCTACTTCAATAGATAATGAAACATGGGTTACACAAGGTACAGTTGATACTCCTCAGGCGTATAACCATTATTTCCAATTCTTTACTCCTCAAAACATTCGCTATGTGAAGGTTGAACTAGCGGAACGTTATAATGGATATATTGATGTAACTGAAGTTTATGTCTACAACGCTCAGTAAGGTCTAGTCATTAGCAGATAAGTTAATTTTAGAGCCGGGCTTCATTCAGAAAGCCTGGCTCTTTTTTTGTATTTCTATAATTCAATAGTTGATAAATGTATAATTTATTCAACTGCTACCTTCATTATATCTACTTAGAAAACAAACCTCATCCCCCCTCTTTTCTCCGCCTGCTTGTATTTCTTAATCTCCATTGAAAGATACTTCATCTGTTGAGCAAATATAACCAATTTATAGTGAAAAAAGATAGTGGTATGAGGATATTAGGTCAACTACATTAACATTATATTGCCTTGATTAATGTTTGTGCCAACGGCTTGGCACAACTGTGCCATCACGGTGTCATTACTGTGCCAAGCCGTTGGCACAGTCGTTTCATCCCTATGTGACACTTGTGTCAATAGGATGTGACAGTCGTGTCTTTCGGATGTGACAGTTGTGTCGCCCGAATGTGGCGATTATGTCAGTTGGGAAATACGATTACCAGTCGTAGTCTTCGACGTATGCATCAAACTGTTGCTGGGTGGAGACGCCGCAGTTCTTGAGGATATTCAATACGTGTTGTTGTTCGGCGGGAGAGAGAAGGCGTTCGCCTTTGCGTGAGCGATAGTAAGTTCTGCGACCGAAATAGCTCATTAAATGTGATATGACAGTTTGCATTTGCTTATAAGGCAAGTCTTCTAACATTCTAATGAATCCCTTAGCATAACGTACTTTGGCATTAGAACGATAATAAGGACAATTCCCTTGTTGTGTAGCGAGATGTTTGGGACTGACGATAACCCAGTATTCAATCTTTTCCGGTGCGCTTTGTGCTGTAAGTTGTCTTAAACAAGTGTTTGCTTTTGAACATTCCCGGTTAAGGCACATTGCATACTGATAAGGGACTTTTTCGAAGTCTATTTTTTCTTCCATGATTATAGGTTGTTTAATCAATATGTTAATCTTAATCTTCCGCCAGTCACTTCTCTATGTTTCTTGTTTTGCTGGAGAAGTTTATCCCTATCCGAAGTAACTTTCGAGAATCTGCTTCGAACGGGAGAGCATAATGTCTTTCTTTGATTTGTTGCAGAGCCTCTTCCGCAGTGCCGTTCAGCTTGAATTCCATAATGTAGATGTACTGGTCTGTTTGCAATACGAGGTCGATGCGTCCTTCGTTTGTGTGATATTCCACTTTTGTGTAGAATCCCATCAGTTTGCATCCGCCAGTTTGTGCAGGTCATCCTTGAAGTTTATCTCCAGTTCCCGGTCGCTGATGCCGCAGATTTCGATATATTCGTTCCACATTGATATGTCGTCCAGATTGTTCAGGTCGCTGAATACACTGACCTTGCTGAATTTGGTCACTCCCGTCAATACCCCGAAACGGATGCAGCCGTCTTTGCTTTTCAGTGCTCCGTAGAACCCTTTCAGCGTATTGCGGTAAGACGTTTGCAACGCCTCGTTGCCGATAGCCTGAAGCATGGGCTTGTCATATTCGTCAACGAGGATAACTACACGTTGGCCTGTCTTTTCGTATGCCCGTTGAATGATTCCTTCAAATCGTGATGCTAATGATTTTTCGGCGGGGTCGCTTCCATAGAGCTGTTCCCAAGCGGATAGGGCACGTTCTAACTTCAGTTCCAGGTTTTGGGGGATACTGTAGTTTTTGGTATTTAAATCTAAATGCAGGATGGGATAGGCAATCCAGTCTTTTTCCAGTTTCTCCATTGCCAGTCCGGTAAAGAGTTCCTTTTTTCCTTGAAAGTAAGCTTCGAGGGTGGAAATCAACAAGCTTTTGCCAAAACGACGGGGACGGCAGAGGAAGTAATAACGTCCGGTTTTTGCAAGATTGTAGATTATCTCCGTTTTGTCTACATAGTAGTAGCCATCTTTTCGGAGACTTTCAAAGTTTTGGATACCGATTGGATAAAGTTTGTTCATAATCTCTGCTTTTATAATAGGAACAAAAACAAAGATACGAAGAATTTTCTGTCACAGAAGATAATTGAAGAATTTTTATGCAGATGATGTCCGCAATAAACTGGAGGGTAGACTGAAATTGCCGGAAAACACCTCAGCGAGAAATGAGATGGATTCCGGCAATGTTTTAACTATGTATTTATAGAGAAAGGATTATTACTCTTTAGAGAAAGAATAAGGCATATCCTCTTCTTTCGTTCCTCTGTTCTTATTCGGTTGGCTGCTCATATCTACCTTGATAGTGCCACCTTTGAATAAGTCTTCGTGACGGAGATAATTCTTGGTATGGCCTGCACCATTGAAGTTCATGGAATCAATATAGAAATTCTCCTTGCTGTTATTCGGTGCGTCGATAACAAGACTATTGCCGTTCTCGAAGTGAAGAGTAGCCTTTTTGAACAGAGGAGCTCCCATCACATATTCGTCCGTTCCCGGGCAGACAGGGTAGAATCCCAATGCAGAGAATACATACCAGGCAGAAGTTTGTCCGTTGTCTTCGTCTCCGCAGTAACCGTCCGGTCCGGGCGTGTACATTCTGTCCATTACCTGACGCAGCCAGTATTGGGCTTTCCAAGGCTGACCGACATAGTCATACAAGTAAATCATGTGCTGGATAGGCTGGTTGCCATGTGCATAGTTTCCCATGTTCATGACAGTCATTTCACGAATTTCGTGAATTACCTGTCCGTAATAGCTGTCGTCAAAGACAGGCGGTACGGCAAATACGGAGTCCATCATTGTGATAAACATCTCTTTTCCGCCCATCAGGTCGATAAGTCCTTGAGGGTCGTGGAATACAGACCAAGTGTAGTGCCAGCTATTTCCTTCCGTGAAAGCGTCCCCCCATTTCAGCGGTGAGAAAGGAGACTGGAATGTACCGTCTTCGTTGCGCCCGCGCATCAGTTTGGATTCCTTGTCGAAAAGATTCTTGTAATTCATGGCACGTTTGGCAAATAGGCTGATTTCTTTCTTCGGACGTTTCAGCTCTTTTGCCAGCCGGTAGATACACCAATCGTTGTATGCATATTCCAGCGTGCGGGCGGCGTTCTCGTTCATTTTCACATCGTAAGGAATATAGCCCAATTTGTTGTAGAATTCGTGTCCCAGACGCCCTGTAGAAGAAACCTCCGGATGCACATTCTCTGTGCCATGAAGCAAACCCTCATACAAAGTCTTCACGTCGTCTACTTTTACCCCTTTCATGTAGGCATCTACTAAGATAGAGGCAGAATTGTTGCCAACCATGCAACCTCTGTGTCCGGGGCTTGCCCATTCGGGGAAGAAACCGCTTTCTTTATACGTATTGATCAGCCCTTCCTGCATCTCCTTGTTAACCGACGGGTACATCAGATTCAATAGCGGGAAGAGGCAGCGGAACGTATCCCAGAAACCGGTATCGGTAAACATATATCCCGGAAGTACCTGTCCGTTATACGGACTGTAATGGATGGGCTGGCCGTTTGCATCCAGTTCATAGAACTTGCGCGGGAAAAGCAATGAACGATACAGGCAAGAGTAGAATGTACGGTATTGATCCAGATTGCCGCCTTCTACTTCTATTTTCCCCAGCACCTGATTCCAGGCATCTTTTCCTTTTTTGGCGAGTTGTTCTATATTATCTTTGCCCAGTTCGTTCATATTGGCGGCAGCCTGCTCGAAGCTGATGAAAGAAGAGGCGATGCGTGCATTTACCTGCTCCCCTTTGCGGGTTTTGAATCCGATGATCGCTCCGGCATGATGGGTCGTCTGTTCTGCTACGTTCTCTTGAAGATTTCCGTTTTCTACCGTAGCTTTATAGGTGAAAGGCTTGTCGAACTCGATGATAAAGTAGTTCTTGAAGTTTTCGGGAACACCTCCGCTGTTGCGTGTGGTATAACCGATTATTTTATTCTCTTCCGGAAGAATCTTGATGTAAGAACCTTTGTCGAAGGCATCTACGACTACATAAGAATGCTCGTTCTCCGGGAATGTGAAACGGAAAAGCACGGCACGTTCCGTCGGTGCCATTTCGGTGACAATATCGTGTTCTGCCAGGTATACTTTGTAGTAGTAAGGAGTTGCCACTTCCCCTTTATGTGAAAACCAGCTTGCACGCTTCTCCTCGTCAAACACCGGTTGACCTACTATCGGCATTATCGAGAACTGACCATAATCGTTGATCCACGGACTGGGCTGGTGTGTTTGTTTGAACCCGCGGATTTTGTTGGCGGTATAGGTATATTGCCATCCGTCTCCCATTTTGCCTGTCTGTGGAGTCCAGAAGTTCATACCCCAGGGACGGGCAATGGCGGGATAGGTATTACCTGTTGATAACTCAAAAGTAGATTGGGAACCCATCAGCGGATTGACATACTGCGTCCAATCTTTGGCTTGGGACAATAGCGTACAACTAAGTACACAGGCTATTAATAAGAGTCTTTTCATGATAAGTAATGGCTTTTATATGATTATTGAGAAGAGTTGTTACTTCCCCATTGTGTAGGATGGTCAGTCATTTTGATCTCCATGATTCCGCCCGCTACAATGTCCTGATGTCCGAAGAATGGCGTGTCCAGAGGTTTGCCGTTCATTGATACGCTTTCGATGTATTTGTTGCTTTTAGAGTTGTTCTTCACCACGATGCTGAATGTCTTTTCATCGGGGAGATTGATTACAGCTTTGTCGAAAGCCGGACGTCCGATAGAATACACCGGTTTGCCCGGGCATACCTGATAGAATCCCATCGAGTTGAGTATGTACCATGCCGACATCTGTCCGCAGTCTTCATTGCCGGATAATCCGTCAACGTTGTTGGCATACTGGCTCCGGTAGACACTGTCCACTAATTCCTGCGTTCTCCACGGACGATTCACGTAGTTGTACAGATGAATCACGTGATGACTCGGCTCGTTGCCATGTGCATACTGACCGATCAGTCCGCTGATATCTGACGATGTTGTTTCACCTTCAAGTGATGAATCAGCCGTAAACAGTGAGTCGAGTTTTTGAACAAAGGCCTCCTCGCCACCCATCAGGTTGACCAGTCCTTCTACATCGTGAGGTACAAACCAAGTCCATTGCCACGCTGTTCCTTCACAATAATCATCATTGCGATGAGTCGATGCACGCGGATTGAACGGGGTGCGCCATTCACCTTTCGAGTCAAGACCGCGCATGAAGCGGGTTGATTTATCGAAATAGAATTCGTAGGCTTTGGCAAAACGCTCATATTTGGCTTTGGACTCAAAATCATTCATTGCTTCTGCAAAAATAGAAATGCACCAGTCATCATACGCATACTCCAGCGCTTTGGCTACAGATTCATTTTCACGGTCGCAGGGAATATAGCCAATGGCATTCTTATAATATTTTGCTTTCGGCATGAGATGCGGCAGTACCAAGTCCGGGCATTTGATGCTGGTGGTATCATATTCGGCTGCACGCAGACAGGCTTTGTAGGCTTCTTTGGCGTCGAAATTACGGTACCCTTTCATATAAGCATCCACTATGACGGGGACAGCATGATAACCAATCATGGTACCGGTATAGTTGGAAGCCAAATCCCACATCGGGTATATTCCGCCTTCTTGGTGTTTCTTTATCAGAGAGTTGATAAACTGGTTGTTCAAGTCGGGGTCGATGATAGTCATCAGTGGGTGCAGCGCGCGGAACGTATCCCACAGGGAGAAGACAGTATACAGAGGATTGATGGTGTCTCCCTGATGTACTTCGAGATCCATGCCGAGATAGCGTCCGTCTGCATCGGTAAACAGGTTCGGGCTGATGGCCGTATGATACAGGGCGGAATAGAAGATGGTCTTGTCGTCCTCGTCGGAAGTGGTGATGTCGATTTTTGACAAGTATTGATTCCAAGCGGCACGTGCGTCTTTGCGTACCTTATCGAAATCCCATGCGGGGATTTCGGATTCCACATTCTTGCGTGCCCCCGCTATGTCGACAGCGGAAACACCTACTTTCACAAGTACTTGTTCGTTCTTCTTCGTGTCGAAATGCAACAGTGCTTTGCAGATAGGAAGCCGCTTGCCGTTGTCCATAGTGACAGAATCGGTGACGAGCGTGTAAGAGAACGGTTTGGAGAACTTGGCGTAGAAGTTAATGTACTGGTCGAACGCCCAATAAGTAGTTTTCTTATGTCCGCAGATTTCCGTGTCACTGATTACTTCGATTTCCATAGCCGAGTTGGTCTGTCGTTGCAGGCTGTAATCTAAATCAATGATAAAGCCGGATTCGGAACTTTCAGGGAAAGTATAACGATGGATAGCACCGCGTTTTGTTGCTGATATTTCGGCTTTTACCTGATAGGTATCCAGAAAAACAGAATAATATCCCGGTTCTGCCACCTCATTTTCGTGAGAGAAAGAAGAGGCATAGACTAGTGTCTGGCTTTGGGGATCGGTAGTTAGATATTGTTGTTTGCCGACAGTAGGCATGAGCAGCACATCCCCGTAGTCGCAACAACCTGTGCCGCTGACGTGTGTATGAGAAAAACCATTGATGGTGGAGTCTGTATGATAATATCCCGAACAGGCATCCCAACCGTCAATCCGTGTGTCCGGACTGGGTTGAATCATGCCGTGTGGAACTACTGCTCCGGGGAAAGTGTGTCCATGTCCGCCTGTCCCGATGAAGGGGTTGACATAAGAACTGTAATCTTTTACATTAGTGGGGGCTGTGCAGGAGTTAAGTGTGAATAAACCTCCTAAACATCCTACTATTAGGAATGTTTTTAAATTCATGGTATTAATGGCTTTTAAGTTTTATCACATTTATTCTTTATCTCTCTATTTAGGAGAGATAAAGATGTTGTTGCCTACGATTTTATAATCGATAGATATGGAGTTTTGCAATGATTTCAATACGGATTCGATGGTTGATTTCTTTTTCAGCACACCAGAATAGGTTTTGTCTGCCCTCATGTCCGGAGACAGAATAATCTTTATGTCATAGAAACGTTCCAAAGCCTTACTGATTGTGAAGATATCCGCTTTCTGGAATGGAATCAGGTTGTCGTGCCATACGGCATCCATCTTGGCGTCGACTTGCTTCACGGTCAGCCGTCCGTTGTTCTTGTTCAGTTCCGCACGCTGTCCGGGGGCGAGGATGATTTGTCCTTCTTCCTTGTTACCTTTTACTTCAATTTCACCTTCAATCAATGTTGCTTCTGCTATTCGGTAATTCTTATCACATTTGAAATTGAATGTCGTTCCTAGTACACGTACTCGCATTGCATCACTTTGTACGGTGAATGGCTTATGCCGGTTTTTGGTTACCTCGAAGTAAGCTTCTCCATCCAAATAAACATTACGTGCTTTCTCGGAAAATTCGCGGGGATACTTTAAAGTTGCCGAATTGTTCAGCCAGACTTTGGTTCCATCCGGTAAAATGATTTCTTTCACGATACCTTCATTGGCAACTGCGACCATCATATGTTGGTTGTTTCCGTTTTGATAAAGCCAATATCCGCTCCCGCCACCAATGACCAATATTACAGCAATCATTGCTGCGTATTTCATCCAGCGATGCATGCGCAGTATTTTGTTCTGTTTTCTTTTTTCTTCGTCCAGCTTCTTGTAGAGCTGTTTTTCCGCACGTGCCATCTGTTTCCTGTCGGCATATTGGTTGAATTTACCCAAATGATAAATCTCTTCCATGCGGAATAACTGACGGGCATTTTCTTCCGATTCTTTCATCCAAGCATTTACTTCGACGAGTTCCTCTTCAGAGCATTGTCCTGTCAGATATTTGTTGATTATATCTTCACTCAGATTACTCATTTTCTTTTCCTTCATATTAATAATACAATTCAGAACACAAAAACACTTACCAATCTTGCCATAAAAAAAAGAGAAGAATTATCCAAAGCGGATTGAGGCGGCTGCGCAAGTACTTTAAAGCCTTGTACATATGCGCTTCTACCGTGCGGAGCGAAACTCCGAGAGCGTCGGCTATCTCCTTGTTTTTCATGTCGTGAAGATAGCTGAGTTTGAAAACTTCCTTGCATTTGTCCGGCAGTTCGTTAATCGCGTCATAGATTTCTTTGCGAAGCTCCCTGTCTTCAATCTGCTGAATCACTTCGTTGTTGTCCGGCTGATAGAACTCTGCACGCCTCTGGTTGATTTCTTCCATGGCGGCACAGTAACCGTCTTCCACGTTCCGGTGTTTCAGAACGTTGAGGGCACGGGTATAGACGGCACGATAGAGAAAGGCTTGAATCTGGTCGCCTATTTCTATGCTGTTTTTTCGTCTCCATAGTTCCACAAACACATCCTGTACCACATCTTCCGCATCTTCCTCGCCCACCAGGCGGGTGGCATAGAAGATGAGGCTGGGATAGTATCTGCGGAATAACGTCTGATAGATTACATCGAAGTTTTCATTCATTTTCTCAATAGTTTGGTTCGGTTTATTTTAACGGACACTTTTCTGAAAAAATGTTGATTTCTTTGGGAGTATCGCCCATTTCAAACTCGACGGTGGATCCACTCATGATTTGCTCATGAGTAAGGTATGTCTTGTCGTAAGGCTGTCCGTCTACTCTGACGGATTGGATATAGATGTTCTTCTTGCTTACGTTGGGGGCAAGCACGCTGAAGGTCTTGCCGTTTACTAAATGCAACCGCATTTCGGGGAATAGGGGAGTGCCTATTTCGTACTTTCCACCGACGGGATTTACGGGATAGAATCCCATTGCGCTGAATACGTACCAGGCTGACATTTGTCCGCAGTCTTCGTTGCCGCAAAGTCCGGCAGGCTCGTTTTTGTAAAGCTCGTTCATGACTTTGGATACGTAGTATTGGGTTTGGTCACTGCATCCTACCGAGTTGAAGAGGTAGATGACGTGGTGGCTCGGTTCGTTGCCGTGCGCGTACTGGCCTATCATTCCCGTGCTGAAAAGCGGAAGTTCGGCATCTGCTGCCGGATGGTAGGTGAACATACTGTCCAGTTTTTCGGCAAATCTGTTTTTGCCGCCTGCAAGGTCTATCAGTCCGTCAACGTCGTGTTGTACCGACCAGAAATATTGCCATCCGTTGCTTTCGCAGATGTGCGGGGTGTAGTCGTCGGCTTTGAAGTCTTTGATAAAGGCTCCCTTGTCGTCACGTGGCTGCATGAAAGAGGTGGCGGGGTTGTAGACGTTCTTGTAGTTCTGCGAACGTTTGTAGAACGTCTCGGCGATGTCCTGCTTGCCCATCTTCTTAGCCATTTCGGCGATGCAATAATCATCGAAGGCATATTCCAGTGTCTTGGATAGCGACCAGTTTTCGGCGTTGTAGTGGTCTGTCACGTTGTAGGGGATGTATCCCAGTTCCTTGTAGAGTCCGATGCCGCGGTAGTTGTCGAGGTTGGCGGTTGCTACACAGGCGTTCAATGCTTTTTCCGCGTCGAAGTCGCCGATGCCTTTCAGATAGGCGTCTACGATGACAGGGACGGCGTGGTAGCCAATCATCATGTCCGTCTCGCTTCCGTAGAAGTTCCACACGGGCAGTCGTCCGTTCTGTTCGTAGAAGGCGATAAAGGATTTCACCATGTCGTTGACACGTTCCGGTTCGGTATAGGTGAAGAGCGGATGGGCGGCACGGTAGGTATCCCAAAGGGAGAAGGTACTGTAATTCACCCAGCCGTCGGATTGGTGTATCTTTTTGTCGGGGCCGTAGTAGGCTCCGTCTACGTCGTTGTAAATGGTGGGGGCAATCATCGAATGATAGAGGGCGGTGTAGAAATTGACTTTGTCGTCCTCGTTGTCGCCTTTTATTTCAATCTTTCCGAGTTGCCGGTTCCAGTTTGCTTTCGTTTTGGTGAGGTATTTGTCGAAGTCGTTTTCGGGTACTTCGGCTTGCAGGTTTTTGGCTGCGCCTTCCATGCTTGTGCCGGAAATAGCTGTGTTTACGAGAATCTGTTCGCCTTCCTTGGTGTTGAAGTCGAAACGGGCGATGACGGCTGTGCCGATGCGCTTGTTTTCCTTGATGATGGCTGTTGTGTCCAACTCCATTTTCTCAAAAGGACGGGAGAAGCGGGTGCGGAAGTAGATGTGCTGGTCGCGTGCCCATCCGTCGGAAAAGCGGTAGCCTTGGATGGTGACGGAGTCTACGACTTCGATATGCGCATCGTTGGTGAAATCCCAGTTCATGGCTTTCTTCAAGTTCAGGAAGATGGCGGATTGGGCTTCGGGAAAGGTGTAACGCTGGATGCCACAACGCTCGGTGGCAGTCAGTTCGACGTTGATGTTGTAATCTGTCAGGCGTACTTGATAATAACCGGCATGAGCACTTTCATCCTTGTGGGAGAATGTAGAGTGGATACCAAGCGGTGCTTCTGCTTCTTTGTAGGGAAGGGTGACAGGCATGAAAGAGATATCATACAAGTCGCCTGCTCCAGTGCCGGAGAGGTGCGTGTGGCTGAATCCGGCGATTGTGCTGTCCGGATAGAAATAGCCTGAGATGCGGTCCCATCCGGGGAGTCCGTTATCGGGGCTGAGTTGCACCATACCGAAAGGGGCTTGCGCACCTGGGTAGGTGTTTCCGGTAAAGTCGGTTCCGATAAATGGGTTTACATAAGACGTGTAATCTGTTTCGTGTTTTTCTTGCGCAGGGGTACAAGAAATGAGCATGCTGGTTAACAGCAGGCATAGATAAGTAAATGTTCTCATCATTTTTCAGGTATTAGTGATTACTTATTTTATTTATTTGAAGGATAAGAAAAATAATTAATATGTTTGCAAAGGTAGAAAAAAACTGTAACAAGCCTACTGTATGGGCTTAATATTTTTTTATGAGGGAGATGAGACGCTGTTGTGTTTTTGTTTCCCGGTGCCGGACATGTCCTTTCCCAGTGGCGGACGGTGTGTTCCTTGGTGGCGGAATCCGTGCCTGAAAAAAAGGAACTGTTGAGAAAAACAGCTCCTTTTTTTATCTTATTCTTAGATTCCTGCGAGTTCCAGTACCTTTTCGACTGCCGCATTCAATCCGTCGGTATTCTTGCCACCGGCAGTTGCGAAGTGGGGCTGACCGCCGCCACCGCCTTGAATCAGTTTGGCAGCTTCTTTCACCAGGTTACCGGCTTTTAGGCCACCTGCAACCAAATTATCGCTAAGCATAACTGTCAGCATCGGTTTGCCGTTGTCTATGCTTCCGGCTACGAAGAACAGGTTCTCCGTAATCTCGCCGCGAAGTTGGAAAGCGATGTTCTTCACTACTTCTGCCGGTAGCGGAGCGCAGAATTTGATGATTTTGACACCGTTGACTTCCTGTACGTTCTTCAGCAACCGTTCCTTCAGGGCAACTTCCTTTTCTTTCATGAATTCTTCCACTTGCTTCTTCAGTCCCGCGTTTTCGTCAATATATTTGCGGATAGCGATACCCAAGTCGGGAGCATTGTTGAAGAGTGCCTTCAAATCGCTGAGGGTATCCTGTATGGTATCCAACAACTCCTCTACACGCGCTCCGGTAAAGGCCTCGATACGGCGTACACCGGCAGCTACGGAACTTTCCGACATTATTTTCACCATACCGATGTTTCCTGTTGCGGCTACGTGCGTACCACCACAGAATTCGATGGAAGAACCGAATTGGATGACGCGTACCTTATCGCCGTATTTTTCGCCGAAGAGGGCGATGGCTCCCAATTCCTTAGCTTCCTCAATAGGAATATTGCGATATTCTTGCAATGGGATATTAGCGCGGATTCTTGCATTGACGATATGTTCTACTTTACGGATTTCTTCATCGGTCACTTTCTGGAAGTGCGAGAAGTCGAAACGCAACGAATCCGGAGTCACCAATGAACCTTTCTGTTCGACGTGCTCGCCCAACACTTCGCGCAGGGCAGCGTCGAGCAGGTGAGTAGCCGAGTGGTTGGCTGCACAGGCCGCACGTTTGTCGGTATCCACACATGCCATCATCGGAGCTTCCGGATGTTCGGGCAACTTTTTGGTAATATGTATCGGAAGGTTGTTTTCTTTCTTAGTGTCTACCACTTCAATCGTCTCAAATTCGCTTACCAATACACCTGTATCACCTACCTGACCACCACTTTCTGCATAGAACGGAGTATAGTCGAGTACAATCTGATACAATGTCTGGTTCTTTTGTCTGATCTGACGGTAACGAAGGATAGAAGCCTCGTATTCAGTGTAATCGTAACCAACAAATTCAGTAGTCCCTTCTTTCAGTACAATCCAGTCACCTGTTTCGATGGCGGCGGCGTTGCGGGCACGCTGTTTCTGCTGCTGCATTTCTCCGTCGAACTCTTCGATGTTGACGGTCATTCCGTTTTCACGGAGAATCAGTTCGGTCAGGTCAAGCGGGAAGCCGAATGTATCATATAAGGTAAAGGCATCTTTACCGCTGATTTCTGTTTTTCCTGCCGCTTTCGTATCTTCCATGGTCTTGTCGAGCAGGCGGATACCTGTCTCCAATGTGCGCAGGAACGATTCTTCTTCTTCCTTGATTACTTTTTCAATCAGTGCCTTTTGTGCAATCAGCTCAGGATAAGCTTCTCCCATGTTATCAATCAATACAGGAAGCAACTTATACATAAATGCCTGTTTCTGTCCGAGGAAAGTATATCCGTAACGAACAGCACGGCGAAGGATACGACGGATCACGTAACCTGCCTTTGCATTGGAAGGCAACTGGCCATCTGTGATTGAGAATGCAATGGTACGGATATGGTCGGCAATCACACGCATAGCGATATCTTGCTGCTTGTCTTTTCCATATTCTGTACCCGACATCGCTGCAATGGCTTTCAGCATTGGCTGGAATACGTCTGTGTCATAGTTGGATGTTTTGCCTTGCAATGCCATGCACAAGCGTTCGAATCCCATACCGGTATCAATAACTTTGGCAGGAAGCGGCTCAAGACTGCCGTCTGCTTTGCGGTTGTATTGCATGAACACGAGGTTCCAGATTTCAATTACCTGCGGATGGTCGTGGTTGACGAGGTCGCGGCCGGAGATTTTGGCACGTTCTTCTGCCGGACGGAGGTCGATATGGATTTCGGAGCAAGGTCCGCAAGGTCCTGTATCACCCATTTCCCAGAAGTTGTCGTGTTTGTTGCCGTTGATGATGTGATCTTTCGGCAGGAACTGTTCCCAATAGGAAGCAGCTTCGTCGTCACGACCCAATCCTTCTTCAGGACTTCCTTCAAATACGGTTGCATAGAGATGTTCCGGATTCAGTTTCAAGACTTCTACCAGATATTCCCACGCCCAGCTGATGGCTTCTTTCTTGAAGTAATCGCCGAACGACCAGTTACCAAGCATTTCGAACATGGTGTGGTGGTACGTATCGTGTCCTACTTCTTCCAGGTCATTATGCTTTCCGCTTACGCGCAAACATTTCTGAGAGTCCGCGACTCTTTGGTATTTTGCCGGGTGATTGCCCAAAATAATATCTTTAAACTGGTTCATACCCGCGTTGGTAAACATCAGGGTAGGGTCGTCTTTTATCACCATGGGAGCCGACGGAACGATGTGGTGTCCTTTCGACTCGAAGAAATTCTTGAATGAATCTCTGATCTCTTTTGCAGTCAACATATTCTTCTATATATCTATTGTTGAGGTTAATATTCTCAAAAAACTGTGCAAAGATAGCTTGTTTTTGCGATATGGCAAAAGTTTGTTTCAATATATTGTGCGAGGGGGCAATACGGATGTATCTTCTGAAGTATCTCATTAATAACCAAATGTAATAACCGGTTTTAATGATACTTGTCGGTAACAAAGAGGAGCGAATGACTATTTTTATTTCTCATTCATTAATAATCCATTTCTCATTCATTAATAATCCACTTCTGGTTCATTAATAGAAAACTTCTTTTCCATTAATAGTAAACTTCTTATTATCAGTATGTAAACTTGTTTTTTATTAATTGTAATCTATAATTGCAAGCTTTGATTATAAAAACAAAGGCTTTGATTATATAAATGCAACTTGCAATTATACAATCAAAGCTTGCGTTTATAGTTTGCATCGAGTGAAAAGAAAGTTTCCTCCCTATCGGAAGGAAGTTTACACTTAATGGGCAGTAAGTTTTTCATTAATAGCCAGGAACGCAACTGTTAATACCTCTTCTGACAGCTACAGATGGACGCGATGGGAAAAGCTTGTTTAAAAAGGATTGAAATAAAAACTTAAGGAAGTTACCGTCTCTACAAATGCTTTATTTGAAGTGACCAAACTTATAATTAAAGATGTGTCAGGCAGATGGGACGGAAACCGAGAGGCGATATCTGATGTTGGCACTCGGTTTCCTAATCAGTTTAATACTCATTAATACTCACCGATGGAAGAGATAATAGGACAATCCCAGCTCCAAGGACGGAACAAACAGGTGTATGTTTTCTTTCGGACGTACGGGCGACCGGTCGACATAGCTGTTTCCTTGATGGAGTCCTTTCAACCGGGCGTATATGCCATCTACGGAGAGTCTGAGGGCTATGTTCGAGTCGAAGATGTATTCGTAAGCCAGACCGATGTTGCAACCGATGCCGGAAACTCTCGTCCGATAGTCCGTTTGTGACGGCTCTGCTTGTGGCATCAGGGTTCCTTTGGCCTGGTGACGGACGTAGCCCACTCCGGCGTTAATGTAGCCCACTCCTTTTTCGAAGGCCGTCTGCCGTTTGAGGAAGGAGACTTGGGGTGCTACGTAATGGAAGGATGATGCTTCGTCCATATTTTCATACTTTTGCTTCTTACCCCGATAATGATAGTAGTATGCTCCGTATCCGAAGGCGCTGCGGGGAGAGAAGGTCATCAGTTGCAGGGAAGAGGTAAATCCGGCTCTGTCTTCATCTTTGGGTACATCCCACGAGCTGATACCGCCTCCACACATATCCGGCATCCCGAATCCTATTCCTGCATTGAATACATATACACGCTTGTATGACGGGACGTTGCTTTCCGAGTCTATGGTTTGTGCGGACAGCGTAGCGGTTGTCAGCAGGCAGCCCAATAGTAATATCAAATTTCTACTGAATTTCATAATAGTCTATATTTGTTTGGAAAGTTGTTTCATTGTAGTTTTTGATTAATTAATTTCAATCCAATCCGTCTACGTATGTTTCTACAAATTGAAATTCGGTCCTACAAGTAAGAGCCACCTGTCTCATCAAATCATTCAATTGCTGGACAGTTGTACAATTTTGTAGTCTTGGTATGATTGCCAATAATTTCATTCTTTGTAGACTGCTCATTTCATATCAAAAAATAATGGTAGCTCAAATAACAAATACTTCATTGCTTTCATAGCTTTTAAATTTTTTGTTGATTATAAATGGTTGTACAACCTGCGTTAAGATCTTGGTGTAAATGTATATAAAAAAAATGAAAGAACAAAGAAAAACAGTTTTGCGTTTAATATTATTTGTATGTACTCTATAAAAGTAACGTCAGTTTGATATACATCTATGCTGTTACGGTTCTTCTCTTTTAGAGAGGTTGCTCTCTCCCGATTCATAAAATGCTTTGCAGCATAAAAAAAGCTCCGGCTTTCACAAATCCCAACTTTGCCATGTCAGAAAATTTTAGTAACTTAGTCTGGAAAGAATGTCGCAATGGAATGTGTAGATAGGATAAATGTTTTATTTTAGTTGCTTTCTTTTCTTAAATAATTGGTTGTTATGACTAGAAGATGTATTTTTGTGGTGGTTGAAATGAGAATGTTAACAAGCGAAATATTTCCAAAAAGATGCGCAAAGTATATTACATATATAATCCACAGACTCAGACTTATGATCGAATTTACCCTACCATACGGCAACGTGCGTTCAGTTATTTGCGCCGGGTTTTCTATGGTATGGGGTTGGGAGCGGGGTGTTTCATCCTGCTACTCTTTATTTTCGGTTCTCCATCAGAGAAAGAGTTGCGAATAGAAAACAGCCGCCTTTTGGCACAATATAACGTACTTTCCCACCGGCTCGACGATGCGATGGGAGTGCTTCAGGACCTTCAGCAGCGCGATGATAACCTTTACCGGGTGATTTTTCAGGCCGATCCCGTTTCGCCGGCTATCCGCCAGGCGGGTTATGGTGGCACGAACCGTTACGAAGAGCTGATGGACTTGGCAAACTCTAAATTAGTGGTGAATACGACTCAGAAATTGGATGTGCTTTCCAAACGTCTCTACATACAGTCAAAGTCTTTCGATGATGTGGTGGATATGTGTAAGAACCACGATGAGATGCTGAAATGCATTCCTGCCATCCAGCCTATTTCGAATAAAGACTTGCGGCAGACGGCTTCCGGCTACGGAACGCGCATCGACCCTATTTACGGTACGACGAAATTCCATTCGGGAATGGACTTCTCCGCCCATCCGGGGACGGATATTTATGCCACTGGCAACGGAACGGTAGTGAAAGCCGGATGGGAGACCGGCTATGGCAACACCGTAGAGATAGACCACGGATTCGGATACATGACCCGTTATGCACACTTGCAGGCGTTCGATACGAAAGTCGGAAAGAAAGTGGTGCGCGGCGAAGTGATAGGAAAGGTGGGCAGCACCGGAAAGAGTACCGGGCCGCACTTGCATTATGAAGTGCACGTCAAAGGCAAGGTGGTGAATCCCGTCAATTACTATTTCATGGATTTGAGTGCCGAAGATTACGAAAGGATGATTCAGTTGGCTGCCAACCACGGTAAGGTATTCGATTAGTCTCCCCTCCGAAAACTTAGAAATGTTATGCTTAATACAGATAAAGAACTGAAACTATATTACTCCATCGGTGAGGTGGCCGATATGTTCGGTGTCAATCAATCCCTGCTCCGTTTTTGGGAAAAGGAGTTTCCGCAAATCTCTCCTAAGACAGCGGGAAGAGGAATCCGCCAATATCGCAAAGAAGACGTAGAGACCATCGGACTGATTTACCATCTGGTGAAAGAAAAGGGAATGACTCTCACCGGTGCCCGCCAGCGTCTGAAAGATAATAAGGAAGCTACGATTCGTAATTATGAGATTGTGAATCGGTTGAAGGCGATAAAAGACGAACTTCTGGCAATTAAACAGGAGTTGGACGGACGGTAGTTACAAATATCTGATACAGTACTCCCCAGTGCTTGATACAACAGATTCCAGTACTTGAAATGTAGAAAAGGATAGTTTGTGTCTGTGATTAATCTTGCGCCTTACTTGCTTTATAAACAAGTAAGGCGCAAGATACTTCCTTTAGAACTTTATATGGATGTTTCTCTGACCATTTTGCCAGACGATACAGACTAATTGATAATGTCTTATTGTTTCATTTTCGCCTGATGACGGTGGATTTTATTTCTCCCGTTTCTTTGTCGATATATTTAATGTATGCTTCTTTCTCAGGCAATTGTACTAGATTGGTGGTCGTTGCCTTGTATAAATCTACTTTGTCATACTTCTTTCCTTCAATCTCTACAATCTGCTCACCTCCTTTCAGAGGGGATTCCTCGGGATTCCATACCATTCCTACAGTCAGATAATTATCTATGACGGTAATGACTGCATCCCATTCTTTCTGATACATGTCTGGTGTCTCACCCGAAACCGATGGTATGTAATAGAATACCCCTTTGCGGTAATTGATAACGATGTTGCCATGATTTAACAATTCGGAACCGATTCGGGAATCCATCGCATGAGTAGTAATGGTAGTGACATTTCGAAAAGAATGATTTCCTATTGAGAAGTGAGGTATCTTCAGGCGATATTTCGTGGAAGCCTTCTCGACTCCGGATACTCCCAACGACAGTATTCCCACACCTTTTCCCAGTTGCTCAAACGATTTAGAGTGTTTTTCGCTCAGACGCCGGTGGCTTGTGGCCGACATGGCATAGAACGAAGACGCACCGCTGTCGAACATGACAGTGTCTTGTTTATTGTCGGCAAAGCGTACAGGGATGCGTACAAGATAAGGGTCTTTCACCAAAGGAATGCCGCAAAGAGAATCTATCCCCAATCCCTTCTCCGAACTGGTTAGGGTAAAGGTGTGATTGCTTCCGTCCAGCTTGACGATTCCCATCTTCATGAGATTATATCCTATAATACCATCTATCTTAAAGTTTTCTACTATATTGTCTTTTTCGAGACAGATGGCTTGCAGGCAGCTGAAAGTAAATCCGTCCAATTTCAGCGATTCCAATTCTGCCACACGGGTAGTCAGTAAATGGCCGTTAGAATCTTGCACCTGTACTGAGTCGAAAGGAACAATCCCGGCACGTTGCATAAAAGAATAGGTAAGAGAACACGGCGCACCCGTATCAACGAGAAAACGGCCTTGATGCCCATTCACCTCTGCGTTGATTGTTATTTTCCCATTTTCTTTCACATAAGGTACCGTCACACGATATTGTGCAAAGAGAGAGAGCTGGGCAAATAATGCCAGCTCTCCTATAAATGCTATCAGGAAACTCTTCATAACCAAAGTTCTTTAGTGTTTTCTATGTTTTGTCATATACGACATGCATTACTGTTTAATCACTTCTGAAGCAATCTTCAATAAATTGTCAGCATTTTGTGCGCCTATGATTTTTTTGACGATGTTTCCGTCGCCATCCATGAACAGTAAGGTGGGATAAGAGGTCACCGGATGTTTTTTGTTAAGCTCTATGCCGTCTTTTTGTTCCATATCCAATTTCACGTTGATGAATTGCTTGTTATAGACAGCCCCAACGGCTTCTTGTACGAACACCTGATTGGACATTCTCTTGCATGGTCCGCACCAAATGGTGTAGCAGTCGACAAACAGGAGTTTACCCTCTTTCTTGGCCTTCGCCATTGCTTCTGCAAGGTTTCCTTTCTCGAAGATGATTCCATTAGGATGCTCTAATTTGTAGATGAATGCTTTCAATTGCTTCACTACTCCCGAGTCATCTTTCTGTGCTTCTATGCAGGCGTTCAGATAGTTGATTATCTTTCCTCTGGTTTCGCCCGACATGTCAGGTAATTCCAGCGACGTGTCGATATACAATTTGCTTACTCCTAATTGGCTGGCATTTTTGGTAAGGTAATCCAGCATTTCATCATATTTCCGTTCTCCACGCAGATGGATGATGGGATAAACTCGGCAAACGTTGCATGTATCCGAAAGACCTGCTTTCTGAATTTCATTATTCAGTTCGATTACTTTCATTTTATCGTAGGGAGTTTTTCCCATTGCATAGTTCATGATGTCCCAATAGTATAGGCTTTCGATGAGTGAATTGACTTTCTTCGCTCCGTTGGCTTTGACAAATTTTTCTTTGTGGGCAATCAAATAGTTAAAATTCTCACTCTCTTTGTTGCTGATGGTAGAGCTGAAAGTTACCCAGTTTTCCTTACGGAGATACTCCTTCGGTTTCAGCATGCGGATGTATTCCTTATTGATTTCCATGAATTTTTTGTTCTCGTTGGCCAAATTGAGTACGGTGAGGTAGTTGCGCGTCTCTTTCTTTCCCCGTTTTCCGCTTTGGTAGATTTGTTCGGCGCCCGGCAGCGTGGTCTTTGGATTTAGAGCCAGTGACACGGCCGCTTTCATGTCTTCCTTCTCTCTGCCTCCTACGATGCGGAGAAGCACGTTTCCATCGGAGTCGAGAATCAGAAAATGGGCGAAATACTGTATATCGTATTTCTTGGCAATGTCCGTGTTCTCCCCCTGTGTGACATCAATAAATAGGTTAACGAAGTGTTTGTCCATATAGTCACAGAACTCACGGTCGGAAAATACCGCTTTGTTCATCAGATGGCAAGGCATCGCCCAGTCGGCAAAGCAGTTGAAGAATATAGGCTTGTTCAACTCGCGTGCTTTTTTGAAGGCTTCCTCCATGGTGTATACATAGTTCATCTTAACTTCCGCCTTGACGGCATCGCCATATACGCTTTCGGCTTGTTGTGCATGGCTGTTGTTGAAAGGGCATATCACCAAAAGGATGAGGGCCATTAAAACATTTCTACAATTCAGTTTCATGAGTGATTCTTTTTAATCTATTGATATTTAAAATTTAATCTGTTGATAATTAGAAATGAAGATGCTTCCTTATTGAACGTCTTTCACGCACCGCACACTGTACAACACGTCGCGCATTCCTGTATTAATCCGGCTGCTGCCTCTCCATATCTTGTCGGAGTATAATGCCGACATACGAAATACAGCTACCTCAGTAGAGTCGTTCTCTTGATATTTGGTTGACGACCAATAATATCCGTTTTCTCCTTTGTTGAGATATTTCTCTTCGTTGAATTCAACGTATACATTGGCTCCTCCTCTTTGCAGATTGAGCCCGCTCTCTCCGTTTTCATTCATCAGTGTGGCCATTCCTCTTCCTCGCCAGGTGTCAAATTGTTCTGCCTCGCTCGGATTCATACCTAATGTCATTTCCAACTTCAGCCAGTCTTCGTCGCTAGGCAGTCGCCAACCTTCGGGCACAGCCGCCAAGGCCGCGTCATAGGAGTAAAGCATTCCGTATTTTTCCGAGTAATGGTCGTTTTCTTCTTCTGTTTCTTGGAAGAGTTGTTGGCCATACTCAAATTGGAATTCGAATGTGTTCTTTATTCTTTCTTCTTCAGTTGCTTTGAAGTCTTCTACTTTTCTTTCGATCGCTAAGGCAAAAAGAGGCTCTACTTCCGCGTTCACTCCGAGAGCACCGGTCTTCAACATGCTGATAATATCGCTTTGTCCCATACCATAATAAGTTATAAACACAGGGATATATTGGACAAATAATTCACCTGCGCCCGACCATCCATCTTGTTGCGGATCGTTAGCAACCTCTGTAACAATTGTAATAAACTGTTCGTCGGTAGTTGTCACTTCAGGTTCGACTTTAATTCTCTCCAGATTCGGATGTGCTTCATTCCAAGTGAAGCATCCTTTGAATGAGTTGCACGGTACTTGATAACACAGATTTCGGGTCATCCATATTTGGTTGCCAATCCGGACACACGGATATACCTTTTGGTCGCGCGGATCTGTAAAGTCTTCGGCAGGACTGACTAAGCTACTATCGAACCTTAGGACAAACTGTTCATCGTTGTCGCTACATGACATAGCTATGCCGGACAGGGTACATGATAACAATATAAATAGTAATTTCTTCATCGTTTTACTTCTTTTTAGAGTTCTACATTCAGATCGATGGTGATATAGTCGTAGAGTATGTTGAATTTCGTCATGACGAGCGGAGAGACTCCGTATCGTTCAGTGAATCCCTCTTTACCCAAAGCCACAATGGCCAAAACAAAATATTGCAGGTCTTCATTTATATTCATAGGGGATAGCACACCACCGTTACTCCATCCTCGAATGAAACCATAACGGCCGATGTCTTGCAGGTATAGTTTACGGTCGGCATCTGCTTCTTCCTTAGTTGCCAGATTGTACTTCTCGACGTATTCCATGAATGTGTATTCCTTCTTGTCCCACTTGTTGTAAATTAGTACATAAGGAGCTTCCTCGTACAAGTTGTTTACAGTTATATTTTGGTATTTTTTATCACAATCTGCAACATTTGTACATTCAAGATCTATTGTCCAAATCTTATAATACGCTTGCAGTTCTTGGGATACCGCACCAAATTGATCTACTATTGTTTTGTTTCTGGATATTTTCTGTATAAGCATATCACCTATGATGGTTTGTGAGGTGCTTTGGATTTCGTCGGGGGCAGTGATATTTGCAATATCGAACAAAACAAGTGTGCGTAACCCCACGTAATAATTGTCCGGTATATTCAGCGAGGTTGATGTGGATGTCAGGTTATTGGCAAGCATGATACTGAAGGGGCGCATTGATTTGCTGCACATTTCAAGATACTGTTCGGCAAAATTCAATGCATTCAGTTTGTCTTCTTCAGTTTGAAGGTAATCATACTTATACTTTATGGAAGTGGTATATGAGTCGAACCCCCAATTCAGGTCGAGCGTTTCATATCGTTTTACCGGATTTCCGTACCAGTCTGTACCGATTTCCTTGACACTGATGGTGTCGTTGAAGTATACAGGTACTTGGTAAGTTTGATATATCTGATACCGTTTATGCTGTACGGGGTCATTGGGGTCATCCTCAATAGTGTACACGTTTTCCAAAACGGTCTGTTTGTCTATCGCATCTTCCTTCGAGCAAGATGTCACACAAACAAGGGTGATTAATAAAATAATAACGTGTTTCATATTTTTTTGTCATTTAATATAATGATACTTTATTCTTGTTCAGTTTTTTTGTCTTCATATTCAAGTGGTTCCCGTTTATTGCGCGGATTGTCGGGCATGGGTACCTTATCAAATTCTATCACTTTCCGTGGGAGACTGAAGGTGTACGCCGGATCTCCTGCCGGAAGCAGGTAGTATTCGGTTGTAGCGAAAGAGAAGTTATCGTTGTAGACTGAATACGCATGAATGATGTTGCGTGAATAAGGATACTGCACGCATACGGCATACCTGCGCAGGTCGAACCAGCGTTTTCCTTCGAAGCAGAGCTCTTTCCGACGTTCATTGCGTATTTCTTGCACCAATTGTTCACCACTGTATGTCTGGGGCGCATACGGTGTAATACGTTGAGAACGTAATGTGTTCAGTGTTGAATTGGCTTTGTCTGCCTTGGTGGGTTGCATGGCACAGGCTTCCGCGTAATTCAGATACGCCTCGGCCATACGCAACATGAGGGCATCCGATATATGGCTGTACTCTATTCCCCTTTCATATTTCTTGTAGAGTCCGATACTATCGTTTTGAGGCTCCACAGTATTTCGTCTTTTCGCAAAGAAAGTTGTTTTACGCACGTCGTTGTCGTCGAACATGGAATAGAGTTCGTTTGTCACGCAATAGTCACCGTATTGTCCTGTCACCGACCAATCGGAGCGGCAACAGAGCGGATTGGAACCTTGCGAGAAGATGATCTCAGGATTAGTAGTGGTCAAAAAGGGTGTCTCATTACTGAAGTTGGAAGTCGGTGCTAAGGAGAAAAGTCGACTATTCATCACCTTTTCGGCTTCAATTTCTGCATTCGGCCAGTCTTGCATAAAAAGATAGACACGGCTCAGCAGTAGCGAAGCAGCCTCCCAACTGGCACGATGCAGTAGGTGATGGCTTTTCTGCGGGCTTTCCGTCAATAGGCGGGCAGACTCTTTCAGGTCAGAAACGATTTGTTCATAAATGCGTTTCACGCTCTCTCGCTTAAATTGCTGATCGGCGTCCTTGTCGTATTCCACGTGGGCACTGAGTTTCAAGGGCACACACAGCTTGGAGGCGCAGGTTGACGGGTTGTATGCATCTCCATACAGATTGGCAAGGACAAAATAGAACTGTCCGCGAAGGAAGAAGGCTTCTCCTTTCACACGCAGGTAGTCGGCATAGTCTTGATCTGTTTTGTGAGGCAACTGCTCTATTTCGTCCAAGATGATGTTGACGATGCTGATTCGGCGATACATATCGTTCCATGTAGCGTTGTCGTTACTATAGTTTTTGGCCTGATAGTTGTATCGTACGTCTTGTTGCCATGCATAGTATCCATACATTGAATTGATGGCATAGTTATAATAGGGGTGACCTACTTTGCCTATAAGGCTCGTCCCTACGGTGTTGATATCGTCATCCAGCAAGTTGAAAAACTGACACGACTGGTTGCTCATGCCATATTCCATTTTGTAACTCTGCATATATACGTCTCCAATCAGGAGTTCGTCTAGTTGCTGAACGTGTTTGGGGATTACCATGTCTTGCGAATACTCGCTGAGAAAATCGCTGCATCCGCAGAAAGTAGCCGTCAACAGACAAGCTTTTATGATATTTGCTGCTTTTTGTTTCAATTTCATGATTGTTCTTCTTTTTTGATGATTAGAATGATACTTGTACTCCCATAGTGTATGACGGACGTATGGAAAGAGCGGTTGTGGTAGAGAATCCACTTTGGCTTGGGTCTTGTCCGTCAAGTTCTTTCGAACAGATGGTGAATACATTGTTGGTAGAGAAGTTGATGCTAGCCGTCTTGAACGGGGTCTTCTGCAACATCTTCGGTGTAAAGCGGTAGCGTAATGAGAGTGATGAAAGTCTGAAATAACTGCCTGATACCACCCGAATATTAGAGTAGTCGTACATGCTCCAAAGATTGTCGGCATACTTGGGGATGTTCGAGAAATTTCCCCCTTGCGCACTGTAATGGTTGATGTAGTTGGAATATTGGGGATCGGACGGACTGATCAGTGACGGATAGACCGTTTTGTGCTCATCGCCAGGGACACGCCATCTGTTGACGAACTCTTTGCGTACGTTGTTTTCAGATGAGACTCCCTTTACGATGTCCGAATAAAGGGCGAACTTGCGAATTTTGTTTCCTAAGTTGTAGGTAAAGTTAGTACTGAGCGAAAGTTGCTTCCACGTCAGCGTGCTATACAGTGAGCCGTTGAATTTCGGTTCGCGTGTTCCGCTCTTTACAAGCACTGTTTTTACGATATCTTCCAGGCTCTTGTTTTCCAATAGGTGGCGGCGGTCGTTATAGTCGTCGAACATCGGCACACCATTGGTGGGATTCAATCCGAGGAACTCGTATGAATAGAATGTACCGATGGATTCGCCGCCCACGATGGCCGTCCCGTTCAGATAGTCGTCTATTTTATAATTGTTGATAACATCGTTGTTTACTGTGTTTTTATACAGAGAATAGTTTGTCGACAGATACCACTGCCACTCCTCATTGCGAATGGGATAACCGGAGAGGTAAATACTGAATCCCTTGTTGGTGATGTCTCCACCATTCATGACATATTCGGACAGACCGTTGACAGTAGACACAGGCACGGTGGTAAATGCGTCTTTGGTCTTTTTGTAATAGAAGTCGGAACCTATCGTCAAGCGGTTTTGGAAAAATGACAGGTCGAATCCCAAGTTATACTCATCGGTTTGTTCCCAGCGCAGGTTGGGATTGGGGTATGCATAAACCTTTGCATAATTTTCACCGAAATAGTAGTTCATACTTCCTTGTCGGAGAAGCAGGTTCGGTGTTTGGCCGTCTACCATATTACCTGTTTTACCATATGAAAAGCGGAGACGCATTTCATCGGCTGCTTCAAAATTCTTGCATAAGGTCTCTTTGATATTGAACATTCCTGAAACAGACCAAATCGGAAGGAACTTTTTGTTGCTGCGACTTCCGAATTTGTTAGAGGCGTCGAAACGTCCGTTCATGTTGACAGTGAAATAGTTGTCATAACTATATGTCATCGTAAGGTATCCGCTTATTTTGTTTGTTTTGGTTGACTGTACGGTACGATGGGGCTGTATAGTCCATTGGGCGTAGTCGGGGTATTGAAGTATTTCTTCCAACGTCATTTCTTCAAGATATTTCATACCTCTTTCTTTAAAGTATCCGCGTGTCTGGTCAGTGAAGCCTTTATTTTTGTATGTACTGACTTCGTATCCCAAGTTGGCACCCAACAGATGTTTTTGGTTGGCTCCCACTCCTTGGTGATAGTTAGCTTGTGCGCGGAATGTGATGTTATCGGTGATATTGTTGCTTGTATTCAAGACTCCTCCGTATGGTAAGGCGCACTTACCGTCGTCGCCTTTCAGGGGAGTGTCTTCTAATTCTCCGTTCTTCAGATGTGCTACGTAGTTTGTCTTTTCGCCATACCATGTCTCCGTGGTACTTGCGCTACGTTGATAGGACATAGTCATGGTTGCATCCAAAATATGTTCGTATCGGTATTGCAGGTCCAGTGCTGTAATGAGCTGGTTGGAATCGTACGTTTGCGACATATTGTTCATTTCGTTGATGATGTTGTAATTGTATTTATAGGAGGAGTCTTCCTTCCGCTCTATGTTGTAGGCATGACGCTTGTAATAGTAGAGTGAACCGTCTGGGTTGTAGCAAGGCAGCGCACGAGTGGTGTTGTAGGCATATCCTAAAGCATCAATTTCGCTGGGCAGGTAGTTCTTTTTCGCGATGTTTCCGTTCATACGGAAGTTAACTTGGAACGACTTGTTGATGGTGCTTTGCAAATTTAACGTTCCTGTGTAGCGGTCGTTGTATTGGGTGCGTACTACGGCGTCTTCGCTGGTGTATCCCAGAGAGGCGTAGTATCGTGTGCTTCTGTTACCGCCCGATACGCTTAAGGTGTGATTGTGGGTCAACGCATCATGTGCCAGAATTTTGAACCAGTCGGTATTGACATTCTCAAACCAGCGAACTTGGTTTTGAAATTCGTCGAAGGTGGTATTTCCTTTGATATAATCATAGTAGGCACCTTCGTAACCCACCATGCTCATTTGGGCAGGAAATGCATAGTGAAGGTCGCACAGATCCTTACCGAACTGTACGCGTTCTTGCGAGTTCATCAGGTTGATGTTATGGTCGGTGTAGCGAGGACGTGCGATGATCTTCAACTCTCCCGAATAATTGATGCTAGGTGCTCCGATATGTCCTTTTTTAGTAGTAATGACAATGACCCCGTTGGCTGCTCTCGTACCATACAAGGCGGTGGCGGCTGCATCTTTCAAGACATCAATACGTTCAATGTCCTGTGGGTTGATTCCTGAGATAGCATTACCGATATAGTTGATGTAGTCGGGGTCGTTAAGCTGTTCTGTAGTTACGTCTACCGGATCCGTAAGAGGAATTCCATCTAATACCCACAGCGGTTCGCGGTTACCCACTAAAGTTGATGTTCCGCGGATACGCATACGGGCGGTAGCACCTACTTCGCCCGAGTTTGCCATAAATATCATGTCGGGAACTCGTCCTTCGAGTGCTTGCTCGATCGAGGTCATACCTGGCATCAAGATGTCGTCCATCTTCAATGATGTGATAGCACTCGTATTTCTGCGTGCATCTATGTTACCGTATCCGGTGATTACCACTTCGTTGATTTCGTTGGATGAAGTTTGCAGCAATAACTTGATGTTCAGCTTTTGGGGATTTATAGCCAAACGTTCTTTCTTGAATCCGATAAAACTTGCTTGGATGAAGCATTTTTCTTTTTCAATGATGGGACGGGGAGCGTAAACGGTGAAGTTTCCATCTATATCGGTCGAACCTCCCCATTGCTGTGACTCGTGTGTGATGGTCACCGTTGCACCAGGCAGGGGATCACCCAGTTCATCGTGCACACTTCCAGTAATGACACAAAGGTTTTTCCTCTTGATGGCTTCGGTTGACGTAGGATCCAGGAATACGGTTATGAATTCACCTTTTTCTTTGAAAAGCAGAGGAGTGCCTACGAGAGTCTGCCGCAAGGCGTCTTGTACATCCTTCGCATGCACGGAAGCGTTCGCTTTGTAGAGCGATATGTCCTCGTGACTAAAACTGATTTTCTGATTGTAGGTCTGCGCTATCTTCCTTAGGGCAGAGGGCATGGGTTCATTCTGAAAATCGAAGGAGATTTTCTTATCCTGTGCCCATATCTGCTGTAGTGTACACAATAGCAGTATGAACATCAAAGCGAACTTTATCTTTTTCATAACTTTTATTGATTTAACGTATTATAGAAAATCTTTAATATTCTATATTTATATCGTAAAATCAAGGATGATGGGTGACAACAAGAAAAAGAAAAGTTGCTTTTTAGGTGCTTTTTGTTTTAAAATCGCATTTTTATCTTCATTCCGCAACTTTGTATACTTCTTGAACTTTCTTTAAGAAGATTCTTATCGTTTGCTCACCAAAACAGTGTTTTCCTGCGAGTTTATGCGGATCAGTACAGTTCCCATTTGGTTGAGCATCGATAAGGTCGTTTTTAAGTTGTCCGAACGTTTGGCCCAGAAAGTGAATCGATATTGTTTGATGTCTTCGTCTTTAAAAACGATTGTAGTGTTGTACCATCGTCCTAAAACTTTCATGAGGCTGAGCAAGTCGGTCTGTTCGAAATAAAACAGATCTTCTTTCCAGGCTGTAAATTCATAAGGGTTCACTTTTTTTATTGTCATTCCGGAGTCGGAGTCATATTCAGCGTCCTGACCGGGCAGAAGAACTTCTTTTTGAAGCGATAGCGTATCTGTCAGAAGTACTTTCCCTTTGATTAAAGTAACATGTTTTTTTTCATTGGTGTAAGAACGGATGTTAAACTCGGTTCCCAATGCGCGCGTTGTGTTGGCATGATGTTTTACGATGAAGGGACATTTGGCGTTGGAGGCCACTTTGAAATAAGCTTCACCTTCCAAATGTACGGTACGTGTAGAATCGGTAAACTGCGAGGGGTAGCTTAAACGGCTTTCGGCGTTCAACCATACTTCTGTGCTATCATTGAGTATTACTTGGATACTTTTACCGCGTGGGGTAGTGAGCGTGAGTAATTCTGTAGCACGCGTGTGTGAAGTCTGTGTATAGTCAAGGATTTGAGTATGGATAGTTGTTTTTTTTCCTTTTTGGGTAGACAGGATAATGGGACGTGACTTGTTTTCCGAGTATGTGATTATGCTCGTTTCCGGTTGGTCAATGACATCGGCCAAAGATATTTGGGTTTCAATTTCTTGCGATTCTAGTTTGGGTATTTTTTTCATCTGATATAGACCGATGGACAGAACAAGCAGTAAAGATGCTGCGATTCCAATGAATTGGAGGTGTGTCGTAATGCACGATACACCTTCTTTTTTATTCATTACTATACAACTCGGTTCATTTTCTTTAAGCTGC
>NZ_JANJZR010000003.1 GCF_024623065.1 Bacteroides acidifaciens
GGACGCGACAAGAAGAGCCGGGGTAAGTTGAAATATCAGCTATAAAATTATGACTGAAGAGAATTTAAACAGGCTCTGAGTTATAACATTTAAACGATTATCACTATGTTCTCAGAGACTAAAATTACAGAGATTTATTGTAAAAGAAACTTGAACGATTTTATTTTCTGATTCAAGAGGATACCCTTTTCGGACACCCTCTTGAATACTGTTGGCTTATATCTCAAAATCAGGTAAATAGTCCGTCAGAACTTTGCTGACCTGTTTACCTTCCACTTGGTCAGTGACAATCGTCGCACCTTCCTCTTTACCTGCATCATAATTCAAGGAAACCTTTTCAGCCTTATTGGTGACACTGATAGCGGCCTTTCCTTTATCTGTCAGATTACAAGTGATAACCCAATTGCCTACCTGTACGGTATTGCCTTTGCGAGTCACTTCCATGTCCGGACGGTTGTTCCCGTGAGTGTCCATAACCGTTAAGAAACGGGCGGTTTTGCAAGGAACGGTTGTTGAGGAGAAATGCCAGTGGTTGGGATATTTCAGAGCCTTTCCCTGGGCATTCGTTACATTCTTCCAGTTGGTCGGGGCGCAGAAGAAAGTATCTATGATAGCTTGTTCTGTTTTTGCCGAGCTGAATAAATGAGCCACGGAGGTACCGCCGGCTTTATTTTGTCCGATGACTTTTACTTCATCGGGCAGTTCCTGCATTTCCATCGGAAGTTCTACCGTATGCAGAAGATAACTCCATGTCACAGCTTCTTTTCCTTCCAGTTCATCATAGATAACGTACACTCCGGTAGTTCCCAATTGGATGATGTGGCGGCGGAACATGTCTACTTTGTTTTCGTCCCAACCTTTCTCAGGCGTGTATTGAGTGCCGGACAATTCACCGCGTTTCAGCCATAGGGGGGAAGTCACATCGCCATAAGCGTTGGAAGCATCGCCGACCATGTACGAAATCTTTTCTCCTTCATACCAGCGTGGAATCCATCCGTATCCTTCCGTTCCTATCTTCTGGGTCATTCCGTTGACCAGCATGCTATTATGCGCACGTGTATTACGGTACGAATACATGCAATGGTCGTCTGTGAATCCCGTACGGTGTCCGCTACTGTAGAAAATAGCTTTGCCGCCATAGAAAGTATTGAACGCATTCTGATTGGCAAGTGCATGGGAGGTGGAACCATAAGGGCTGGAACGGAATGACAACATTGCATTCTTGTCTATGTCTCCCAAAGAAGTATGCATCGTTGCAATTCCTGTTTCGTTGAATACCTTTGTCATGGGAAGTTCTGCCAATGAGTGCTCCTCTTTCGGTAAAGATTTTCTTGTCGTACAACGATACCAGGTCAAGTCGCCGGATTTTCCCAAGAATGTTTTCTTCATAATATCCGGTTCTTTCTCCAATATCGTGCGTGCATAAGCGGCTGCCCAAGGGTTGTTGCATTCGCGTGCCAATGCGTCCGCATAACCTACCCGTGTACCGTTCGGTTTCATCTTCGTTTCATGCGAATTGCCTTGTCCGGCAGATTTCGAGAATGGCGGTTGCTGGTAAATAACGTAAAGTGCGTTATTGTTATACCAGGGGTCGGCAAAGAAGTCGAATCCGCTGATACGGGAGTAGAAAGCGGGGACTTCGATCAATGTACGGAGATTGACATGAAAATAAGAATCACCGTTGTGCCATCCGCCGTCGGCATTCAGTCCCGGCAGACGGGATACCCACTCGTTGTAGCAATAGTCCACCCAAGTGGAAGCCATCGGGAGTTCGCCATACGTAGCAAAGGCTGCCATATTCAGAATACGGAATGTCATTTGCCAAACGTGGTTGTCGGCAATACGGTTTTCGAGATGGTTGACGTATTCGTGATAGAACTTCTTGCCGTTGTCACGGATAGTTCTTAAAAGCAACTTCTTCTCTTCCGGTGTCAGCAGATTGTACCATGCGTCATAAGCCGAAGTGCTCATGGACAGGATAGTGGAACGGTTGAAGTCTCCTGCAAAATATTTGCTGTTCTTCCAGGAAAGAATTTCGGAAAGGCGTTTGATACCTTCTTTATAATACACGTCATCTTTAGTCAGCAGATAGGCACGTACCATCGCTTCGATATTCGCTTCTTCACGGTCTACAATCTTCCGGCTCTCACGAATCAGGGCGGAGCGATACTGCACAATATTGGTCAACTTGACAACTTGCGTCGTATCAATCTCTTCTTCCAAATGCTTCAACGGGTGGTTGAGGCATTTGTTTGCCTTCGTGATATACATCTGTGCTTCCGGGTTATTCTTGTTCCGTTCGATGATGTTGTCCCAGTCGTTGGCATCGAGCAGGATGCGGGGATGGGACTTGGGCAATTTAGCCAATACTTCTTGCAATGAAGGCGGATTGAATGTGCGTGTCTGGTCGTCTACATAAAAATGATAAACAGGCGACCATTCTTCCTTTCCGTCTTTATCTACATAAGCGTGTTGCCAATACCATTTCCCTTTTCCGAATAATTTGAAAGGATTGAAAAAGGCCCATTTCCTTTCAGCGGTTATCACTTCCGATTTGAATTCTGGGTCGCATGCGATCCGGATGCGGTAAGTCACTTCCGGTTTGAAATCCTCTTCTTCTACACCGTCAAGTACGGCGCCGAGATGAGGAAACTTGTCCGGCCACATGAAACGTGGCGGATTGATTGCTATATGCTGTCCGTCCAGTGGTGAAGGCGTTTCGCGGACCTCATGCATCAAAGTCTGTTGAGTCAGGCGCATGATTCCTTTTTGCGCATACCCGTTGGCGGATAGCAGAATGGTAAACAAGAACGCCATAATCAGCGTCA
Organism: Bacteroides acidifaciens; assembly: GCF_024623065.1. Taxonomy (GTDB): domain Bacteria; phylum Bacteroidota; class Bacteroidia; order Bacteroidales; family Bacteroidaceae; genus Bacteroides; species Bacteroides acidifaciens. The sequence goes on from NZ_JANJZR010000003.1 coordinate 2,829, forward strand.
ACATACCTAAATTCTTTCTCATAATTTAATCAGGTTTGGAGCAGATAATTGAGTAAATACAAGTGACGCAGCTCCAATACTTCCAGCTTTGTTTCCAAGAGCGGCAGCTATGATTTGAGTATTCACAGCACAGTCGGGGATGGCATAACTACGCGCTTTTTCGCTTACTTTCTGAATGTAAAAGTCTCCTGCTTCGGAGAGCCCTCCACCAATCACAATCTTTTGCGGACTGAAGATATTGATAAATCCTGCAATTCCGTGTCCCAAAAAGTCACAGTGTTCTTCCAGTGATATTTTTGCAATCGGATCCCCTTGTTTATAAAGGCGGACAATCAATTCTCCGTTAATCTCTTCATCCGGGTAGGAGATGCCTGCGTCTATTATTCGTTGACTGAAGCGGCGTACCAAAGCAGAAGTGGAAGCATAGTGTTCCAGACAGCCGACAGAACCGCAAGCACACGGTTCGCCATTGGCAATGAGAGGCACGTGTCCCAGCTCCGTTCCCCGGTTGGCATAACCGTTGAACAATTTGCCGTCGATGACTACTGCACCGCCAATACCCGTTCCTACCGTCAAGAAAACAACATGAGTGGCTCCCTGACCGGCTCCGTACATCGTTTCTCCCAGTCCCATCAGATTGGCATCATTTCCCAATAAAGCCGGAAGTCCGGTTTCCGTTTCAATGCGGTCTGCCAAGTGAATGTTTTCCCAGCCGTTGATATTTTCCGCACCTCCTAAAACAATACGGTTCGTACCATCCACAATGCCCGGTGTTCCGATTCCTATACCATCAATTTGGTAGCCTTTTTCCTGTGCAAAGGCTTTCACTTCATTGATAGCACTAACCAACTGTCCGATGACAGCTTCGGCTGATACATCAGCTTTCGACGGCAACTTCCCTTGAAAATGAAATACGCCTTCATTATCAATAAGGGCGTATTTCACAGAAGTTCCGCCAAGGTCAATTCCTATAGCGTATTCTTTTTCCATATCTGCAAAGTAATGCTTGATACTTATTTCTTAATACTTGAAAATCATACTCTTTCTGCCCAGATGGGTGAACTCCAAGCCCATTGTCCGTCACGTTGGCGAACGCGTACATAGCAGTAATCCGTATCGCGTTGAGGCTCTTTGTCTTCCATGTAGTGCTCTACTGTGAAGCAGCTTTCCGGCATTGCACGGTTGAAGAGGATTGCTTCGCTCAACCAGCCTATCATGAAGTGCGAACGTGAGCCTTCGAGCAATTCGCCCAATGTATGCTCAAACTTCTTACCGTTGAACTCTGCGATAATCTTACCGTCTTTCGGCATTTCCACATCAAGGATTACAGCTTGCATGGCCGCAGTCGTCGTATTCGGGTTTTTGCTGCTATACATATCCAGTTCGGTTTCCTTGTCACCGACAGATACGATGCGGTTGACATGTGTGTGGAACTCAGTCTCACCTTCTTGAGGAGAAGTGAAGGCTGCACCGCGGAAACAAGGAGTCACGCTATGGAGCTGTCCTTTGTCTAATGATAATTTGCCTTGCCAATGTACGTATTGCTCTTCACGGTTCCAACCGAAATCTACTTTAACTTTGCAACGTACTGTATCGCCTTCCGGGGCAACCGGAGTCAACGGACCGTTCATGCGAGCCAAAATCTGACCGTTCTTTACAATATCTACATAGTCGATACAGCTTTCGCCCGTTACGTTCAGATAGATGCGACGGCTGTTGCCACGGACTACATCTCCCATAAGAGCGTCATTCAAACGGAAATCGATAAGAATCTTATCACCCGTTGCGGCACATACGTGACGGGTGCGGAGCGCTTCCCAGATAGCGTCACGAGTCAGTGACGGAGCCAAGACACCGATACGTCCGTCGCCATAACTTCCCGGATAACCGGAGTGTTGGTCGGTGGAAGCCATGATACCGAATTTATTACCTAATTCAAGACCATATTGAATGGTTCCTTCCCATTGGCGTGGTCCCATATCATGCAAATAGGGGTAGTCTCCCTGATCGCTTTCTGCCAGACCGTGGCGGGAGTACATTTCTACGAACGGAGTAATATCACCTTCGGTAAAGCATTTCCAGTTGTAACCGCGATAACCGCCCTGGTATCCCATGTGGTGCGGAGTGACGAATACCTTATGTCCTTTAGCCTTTTCTTTCCAGTCTTCGATTGAAGTACATTCTACAAGCGGTGCGTCCAAATCATAATTCAGCGCAACATGATCTCCATGTTCCATACTATGAGCTTCGTATCCTACGAAAGTCAGGAATTCACCTTCCTTGTTATACTCATTTGTCATTTTTACGTACTTCTCATAACCGCCTTCACGCAAACGCTTGAAAGCACCGGTGTGGTAGTCGATTACCCATTTCAGACGAGGGTCGTCCGCGCCGGGAATATCCGGCCACATGGCATGAGGAGTAACACTCACAAAATCCAATTGTCCTTTCGCCGCCTCAAAAGCATCGCGCATGTCGCCGTGTCCGTATGTGATGTTACAGTGGTTATGTAAGTCGCCCCAATACATTTTGAGGTTGCTGGCTGATGGCATGATTTTCTTGGCATCCTTGCTTCCTGGTGCGCAAGAACCGAGCAAGCTGCCCGAAGCTGCCAATCCGAGGAAAGACCATCCTGTGTTTTTTAAAAAACTTCTTCTGTCCATGATATAATTGTTTTTGGTTAATCTTTATCTATTCTTCATCAGTCTTCTGTCACCTTTGAAAAGAACCTTTTCCTTTTCATCAGGGTCTGTATCTTTATACTGTTTTTGAGTTTCCTGAAGCAGTTGCATCAGTTCTTTTTGTTTTTCAGCATATTCCGGTTTGCCGAAGACATTGTTCATTTCTCTTGGGTCAGCTTTCATGTCATACATTTCCCATTCGTCGATGTCGTTATAGAAGTGAATGAGTTTGAAATCTTGTGTACGGATACCGTAGTGGCGTTTTACAGAATGTTCGGCTGGGTATTCGTAGTAATGGTAATAAGCGGCTTTACGCCAGTCGGCGGGAGTTTTGCCTTCGCTTGTCAATATCGGTTTCAGGGAGGCTCCTTGGATATCAGACGGGATTTCCACTCCGGCAAAGTCGAGGAAAGTAGGGGCAAAGTCTACGTTCATGCTGATGGCGTTACTGGTACTTCCTGCTTTAATTGCTTTCGGATAACGGATAATAAGCGGCATGCGTTGACATTCTTCATACATGAAGCGTTTGTCAAACCAGCCATGTTCGCCAAGGAAGAAACCCTGGTCGGAGGTGTAGACAATAATAGTATTGTCCAGTTCGCCGATTTTTTCGAGGTAATTCATCAGGCGACCGATATTTTCATCTACCGCTAATGTGGTAGCCAGATAGTCGCGCATATACTGTTGATATTTCCAACTGATTAATGCTTTGCCCTTCAAGTCGCCTTTGCGATATTCAGCGATGCGCTGTGCATATACGGAATCCCATTTGTCCTGTACTTCGATAGGCATACGCTTATACACGCTGTACAGGCGGTTGATCGTATCTTTCAGCATCTCTTCGCGGGTCAGTAGCTTGAGGTCCCAGTCATTCGTCAGTGTGTGCTCGATAGACATATCTTGTTCACGGGATGCTCTTCCACGACCTTCGTAATCGTCGAACAGATTGGCGGGTTCCGGGAAAGTGGTATTGTTGAAGATGCCGAGATAACGGGGAGCAGGCATCCAGTTGCGGTGCGGTGCTTTCTGATGATACATCATACAGAACGGTTTATTTTTATCGCGGCCTTCAAGGAACTTGATAGCTTTGTCAGTGATAATATCCGTTGCATATCCCTTTTCTACGATATGCTTGCCGTCTTCCCAAAAGTCGGGGTCGTAGTAGTCGCCTTGTTCGTGCTGACCGCTGAGGATGCTCCAATGGTCGAAACCTTGCGGTTCGCTGATAAGATGCCATTTACCAATCATTGCGGTTTGGTATCCGGCTTGTTGGAGAAGTTTGGGGAATGTCTGCTGGTCACCGTTGAATGTACTTGCGTTATCGGTAAAACCGTTTTCGTGGCTGAATTTGCCGGTGAGGATACAAGCACGTGAAGGGCCGGAGAGGGCGTTGACTGCATAACAGTTGTCGAAACGGATACCTTCGTTGGCAATCCGGTCCATGTTAGGAGTCTGGATTAAGTTTCCACCATAGCAGGACATGGCTTGGGTGGTATGGTCGTCCGTCATCATAAAGATGATGTTCGGGCGTTTAGTTTCTTCTTTCTTCTGATTGCCGCAGGAAGCAAGGCTTAATGCAGCCAATGGAAGGAGTAGGGTAGAGGGATAGTTTCTCATAATAAAGAGTCTTTTTGAGGAGAATGTGATACTAATAAACGAATAATAGCCGGATATGACTGTCATTCAGGGGGGATGCGTAGTGACGAAAAATCTCCTCTCTTTATAACGTAGAGAGGAGATTCTTCGCTACGCTCTGATGGACATCGGTCAATGTCTTTTTATCAGAGTTTATATTTTAGTGACTGTTTCTTTCCATTTACTTTCACTTCTACTTCCAATCCGTTTTCATCGAACGCTTTGTTCTTGAATTTAGCGGCAAATTTAGGGGCATCTGCGCTTTTCTTAACAGGATAGATGACAGTGATATAACGTACAGCTTCTTCTCCGTCTTTTCTTACGTTGAATGATACGTTCATACGTTTGTAACGTTTGCGATAAGCTGTTGAACACCATCCGGGTTCTTTCTTCATCGACATACCGTCGGGACCGAAACATTGCAGTTTCATGTTGCTTCCATCCTCAAACTGAGTAAGGAATGTCATGTCTTCGCGGCTGTTGGCGATTTCGCCTTTCGGCATTTGGTAATGAAGATTGATAGAACCTTTGGCACTGCCTGCCATTTCGTCCACAATTACAAAATAAGTATTATCCACGAAGAATACGGAACGACGGTGTTTCAAGTTTTTGTAACCCGGGTTTTCGGTAACCAAAGTCTGGATGGCACCTTCCGGCTGCCACAGTTTGGTAACCGATTCTGTAGTATCCAAGTTCTTGTTGTTCAGCGTTACTGTGTTGTGTACACAAGTCTGACGGTGCCAGTTGCGTTGTTCCATCACTTCGCCTTCACCTGCATATACATACGAACCGGAATCCGGGAACAAGTTCTTGCCGTTGAACCAAAGTTCGAATGTACCGTTGTCCGGCTGACAGTGCCAGAATGCTTTCGGACCAGCTTTTACTACCATCTGAGTAGCATCCGTTCCCCAAGAATTGCGGAACACGAAGAAACCTGATTTCAAGAATCCTTTAGACATATAATCCGGCAATGCACCTTCTTTGCCTTCTGTTGCAAAGTACTTGATAGCCTGGTTTTTCGGGAACAGTTTGCTCCAAGCTTTGTAGTTCTTCACCATTTCTTTCTTAGTTGTCAACTTGGCGTCGCTGAAACATGGGTTTGTGTAATCCGGGAAAGAAATGTTGGCGTAGAACATAATCATACTTTCGATAGTATCCAGATAATCTTGTGGGAATTCCTTGCGGAATCCGTTTACATCTGCAATTCCTAATGCTTTGCAGAAAATGTTGATAGCAGCAAGGTGATAGTGAGGGTCGAGTTCAAACTGACCGCCGTCTTCATATACCTGTACGTGAATTTCGCGGTTCAGGATATCGATACCACTCTTTCTCCAAGCCGGAGCATCTTTGAACTCAGGGAAGAAAGCACCTGCATAAATCATGCGCTGAGCTTCAAATAACAGGTGATTACCCTTGTCGGAGTAGTTACCTAAGATATGTACGGCATGTTTGTGGTAGTTCACCAGGAATTCAGTCAGGAAGTCCGGAGTGAAAGAAGGAGAAGGCAGGAACAACTGGAACTGTGAAGTCTGGTCTTGCAGACGGTTGCTCACTTCCAGTGGACGCCATGCGAAACGTACGTTTTCTATTTCGCCTTTGATTTTTCCATCACTTACCAGCTCATATTCTTTTTTGTCCATCTTTACCAACGGATTTTTTTTAATCCAGTCGATATACTGATGTGCCCATTCTTTGGCATATTTCTCGTCACCGGATACACGGTAAGCCTTACCCATCGGAGTAAACCATTTGTGACGGTGAAGTTGCCAGCGAAGTTCGTTATCCTTTACCGGCCAGTATTGCCAGTTGATGTCTTCTCCGTAATTGTAAGAAGGCTGATAACCTTTGTGAACGAAGAAAGTGTGCTTCAATGCGTCATCTGCCCACTGTTGTTCTTCTTTGCCGATAGTAACCTTTTTCAGGTTAATATCCGGAGTTTTTACGTTGGTGCGTGCACGATAGTAGTCGAGTAATGCTTTTGCGGCATCTTCGTCCTTACCTTCCTGGTGCAAGGCTTTTACTTTTTCCAATCCCGGGTAGTCCAGATTAAGAAGAGAAAAGACTTCGCTTTTCAATTCCTGGGCACTAGCTTTACCTGCAAAACAAGCAATAGCCAGCAAAAGGATATACTTTAAAATTTTATTCATGATATAATTTACGATTTTACGATTTACAATTTACGATTGAGAACACTCTCACTTTTGTATTATTGGATCACTCTCAACTCTCCATTCTCAACTCTCAACTTCTTCAAGTCCATGAATCTCTTCAATGCTTCCAAATAGTAGTAGTCAGCATAGTTCAGTGGAGTGTCGATTTCAGAACCGTTAGGCAGTGAACCTACAGAGTGCATCAGAATGTATCCTTGGTTGTCGCCAACTTTTGCAAGATATGCATCGCTTGATAAACTTTTCAGAATCTTTTCCGCATAATCCAGATATTTTTGTCCGTCAGGAACCATGGTGCTTAGTTCGATCATGGCAGAAGCGGTAACAGAAGCGGCAGAAGCGTCACGTGGAGTTTCTTCCGTCACAGGCGCATCATAATCCCAGTAGGGGATAGTATCGTCTGTTTTAACGCGATCCATAATCATATCAGCCACTTTGATAGCGAAGTTCAGGAAAGTACTGTCGTTTGTTTCACGGTAGCAAGCTGTGTAGCCATATACAGCCCATGCTTGACCACGTGCCCATGAAGAATCGTCATTCTTGCCTTGGTGAGTTTGTTTGCGTTCAACAGTTCCATCGTTGTTGTAGCTTACTACATGCCAGCAAGTATAATCCGGACGGAAGTGATTGTTCATGGTAGTCATAGCATGCTTGATAGCAATGTCTTTGTATTTATGGTCACCTGTCGCTTTGGCTACATTAAACAGCAGATCGAGGTTCATCATATTGTCGATGATTACCGGGAAGTTCCATGTTCCGAAATCCCATGAACGGATAGCACCGATAGAATCGTTGAAACGTCCGCAAAGATTATCGGCAGTTTCTCTCATCACAGCTGCGATAGTATCATTGGGAGCAAGACGCTCTGCATTACCGTAGCTGCAATTAACCATGAATCCCAAGTCGTGTGTACCTTTATAATAGCGTACCGGATTCAGCAGATTTGTATATTGGATGGCTTCCGCTTTCAGTGTATCGTTTCCTGTCAGTTCGTATGCGTACCACAAAGAACCGGGGAAGAAACCGCTTGTCCAGTCATAAACGCCACAAAGACGGCGTTTGCCTAGTTGATCGGCAGTCGGTTGTGCGCGGAGTGAATCTTTGAATGTTGATGAATCTCTTTCCAACTGGCGGCAAAGGAAATCCATATCATAACCTGTGCGGATGGAGCGTGGCAACATTCCCGTACCACTAACCTCTTCTGCGGAAAGTTGTAATTGGGCAGAAGCTACATCCAGTCCTTTTTTTATCCAACTGTAGTCTTCCTTTGGGGTTGTCTGGCACGATGCGAGTGCGATACTAACCGAAGCAAAGAGAACAAGTTTCTTTTTCATGTTATTCATTTTAAGTGATTGTTTTTAGAAGTTTTGTAACTGATACAAAAGTAGTGGAAAGGCTTAACTTTGTGTTGCAGGATTGTCCAAAAGGAGTTTGAACTCTGCTTTTCAAGTTTTGATTTTGTTGAAAAAGGTTTTAATATTCTCCAATACGCCTTGGTTAGGGGCATATTGGAGAGGATTAAAACTTTTTCTATAGATTATAAGAATGTTTTTGTGATTATTTCCAGCCTGGATTTTGTTCGAATTTCGGGCACAAGTCTATGTCACGTTGTGGGATAGGAAATAATTCGTGTTTCCCTTTTTCTGTGTAATTATAGACTACATAGTTGAACTTAGCATTATCTGTTTGCCACCAATTAGCTAATTCCTTACGTGTATTTTGAATAGTTTCATAATAAATTCCCCAACGAATTAAGTCTAAACGTCGGTGTCCTTCGAATGCAAGTTCATATGCCCGTTCTTTTTGAACAGCTTTGCGGAATCCTTCTTCGTCTAATCCTTGAGGTAGATCACAAGAGACTGTATTGTTAGGATTTCCGAATCCACGGCGGCGTACTGCGTTGATTGCGGCATATGCCTCGCTATTTGGACCGTGCTTCCATTCGTTCAGAGCTTCTGCATACAAAAGGAGCACATCGGCATAGCGCAAAACATACCAATTGACATTTGACTTATCATTGTTGATGAGCAATCCATTCTCTACATATTTCTCAATGTCCCATTTGGCCGGGGTATAGTTCTGCTTCTCTTTTTGAGCTTTTGTTGGATCAGCGTCTTTTTCTTGTGCTGTTTCAGGTGTATCATTTTTACCAGATGCCCATAAAATATATTCGTCATTGTATCTATAGTTAGCTACCGACAAATTGCAACGAAGATCATTGGAGTGTTCACGCCATTCTTTTACAAAGGTATGCACTACTTTAAGGTTACCTGCACAGCTACCGCGTTTACCGGCAATTGCTGTTGTTTTCACTCCATTCCATTTTCCAATACGGCTTACAGGATCGCTATTGCCTGAAACGGTTGGTGAATAGAAAGAAACTTCTATCAAACTTTCTGTTGGATTCCAAATGCCATTGCATGTGTTTTTCCACAATTGTTCGTAATTGGGTAACAGTCCATGTTTGCCGGAATTAACCAGAATACTTGCGGTTTTGGCAGCCTGCTCCCATTTGGATGTGTCATTTATCGGATAGCCTGCCCAAGTAGCGTATACCTTTGCCAAAAGTCCTAGTGCTGCACCTTTTGAAAAACGGTATTCGTTACTTGCTCGATACGTGTCATCGCTAGCATACGGAAGTACATCACTGGCAAACAACAAATCCTCTTCGATAAATTCATACACTTTTTCGGGAGCTGCTTGTGTGTAAGTAGCGGGGGCTTGGTTAGATTCTGTTGTAGTACGCATCAAAACAATATTGCCAAAACGACGAACTAGTTCAAAGTAGTACATAGCTCTTAATGCTCTGGCTTCTGCAATATAGATAGTAGCCCGTTGTTTATCAGTGTTGTTGTATGTATTGATTTTTCTAGAAATCTGTTCCAAAAAATCGTTAGCTCTGTAAATTCCTTTATAAAGAGCTGCCCACGTTTGTTGTATTTCTGACTGAGTGGTAGGAAAAGCATTGGTAGGGATGATGCGCCAGTTTTCTGTCGTCGAACCTTCCACTTGTGCAATATCCGTTCCCATTATGAACAAAATAGATAGGTGATAGGCATACATTGCATCTTCCACATTGGTCCTGTATACACCTAACAATACATTCTCGGCTTCGCTTGCGTTATTCAGATAGTTTCTCTTTTCAATCTCTGTACTGGTTTCTTCTTCCAGTGAACAGGAGCAAGGTAGCACGCACATAGCTAATGCCACTATAAAGTATGTTATTTTTCTCATTGTTTTCGTCTTATGAATTAAAATTGAAGATCAATACCAAATGTAAATACTCTACTCTTAGGATAAGCTCCCCAGTCCAAGCCAGGAGTCATTGGGTTGTTGCTTGCACTGTTTACTTCGGGGTCGTATCCACTGTATTTTGTAACGCAGAACAGGTTCTGTGCTGTTCCGTAAATGCGTAGCTTGGATGCATGGAACTTACGTACCCATTTGTGAGGAAGTGTATACCCTAATGTTAAGTTTTTTAAACGAAGGAATGAACCATCTTCAACAAAACGAGAGTAGACATCATTAGTGATATATCCATTATATGCAGGAACTTTATTTGATGCATTAGTCGGGCTCCAACGGTCTGCAACCTCTGCAAGCATATTTCTACGTCCACTTCTTGATTGTGTAGCATAGATACGCGTTGCGTTGTAGATGTTGTTACCATAGTTGAACTGGAACATAAATCCAAAGTCTATTCCTTTAAAATTAAGAGTGTTAGTGATACCTCCATACCATTTAGGCATCGCGTTTCCAATCACTGTACGGTCATTGGTGGTAATTACACCATCGCCATCTTGGTCTTTGTATTTTACGACTCCAGGTTGTAAAGTACCGTTGTATCTGGCATTGTTTGTTACACCTTCTTTCAGTACTAATTGCCCACTTGGTGTTCTGTTGAAATCAGAGCTTTGATAAATACCATCGAATTCGTATCCATAAATCAATCCGAGTGATTGCCCTACAGTAGCGATGTAGTCATAAGCTGTGAAGTTGCTGTCAAAACCGGAACGTGCATACATTGATTCTACTCCGGAAGCCAACCCTTTCAATGTGTTTTTGATGAACGAAATATTAAAGTTGGTCTGCCAAGTGAAATCTTTAGTCTGAATATTAGTGCTGTTTAAGCTCAACTCAATCCCTTTGTTTTGAATCTTGCCAATATTTTGCATTTGTGAGCCAAATCCGGTGACGTGTGCCAGCGATTGCTCTAACAATAAGTCTTTAGTATTTTTCACGAAAAAGTCAGCAATTACATTCAGTCGGTTGTCAAATAAACCTAAATCAATACCGAAGTTGGTTGTTGTAGAACCTTCCCATTTCAAGTTGGAGTTTTTTAATTGTTTAGGAGTCAGTACGGTTACTGTATTATTTCCTACTCCATATTTGTTTGATGAATACAAGTCCATTGAAAGATAATTGGAAATGCGGTCATTTCCTACCGTACCCCATCCTAAACGCACTTTTAAATTGGAAATCCAGCGCACATCTTTCATGAATGCCTCTTCCGATACACGCCACGCTGCAGAGAATGAAGGGAAATATCCCCACTTGTTTTTATTGGAAAATACAGTAGATCCATCGGCACGTATAGTGGCTGTTAACAAATAGCGATTGTCGTAATTATAATTACCACGTGCAAAAAATGACAACAACATCTTGTCACTGTAGTTACTTTCTACTTTACTAGGAGTTGCTCCAAGTCCTAAATTATTGTTACCTAAGTTGTCGAATGGGAAATCCATTGCTTCTCCTAATAAATATTCCGTACTTCTATAAGCAACTTCATGACCTAGCATCACATCATATTGGTGTTTTTTGATTTTTTGCTTCCAAGTCAAATTATTATAATTTGTCCAGCGAACATCACGTCCCATTTGTGTGCGTCCATAAGGACTTTCACCGTTACGATATGCCTCTTTTGAACCATTCTTATAGAAAACATCAGTGCGATTGTTGGTCGTATTATATGTACCGGCAGTTTTGAAAGTCAGTCCTTTAATAATTTGCCAAGTTAATGAAGCATTGCCCGACCATAGTTCCGAACGTTTGTCGTTAGTCACAGATTCTGCCTGTTTTACAGGATTCACTTGTGCAAGGCTTTCACCTGTTTCTAACATTTCGGGGTCAATTGCGGCATCAAGAAATTCTTCAATTGTCATTTTCCAACCTGGTGTTGGACGCGCACTTAATATTTGTGCCAACATGTTGAAACGTCCGGCATCGGCAGAAGTACCTGAACCTTTACGGTTGGTTTGTGCATAATTGATTGTAGCGTCCAATGTGATATTCTTGGTTATCTTTTGATTGAAACGAACTTTGGCTGTTGTTTTGTCGAAACCGCTATTTTTGAAGATACCGTTTTCAATGTAGCGAGAGAATGAGGCTGTATATTTGGTGTCGTTGTTACCACCAGTGACGGAAAAGTTATGATCTTGCGACCAAGTTGAGTTGAATGTTTGATCTTGCCAATCAACCCCTTTATCACCAATATAGTCATTCAATGATTGGTAACGATACGGATTACCTTCTTCATCCATTCCTTCTTTATAATAAGTACCTAAGTATTGTTCGTTTACTTCACCTTGCAATTTGACAAATTCGTATGGAGACAATACATCCAGTTTTTTAGAGATATTACGGTAACTTGCCGAACCGTTGTATGAAACAATTGGTCGGCCCACTTTCCCTGATTTAGTGCTAATCAACACTACACCGTTAGCTGCACGTGCACCATAGATAGCAGAAGAGGAAGCGTCTTTTAGAATTTCCATAGATTCAATATCGGAGTTGGCGATGTGGTCGATACTCTCTACCTCAAAACCGTCTACGATATAAAGTGGGGAAGAGTCGCCAGTAAGTGTACCGACCCCACGGATATTGATGCTGAATCCGGCACCAGGAGTACCATCTGTAGAGGTAATTTGTACACCGGCAACCTGACCTCCCAATGCTCCGGCAATAGAGCTGGATTGGAATCCTTCAATATCTTTCATCGAAACTGATGATACAGAACCGGTCAGGTCACTACGTTTCATTGCACCATATCCCACAACCACTACTTCTTCAAGCGATTGATTATCCGGAACCATTTTTATATTTATAGAGGATTGTCCCGTATATTTGATTTCTTGGGTTTTATAACCGATATAAGAAATCGCAAGTGTATTTCCTTTTTTCGTTTTGAGCGTAAAATTACCATCAATGTCAGTGATGGCTCCTGTGGAAGTTCCTTTCACTTGAATAGTTGCTCCAATAAGCGGTGTGTCGGTTTCATCCAACACTACTCCTTTTACGGAAGCCTCTTGAGCATAGAGCCCAATTACTAGTATCAAGGCTAAGAGGGTGAACCACCCTCTTTTACCGATTGACTTGATTGAATATATATATTGCATAACTTTTAATTTAAAATGTTTTCATTAGAACTTTGTGTCAAGCCAGATAACTAACGGGAAAATCTGTGAACCTGAATTAATGCTGGCAACATTGCCATTAGTGACAAATGTCATTTGCGCAATAAAACATCCGTTAGCCCAGCCATCGTGTTCCCATTGATTTGCATTGACTACAACAGAAAGTCTATTAGAACTATTGTCTGTATTGTCTACGTAGGCTAATGTGTTATTTGTTAAATCATTTTTTATGGTTCCCTTCGTGTCACTGTAATAAGATATAGGGAATTTTGTACTATAATCAGCTTCGCACTTATCCCAAAGATACTGTAAGAAAGTATTAGAAGTTATCACTCCACTTCCATGTGCAACTCCATCAGATGTTGCTCCATTGATGTTGTAATAGTTGAATGTTCTTCGATAATCTAAATAAATTTTGGATAAATCATCCGTTCCTGTTACTACAGGTACAACAGAACGCGTTTGTTTACGTGGATTTGCTTGTAGTACAAAAGGAGTATATTCAATAGTCACACCAGAAACTACAGAAGAATAACGGAAAAAAATAGGTGTCTTAACTGTGACTGCTGTTGGACCGTTTCCGGCTGTTGCTTCAATCAAGGCAATACCACAATTACCTGCTTTATAATCTTTAGATGCAGTAGTGATAACACCTTCATCATTAATTTTTATATTACCTGATTGATGTAAACTTGTAATTTCCCATTTAACAGAGACTCCTGGTTTGAGGTCTGTTTCTGGAGTAAGCTTCAAAGCTGTTAATTCTTCTCCTGATGCTACTCTAAACTGATTAGCATAATTCTCAACAGGAGTAAGTCCCAAATTGTTTCCATAACGGATATAAGTGAAGTAATTTGGGTTTTCTTCAACTGTCAGAACCAAAGTAGCAATTTCTTCATTTTTTGTATTAGAAGCTTTTACTTGGATGCTATACGTACCCGGTTTGATGGTGTTGCCTTGTACTGCAGAAATTATACCGTCTCTCTCTCCGATGTTAATTTGTTCTTTCAATTCTTCCGGCAAATTTACAAATTCATACCACACCTCATCACCTATGAAGTTGGCTGCTTTTTCTACGCTAAATGCGATTGCCTGTGTCGCTTTAGTAGCAGAATATGTGAAGTTGGCTACAGGATTGATATATTCTACTGTGCTAAGTGTAAAGCATTCTTCAAATTCTACACCTTCTGGAGCGAACTTATTCGCAACTTTCACATTGACCACATAATTTTCTCCAGCTGCAAACTGATGCCCCGTTGCAACAGTCAACACACCGGTTGTTGCATCGATCTGAATCTTTTCTGTTGCTGGTGTTATTTTGCTGATGCTATATTGGATTTCTTCCAAGGAACCCACAAACTCCGGAACTGAACTAGTGAACGTTGTTTGTCCGCTTTGTGCTGTCTCTTCTTCTATTTTTCCTTCATTAGGCGTATAGACAAGTGATAGAGGTTTGGATGTGATATTTACTTGGATTGCATTTTCAAAAATTCCTTCTTCTTCCTCTTCGTCTACTGCCGCCGTTATCAATCGAAGTGAAATGGTATATACACCAGGTTTAATGGCTGTGTTTCCTTTTACAATGGAGAATTCACCACTATTGGATATTGTGAAATATTTGTTAGGCTGATCTATAGCTACATTATTATACATAACAGAGGCTATTTTATAGCCAGTAATAGATATATGATTGCCGTCAGTTTTAACATGTGCTGTTGGTAATTGTAGTGCGTCATCATTGTTGATGATATTTTCATAGTCAGTTTCTAACCAGTTCGGCTCTACTATTATACCATCAGGAACAGGTTTCATCATATTCACTTCAATGACATCTGCATAATCATAGCGTTTGCCATCGGAATAGCAAGAAACAGATATTTTGAAAAGTCCTACAGGAGTATCTTTTGCACTAGTAAGGGTGATAGCACCTGTATTGCTGTCAATTTCAAAAATCTCCGTTGTATTATATTGTTCTCCGTTAAGTGTCACGTTGGTGATAACAAAATCGTAAGGAGTGCTACCTTTATACGTAGGACTTGCAATTGTTCCACTCATAGAAGGCCCAATGTCGGTCAAACCTGTATAGTAGAGTGTAAATCGAGTAGTGTCTGTCGTTTCAGAATCCGAACAGGCAACGCCGAGAACTGCCAACAAACAAATGGTGGCGAATCTCCATGCAAATGAATTAATTTGCTTAAATTTAGATTTCATGTTCTAAAAGGTTATTAATTATAAGGTATATGATAAAGAATATTCTATTCCGTTGATGACCACTTTTATTGCGGCTCCGTTTTCGCTGTATCCGTTATCTGTAAACTGAGCAGAGAGGCTGTTTACGTCATTATTAGGATAAATGACAGTTATATAACGAGCAGTTTCATCAGCTGCCTTTGTCATATCAATAGTATATGATTGTCTTTCTTTGTATTCTCCCTTTACTTCGTATGAAATACGTCCTGTAAAAGGAGAACAAGTAATTTCTTTGTTAGCAAATGTACGGACTAAGATGTTGTTATTATCTTTGAAAGCAGTATGGACTCCATTCTCCTGAGTATCCATGACAACTTCGGTATTGCTTCCTTCACAAAGGTTAAAGCTTAGGTTGATGGTTCCTTCTGCTGTGCCTATACCTTCATCCACTAAAACAATCAAGTCTTTATCTTTTATATAAAATACGGCACGACGATGTTTCAGATTGTTATATCCTTGGTTCTCAAATACTATTAGTTCAGTATTGCCTTTTTCTGATTTTAGTAATTTACCATCTGCTTTTGTGATATTCTTTTTGTTTAACGATAAAGTATTGTGCTTATCAATACCACGGAACCAATTGCGTAAACTATTATCTCCACCAGTTGTATAATAAGTACATACTCCTGAATCTGGGAAGAAGTTGCGTCCATTTCTATATAATTCAAATGTTCCATTATCTGCTTGATTATGAGTCCAACTACTAAGAACTGCAGAAAGATCATTACTCTTATTATTGCTAAATATCATAACTGTGGAAGCGGGTGTCCATCCATTACGTAATACATAATATCCGGCTTGATCGAATAGTTTCATGTCATTATTTGGGGTCTTTCCTTGTGGCGTGTTTCCATTAACGGCAGTTGCCATATATTTTAATTCTTCGCTATCTGAAAACATTTCAACATAATTTTTAAAATTATTATTGATTATGCTACGTGTTCGTGACCAAGAATCATTAAACATCGGAACAATGTTATCTGAACCTTTTTGGAAATAGTTTGGATACGTGAAGTACATTAATACTTCTGTCGCTTTGCGAAGTGGTTCAATGAAATCAGCAGGGAGCTTTTCCGATAAGTGATTGGCATCTGCTACTCTCATTATCTCGTAGAAATTATTGACGGTACTTATATGGTAACATAGTGACATCTCTTTGTGCCATCCATCATTCAAGAATTGACTTTTCACTTCTTGAGCAAGTGTTTGATAACCTGTATTTATCCACACTTCGGCATTTTTCAACTCAGGCATTAATGTTCCGGCTGTAGCCAATGCTTTAGCTTGGGTAACCAAGATATTTCCTCCTTCTGTATATGGATAATCAACCAGGAAATCTGCTTGTTCGGCAAAAGAGACAATGAAAGTGGATAACCATTCAGGAGTAAAGTTGTTAGAATGTTTAAAATATTCAAATAGTTCGACCTGATCATTGAGGCGGCTTGCTACTTGTAATTGCCACCAAGATGTTGTGTTTGTTCCCGTTTCCGGTTTAGGATTCTGTAAAATCCAATCTGTATAGGTTGCAATCCATGATTCAATATATTTTTCATCACCGCTTGCTCGATAAGCTTTACCTTGTGGGATGAACCATTGATGGCGATGCAATTGTTTCTGGTATTCATCTGATGCACCTTCCGGTGAATACTCCCAATTGATTTTATCATCTTTCTTTATAGAATAAGGCTTTAAGGCGTTAGCGTCTTCAAAAAAATTATTCACGTGAAAACGGTAATCTTCCAATGCGTAATCTGCTTTGGCTTGGTCTGCATCTGTTATTGTTACATTCACAAGAGATAATCCAGGATTTGTCACATTAGTTCTTGTTCTATAATATTCCAGTAGTGCGTGAGCTGCATAATAATGCTCGCCTGCTTCGTAGAAAGATTTAACCTTTTCCAATCCGGGGTAATCGAGATTGATAATATCAAAGAGTTTAGGTTCGACGACATCATTAGGCTTATTTTCCGGGAGTATTTCTACACCAGAACTAATTTCACCAGATAATAAATCATCATCGTCGTCCACACATCCTGTAAAAGTGATGGCTGTGAACACGCAAGTAACAAAGAAGATGTTCTTCATGCTTTTATTAGGTTTTAATTATTAAAAGTTATATTTTACTGTTTGCAAATGTAATCTGTTTATTCCTATTCATTAAGCTGTCTTGTTCAAGCTTTGTTCAAAAATGATTTTTTTGATATTAAATTTGTTGAATCATATATCATTTCTGTCTAAGAAAACTGTTATATATCTGATATCAGGCTTTTTATATATCATAATGTAATCTAATCCAATTGTATTTGTAGCGTTGGTTTTGTACATTTTTAGGTGTTCTATTGGATGAATTTTAGTCCATAATGATTGGGGAAATCATGGTGGATTGGAGAAATAAGAAGGATAAGTGTAACTAATCGGAATGATTCGAAATATAATCTCATAATCTCTCTCTTACGTTACTTAAGAATCACAACCTACCTTGTTCCTATTTCTTAGCTGTAGGGAAACATTTTGTTTCCTGCCTTAGAAACTCCGGTTTCATAGGCTTGAAACAAAAGTTTCACCAGCTTGGAACTTTAGTTTCAAGCTTATGAAACTTAAGTTTCTTCCTGTTGAAACAAAAGTTTCAATTAGGAGAAACTACCTTGGAACTTTATTCGGTGACAGCAAAAATGCCGTCACCGTGCTGTCATAGCTTGCTGTCACATTATAGCATGCTTATAATCAAATATTTAAATGCAAATAGGTGACAGGTGACAGCAGATTTTCACTTTTTAATTCTTGAGAGGGATATTGTAAGATTATATTTTGGCTCAAATCCGTCAAGAAGAAAAGTACAGTCTTATACATTGTTGTTAGCTTATCCCTTTGCCTTCTTGATATACTCCGTAGGCAAACATCCGAAATACTTCTTGAAACTTGTAGCAAAGTAAGACGGTGTGTTGAATCCTACCATCGTACTGACTTCGGCTACCGTATAACGTCCGTCCTTCAGTAATTTGGCAGCTTCATTAAAACGAATCTTGCGAATAAAGTCGATAGTAGATTCACCTGTGATAGCTTTCAACTTCAGATGTAGATTGGAACGGCTCATATTCATTTCTCTGGCAAACTCGTCTGTAGAGAATTCGATGTTGTCCATGTTTTTTTCTACGATGGCAACGGCGCGTTTCAGTAAAGCTTCATCCATGGCGTTGAATGTAATCTTTTCCGGTTCCACTTCCAGAGATTTGGAATACCGTTCGAGCATACGCCTGCGAGTACGCATCATGTTCTGTATCTTTGTTGTCAGTATGGCAAGAGAGAATGGTTTGGGGATATAATCATCCGCACCCATTTGCAGACCTTCCATCTGGTCTTTAATCTCGCTTCTGGCTGACAGGATAATAACAGGGATATGGCAGGTACGGATATTCTGTTTCACATTCCTACATAGCTTGATACCATCCATCACAGGCATCATGACATCCGTAACAATAATGTCCACTTCATTCTCTTTCAGTTTCTCCAAAGCCTCTTCACCGTTTCCGGCTTCCAGTGTATTGAAGAGTTCGGCAAGTCCGCTACTTAGGTAATGGCGGATTTCGTTATTGTCTTCTACGATAAGAATTGTTCCCCGTTTTTTGTCACCTGATTCTATGGTTTCATTTTCCACCTTTTCCGTATCAATGAAATACATCTCTTTGGAATTGGTAGAATATACCTGTTCTTCTTCGTTTTTGTTATCAATGGAAGCTAATTCGGATGGCTTGTAGGTGTTTATATTCTGCGGAAGATATACAGAGAACGTACTGCCTTTACCCTCTTCGCTATCCAGTTCAATGCGGCCGTGATGTAATTCTACCAAGCGTTGTACCAATGAAAGACCGATACCGCTTCCCACGTGCTCGCTTTCAATCTGATAGAATCGTTCGAATATCTTTCCTTGTTTGTTGATAGGAATGCCGATACCTGTATCACTGACTTGCAGTATCAGGTAGTTATTTTCCTCTTTCAGAGTCACGGTAATGCTTTGTCCGCTTTCTGTATATTTGAAAGCATTTGAAAGCAGATTGTTGACAATCAGTTCCAGATAATTGGGATCGAAAAGTTCCTCTTTGTCTTCCAATTCCGAGTGAAGCGTATAGGTAATCTTTTTATGACGCGCCAGTTTATCATAGAATAGGAAATTGTCATGTATCAACTGGTGGGCATTTTCTTTTTTCACCTTTAATTCAAACACTCCAAGTTCGGCCCGGCGGTAATCCATCAACTGATTGACCAAATGCAGCAGGCGATTGGCATTTCGCTGGATATACTCCAGTTGGTTCCGTGTCCAGCGGTCGCTTATCTTGTTGATAATTTCCTGTAAAGGAGCTAAGATAAGGGTCAGCGGAGTACGCAATTCATGAGAAATATTGATGAAGAAACGCATCTTCATCTGGTTGATTTCCTCCTGGTGCTCCTTGTCCCTGCGTTCTATCTCCAGTTCCGCTTCCATGCTTTTCCGCATCCAGAAGAAACGGAATACGAAAGTGATGAAACCGATGAAAGTGGCGAGGAAAAGAAGTATCGCCCACCAAGTCTTGTACCATATGGGCAGGACTGTGATTTCGAGTACGGTGGGAGTCATATTCCATTTTCCGTCGCTATTGGCAGCCTTTACGAGGAAATGATAAGTACCTTGCGGCAGGTTGGAGTAGGAGACAGAACGTTTGTCTGTCAGATAATACCACTCTTTGTCATAACCTTCCAGCTTATAGGCAAATGTATTGTGCTGTCCCGAAATATAGTTGGATACCACAAACTCGATGGTGAAAGCCGTTTGCCATGATTTCAATGTGATACTTTCCGTTTCGTTGATACTCTTGGTCAGGATGCCGGTCTCGTCATCGGGGCGGACTGTTTTATTGAACAGTTGCAGTTTGGTTATTACTACAGGTGGGGTATAAGGGTTGTCCAGCAGCAATTCCGGACGGAAAGTTGTGATACCGTTGATACCCCCGAAATACATTTGCCCGCTGGAAGTGCGGCAGTATGAGGAAGTATTGAACTGGTTGCTTTGCAGACCGTCCGATTCGGTAAAGTTACGGAATTTTTCAGTTTCCGGGTTAAAGCAGGAAATACCCCGGTTGGTACTCAGCCAGAGTCGTCCGAAAGTATCTTCCAGGATACCATAGACTACATTATTAGGCAAACCGTTGGCAGTGGTATATCGTTTGATTTTCTTTTCTTTCTCATTAAAGCAATAGACCCCCTCACGCGTACCTATCCAAATGACACCGTTATTTGCTTCGTAAATGCAGTTGGTGAACATTTTCGTAACGGAAGACGACGGAAGAATAGAAGCCTTTTGTATATCCAATCCTTGTTGCAGGAAAACTGATATCCCTTCTTCACCGCCGACCCAAAGCCGATTATGTGAATCCCTGAACAGGGTTGTAATCTGCTGGGGTGTGAACGGAGTACCGTCTTTCTCTTTATTTATGGTCGTAAAACTTTGTTGGGCGGGATTGAAGCTGACTAAAGCACTCAATGTTCCCAACAGGAGATTGCCGCCCTCGTCGGGGATAATAGCATATACGTTTTCATTCACCAACCGGCTGTTGGTCTGATTGAAACTTTCCATTCGTCCGCTGTTGCGGTGGAGAACAGTCAGTCCGCCGGCATGAGTACCGATATATACCAATGACTTCTGCTCGTCTACATATACGGCTTTGATGTTATTGGAACCGATTCCTATTTCCCGTTCGTTTTCCTGCAATGCATAATGTGTAAACTGTTGTGTTTTGGTGTTGTATAGGTTCAGTCCGCCGTCATTGGTTCCTATCCAAAGATTCTTGTCCTTATCTTCTACAATACAACTTACTACATTGTCGCTCAATGAGTTCTTATAAGGAATACGCTGTATGGTCTTGAACCGGTTCCGGATGGGATGGTAATAGTTTAATCCGCCGAAATAAGTTCCAAGCCACATGCCTCCTTGCGAATCCATAAAGATACTGCGAACCGAACGTTGCGACAGACTGCCTTTTTCTACCGGACTACTACTATATGAGATAAATGAGTCACTTGCCTCATGATAAATATTCAAATCATTGAATGTACCTATCCATAAACGGTTTTGTGAATCCAGTGCCAACGAACGGATATAATTGGAACTGATACTTTTAGGATTGGAAGAGGAATGGAGGTATGTCTTAACTTCGTTGGTTTTCGGGTTGAACAGAAGCAAGCCGGCTCCTTCGGTCGCTATCCATATGCGGGTGGGAGATTGCTGCAAGATAGATTGAATCCGTTTGGTGTCTGATATAGGAGTCATCTTTTCCAGACTTTTCTGTGGGATAGAGTAGCTGTAAAGCCCGTTCTCCATTGTACCGATATAGATTACATCTCCATGCCTGTAAAGAGCGGTGGCTATAATCTTATGCATGGCTGTGCCGAAAGAATCGTCCACAAATTTGGATTCTTTTATGTCGAACATGATAAGACCTTCCGGTGTGCTTATAAGCAATTGTTCCGGTGAAATCTCGGCAATGCCGTTGATTTGCTGCCGTTTCCCTTTCTTCTCGTAGAAAAAGTTGTTGAACTGGTCTTTTTCTTCATCATAGCATGACAGCCCGTCCCGTGTGCCTATCCAAACCCGTCCCCGGCTATCTGTTTTTACAATTCGCGAAATATCATTGGCTATGCTGTTAGGGTCATCCTCATTGTGCTGATAGACTGTGAAGGCATACCCGTCATATTTGTTCACTCCATCATAGGTAGCAAACCACATATTGCCCCGTTTATCCTGGTCAATGGCGAATACGGTACTTTGCGACAATCCTTCATTAATAGAAATATAAGAGAAATTTATTTGTTCCGGAATCTCGGAAAAAGCAGGATTTGTTCCTATGTATAGAAAGAACAGACAGATTATTATATTTTTTAGATAGCTCATTATTAGGTCGTAAGATTAATAGTGGCGCCAAAGGTAATAAAATCTTTTCTATACAGTATAATGAAAAATAGAAAAAGATATATCCACCGCTTCCATCAGACCGTCTTTGAGCAACAGGGAAACGATAACACCTGCGCCATGGTAACGAAGACCACCGGCATGAATATGGACCGGAGCAAAATTGTGTCGTCGTTCATAATATTGTGGCTTTTAATTTTCTGCTGCCAGATGTAGACAAAATTTTTAATATTCGGATAATTTTGTCAACAAAGAATCGGTTTCGATTGTTGTTTTATTTAAGTTTGCGCGATGTTATAAAAAATATGATATGAAGATTTATCATAAATTCTTGTTATACCAAAACAAACTGCTGAAACCTTATATACATATTATATTAGGCTTGGTAGGAGCATTGACCTATTTAGCGTCTCTTGCGCTGATTGTCGGGGTTGTTTACGAACATGGCTTTCCGCTGTCGGTGGATGAAATAGCGAAAATACAAGTCCTGTATAAAGCCGTATGGGTTATCTTTCTGATTGATGTCACCCTGCATATCTCCCTTGAATACCGAAGTACCAAGAAACAATATCGAGGGTTGGCATGGATATTGAGTGTCTTGCTATATCTCACTTTGATACCTGTTATTTTTCATCAACCGGAGGAGGAAGGAGCTATTCTGCAGTTTTGGGGGTTCCTGCATGGAAAGTTCTATCATTTGGTATTATTGCTGATTTTCTCTTTCTTGAATTTGTCCAACGGCCTGGTGCGCCTGTTGGGACGCCGTACCAATCCGTCTTTGATGCTGGCAGTCAGCTTTCTTGCTATTATTCTGATTGGTACAGGGCTGCTGATGTTGCCACGATGTACGGTGAATGGCATTACTTGGGTTGATTCGTTGTTCACGGCTACGAGTGCGGTATGTGTCACGGGATTAGTCCCGGTCGATGTGGCGACTACGTTTACTACCGGTGGTCTTGTTGTCATTATCCTGCTGATTCAGATAGGCGGATTGGGAGTGATGACCTTGACCAGCTTCTTTGCGATGTTCTTTATGGGGAATACTTCTCTTTACAACCAGTTGGTGGTACGCGATATGGTCAGTTCCAATTCGTTAGGTTCGTTGCTGTCCACCTTATTATATATACTCGGATTTACCTTGGTGATTGAAGGCATCGGCATGGTTTCTATCTGGTTCAGTATTCACGGCACATTGGGAATGAGTCTGGAGAGTGAACTGGCTTTTTCTGCTTTCCATTCCATTTCTGCTTTCTGTAATGCCGGGTTCTCCACGCTTTCCGGCAATTTGGGCAATCCGATGGTGATGACTAATCATAATTGGTTGTTTATCTCTGTTTCTTTTCTGGTTATTTTGGGCGGTATCGGTTTTCCTATCCTGGTCAATTTCAAAGATATTGTATTGTATCATTTGCGTCATTTCTGGAGGTTTGTACGTACCCGCAAACTGGAAAAGCACCGTACGCTTCATCTCTATAATCTGAATACGAAGATTGTACTGATAATGACTTTCCTGCTGTTGGTTATCGGCACGTTGGCGATTGCCGCTTTTGAATGGAACGCTTCATTTGCAGGAATGCCTGTGGCAGACAAATGGACGCAGGCTTTCTTTAATGCCACTTGTCCGCGAACAGCAGGTTTTAGCAGCGTAGACCTGACTTCGTTGGGTGTGCAGACCTTATTGGTTTATTTAGTCTTGATGTGGATTGGTGGGGGCGCCCAGTCTACTGCCGGTGGTGTGAAGGTAAATGCTTTTGCAGTAGTTGTCCTGAACCTTGTAGCTGTGCTGCGTGGAACGGAGCGTGTAGAGGTATTCGGCAGGGAGCTTTCGCACGATTCTATCCGGCGTTCCAATGCTACGGTAGTCATGTCATTGGGAGTGCTGTTCCTCTTTATCTTTATATTGAGCGTCCTTGAACCTCAGGTATCATTGATGGCATTGACTTTCGAATGTGTGTCGGCACTTAGTACGGTAGGTTCCAGCTTGAATCTGACTCCGAAGTTGTGTGACGCAAGTAAATTATTGGTGGCATTATTGATGTTTATCGGGCGTGTGGGGCTGATTACGTTGATGCTCGGAATTGTGAAACAGAAAAAGAATACAAAATACCGTTATCCGAGTGATAACATAATCATAAACTAAAGATATGAAGTATATTATTATCGGTTTAGGAAATTACGGCTATATGCTGGCCGAAGAATTGTCTGCATTGGGACACGAGATTATTGGTGCGGATATTAGTGAGAGCCGTGTGGACAGCATCAAAGACAAGATTGCCACTGCATTTGTGATTGACGCGACGGATGAACAGTCCTTGTCGGTTCTTCCGCTGAATAGTGTGGACGTAGTGATTGTCGCGATTGGCGAGAATTTCGGTGCGTCTGTGCGGGTGGTAGCTTTGTTGAAACAGAAAAAGGTGACTCGTATTTATGCCCGTGCAATTGATGGGGTTCATAAAGCTGTGCTGGAAGCTTTCAGCCTGGAGAAAATATTGACACCGGAAGAGGATGCAGCCCGCAGTCTGGTACAATTACTTGATTTCGGGACAAACATGGAAGCTTTCCGCATTGATTCGGAATACTATGTCGTAAAGTTCACCGTACCGAGGAAGTTTGTGGGATACTTTGTCAATGAACTGAACTTGTATGAAGAATTCCATCTGAAACTCATCGGGCTGAAGCGTGCGGATAAAATAACCAATTGCCTGGGGATTTCCCTGACGGAACTTCATGTGAAGAACGAACTGCCGGAGAACGAGAAAGTAGAAGAGGGGGATGAGCTGGTTTGCTACGGCAAATACCGGGATTTTCAGTCTTTTTGGAAGGCCATTTGATGGTTGTTTATGTCAACTTATCGAATATGTTTGGGAAAGCCGGATAATCTGTTGCAATCAGAAAAGACTACCATGATTATCCGGCTCTCTTATAAGGTCAAATTTGGAATAGCGTAATTATTTTGCTTGAAGACGGACTGTTCCGGCTTTCACACCGCTTGCTTTGGCAGTCAGTATGATTTCTCCGGCCATTTCATCCGTCTGTACAATAGCGGTCAGCATTCCGTAGAAAGCGTGCATCTTCGGAAGATGGAATTGTTCCAGATTGGTAGGGTCGCCGTTGGCTACTGCCCGGAATTTCCCGGCTCCTTTTACAGAGAAGTTTATCAGGCGGCTATCTGCCGGGCAGAGGTTACCGTCCTTGTCTACTACTTTCACAGTGACATAAGCCAAGTCTTTTCCGTCAGCAGTCAGTTCGTTGCGGTTGCTCACCAGTTCGATATGATGAGGCTTACCGGCAGTGCGGACTGTCTTTTCTGCTGCAACTTTTCCGTCTTTGTTATAAGCTACTACTCTAACTTCGCCCGGTTCATATACGGCATCCATCCACATCAAACGGTAACGGCTCTTCAAGGAACTGTTGTTCTTGCTTTGTTTGCCGTAGCTTTTTCCATTGATAAACAGTTCGGCTGTCGGGTAGTTGGTATATACGAATACCGGGGTTACTTCACCTTCACGTCCCGGCCAAGTCCAATGAGGAAGGATATGCAGCGTCTCTGCATTTTTGTTCCATACGCTACGGTAAAGATAGTAACGGTCTTTAGGAATACTGGCAAGGTCGATAATACCAAACATAGAACTATGATTCGGCCATGAATCGACATCATAAGGCGAAGGTTCGCCCAAGTAATCGAATCCTGTCCATACGAACTGCCCGATAGTCCAGTGGTTATCATCGGCTAAGGCGAAATCTTCATCCGGGATATTTGACCACGGACATACTTCCACATCATACGAAGAACATTGGTGGTCTTCATATTTAGCTCCTTTTTTATCTTCCACCGGGAATTTATAGACTCCGCGTGAGCTGACGGTAGAAGCTGTCTCGCTGCCCAAAATCAAGTTCTGCGGAAGCTGGTCGTAAGATTCTTTATAACGTTGTGTACGATAGTTAAGTCCCGGTATGTCAATCATAGCCGCAAAGCCGTTGGCAAGCACGCAAGTTACCTGGTCCATTCCGCAAGTCACAGGACGGGTCGGGTCTTCACGGTGACAGATGTCTTGCAGGAACTTAGCCACTTTATAACCGACGGGGCTACACTGAGTAGGCACTTCATTACCAATACTCCACATTACCACACAAGGGTTATTGCGGTAGTTGTGAAGCATATTCACCATGTCGCGTTCCGCCCATTCATCGAAATAACGGTGATAACCGTTGGTACATTTGGCAATATCCCATTCGTCGAACGGTTCAATCATCATCATAAATCCCATTTCGTCACATAGTTCAACGAGTTCGGGGGCCGGCATGTTATGTGATGTACGGATGGCGTCACAACCCATATCTTTCAAAAGAGTAAGTTGGTGGCGGAGTGCCGCTACATTGATAGCCGCTCCCAACGGGCCTAAGTCGTGATGATTACATACTCCTTGGAATTTCCGGTGTTTTCCATTCAGGTAGAAACCTTTATCGGCGATGTACTTGATGCTACGGATACCAAAGCGGGTGGTGTAAGTATCTACCAGCTTGTTGTCTGCATAGATTTTGGAAATCGCTTT
Organism: Bacteroides acidifaciens; assembly: GCF_024623065.1. Taxonomy (GTDB): domain Bacteria; phylum Bacteroidota; class Bacteroidia; order Bacteroidales; family Bacteroidaceae; genus Bacteroides; species Bacteroides acidifaciens. The sequence goes on from NZ_JANJZR010000003.1 coordinate 29,472, forward strand.
GTAGAGCGACGGGCTTTCCGGCGACCAGAGTTCAGGTGCATTTACAATGAAATTCTGTTCGAACGGCTGTCCGTGATTGATACGGCTTGTATTCTCTTTACGGGTAACTATTTTTCCGTCCGGTGAAAGAATATCCGTCTCTATGCGGATTTGCGTTTTCTCACCGGCATTGTCTATCTTTGTCTGCAGGTGCACGGCTGCAAATTCCTTGCTCACATGAGGAGTTGTAATCTGTGTTCCCCATACAGGCACGTGGACTTTATCAGTAACAATCAGGTGCACGTTGCGATACAAGCCCGCTCCCGGATACCAGCGCGAAGACTGCGGACGGTTTTCCAGCCGTACAGCCAGTATATTACTCTTTCCGTCTTTATTCAGGAAAGGAGTGACGTTACAATGGAAAGAATTGTAGCCGAAAGGCCAGAAACAGACTTCTTTCCCATTCACATAGATATGGGCTTCACTCATAGCGCCGTCGAAGAGCAAGGTTACTTCTTTGCCGGCAGGAGTGTCAAAACTGGTACGATACCAGCCGGAGCCTACATAAGGCAGTCCCCCGGTACGTCCTGTCTTTAAAGATGCTTTTTTCTCGAAGTTCTGCGTGATGGCAACATTCTGAAGGTCATTGTTCATGTCGAAAGGACCGAAAATAGCCCAGTCGTGCGGAATGACGACCGATTCCCATTTTGTGTCATTAAACTCCGGCTGACCGGCCTCTTTAAAATCTCCTTTACTGAACTTCCAGTTCTTCTCGAGCAGCGTCTCGCTGCGCTGCGCTTGCAGGCTGCAAGCGGCTCCCAACAAAAGTACAGTTGCTAACTGTTTTTGGTGTTTCATGTTCATTTTTTCTTTTCAGGTATAAATAATTTTGGATTCGGGGTAAAGATATAAAAAAGCTTCCAATAAATTTGTCTCTTAAAGGTATTAAATAAATGAGTGGGTCTGTACTCCCAAACACTGTACTACTTGTTTATGGTATCAGATTTGCAAGATTTATTTCGTAAATGTAGGAAAAATGTCGGTTACACTTGTAAATATCCCGCTCTTTTTGTTCCTTTGTTACCTATTTATAAACAGAAAACTTACGTATGAGAAAACTAATTTATTTGCTTTTGTTGCCATTGGCAGTGGTTGCGACTGCTTGTGGCGGTAAAAAAGGAACTTCAAATAATGAATCAACGTTGGCAACAATGGACAGTGTGGACGCTCACGGACTGCAACGTATGCAAACTTCCAAAAGCGAAATAGACTTTAAGTTTAAAGGAAAAGACTATCATTCCATGGTTTCGCGCACACCGGATGAAAATCTGCCTCATGTCGTCAACGAAATGGGAGATACCTATGTCGATAATAAAATCGTGTTGCGCCTGACACGTGGCAGCGAGAAAGTGTTTGATAAAACATTTACCAAGAATGATTTTTCATCCGTAGTAGATGCTAAATTCCTGTCGAATTCTGTCCTCGAAGGAATCGTGTATGACAAGACCACTCCACAGGGAATAGTATATGCCGCCAGTGTTTGTTATCCGCAGACAGATTTGTATATGCCGCTTTCTATCACTATCACAGCCGATGGAAAAATGAGCATACAAAAAGTGGATATGCTTGAAGAAGCATACGATGACGAATCGTTCAATTGAGCCTGTGAGCGGGTATTGACAGCAGAATTACACAAATGTGAAAACATTTGAGACAAAAGAAAGGCAGCCGAAGAGGTTGCCTTTCGTATTTTTGCACCGTCAACAAACTTAATACCAAATAGAATGAAGAAAAACATTTTAGCTATCTGTGCGGTAGTGGTAGGATATATGGCAATGACTGCCCAGACTAAAAATACACAAACGCTGGTTCCGCTTGCCGAGCGTGTAAACGTACAGGCAGATTCGGCACGTGTCGACCAGATAATAGACGGCTGTTGGGTAGCGGTCGGAACCAAAAAAACACATGCCATTCAACGCGACTTCACCCGTATGTTCAACGGCAAACCTTCTTATCGCTTTGAACTGAAAGAAGATGATAACACGTTGTCGGGTTACGCAAAAGGGGAAACAAAAGGGCGTGCGGAATTTTCTTATTGCTATGCAACTTCCGATGATTTCAAAGGGAAACCGGCCGATACGTATAAAAAGGCACAAATAATGAAAACTGTATATCATCATGGTAAAGGGGCTTGTCCGCAAGGTTCCTCCCGCGACTATGAGTTTTCGGTATATATCCCTTCTACACTGGGCAGTGATGTCTCGACAATTTTCGCCCAATGGCACGGGATGCCCGACCGTACCTTGGTGCAGACTCCGCAGGGCGAAGTGAAGACGCTGACAGTTGACGAATTCATCGAACTGGATAAGTCTACTATCTTCAAGAAAAACATAGGACACGAGAAAAAAGTCAAACTGGACAAGCAGGGCAATCCGGTTAAAGACAAACAAGGCAATCCGGTGTATGTAGCCGGCAAAGCCAACGGATGGCTGGTTGAACAGGGAGGATACCCGCCACTGGCGTTCGGATTCTCAGGTGGCTGGTTTTATATCAAGGCAAACTCCGATCGTAGGTGGTTGACAGACAAAGATGACCGTTGCAACGCAAATGTAGAGAGAACTCAGATTATGAAACCTGTGACATCTGAGTATAAAGCATCTACCATCGCCTACAAAATGCCTTTCGCAGACTTCCCGAAAGATTGCTGGATTACATTCCGCATCCATATCGACTGGACGGTCTACGGAAAAGAAGCCGAAACAATCGTGAAGCCGGGTATGCTCGATGTGCAGATGGATTATCGGGACAAAGGAAAAAAGGTTAGTAAACATATCGTAGACAATGAGAAAATCCTGATTGGACGTAACGACAAAGACGGCTACTATTTTAAGTTCGGTATTTACCGTGTGGGTAATAGCACGAAGCCGGTATGTTACAATCTGGCAAACTATTCAGAAAGGTAAATTAGTTAAAAAGGTAAAGAGGGAGTAATATCCGGATGTTCTTTTGTGGGCATCCGGATATTTTTTTATGTGAATCTGGTAATATTAAAAAATGTCAATAATCACGTGTCGTTTAGTATATACGTTCCGGTTATGCAAAAAGATTCGTTCTTTTGCCGCCTGCCAAATGGTATATATGTATAAAATAACTAGCGATGTAAATGATGAGTAAAAATGGATTTAGCCGATGTGGGGAACTCTACATCGGTCGTTTGCGAAAAGAGGGACGCCACTCTACAGCGCACGTCTACAAAAACGCCCTTTTTTCTTTCTGCAAATTTTGCGGCATATCCAATGTGTCGTTCAGGCAAGTCACCCGTGAGCGTTTACGACTATACGGTCAGTATCTTTGCGAGTGTGGGTTGAAGCCTAATACGGTTTCTACGTATATGCGCATGCTCCGTAGCATTTACAATCGGGGGGTGGAAGCGGGGAATGCCTCTTACGTGCCGCGATTGTTCGGTGATGTCTATACAGGCGTGGATGTCCGTCAGAAAAAAGCTTTGCCTGCTGCCGAACTTCATAAACTCTTGTATGAAGACCCGAAGTCGGAACGTTTACGTCGTACGCAAGCCATTGCCGCCCTGATGTTTCAGTTTTGCGGAATGTCGTTCGCCGACTTGGCTCACCTGGAGAAGTCGTCTTTGGACAGCAATGTGCTGCGTTATAACCGTGTCAAGACCAAGACTCCCATGAGTGTGGAGGTGCTGGACAGCGCAAAGGAGATGATTGAGCAACTACGGAACAAGCAGGAGTCTTTGCCCGATTGTCCGGATTATCTGTTTGATATTCTTCGTGGTGACAAGAAACGGAAAGATGTAGCATCTTATCGGGAATACCAGTCCGCTCTCCGTCGGTTTAATAATAGCCTGAAAGATTTGGCAAGAGTGTTGCATCTGAAATCTCCGGTTTCTTCCTACACGTTCCGGCACTCCTGGGCTACTACCGCCAAATACCGGGGAGTCTCAATTGAAATGATTAGTGAATCATTGGGGCATAAATCTATAAAAACCACACAAATCTACTTGAAAGGCTTCGGACTTGAAGAACGTACAAAGGTAAATAAAGGGAATTTATCTTACGTAAGAAACTACTGCACTAACAGATGATTTTGGCGTAATATATTGGCAATCAGTGGTAATAATCATCCGTTACTTCTTAGGTAACGGATTTAAATTTGGGGCAAAGATAGACAAAAACATGGATAGCATACAAATATTTCTTCACTTTTTTTAGTTTTATCTGAAACATAGAGCAAAAAACAATCCGAACATGAAATAATAGATTTTTCATGCTCTAACTTTTTATTGCCTAAAATCATGAGCTTTTTCTCTGATTATTAGGATTTTCTCTTTTTTATGCTCTGTTTATGTGCATAATTTTCCTTTCCATTGTTGTGTGTGTGCTCATTCCGTTACCTAAGAAGTAACGGACAAAAATGGGGTAAAAAAACATGATTTTAACGAAGAGAAAATCAGTAATTGCTGGGCCTAGCAATGGGACAGGGGAAGGCGTAGCACACTCTAAACGCTGGTATGTAGCTTTGGTTCGTATGCATCACGAAAAGAAGGTTGCCGAGCGTTTGGACAGAATGGGGATTGAGAATTTCGTTCCTGTCCAACAAGAAATTCATCAATGGAGTGACCGCCGTAAGATGGTCGAGTCAGTCCTGCTCCCAATGATGGTTTTTGTTCATGTTGATCCGAAAGAGCGTATGGAGGTTTTGAGTTTTTCTACAGTGAGCCGCTATATGGTGATGCGGGGTGAGAGTACACCGGCGGTGATTCCTGATGATCAGATGGCTCGTTTCCGTTTTATGCTTGATTATTCCGAAGAAGCAATCTGTATGAACAGTTCTCCTTTGGCACGTGGTGAAAAAGTCCGTGTTGTCAAAGGCCCTTTGACCGGACTTGTCGGTGAGTTGGTCAATGTTGACGGCAAGAGCAAGATTGCCGTCCGTTTGAATATGCTTGGCTGTGCTTGTGTTGATATGCCTATTGGTTATGTAGAGTCAATCAGCGCGAAAAACTAATTCCCCTCTCTTTAATTTTATCCTCAATTTGTAATGAATATGAAAAGCAGTAGAGTTCCTTTTCTTTTTATGCTGTTGGTATGTGTCTTGGGCGGGATGACCTCTTGTGTGTCATCCAAAAAAATGCTTTATCTGCAAGGCGCTGATAAGTTGCATGAGAATCCACAGAGAATAGAAAGCAATTATGAATTGCGTATCAAACCGGATGACCAGCTTCTGATTACGATTAATAGTAAGGCTCCTGAGTTGTTGACTCCTTTCGCGAACAGCCAGGTATTAGGCTCAAGTTCGTCTACGAATATTCAGGAAACCACCGGCCTTTTAGTCAGCCAGAGTGGTAAGATAGAAATACCTGTTTTGGGCGAGATGCAGGCGGCCGGATTGACACGCCAGGAATTGGCGGCTGCGATTAAAAACAAACTTATCGAAGGTGAGTATATCAAGGACCCTACCGTATTGGTACGCTTCAAGGGGGCAAAAATAGTCGTTCTCGGTGAAGTGGGCAGTCCCGGAGTAAAAGACTTGCCCGGTGAACGTGTGACCATCCTCGAAGCTATCGGCTTGGCAGGTGATTTGCCGCCGACAGCCCATCGGGAGAATATTCTGGTTATCCGTGAGGAAAATGGTGAACGTAAGAGTTATAGCGTCAATCTTACTTCCGGAAAAGATATCCTGAACTCACCGGTTTTTTATCTTCAGCAGAATGATGTGGTCTATGTGGAACCCAACAAGGCTATAAATGTGAAAGGAAGTTCCGCACTTACCTACCTGTCTGCCGGTAGCAGCATTATCGGCGTATTGGCTTCTATATTATCATTAGTATTTATTCTTGCAAAATAATAAGATGGAATATACACAGGAAAATAATGAGAAAACAGTCAAGGAAAGCGGACTCAATATTAATTTGCGTGATATTGTAGAATTGCTCATTGCTAAATGGTACTGGTTTGCCCTTTCAGTATTTATTTGTGTAAGTGCGGCTTATCTATATACCCGTACCTTGGTCCCTGTTTACCAGCGTCAGGCTGTAATGCTGGTAAAGACGGGAGGAAAGACTGCGAATTCCGACATCTCGGCTATGCTGGAGTTGCAAGGCGGAATTACCGGCAGTGGCGTTGAAAATGAAATGTTCATACTCCGTTCCCATCAACTGGTACGAGAGGTTGTCAATCGGCTGCATTTGGATGTGTCATATGAGAAAGAAGGCTTTTTCCGTAATACATCTTTATATGCGGAATCTCCGGTTGAAGTGAATTTCATAGATCCGTATCATGCTTATTACCGTACGAAGGTGACCCCGTTGGACGTAAAGAATTACACCATTTCAGATAAAAAATATGCTTACGGGGATACTGTTCAGACAGAAGCGGGAAGAATAGTTGTGAATTTGAAACCGGAAAATTTAAGTGCTTATATAGGCAAGCTTGTTTCAGTGACACGAATAAGCCCCGAAACGGCGGCAGCTATATATAAAAGTGGTATTTCTACTTCACTTGCGGGCAAAGGTACTACTATGGTGCAGATTACTTGTACCGGAGATAATGTATCCCGTGCCGATGCGATTTTGAATGCCTTGATTAATGTTTATAATGAAACCATCATCGAGGACAAGAACCGTATAGCGGTAAACACCGCCAAGTTTATAGACGAACGTATTGCGGTAATCGGAAAAGAGTTGGGCGATGTGGAAGAAGAACTGACAGACTTCAAGCAGCGTAACCGGATTATAGGCTCGGAAGGGAACGGGTCGCAATTTCTTGCGGAAAGCAGCCGGATGAAGACCGAAAACCTTCAGATGGAAACGGAATTGTCCATAGCCCAATCCATTAAAAGCTATTTATTGGATGCCACCCGAAACAATCAGTTGATACCTAACGTATCCGGTGTCGGAGACGCAAGCGTCCAAAGTCAGATAACCGCATACAATGAACTGATGCTTCAACGCAACCATCTGCTGGCTGAATCCGGTGCAAAGAATCCCGTTGTGCAGACGGCAGATAAGAACCTGGCAGAGATGCGTACGGTAATTTCCGGTTCCATGGATAACTATATCAAGAACCTTCGACTGCGACTGGAAAAGACCCGTGCGGTAGAACGTCAGATCAACTCAGAGATTCAGGCTGTGCCCAAGCAGGAGAAGATGGCATTAAGTATTATCCGTCAGCAATCCATCAAAGAAGCGTTATATACTTTCCTGTTAAACAAGCGTGAAGAGAACGCACTGCAACTGGCAGTGACCGAAGCGAATATCCGTGTGGTGGAGTCACCGTTCGGCTCCAATGCACCTATCGCGCCTCATCCTGCAACTTTTCTGCTGGCGGCTTTAGCTGTAGGACTGGCTATCCCGTTGGGAATCCAGATATTAACTATGTTGTGGAATACGTCCGTCCGCGGTAGAAAGGATATTGAAGATTATACCACCATTCCGCTTTTGGGTGAGATTCCTTCCCGTAAAGAAGACATGGCAGACGATGCTATCGTGGTAGACGATAAGAAGAATGACTTTATTTCCGAATCGTTCCGTCTGCTTCGTGCCAATATAAACTTTGTTGCGAAAGACGCGCGTGTCCTCATGTTCACTTCCACTATGCCGGGAGAAGGAAAGTCGTTCGTATCCCGCAATCTAGCGGTGGCAATCGCTATTGCCGGGAAAAAAGTGGTATTGGTCGATACTGATATGCGCAAGAGAACGCAGAGTAAATTGGCGGGAATTAAGCATAAAGACGGGCTGAGTACATACCTGTCAGGACAGCATAATGATGTTGACAGCATCTTGGATAAAGGACTGATTCATCCGTCTGTCGACTCCCTGTTTGTTGGTCCTATTCCGCCTAATCCTTCCGAACTATTGATGAGCGACCGGTTGGAGAAATTAATAGAGGAACTGAAGAAACGTTATGACTATATCATATTGGATAATGTTCCGGCACAAGTTGTGGCAGATGCCGCCATTGTGAATCGTGTAGCAGAATTGACTTTGTATGTCATTCGTGACGGACAGCTTGACCGTCGCTATCTTCCGGAATTGGAGCGACTACACAAGGAAGGTAAGTTTAATCACTTGTGTATCGTTTTGAATGACAGCCATATTGAAAAGAAAAAATATGGCTACGGTTACGGCTATGGCTACGGCTATGGTTATAAATATGAGGAATATAAATAGATATAAATAATAGAGATGAAACAAAATCTGGAAAAATTTATCCGGTATATAAGCAGGACTTATTTTAGTTACTGGATAATATGGGGAATTGACTTAGTCATTTCGGTGACTTCCACCTGTTTCACTTATTGGTGGATACATTATCTTACGGGCACATTACTGAATGGTTGGGGAATGATTCAGACCGGAGCTTTAGCAGCAGTTGCCACTACGATAGCTTCCTATCTGTTTCACACATACCGTAACACGGTTCGTTATTCTCAACTGCGTTGTTTATGGCCGCTCATTTGTAGTTCATTGTTTAAGATGGCATGTGTGGCAATTGCTGTCTTTACATTCCTGCCTTCTGTCGGCTTACCGGCCAATCAGAAACTTTTGTTTGTCTTGTTCGACGGAATGTTGACTATCATCGTATTCGCTACTTCCCGGATGTTGATGGTTATCATCTACGAGGCCTTGATAGACATGATGAACAAGGAGAATATGCGTATTCTGATTTATGGAACGGATGACAAAAGTGTGGCTTTGAAGACCCGTTTGCTGCATAGCTCTCATTATAAAGTGGTAGGTTTTTATAGCTATGGCACTATCTATAAGCATCGTCGCCTGGCCGAATTGCCTATCTATTATTTTACGAACGAGCAGACATTCCAGCAACTGGTCCATAAACGGCATATTCAAGGTATCCTGTTTGCTCACAATGAGTCGACCCGTGCGGAAGAGACCCGTTTGCTTCAATACTGCAAGAATAACCATATAAAGACACTCATTGCCCCTTCTATCAGTGAGGCTGATGAAGACGGGAATTTTCATCAATGGGTACGTCCGGTAAAGATTGAAGACTTGTTGGGACGCCCTGAGATTAATATCAATATGAGTGAAGTCGCTGATGAATTCAGTGGAAAGGTGGTCATGGTTACAGGAGCAGCCGGTAGTATCGGTAGTGAACTCTGCCGTCAATTGGCGCAGATGAATATCGGTAAACTGATTATGTTCGATTCTGCCGAGACGCCTTTACATAACATCCGTCTTGAGTGCGAGCGGAAGTACCCTAACCTTGATTTTGTTCCGGTGATAGGAGATGTCCGTGTGATAGACCGCCTGCGTATGGTATTTGACATTTATCATCCTCAAATCATATTTCATGCAGCAGCCTATAAGCATGTTCCGCTGATGGAAGAAAATCCTTGTGAGGCTGTATTGGTGAATGTCACGGGTAGCCGCCAGGTGGCGGATATGGCAGTGAAGTATGGTGCGGAGAAGATGGTAATGGTTTCCACGGACAAGGCTGTCAATCCTACCAATGTGATGGGATGCTCCAAACGTCTGGCTGAAATCTATGTGCAGAGTTTGAGTTATGCCATTAAAGAAGGTAAGATAGAGGGTAAAACCAAATTTATCACTACCCGTTTCGGCAACGTCCTGGGCAGTAATGGTTCGGTGATTCCCCGCTTCAAGGAACAGATAGAAAATGGCGGTCCCGTTACCGTGACACACCCTGATATCATACGCTATTTCATGACTATCCCCGAAGCGTGTCGCCTGGTGATGGAGGCCGCTACTATGGGGGAAGGAAATGAGATCTTTGTATTCGAAATGGGTAAACCTGTGAAGATTGTGGATTTGGCTACCCGTATGATAGAGTTAGCGGGATATAAGCCGGGAGACGATATTGAGATTCAATTTACGGGTCTTCGTCCGGGAGAGAAATTGTATGAGGAAGTGTTGAGTAACGAGGAGAATACGATTCCTACGCATCATAAGAAGATAAAGATAGCTAAGGTTCGAAAATATGAGTATGAGGATATTGTAGAGACATACGATGAGTTTGAGAAATTGTCCCGTTCGGTGCAGATTTGGGAGACGGTGAAGTTGATGAAACGGACGGTGCCGGAGTTTAAGTCGAAGAATTCACGGTTTGAGGAGTTAGATCAGAAGTAATGTTGTGTTTGAACAAATTGAAAGTCAGCAAAAGGGGGCTTCTATATCTTGAAAAATGTCCATAACGGAAAATAATAAACGTATAGCTAAAAATACGCTTGCCCTTTATTTCCGTACATTCATTACAATGATTGTGGGGTTATATACCGGTCGTGTGATGTTGCAGGCGTTAGGGGTAGAAAACTATGGTATCAATGCTGTTGTAGGAGGTATCGTAGGTATGAGTTCGCTTATCACTGGCACCATGTCAGCAGCTATTAGCCGTTATATTACATGTGCATTGGGTAAGAAGGAGGACGGACAGTTGAAGACCATGTTTTCCACATCTATCAATGCACAGATTGTGATGGCTATGATTGTTGCATTGGTCTTGGAAATTGCTGGTGTATGGTTTCTTAATAATGAGGCCAATATACCGGAGGGACGCATGGAAGCAGCAAACTGGGTGTTACAATGTTCTATTGTCACCTTAATGATTTCACTTATCAGTTCTCCCTTTAATGCATTGATAATCGCCCACGAACGAATGGCAATCTATGCATATATGAGTGTTGTGGATGTTACGCTGAAACTTGCTATATGCTTTGTTATTATGGCGTATGGCGGTGACAGGCTTGTGTTGCTTGTAGTTCTACAAGTAGTAGTCGCTTTTAGTATGAGTATATTTTACGGTTATTATTGCAGTAGAAATTTTGAAGGCGCACATTACAGCCCCCGAATATTAGATAAAAGCTTAATGAAGGAACTCTCCATGTTCAGTGGCTGGAATCTGATAAATAATGGTGCATATGTTTTTGCCACTCAGGGTGTGAATATGCTTGTGAATGTGTTTTTTGGTGTTGTTTATAACGCTTCCCGGTCAATAGCCATGACTGTAAATGGTACTGTTCAAGGCTTTGTAAATAATTTTACAGTTGCGTTTTCACCACAGATAACCAAAAGTTACGCTGCTGGTGATGCTGCATATGCAGTCCATTTGGCAAATAGAGGAACCAAGTTTACATGGTTGATGATGTATGTTTTTATCGTACCTGTCTGTATGGAAGCCGAAACCCTCTTGCGACTTTGGCTTGGTGAAGTTCCGGAACTTGCACCTTTGTTTTTGCGTTTTGCCATGTTTGAGTCACTTGCCGTATCTTCTGGGCAGAACCTTTTCAAATTGATACAAGCGGACGGACATATTAAGAATTATACGATACGTGCCGCTATTACTGCCGGTTTGATATTTCCTTTGGTGTGGTTGGCGTTTAATGCTGGAGCTCCTGTTTGGACGGCTTACCTTATCTTTATTATAGATTTCTTGTTGCTCAATATTGTTCGTTTTAATGTTCTCAGGCGTTTAATGGCATTTTCCGTACGTATTTTTCTAAAAGAGTGTATTGTTCCTTGTATGATAGTATCTATAACTTCGTTTATATTACCTGTTATGGTAGCATATTACATGGAAGAAGGCATTATACGTTTTTTTGTGAATGGAACGATTTCTGTTGTTTGGACGTGCACATGTTGCGTGCTATTTGGGCTCACTAAGAGTGAACGTGCATTTTTTGGAGATAAAGCATATTCTATACTAAAGAAAATAACATGTTGCAAATAACGGATAAAAGTAAATGTTGCGGCTGTAATGCTTGTGTGCAGCGTTGTCCCAAGCAATGCATAGAGATGCATGATGATAAGGAAGGTTTCCTTTATCCGGTGATAGATACTGCTGTATGTATTGATTGCGGACTTTGCGAGAAGGTGTGTCCGGTGCTGAACCAGAATAATGTGAGGAAGCCTCTTCAAGTGTTTGCGGCAAAAAATAGAAATGAGATTCAGCGTTTGCATAGTTCCTCGGGAGGGATTTTCATTCTTCTTGCTGAGCAAATAATTCAAAATGGAGGTGTGGTCTTCGGCGCCCGTTTTGACAAGAATTGGGAAGTTGAACACTGTTATGCGGAAAGGATAGAAGAACTTCAGCCGTTGATGCGTAGCAAATATGTGCAGAGCCGAATTGCTAATACCTACAAAGAAGTAGAGTCTTTTTTGAAACATGGTAGACAGATTTTGTTTGTGGGGACTTCTTGCCAAATAGCCGGATTACATAAATTTTTAAGAAAGGATTATGACAACTTGCTTACGGTTGATTTTATTTGTCATGGTGTACCTAGTCCGGGTGTGTGGCGTAAATATTTAGAAGAAATAATAAGCGATAAATCCTCGCGAAGCGAGGTCGCTGGAAAAAATACGGTTTTGCCTTTTTCTCTAAAATCTGTGCCTGTGATAACAGGTATAAATTTTAGAGAAAAGCAACTTGGTGGTTATCGCTGGAAAAAATACGGTTTTGTTGTCCACGAAAAATCGCCCTTTAAGGGCGATCAAAATTCGGTTTTGTTGTCCACAGTATTTAATGAGAATGATTTTATGAGGGGATTTCTTTCCAATTTGATTTTACGTCCCTCTTGCTATTCATGCCCTGCTAAGGATGGAAAAAGCGGAAGCGATTTGACCATTGCAGATTTTTGGGGAATAGAAAATTTGTATCCGGAGTTTGATGATGATAAAGGTGTTGGAGTTGTCTTTGTACATACGGAAAAGGGAAAAAATCTATTTTCTTCAATAGAAGCAGAATATATGGAAGTGCAATATGATGAAGTTGTAAGGGCTAATTCTTCATATTATAAATCTGTATCCGTTCCTGTTGGTCGTATTAAGTTTTGGAAGAATTTCTATAAAGGAAAAACAATATCCGAATCATTGAAAAAGGCTATGTTGCCATCATTTTCCATACGGATGAAAATTAAGATAAAGTCAATTTTGAAGAATTTTATAAAGAGATAATGAAAATTGCAATATTAACTCAACCGTTGTATACCAATTACGGAGGTATACTACAAGCTTATGCTGTACAGAAGATTTTGCGCAATATGGGGCATGAAGTAGTGACTTTGGACATACCTTATCAAAATGTGAAGTATAAATGTTCTTTATATACTCACATTCGCCTTTTTTTTGTTACACTATTGCTTTTTCTTTTAAATAAATTGAAAGCACAAGATATAGTGTGGCCATATAATACAAGAAAGCGTAATAGGAAGCTCATTAGTCATTCAATGCACCCTTTTATCAAACGTATTATTCGTTTATCGCCTACGTTGGAGTCAGAAAGTGCTATTAAATATTATATAAAAGAACAAAATTTCGATGCTTATTTCGTTGGTAGTGACCAAGTATGGCGTCTCATGTATAGTCCTAATATTAGTTGGTATTTTTTGAGCTTTCTTCCAGAGGATACAAAAGTCAAACGTATAGCACTTTCAGCCAGTTTTGGTATAAGTGATTGGGAATATTCAAAAGAACAAACTGATTATTTAAAACCCTTTGCTAAAAGATTTGATGCAATATCGGTTCGTGAAATATCAGGGGTAGATTTATGTCAAAAATATTTAGGTGTTCAAGCTATACAGGTGATTGATCCAACTATGATGCTTACACATAGTGATTATGTTCAGTTGGTAGACATGGATGTGCAGAATACGCAGAGCATGCGGGGAGGTATCTTTTCGTATGTATTGGATGAGAGTGTAGAAAACCAAATGTTTTTAAATTATATTTCAAAGGAACTGGAACTTCCAGTTATGAATCTTGAAATAGAAAACCATAAGTATGGTCCATACGCAAGTAAAAAGAAGGCGATGGAATATGCTCCTAAATCTGTATCTCAGTGGCTACGAGGGTTTCAAGAAACCGAATTAGTAGTAACGGATTCATTTCATGGTACTGTGTTCTCTATTTTACATCATCGACCATTCATTGTCGTTGTTAATAAAACAAGAGGGCTTGCACGCATTGAAACACTTTTAAGTATTTTTGATTTAGAGGATAGATTGATAGAAACAGCAACAAACTGTAGCAAGGAATGGTTACTTAATGGTATTCAGTGGGAGAAAGTGAATCTAATTTTAGAGGAAAAACGTGAAATATTCAAGAGTTTTATAGATAACGCACTAAAAAAATAATATGACGAAACTTTCTATTATTGTCCCTGTATATAAAGCAGAGAAGACTATAGAACGGTGTATTAGAAGTATATTGTTACAAGATTATAGGGATTGGGAATTGATACTAGTTGATGATGGTAGCCCAGATGATAGTGGTAAAATATGTGATGAATATGCTGCAATAGATTCTCGTATAAAGGTTATACACAAGCAAAATAGTGGTGTTGGTTCGGCTCGTAATGTTGGACTTGATATAGCAATAGGAGAGCGTGTAACATTTGTAGATAGCGATGATGAAATAATTCAAGGTTTCTTTAGTACGACAATGGGGTATGATGAAGATGTTGTATCTGGAGGTTCTGTTTTATTAACTCTTGATGGGATGATAAGAAAGACATCTGAGATTGATGAAATAGTCGCACCGGCTGTTTTTTCGGGTAGAAAACAAATCTTCTCGGAAGTACATAAGGTGTCTCCTCGTTTTTCAGGACCTTGCTCTATGATATGGAAACGTTCTGTCATCGGAGACATTAGATTCAATACCAAAATGAAACTTGCTGAAGATACTTTATTTACTATTCAATGTTTAAGTAATTCTGATACTGTGAGGACAATATCTCAAAAGGTATATAAATACTATACTCCTGATAGTTATAGTTTGAAATATGAGATGACTATTGAACAGGCTGCACTACACATGCAATCTTTTTTTTCAATAGTGGATATTATTCCAGAAATAAATCCTGTATTTTGTTCAAATCGTGCAAAATTGTTCATTGAGACTTGTCAGAATGAAATGTTTAAGTATCCTAAACGTTTTCTCAATAATGAAATATTAATGAAGTATTACAAAAAGTATAGTGAGACTTGGACTGTGGAGAGTAAAGTTTTTTATGAACGTTTTATGAAGTACTATTTGGTTTTAGCTCCAATATATCAATTACGCTCATTAATAAATAATTGTATAAATAAATGTCACAGCGTATAGATTATCTTGATATCGCAAAACTCATAGGATTATCATTGGTTTGTTTCTGTCATATCCCTTTACCAGAAGGAGATTTTCATGTGTGGGTGTATTCCTTTCATATGCCGTTGTTTTTCTTGTTAAGTGGAATGTTTTTCAAACCTGAGAGTTTTTCGGTGAAAAGAACTGCGATGCAATTATTAGTACCTTTTATTCTATTCAATGTATTGGCGGTCTTCATGTCTGTTTGCGTTGATTTTTTATTATACAGAACACTACAATTCCCCAATTTGCATCCTATGAAATGGCTGATGAGTGGGTATGCGATAGGACCAAGTTGGTTCTTATTATCACTGTTTTGTATTAGGGTATTTTGTTCATATGCCTATAAATATGGGAAAATACGTACGTTGTTGATTGTAACCATTGTGTTGTTAGGTACGTTTGTTTTTACAGAGAATTGTAGTGTATGGAATATGTTGAACTTAGGTTCTTCTGTTTTGGGATTGCCTTTTTACTTAATGGGATATATAACGAAAGAGTATGTTCTGAAGTATATAAACTATGGAGGTATTGGGACTACAGTTCTTATGGCTATTGTAAGTCTTTTGGCTATACTTAACGGTCAAGTAGGTATACATGAACATTCGTATGGTAATAATATGATAGCTTTCTTGTTTTTCGGTTTGATGGGTACAGCAGTGCTGGTACGTCTGTCACAATACATCCGTATCCCTCATAAAATTCTCGATACCTTTATGCAAGGTGCGCTATTTTACCTCTGTATGCACACTTTGATGTTTGAGTATATGCTTCTTATATGGAATAAAGCCACAGGTGATTTTTCGGGGAATACGTTACTTGAGAAGATTATTGTAACCATTCTTACCTTCGTGGTTTCATATCCTATTATTCGATTTATGTTGAAATTTACTCCGATATTTTTAGGCAAACAATTAAAAAAATGAATATGCTGTTTAGAATCAAACGTCGTTTGCATTGGGAATGGCACAAATGGACCGATCAAATATATCGCAGGATTGTTACCCCGCCTTTTGTAATGTCGTATCAGGATTGTGTTGCTTACATCCTTAGTCATCGTGCATCTATCACTCGTTTTGGTGATGGAGAATTGGGAGTGATTTACGGTCGCACGTTGGGATTTCAAGAAAGAAATGAGAAATTAAGTACAAAGTTACGGCAGGTGTTGGAGTCGGATGTAGAAAATTTGCTTATTTGTCTTCCTGATACTTTTCAGAATTTGGAGCGGTATAATCAAGTTGAACAAGACTTTTGGAATGCTCATCATTATTTTAACCGTAGACGTTGGCTTAAAAGTTTGAAGTCGGGTAAATGTTATGGCAATACATTTTTGTCACGTTTTTATAGTATGGAGTTTGATAAGGCTCTATCAGCTCATCGCATAACTCTTCTTAAGCAACTCTGGAATAATAGGGATATAATCTTTGTTGAGGGACGAGATACAAAGATGGGGGTAGGTAATGATTTGTTTGACAATGCCCAATCTATCCGCCGAGTGTTATGTCCTTCAAAAGATGCCTTTGAAAAGTATGACGATATTATTACCAAGGTTTTAGAAATATCACATAACGAAAATAATCTGTTCATACTTGCTCTTGGTCCTACAGCGACAGCTATGGCGGCAGATTTGCACAAAGCAGGTTTACAAGCGTTGGATATGGGGCATATGGATATAGAATATGAATGGTATCGTATGGGGGTAACTCAAAAAGTGCCCGTTACTGGCAAATTTTCTAACGAGGCAGCAATACTTGGCCTTGCAGAGAGTACTGTTGTGGGCGAACTGAAAGATGATATATACCAGAAACAAATTATTATAGATCTGTCGAAATAATGGTATCAATAATTATACCTATCTATAATCCCGGTGATAAGTTTCGTGTGTGCCTTGACAGTATTAAGTCACAGACTTATCACGATATTGAGGTACTGATGGTGAATGATGGCAGCAAGGATAATAGCGCATCAATATGCAAGGAATTCGCAAAGGAAGATGAACGTTTTGTCTACATAGAACAGGAGAATGCGGGTGTATCAATGGCGCGTAACAAAGGTATTGTACATTCACATGGCGATTATATTTGTTTTGTAGATTCCGATGATAGTGTAGAACCCTGTTATGTGGAATGTATGGTGAAGACTATGGAGGAAACGCATGTTGATATTGTATTGCAGGGATTGAACAATCTTTATGATGGTAGATTGGGAGATAAGAAAGTATTTCCTAATCTGATAGTAAAAGTCGGTGAACTTGACGATAAGATGTTTGAAGAGTTGTTTTATTTCTGTGGCCCATATTGTAAACTTTTCCGTGCTGATTATATTCATAATAATAAAATAGAGTTTCCACCAAACATAGCTTATGGTGAAGATTTTGTTTTTTATGTGAAGTATCTGTATTTGTGCAGAAGTATCTCTTTTCTTTCCAATACTTTTTATAATTATTCTGTGGCGGTAACTGGTTCACTCTCGTCTGTGAGACTGCACCCTGATAAATTTTGGGCTAATCAGGTTAATAGACGTGGTGAGTATAAGAAACTTCGTAAACAATATGGCATAGAACAGCTTTTCTATCCGACTGAGAATAAAATAAAATTGGTGGCTTTACGTGGATTGCTTAGTAGTATCAAACATGCACAGGCGAGTCTGAAAGAATATTTGAATATTGTTGTTTATGACAAGGATTTTGGATTTTCTGATATTCTCCCATTAAACATATTTGACAAGTTCCTTTTATTCTTGATGAAGTCCAATAATTATGTCAGTCGTTTTATTTTAAAAACAATTATTAAATGAAGATAGGAATATTTACCCTTCATAGTAACACAAACTTTGGTGGCGGATTGCAGCAAATTGCACTTTTTGAAATATTGAAGTCTATGGGGCATGAACCACAGGTGGTTTGTGTGCAGAACGATATATCTCAATCTGTTTTTCGTAGGATTTTAGGGGTATTGTCATCATATAGTTTTTGGGGGGCGATTCGTGAATTGAAATCGAGAATTGTGAAGAAAAAATCTATTTGGGTAGGTAATTGGGATTTATATAAGCGTTGTGACGCTTTTAATTATGAGAACTTAAACTATACACCCAAATTCGGTATGGTCGAGTTGCCGAAGTATTGTAAGCGATATGATGCTATCATTGTTGGTAGTGACCAGGTATGGACGGATGTTTATTCCGCTGTACATCCTTTTTTTTGCGATGGTGTGGGTGACTTTAAAGGGTTAAGAATTGCTTATGCTGCTTGTTCGGCACATGATAGGGTACCGTTCTATAACCGCAAACATATAAGACAGTCGCTTAATAAATTTACCGCAATCTCAGTCCGTGATACAACCACGGTTCATCTTGTAGAAAGCGTGAAGTGTCCTAAACCTGCAATTGTAGCCGATCCGACATTGCTTTACGATTTTGAAAAATATATTAAGCCTGTAAATATTGCAGAACCATATATTTTTGCTTATGTATTGGGTGATAAACCTGTGGAATGGCATGCAAGGAACATAGAACACATCCGTAAAACAGTGGGTAATATTCAGGTTATAGCCCTAACTACTGAATTAAATGAAAATTATCCTTGGGCTGACCGAATTCTGACAGGGGAACTTGCTGTTGATTGGATGAATCTTCTAAGTAATTCACAATTTGTATATACAAATAGTTTTCATGCCGTTATTTTTTCATTGAAGTTTCATAAAGAGTTTGTGGCTTATTATGGCGATCTTGTACGTTCAAGCCGAATGGCTGGATTGATAAATCAATTTGAACTGAATGACAGAATAGTAAAAGAGCCAAGCTTTGTGAATCTCTCTCAAAAAATGCAATTTAAGAAAACAGATGAAGCCATTTCTTCCCTTACGAAGAATTCTTTAGAATGGTTGGTAAAAAGTTTGAATAAAACTATTCAATGAAAAAGAAATACTTATTTTTATATGGTCCCCTCAATGGTGGCGGTGCAGAGCGGGTGTTGCTTGATATTTTGCGTAATTTCGATTATACAGAAAACGAGGTGCATTTGTGTCTCTTTTGTGGTGGTGGGATTTTAATTGATGAGGTACCAGCAAAAGTTGTGAAGCATGAACTGTGGCCTGGCTATACGTTGGGTTATAAATTGGCTTATCGTGCATCGTTGAAATTTGGTTGGCATGGACTTTTACGTCATCAATTTCATAAAATAATGGATGCCTACGGAAATTTCGATGTTGTTATCAGTTTTCTTGAAGGTATGCCTTTGCGTATTCACTACCTGCTGGATATAAAGAAGGGGAAACAGGTGACATGGGTACATTGCGATTTGTTACGTTTTCCATATACTGATAGTCAATTTCGCATTGGTGAGCAATTGGCTGCGTACAATAGCATGAATGCTGTGGTGTGTGTGGCACAAGATACCGAACGTGCATTCAAAGAACGATTTCCACAATGTACTACACAAACTCAAGTGATATATAATCCCATCGATATTGCCAAAGTGGAACGGATGGGGAATGAAAAAAATGTTGATAACAAGCGTTTTACAATTGTTATGACTGGTAGACTAACCCCCCAAAAAAAAACAGAGCGCTTTGCGTTGTTGGCAAAACGTTTCAAAGATATAGGGCGTAGTGATATTCTGTTCCAATGGATAGGTGATGGTGAACTGCGCAGTACAATGGAACAGCAGATTCATGACCTTGAAGTAGGGGATATGGTGCAGATATTGGGATTTAAACGGAATCCTTTCCCTTATGTGAAATCTGCTGATATGATGTTCTGTTGTTCTGGTTATGAAGGCTTTTGCTTGGCTATCTGTGAGGCGATGGTACTTGGTGTGCCGGTGGTAAGTACTAAAACGTCAGGTCCGATAGAAATTATAGACAATGACAAATATGGAATATTATGTGACCACGATGAAGAGTCCATGTTCAACGCTGTGCTTACGATGGTAAACGATGCAGACTTGCGTAGACATTATGCTATGGTCGGTAAAGAACGTGTCAAGAAATATGCTGCTGAAGAATGCATGAAGCAGATCTATTTATTGTAATTTGGCATGAAAAAACGAATATTATTCCTTATAAGTAATCTTGAGAGCGGTGGAGTGAGTAAAAGCATGGTGAGTTTGCTCAATACCATTGACAGACAGAAGTATGATGTGGCATTGTGGATAGCATCTCCTCACGGTGTGTTTTTCGCACAAGTACCTAAGGATGTGAAAGTGATTTCCGATAAGCGGATTACAGCACTCATGCAAGGTTTTAACGGGGTTGTCGGCTTGTTAAGACAAGGGTGCTTATTGAGGGCATCCGGTAGTTTGCTTCGTATGGGGGTGTCTAAAGTATCCAAATCATGGGCGGGGCTTCTCCTGGCACGGTTGATGCCTGTCATTGATAAAAGTGAGTATGATTTGATTGTAGATTATAATGGTCAGCAACAGTTATACTATATGGTCAATAAACTGAGAGGAAAGAAAAAAGTTACTTTTTTCCATAGCGACTATTCGCAATGGCCCTATTACTTCATGGCAGATAAAAAATATTTTCCCAAAGTTGATGCGATATTTACTATTTCCCAACATTGTGTGGAGGTGCTGAAAGAGTGGTTTCCTGAACAGGACGATAAGATACATCTGATGGAGAATATCACTTCGCCATTACTTATAAACAAACTGGCAGAAGAATCGTTTGAGAATCCGTGGCCTGCCGGAAGTGTAAAGTTGATAACAGTGGGGCATGTAGTGGATACCAAAGGTTCTCATTGGGCTATTGAAGCGGCGCATATCCTCAAAGAACGTGGAATAAATATACATTGGGTTTTTGTTGGTTCTGTCAGTAATGCTCTTCGATATAATAAAATGATAGAACAATGGAGTCTGCGAGATACTATCACATTTGCCGGAATTACTCCAAATCCATATCCTTATATCAAGTCGGCTGATATATTTGTGCATCCTTCGCAGTTTGAAGGTAAAAGTATCGCTCTTGACGAAGCAAAACTCTTGTGCAAGCCGGTGGTTGTCACAAACTTCTCTACTGTCCATGACCAGTTTAAGGACAAGGTAAATGCTACTATCTGTGAAATGAATCCTGTCGCTATTGCCAATGCTATTGAGACCTTGATTAAAGACAAGGCTTTGTGCGAAAAATACGTTAGTTGTTTGAAAACGCATCAAACAGATAATACATCAGAAATAAGTAAGATTTACGAATTGGTTGATTAATGATGTTCTCATTATATACACTTGACATGTTGGCTCATGTAACTTTTTTTATTGCGCTTGTATATAGCTTACAAATACGTTCAGGGTCGGCAGCGATAAGAAGTAACACTAAGGGGGAGGCATTTATCTTTGCTGTGTTTGTGGCATTTATGCTTGGACTGTATGACATAGGGTATGGATATAGTGCCGATCGTGAGAGATATGCATATTCTTTTCTGCGATATGTGAATTATGATGTAAGCTGGGAAGAAATATTGGCAGAAAGTGAGTGGATGTTTCAGGGTTATCAAAAAGTAACAAGTTTCTTAGGAGAACCACAGTATTGGTTTGTACTAACGGCGTTAATTTATGTATTCAATAATTATATTGTAGCCAAGAGACTAGCCCCGAAAAGTGTTTTTTTGCTGTTGTTGGCAATGCTTGGAGCTTTTTGTTTTAGAGGATATGGCGTTAATACAATTCGTGCAGGGTTGGCTCTTTCTTTTGTCTTGGTCGGATTGACATATTATAGAAATATTTGGAAAGTTCTTGTATTCTTTTTCATTGCTTACCACATTCATCACTCGACAGCTATTCCAATTGCCGCGTTTTTGGTGGCAAGATACTATAATAGACCTAAGTTTTTTTATTATTTCTGGTTCCTATGTATAGTATTAAGTGCAGCTATGGGAGGATTCTTCACAGGTCTTTTTTCGTCATGGGGGAATGAATTTGATTCGCGTACGAGCTATTTGACAACTGTTGAAACTCATTACAATGTAGGTTTTAGAATCGATTTTGTTTTATATAGCTGCTTGCCTATTATTATAGGATATATCTATCAAAATAGGCTATATTATAAAAATGAATTTTATTCATTGATCCATAGTACATATATCATAGCCAATGCCTTTTGGGTTTTGGTGATTCGCGCCAATTTCTCTGACCGATTCGCATATCTTTCTTGGTTTATGTATGCATTGGTTATGATGTATCCGTTGTTGGAAAATCCTGAACATTTTAAAAATGTACGTGATAAGGTCTTTTGGACTTTGTTGGGAATAAATTTATTTACCTATTTTATGTTTTGGCGATGATAACAGTTTTTACTCCTACGTACAACAGAGCACATTTGTTGCAAAGACTCTATGATAGTCTTTGTGAGCAAACTGTACTTAAATCCGGATGGGACCACCCTTTTGAATGGGTGGTGGTAGATGACGGTTCGACCGATAATACGGAAGAACTGATGCAGATAATTATTGCAGAACAGAAGATACCGATAAGCTATGTGAAAAAGTCCAATGGTGGAAAGCATACGGCAATAAACAGAGGGGTTAAGGAAGCTAAAGGCGATTTGTTTTGGATTTTGGACAGTGATGACAGTCTGCCCGCTAATGCCATTGAGGTGGTGCTGAGATATGTTCCTCAAATGAAAAATGTTGCCGCTGCTGGTGTTTGCGGCTATATGGCACATCATAATGGTGAGATTATAGGAAATCCGGTTGTGGCAGAACCCAAGGTGGTGTCATCCATAGAGATGCGCTATAAGCTGGGAATAACAGGTGATATGATGGAGGTGTTTCTGACATCGGCCTTACGTGAGTTCCCTTTTCCTGAGATAGAGGGTGAACGATTTTGTCCGGAGGTGTTGGTATGGTATCGCATAGCACGAAAGTACAAATTACTTCTAGTACCTGATATTATTTATTATAGAGACTACCTTGATGGAGGGTTGACAGACAATATCATAAAAATTCGTATGAAGAGTCCTGTCGGTGCTATGTTGACATATTCGGAATTGTTTGACCTTAATGTGCCATTGAAACACAAACTGCGTAATGCAATTAACTATTGGCGATTTGCATTCTGTACAAAAAAAAGAAATGTAAAAATTGCATCATGGGGCAATTTAATTGCTCCATTGGGGTGGTTGATGCATATGAAAGATAAAAGTAAAGTTTAGTTATGAAAATCCTTCATGTAATTACTTCTCTCTATACAGGGGGGGCTGAAAAGTTGATGGTTGATTTGCTTCCGCGTATGCAGAAAAAAGGTCATCAAGTAGAATTATGTATATTTGATGGAACCCGTACTCCTTTTTTTGTGCAGTTGGAAAACTCTGGAATAAAGATTCACTGGTTTCGTAAAGGAGGTAGTGTTTACAATCCGTTAAATGTCTATCGTCTTTGGCGTTTGATGTGTAAAGGTTGGGATATTGTACATACCCATAATACTGCTCCACAATTATTTGCCGCTTTCGGCGGAGTGTTATGCTCTGTGGTGCTTGTCACCACAGAGCATAACACTTCCAATCGCAGACGCGATTGGAAGTGGTATGCTTGGTTTGACAGATGGATGTTTCGACAGTATAAGGAGGTGATATGTATCAGCGACCAAGCCGAGATTAATCATCGCAACCATATGAGCGATAATGATAGCAAGAACGTATGTACGATATATAACGGTATTGATTATCATAAATACGCCAATGCTGCTCTTGCTGAAGATATAAGGTCGTTGGGAGAGAAGATTATTACAAATGTAGCGGGTTTTCGTTATCAGAAAGATCAGCCCACACTTATTAAAGCGATGAAATATCTTCCAGATACTTATCATCTTTGTCTTGTCGGAGACGGTGAACGTAGGGCAGAGTTTGAAGCGTTGATAAAAGAGCATCGTTTGGAACAACGTGTGCATTTATCGGGTTTGCGTAGCGATGTTCCCGAAATACTTGCAGCAAGCGATTATATTGTGATGTGTAGCCATTTTGAAGGTTTGTCTCTTTCTTCACTCGAAGGCATGGCATCCGGTAAGCCGTTTCTTGCCGATGATGTAGACGGTCTTCGTGAAATAGTTAAAGGGAATGGAGTCTTGTTCGGGTACAAGGATGCAAAAGGGTTTGCAGATGCTGTTTTAAAACTCGATAACGATACTGCATACAGAGAACGTATTGTCAAACAATGTCAGGCAAAGGCAATCCGATATGATATAAGTGTGATGACTGAAAAATATCTTGATGTATATAAAAAATTGCTTGGATAATGAATGTGCGAATCAAGAAAGACTTGTTCCGATATATTGGTTCGGATTGTCATAAGTTGCATATGCAGCTACGCTATTTATTTTTTACCCCAGGGTTTCAATACACCTATTTGATGCGTAAATGTCAAAAAGGTGGAGTATTCAAATTCTTCTGGATGATACTTCTCAGATGGTGCATGTTTAAAACAGGGATTCAGATTCCGTATCAGACAACCATAGGAGAAGGGTTGTACATTGCTCATTTTGGGAATATCATCATAAATCCCGGAGCGAAGATTGGAAAGAACTTTACGATAGCCGCTGGCGCTTTGGTCGGATTTACTCTTGGGAAAAGAATAGGGCATCCGACGATTGGAGATAATGTGCGTATGTGTACTAATTCGATGGTGATAGGTAAAGTTACAATAGGAAACAATGTATTGATTGCTCCTGGTGCATTCTGTAACTTCGATGTACCTGATAACTGTATTGTAATTGGAAATCCGGGCACAATAATTCAAAGAACGTCATCTCCAACTGCCAAATACAATGGGGCGTTTGTGGTAGAAAACTATCAGTGTTAGCAACATGACAAAGCAAGAAACTCAAATAATGAAAGGAGTGGCAGTATTGCTGATGATATTCCTTCACCTTTTCAATCAGATGCACAATGTTGAGTTATGTGAGTCATTTATATACATAGGGAATATGCCTTTTGTGTATTGGCTTTCTGCGGCAACAAATCCTGTTTCGTTTTTTCTTATTCTTTCCGGTTACGGTATGCATTTTATTCATGTTCGGACGGAAAGTAGGGATACTCATAGATGGAGCCGAGTTGCAAAATTATATTTGCATTGGTGGGTGATTTTAGCATTGTTTACAGTACCGTCTTTTGTTTATAATGGGAATTACTATACTAACTATTCTCAAGTAGTAAATAATTATACGGCATTTAAAACCTCGTGGTATGCTGAAGGCTGGTTTCTGTTCCCATTCGTTTGTTTGTCTCTCTTGGCTCCATTACTTTTCAAATTGACTGATAAGTTTAAGGTCAGATGGATATTGCTGGTATCGTTTTTAGTGGGAACATGCACTAGTTTTATTGTCAGTCGTTATGGTGCGAAGTATCTTTATAATACTCCTTGGTTGTACGATCCTTTCTTGATAATACATTTGGCGCCGTCTTTTATATTCGGTGCAATGTTGCAAAGAACGGGATTTGTATATAAAGTGCAGCAGAAATGTAGAACAAAATGGTTATGGCTTGCATTGACGATAATAGTTATTATTATGTGTATCACACGCACAGCGGCTTGGGGACCATTGTATGCAACAACATTTATAGTACTATTTCTTTCGGCTCCCCGCCAGCAATGGGTTGATAAAGTATTGGCACATTTGGGTGACCATTCTATGAACATGTGGTTGATACACGCTTGGTTTTGTTACTATATATTTCATGATTTTGTGTACTCGCTACGTTATCCTTTGGTTATATATGTGGTATTGGTTATAGTAAGTTTGTTGTGTTCTTATTTGGTAAATGCAATTTTCTCCTTTTTCACTGTTATTTGTCATAGAAAATGGTAAGCAGTCAAAAAAGGCTATTAATTGAAAGTGATACCTTCGCTGCCAACCCAATTTATATAATTATGTATAGCAGTGAAGATCTGGAAAGGTTTTACTTTCAGTACCAGAGCGAGGCTTTGCCTCATGGAGAATCTCTCCAATCATTCTGTGTTAAGAACAAAGTTCCTTATAACATCTTTCAAAAACGGTTTAAGGATACTCGCAAAAAAGTAATCGAAGTTCAGATTGATGGTGCTCCTGTGCCTACTCATGAGAAAAAAGACAAGACCGGTGTTCAACCTCAACCTGTATCAAAAAACAGTGAAAATTCCGTTCGCATATGGATTGACCTTCGTATTAGTAATGGATTACACTTGTCCCAAAAAGAATTTAAGCTATCAGGATTTAGTTCGTATGGTAGAGAAATTGGAGATTTTATGTTGAATGTTACCGGTCTGAATCATTATTATTATGTGCGTGACTTTACCGATATGCGTTGCAAGCACAGCCGTGTGTTGTCTATCATTCGTGAACGGCTTCAAATCGACTCAAAAAAGGAGGTGTTGAGTAGGGAAACCTACTCACGTAATCCTATAAATTATAGTGAATGTATGGCAGACGATCAAAAAGACCGATACATACAATACCTTGCTGAGCAGAATCATGACCTCAGGTTGAGAAGTGATGCCGGTGTTGAGATGGCTGCAACTTATCATAGTGTAATAGGAACGGTAAAGCTTCATGGCAGTTCTATATGGAACTTCATCGGAACTAGCTAAAGGTGTAATAAAGTTGAATTTTGAACCTTCACTTCCTTCACGAGGAGATAATTATCTGTTTAACAGATATATTCTGTGAAGAAATGAAGAAAACATCTATCATTCACACCTTCACGGACTCACGGCCTTTTATCTTCATGCTAAAAACTGTCGACTGACTATATTTTATTTGATTGAATGTCTTAATATATAAGTAGACGACTATAGTTGTCCACTTTGCCGACTGGAGTCGGCTGGACGGCTGACTGTAGTTGACCAATCAGCCGACTACAGTCGGCTATTGATTAGAGAAACAATTAGACTTTGCCAAGTGGTTATTTATCCCTAAAACGGTTACTAATGAAAGAGGCTGGGTAAGCGTCTCCGTGATGCCGTGATTCGATAAGTGAAGGGTGTGAAGAGTGAAAAAAAACTAATTATTCACTGGAAGTTGTTGGTAATAAGTTGATTAGTATAGGGTGAAGGATGTGAATAATCAGATATATCATTCATATGGATTTGATTGGTAAATGATAGGATAGGTATTTTTTAATAATAGAAAAATGGCAAAACAGAAAATAATTCGTGCCTGCACAGTTCCCCAATCTTTGGGTTTTGTGATGGGAATGCTTCCCGATTTACAAAAAAAGTATGAAGTAGTGTTATTGTCATCTTCTGGTCTAGAATGGGAAGAGGTACGTAGATTGCATCCTGATGTCAAGTGCATAGAGGTGGATATGGAACGTCACATTTCTCCCATCAAGGATATAAAATCTTTGTGGCGGTTGTGGCGTACATTCTGCAAAGAAAAGCCGAAAATGGTGCATTCTATGACCCCTAAAGCAGGTTTGCTTTGTATGCTGGCGGCTCGGATGGCTGGTGTACCTGTGCGTGTGCATACCTTTACAGGGTTGGTATTTCCTACTTCCGTTGGGTTGAAAAAGAAAATATTGATGGCAACGGATTGGCTTACTTGTGCTTGTGCTACACATATTATTCCAGAAGGGGAGGGGGTAAAAAATGATTTGTTGAACAATGGCATTACTAAAAAGCCAATAAGGGTGTTGGGTTACGGCAATTGTCGCGGAATAGACCTTGAACGCTTTGACAAGACACCGGAAGTGATGGAACAGGCTGAGAAATTGCGTAAAAAGTCTGTTTGTACCTTTATTGTTGTAGGTCGTATAGTGGGTGACAAAGGTATAAATGAATTGGTTGAAGCTTTTGTTAAATTGAATAAGGAAAATAGTGCCACACGTCTGATTCTTGTTGGCTGTTATGAAGATAAACTTGATCCTCTTAAATCTGAAACACTTAACTTAATTAAGAATTGTAGTGCTATTGAGGCTGTAGGGCAGCAAAACGATGTGCGTCCTTGGTTTGCAGCAGCAGATGTTGCCGTGCTTGCATCCTATCGGGAAGGATTTCCGAATGTGGTGATAGAGGCTGGTGCCATGGGATTACCTCAAATTGTAACCGATATTAATGGTGCGCGTGAGATTATTATTGAAGGTAAGAATGGAACTGTCATTCCTTCTAAGAGTGTTGATGCGCTTTATAATGCCATGAAACATATGCTTGATACAGATTTCCGTGATGGTCTTGCAAACAATGCCCGTAAGTTGATTGCTTCAAGATATGAGCAGGGATTTGTACGTAAGTGCTTATGTGATTTCTACGATAAAATATTATACTGTGTGTGAACATTTTCAAAGAGCCATTAATTTCCACAACGCTTGTGTAATGTTGGGTGTCTTGCTCATTCTGCTGGTAATTCATGAAGGTTAGGGGGCTTTTAAAAATGGCTGACAAAGGTTTTAGATTGCTCAAGACTATGACTTACAATAGAAAATTTTGATTTTTGAAGAACAATATATATTGTTTTTGTTGTGTGATTTAATTTCTTAAGTGTAATTCGAAAAAAAATAAAATTATGTGGCATAATGAAACACCGATTTGCGATGTTATGGTGACCTATTGCTGGAATCGTGTAGGTTATACAATTGTGAAAAATTTAACAAAGCATGGCTTGCGGGTGATTGTGTGTGATACATCTACTACGAATATTTGTAGTAAGTCGCATTATGCAGTGGGAAGTTTTAGTTATCCAGATCCTTTCACTGAAGAAGCTGCATTCATTACTGTATTGAAGAAAGCTGTGGAAACGCATAAGCCTAAAGTGCTTCTTCCTACTCATGATGAATCGGTGATTATCGCAAAGCATCGTAGCGAGTTTCCTAAGGATTTGGTAATTCCTGTAGTTGATGCCGACTTGCAGTTACTATTGGCTGACAAGTATCAAACTGCTATGATTGCTAAGGAATTAGGCATACCTTACCCTAAAAATATAGATGATATTTCCATGTGTGATTATCCTATTGTTGTAAAGACTAAGGTTGGCAATTCTGCTAAGGGGGTATTTTTTCCAAAAACACAGAAAGAAGCTGAGATACTTATTACTGAATATGGTAGGGAAAATTTACTCATAAGTGAGTTTATTGGAGGATGTGATTATAGTGTAGATATTGTGTGTAGTAAAGAGCAAGTGTTCGCTTCGGTTTATCAGGCTATGGTAACAAAAACTGAAGGTGGTGGTACTACTACACAGCGTGTAATGGTTGATGAGCCAAAACTGATAGAATATGCCATTCGCTTTGTAAAATATGTGGGTTACGAAGGTGTACTAGGTTTTGATTGGCGTGTAGATAAGGAGAGAGGTAAGGTAGCATTTATTGAGATTAACGCTCGTTATACTGGTGGGCTTGCTACACCTGTTTGTGCAGGCTTTGATATTCCTTGGATACACTATTGTTTGGCAACAAAGGGACGCTATGATGAATCTGTAAATGTGAAAATTGGTGTAAAAACCAAATGGATTCTTGGGGATATTATCACATTCGTTACTCGTGTCTGTCATCTGAATTTATCTTGGAGGGAGTTGAAGGCATTATTGAACTTTAAGTTTGATGGCTTTGATGATTATGAAAAAGGTGACCTAAAAGCCCTTTGGGGAGAAATGGTTTATTATTTCGTGAAACTAGTAAAGAATAAAAAACTAAATCCATAAGCAAAATGTGTTTAAAATGGATATTTGATAGATTAGTGTCGTTAATTGCACTATTGGTTCTGTGGCCGTTGTTTATAACTGTTGCGATACTTATAAAAGTAAAGATGCCCGATGGTCCGGCTATTTTTACTCAAAAGCGCGTGGGAAAAGGTGGAAAGTTGTTTACTTGTCACAAATTTCGTTCAATGACTGTAGAACATAATGGGGCAACAGTAAGTGTGGCTGGTGATAACCGTATCACTCCGTTTGGATCGATATTGCGTCACTATAAAATAGATGAATTGCCCGGACTTTGGGATGTAATGATTGGCAATATGTCATTTGTAGGTCCTCGTCCAGATGTGCCCGGATATGCAGATAAGTTGCAGGGGAATGATCGCATAGTTCTTAAACTTCGCCCCGGCATTACAGGACCTGCCACTTTGAAATATCGTCTTGAAGATGAAATGATTTCGGAATATGTCGCACAGAAGCAAAAAGGGGGGGATACTCGTACTATTCAGGAAATTGCAGAAGAATATAATGATAAAGTGATATACCCCGACAAGGTTCGTATTAATAAGTATTACTATGAGCATTATTCGTTTGTGAAGGATATTCAGATGATTTTTTGTACAGTACTCGGTAAAAATATGAAATATGATAACGAAATAATATGAAATTATGAACTATATTCCTGAAAAAACAATTTATCTCTGTCTTGCTCACATGAGCGAAGACGGAATTGAACAGAAATACGTAAAGGAAGCATTTGATACTAACTGGGTGGTTCCTTTGGGACCTAACGTAAATGCTTTTGAAGAAGATTTGAAGAACTTTGTAGGCGGACAGAATGAGGTTGTTGCACTTTCGGCAGGTACGGCAGCAGTTCATCTGGCATTGATTGGCTGTGGGGTTCAGGCAGGTGATGAGGTATTGGTACAAAGCTTTACTTTTTGTGCTTCGTCGCATCCGATAACTTATCTTGGTGCAAAGCCTGTGTTCATTGGCTCCGAAAAGGATACTTGGAACATGGATCCGATATTATTAGAGGAGGCTATAAAAGATCGTATCGCCAAAACCGGTAAGAAACCGAAGGCTATTGTTCCTGTGGCACTTTATGGTATGCCTTACGATTGCGAGAAAATCATGGAGATTGCAAACAGATATGGGATTCCTGTTGTAGAGGATGCCGCAGAGGGATTTGGTAGCAGATTCGATGGTAAGGTGTTGGGGACCTTTGGAAAGTTTGGTGTATTGTC
This sequence comes from Bacteroides acidifaciens, assembly GCF_024623065.1. GTDB lineage: Bacteria > Bacteroidota > Bacteroidia > Bacteroidales > Bacteroidaceae > Bacteroides > Bacteroides acidifaciens. Next base: position 60,418 of record NZ_JANJZR010000003.1, read on the forward strand.
ATTTAACGGTAATAAGATGATAACCACATCCGGTGGTGGCGCTTTGATTTGCCGGAATGCGGAGGACAAAAATACCATTATGTGGTATGCGACCCAGGCCCGTGATGCTTATCCTTACTATCAACATACGGCCATTGGGTATAATTATCGTATGAGTAACATTTGTGCCGGTATTGGGCGTGGTCAGATGACTGTGGCAGATGCGCATATTGCCCACCACAAGCATGTTCAGGCATTGTATGAGGAACTGCTGATGGATGTGGAAGGTATTCATATCCACAAGCAGCCTGCGGATGCACGATATGATTCTAACTTTTGGTTATGTACGGCCACTATTGACTCTGATGTAAGGATTGTGGGTCAGGAGAATGCTTATAAGGAAGTTGTTAAGACTGCTGTGGGTGGTGCTGCCGGTGTGATTAAAGCTGTAGATTGTGCTACGACGGATTGCCAGCCTAATGAGAATGTGGAGGCACTCCGTGTATTCATGCTTTCAAAGAGGATTGAGGCACGTCCTGTATGGAAGCCGATGCACAAGCAACCGGTTTATGCGGATGCTCCTTTCTATACGAACGGAGTAGAAGAGGAAATCTTCAAAGTTGGATTTTGTCTTCCTGCCGGACCGTATGTAACGGATGATGATGTGCATTATATCGTAGAGAAAATAAAAGAAGCGATTGTGAGATAATAGTTTCGACCATTAATATAATAAGCAAGAGAATATGTGGCGGAATATCAAAGAAATATGTAGGTCCCTGAACTCATGATATATTCATGAATTCCCTGCATTATATGAGTTGGGAAGAATACAGCGGTATATTCCTGACTTATCCCCTCATATTGGTGTAAAACCGATATGTGTTTGTATGTGAAATATATCAACTGTCTGTGAAGATAGTTGATATATTAGTTTTAGGGGGGTATATCGTGGAATTCGATATTTTTTCGTAGCTTTGTGACAAAGATTACTGATATGGAAGATTTGCACAGATTATATCCCATCGGGATACAGACATTTTCAGAAATACGGGAAGAAAATTATCTTTATATTGATAAGACGGAGTATGTTTACCGGATGACACACTTCTCTTCTAAATATATCTTCTTGAGTCGTCCGCGACGTTTCGGTAAGTCACTGTTGACTTCTACATTGCATAGCTATTTTTCCGGTCGTAAAGAACTTTTTCATGGGCTGGCTATAGAGAAATTGGAGAAAGAGTGGACGGAATATCCGGTATTGCATTTTGATATGAGTACGGCCAAGCATGTGGATAAGGAGCAACTGCTGCAAGAATTAAATCTGAAACTTGCTAATTATGAGTCCTTCTATGGAAAGGATAAAGAGGAAGTTAATCCTAATCAACGTCTGATGGGGGTGATTAAGCGTGCTTACAAACAGACTGGCAAAAAAGTAGTTGTCCTTATTGACGAATACGATGCTCCTTTGCTTGATGTGATGCATGAACGAGAGAATCTTCACGTGTTGCGTAATATAATGCGTAATTTTTATAGCCCTTTGAAGGCTTGCGATCCCTATCTTCGCTATGTATTCCTGACTGGTATAACTAAATTCTCCCAACTTAGCATCTTTAGCGAATTGAATAACATTAAGAATGTTAGTATGGATGAGCCTTATGCTGCTATTTGTGGCATTACACAAGATGAGATGCTTACCCAAATGAAAGATGATATAGAGCTGTTGGCGAAAAAGATGGATGTCGGGTTTGAAGAAGTAGTTGTGAAGTTGAAAGAAAACTACGACGGATATCATTTCACCTATCCGTCTCCTGATGTCTATAATCCATTTAGTTTGCTTAATGCTTTTGCAGATGGAAAATTCAATTCTTACTGGTTTGGAAGCGGCACACCTACCTATCTGTTAAAGATGTTGGATAAGTTTAATGTGGAACCTTCTGAAATAGGACGTAAGCAGGCAAAAGTTTCTGCTTTCGATGCTCCTACCGAAACGATGACTGCTATTACTCCATTGTTGTATCAGAGTGGTTATATCACTATTAAAGATTATGATAAGGAATTGGATATTTATACGCTTGATATTCCCAATAAAGAAGTGCGGTTAGGATTGATGGAGAGCCTTCTTCCTCATTATGTTGCCAATAATGCAGAGGAAGCCAATACTATGGTGGCTTATCTTTCGCGTGATATCCGGAATGGTGATATGGATGCCGCATTGCATCGTTTGCAGACATTCTTGTCTACTATTCCCCAATGTGACAATACGAAGTATGAAGGTCATTATCAGCAAATGTTTTATGTTATATTCAGTTTATTGAATTTCTATGTAGACGTGGAAGTCCGTACTCCCCGGGGACGGGTGGATATGGTGCTGCGCACAAAGACTACATTGTATGTGATGGAACTGAAACTGGATAAGAATGCGGATATGGCGATGGAACAGATTGATTTGAAGAATTATCCGGAACGTTTTGCTTTGTGTGGACTGCCTGTCGTGAAGGTGGCTGTCAATTTTGATAGCGAACGTTGTACAATAGGGGAGTGGAGGATAGAAAGAGAATAAATATATGGACTCTCCATTTATACATTAAGCCGGGTGCGTGCTAAAAGATAGATATTAGCCGGTATTTTTTGCTTTTGAGCAAAAGAACTTCGCTTGCCAAGCTGTATCTTTGCCATCTGAAAATATTAATTAAACAATAAAAAACAGATGTCGAACGTTTCTTCCTCAGCTTTTGCAGACACTAAAGCACATTATGATCTTCTTGACGGACTTCGTGGCGTGGCAGCTCTCATGGTTATATGGTATCATATATTTGAGGGCTACGCTTTTGCGGAAGTCAGTAATTCCGCTGGTAGCGGTATGATTGAAACCTTCAATCATGGGTATTTGGCTGTCGATTTTTTCTTTATCCTTTCGGGTTTTGTTATCGGTTATGCGTATGACGACCGTTGGGGTAAGAGCATGACAATGAAAAATTTCTTCAAACGCCGTTTGATACGTCTTCATCCTATGGTAATCATGGGTGCTGTTCTGGGGGCTGTCACATTTTATCTTCAGGGGTGTGTGCAATGGGATGGAACACACGTTGCCATATCAATGGTTATGCTGTCTCTTCTCTGCACGATATTCTTTATTCCTGCGATGCCGGGTGTAGGTTATGAAGTCCGCGGAAATGGGGAGATGTTCCCGTTGAACGGGCCTTGCTGGTCATTGTTCTTTGAATATATAGGTAATATCCTTTATGCCCTGTTTATTCGTCGTTTGTCGAACAGGGCGTTGACGGTACTTGTAGTCTTGTTGGGAATTGCGTTGGCATTATTTGCTGTCTTCAATATTTCAGGTTATGGGAATATCGGAGTGGGATGGACATTGGACGGCGTGAATTTCTTAGGCGGATCATTGAGGATGCTTTTCCCTTTCTCTTTGGGTATGCTTCTGTCGCGTAACTTCAAACCCGTCAGGCTGAAAGGTGCATTCTGGATATGCGCCATTGTCTTGATTGCTTTGTTTTCGGTTCCTTATCTGGAAGGTGCAGAGCCGTTTTGCGTAAATGGTGCTTATGAAGCATTTTGTGTTATCATAGCTTTCCCTATTCTTGTCTGGCTGGGAGCATCGGGAATCACTACGGATAAGAAGTCGACCGCGATATGTAAGTTCCTGGGAGATATATCTTATCCGATTTATGTGGTTCATTATCCGCTTATGTATTTGTTCTATGCATGGTTGATTAAGAATCAGCTCTACACTTTGGGAGAAACTTGGGAAGTGGCTTTGTGTGTTTACGCATTGAGTGTTGTATTGGCTTGTCTGTGCCTGAAGTTGTATGATGAACCTGTACGGAAATGTCTGGCTAAACGCTTGCTGCATAAAAAGCTGTAATGAATAATAGAAACAGGAACGGGTGTCAAAAGAAGGTAAATACATGACCTTTTGACACCCGCTTGCTTTTTATAATTACATCTGCTGATAATCTTTTGCCAGTCCGCCTTCGCTTGTTTCTTTGTAGAGTGACGGCAGGTCGTGTCCGGTCTGTTTCATTACTTGCACCACTTTGTCGAAAGAAACACGGTGCATCCCGTCTGTAAAGGCTGAGTAAAGATTGGCATCCAATGCACGGGCAGCGGCGTAGGCGTTGCGTTCGATGCAGGGGATTTGTACCAATCCGCATACGGGGTCGCAGGTCATTCCCAAGTGGTGCTCAAGTCCCATCTCGGCAGCATACTCGATTTGTGCCGGGCTACCACCGAATAGCTGGTTGGCGGCAGCCGAAGCCATGGCGCAGGCAACGCCTACTTCTCCTTGACAGCCGACTTCCGCGCCGGAGATAGAAGCGTTGAACTTGACGATGTTTCCGATTAAGCCGGCAGTGGCCAATGCCCGCAAGATACGCATATCGCTGAAATCGCGGCTTTTCTGTAAATGATAAAGCACGGCAGGCATCACACCGCACGAACCGCAGGTCGGTGCAGTCACAATCTTTCCGCCGGAAGCGTTCTCTTCACTTACCGCCAAGGCGTAAGAAAAGACAAGCCCTCTGGATTGGAGAGATTGCTTATAACCGGTGGCACGTATATAATAGGTGGAGGCTTTTCGTCTGAGGTTTAATGGGCCGGGCAGTACGCCTTCCGCTTCCAGGCCGCGGTGGATGGCATCTTTCATTGTGCTCCATACCTCTGCCAGATAGTCCCATATATCTTCGTTCTCACATTCTTTCACGTATTCCCAATAACTTTTCCCGGTACGTTCGCACCATTGCAGTATCTCGGTCATGTTGTTCATGCCGTATACTTCCGGGCTTTCGATTGTCTGGGTGTTGTTGTTTTCTGCCAGTGCGCCGCCGCCTATGCTGTAAACAGTCCAGTTCTCGGTAACTTTATTATTGGCGTCAAAGGCTGCAAATGTCATTCCATTAGGATGGAAAGGCAGGAATACTTTGGGCTGCCATATGATTTCTACCGGAGCGGCAGGTTGCAGGGTGTCTATGATGGCTACATCTGTCATGTGCCCTTTTCCCGTAGCGGCCAAACTGCCATAGAGGGTGACTTTAAAAGAAGTGGCGTCCGGATGACGCTCCAGAAACATTTCAGCAGCTTTACGTGGTCCCATTGTGTGGCTACTGGAAGGGCCTGTGCCTATCCTATATAGCTCTTTGATTGATTTCATGATTGAAAGTGTGTTTTCGTTAATACCAATTTTTCTTTTTGCCTGACAAATATACGATAATACCGATAATTCCCATCACAAACCAGGCAAATAAATATCCATATCGCCAATCTAATTCGGGCATCCATTTATAGTTCATCCGTAAATCGTTGTTGGAGATATAAAGGTTTACCGATGAAGAAAGCGTTTTCCGGCAGATTTTGCAGATTAGTCAAAATCGACTACCGTGATGCCGGCACCGCCGAACTGCACATGCTCGTCGGCATAATGTCTGACTCCAGGCACGGTGGACAGATATTGGCGGATAAGTGTACGGAGTATTCCGGTTCCTGTGCCGTGAAGGATACGTACACGATTCATGCCGACCAATATAGCGTCGTCGACGAAATAAGTGACCGCTTGCAGCGCTTCGTCTCCACGCATTCCGCGGACGTCGATATCCTGTTTGAAATTCAGTTTCTTTTCATACATCTGGTCATGCGTCTGGCTGCTGACAAAAGAGCTTTTAGCAATTCCTTCCGTCTTTTGAACGGCGTTGCTACGTTCAAGCCGGTCAAGTTTTACGGTCGTCTTGATACTTCCGAAAGCGACAGTCGCGTTTTTACCATTGATTTCCATCACCTGTCCGACACTGGTCTGCCCTTTGATTTTTACATTGTCGCCAACTGCGATAGGAGTGACTTTGGGTGTGGTTGAAGGAGTGGCAGCGGCGGCTTTCGGTTCGTTTTTCTTGTTCTTCTTCCGTTCCTGCTTCTCTTTCAGTCTCTCCATTTTGCGTGCAATCTTCTCTTCCTGCTCTGTGGAAGCCAGTGCGTCCAGAGAGGTGCGGAAGTCGGTCAGTTCCTGACGTGCCAAGCGTGTTTTTTCTTTTTCCGCTTGTGCTTCCTTGATGGTACGGATCGTATTTTCAATGCGGGCGTTTGATTCTTGCAACATTCGCTCTGCCTCTTCTTTCGCCTGTTTGATAATCTCTTTCCGTGATTTCTGCAATTCTTCCATTTCCGACTGATAACGGGCGATAGTCTCTTCCATATGCTTTTCCCGCTGGCGGATCGTTTGGCGTTTGCTTTCCCAGTAGCGTTTGTCGCGGACAATATCTTGTAGATATTTGTCGGCATTGATATACTCGCTTCCTACGATTTCCGAAGCATCGGCAATGACGTCTTCCGGTAATCCGATTTTGCGGGCGATTTCTACAGCGAATGAACTTCCCGGATTACCGATTTGCAATTGGAAGAGCGCCTGCATCAGATGGCGGTCGTAAAGCATGGCTCCATTTACCACTCCTTCATGGTCTTCGGCAAAATGTTTCAGATTTTGGTAGTGGGTGGTGATTACTCCGAATGTCCGCTTTTGATTGAAACGTCTCAATACAGCTTCGGCAATAGCACCGCCAATCTGTGGTTCCGTACCACCGCCAAACTCGTCAATCAGGATGAGGCTGCGTTCATTGCAGTTTTTCATCATAATCTTCATATTGGTCAGATGGGAAGAGTAGGTGCTCAGGTCATCTTCGATGGACTGTTCGTCGCCGATATCAATAAAGATACTGCTGAATATACCTGCATGGCTACGCTCATGCAAGGGAATCAGCATGCCACATTGCAACATATATTGCAGTAACCCGACTGTTTTCAGACAGACTGATTTACCACCGGCATTCGGGCCGGAAATGATAAGGATACGTTGTTTATGATTAAGTTCTATGTCCAAAGGTATGACTTTCTTTCCATGTTTGGCTAATGAAAGTTGTAACAAGGGATGTACCGCCATCGTCCAGTCCAACAGTTGTTCGTTTTCGACGGCAGGTTTCAGACTGTTCGTTTGTATCGCAAAATAACTTTTCGCACGGATAAAGTCCACCTCTGCCAAAAACTCGTACGACTGAAGGATTTCCGGGATAGACGGACGAAGTATGTTTGAAAACTCGGTGAGGATACGGATAATCTCGCGCCGTTCGTCTCCTTCGAGTTCTCGGATACGGTTATTCGCTTCCACCACTTCGGCAGGCTCTATAAATACGGTCTTTCCGCTGGCGGATTCATCGTGTACGATTCCTTTTATTTTTCGTTTCAATCCCGGTGCAACGGGGATTACCAGGCGACCGTCGCGCATAGTGGGTGCTACGTCTTTGTCCACATATCCTTCAGACTGCGCATTGCGCAGAATACTGTTCAAAGAGCGTGAAATACTTCCCATCGTACTGGCAAGCTCACGACGTATGCGGGATAATTCGGTAGAGGCATTATCCTTGATTTTTCCATATTTGTTGAGGATACCGTCTATTTTTCCAATCAGTTGCGGGAATACGGCTATATCTCCCGCCAGTCTTTTCAGGCTGGGGTAGGGAGCGTCGTTTTCCTCTTCATCCTCGTTCCGGTGCAGGAAGCGAACGATGTCGCGGATTGTTTCTAACGAACGGCGCAGGTCGAACAGTTCTTGTTCGTCCAGATACATGCCTTCTATCCGCACTCGTTTCAGTGAAGGACGGACATCAAAAAAGAATTGGTCGGGAAATCCGTCCTCTTCCTGAATGATGCGAACAAACTCAGTTACCTGGTTTAATTTCTCTTCCACTTCTTCATATTGTTCGGAAAAACTCATATCCATGACCCGCTCTTCACCTAAAGTGCTGAGACATTTATCTTTTAGTAATTGTCTTATCTGGTCGAATCCTATCTTTTGCTCAAAATTTTGAGGGTATATCATATCTTTGTTCTTACTAATGGACTGCAAAAATACGATTTATTCGCGAAAAAATTATCAGAATGTTTGCAGATTTAAAAATGATTCGTACCTTTGCACCGCTTTCAACGGAAAGTACTTCTGATAAAGGAAGTTTTGGAGAGGTGGCAGAGTGGTCGATTGCGGCGGTCTTGAAAACCGTTGTACTGCGAGGTACCCGGGGTTCGAATCCCTGTCTCTCCGCTGAAATAAGATATAAAACAAATAAAGAGGATGTCCTTCAAAAGGCATCCTCTTTATTTGTTTTGTTACATAGCTGGGATAACTATCTTTTATTTTGAAATTTTGCCATTATCTTCCGGCTCATCTTTTTGTATATAAACCGTCCTTGTTGGAAAAGCAAACTCAAGTCCTGCCTTATTGAAAGAAGCCAGAATCTCCGTATTCATATTCGAAGTCACTCCTAATATATCCCCTTGCTTCTTAATATAGTAGATATACATGATACCCAGTGCGGAGTCGGAATATTCAGTAAAGACGGCAACCACGTCCGATGGACTGGAAGATACATTTTCCACTTTTTGTGGAAGAGCTTTTAAAATCGCCAAAGCCTCTTTCATCTTTTCGGCAGTTGTGCCATACGTCAGTCCGAGATTCAGAACGACCCGTCGCATCGGTTCGGAAGAGATGTTGATGATAGAAGAGTCGGTAATCTTATAGTTCGGGATAGTGATGATACGTTTATCATAGTTCATGATTCTTGTGCTCCGGATGCCTATATCGATTACTGTTCCTTCGATACTGTCGAAGCGAATGGTATCTCCGATATTGAAAGGCTTGTCTGTCAGGAGGGTGAAGGCACCGAACACATTCTTTACCGTGTCTTGTGCTGCCAAAGCGAATGCGATACCACCGATACCCAGGGTTCCCAATAATGCGCTGATATTTACTCCGACATTACTCAATGCCATCACAAGACCGATAATCCAGACAACAACCAAGATTGTCCTTTTAATAATCGGCAGCATTTTATTATTCTGACCGTCAGAACGGCGTCCCCAGTAAACTTGAAGCAAACCGCTGAACAAACGGGCGAATACCCAAGTGATATCCAATACAATCAGAATACGGTAAATGTTGTCTACTACTTTCACGAAACTGTCCGGATATACCAAACGATGAATAGCTATCCAGATACCCAGCAGAATAATTGCAAACTTGAAAGGCGGTTCGAGAGAATAAAAGATAATATTATCCAGTTGATTCTTAGTCCGGTCTGTTAACGGTTTAAGTACTCTTTTGCTTAATAGCGTTATCAACTTTACAATAACAATTGCGGCAACAATAATAAGTATGGAAATGATCCAGTTCTGAACGGAATTTCCCCAAATTTCATATTCAAACATATTCGACTTGATTTTAATTATACATCATGATCATTATTTTAACTTAGTTTCTATACAGAATCAAGGCGGAAGAAGCCGCGATAGCTATATCTCCACCAGACAAATGCTCCTGGCTGTCCAATTTGATTTGTCCATCTTTGCAAACAACTATCCAGTCTTGCTCGGGCAGGTGGACAATCGCTTCGTTCCGGTTACCATTATAAGCTACTAATATTTCTTTCCATTCATCTCCATTAGCATATTCGCCCAATGTATAAGCAATTACACCGGAATCACCCGTGTCAAGGAAATGAAGCCATTGTTCCAATCCCTCTACTGTTGGAATGCGAAAGGTGGGATGCGCTTTACGTAGTGCGATCAGTCCTTTTATATAGTCGAAAAAATCACGGTTCTTGGCTTTCAAAGCCCAGTCAATCTGGTTGACAGCGTCCGATGACTTGTAGCTGTTCGGTTCTCCTTGCTTATCTTGCATGATTTCTTCGCCACCACGGATGAAAGGGATTCCTTGTGAGGTCAGAAGTACTGTATGTATCAATTTGTCGATAGAGGGTAATTCCTCTTCAGCATGTTCGCCCTTTACGGATAGCCTCAATTTGTCTATCAAAGTGTATCCGTCATGGCACGACACGAAATTAATCATTTGCGAAGGAGCCCCGGCATAAGGACCATCACAATAAAGCAATCCGTCATAGTCTACCTGCGGGTGCTGCGTGCCGCCGACGATACCATATTTAACCGGTTCGAAATGCCCGTTTATATTTCCGGAGGCATATCCGGGTTCTTGTTCGTCGAAGGTACTTCCTTTCAGTCCGTCCCGAAACTCATCATTAAATACGGCAATACCTTCCATCCGTCCGACATTCTCCTTTACTGCCCGCTGCTCGAAAGGCAATGGGGAATCTGCTGCTGCCCAACCTTCACCGTAAACGAAGATTGTCGGGTCAATTTTCAGCAGTTCTTCTCTCAAATGGTTCATTGTTTCAATGTCATGTATCCCCATAAGGTCAAACCGGAAACCGTCGATATGGTATTCTTTCGCCCAGAACTTTACAGATTCGATGATATAACGGCGAACCATTTCGCGCTCTGATGCCGTCTCGTTTCCGCAGCCGGACGCATTGGAATAAGACCCGTCAGGATTTTGACGGTAAAAATATCCGGGGACGGTCAGTTCGAAATTTGAATGATCGGTGGAAGCGGTATGGTTATATACCACGTCGAGTACAATGCGGAAGCCGTTCTGATGTAGGCTCTTCACCATTTCTTTAAACTCACGGATGCGGGTGACGGGATTAGCCGGGTCGGTGGAATAACTTCCATCAGGCACATTGTAATTTTTCGGGTCATATCCCCAATTATATTTATTTTCTTCCAGTCTCGTCTCATCTACTGTGGCGAAATCAAATGAAGGCAGGATATGGATATGTGTAACGCCCAGTTCTTTCAAGTGATCTAAGCCGGAAGTTTCCCCTTCGGGTGTCTTGGTTCCGGTTTCCGTCAGAGCCAGGAACTTTCCTTTATTCTTGATGCCCGAATTCGGATCAATACTAAAATCGCGATGATGCAATTCATAGAGAATAATGTCGGAATACATCTTCAGTTCGGGGGGCTGGTCGGACTCCCAATCTTCCGGATTCGTTTCATTCCAGTCGATTACAGCCGCACGGTTACCATTGATACCGACTGCTTTAGCCCAAATGCCGGGCGTTTCGTCCAGCCATTTGCCGTCTTTCTCTATTTGGAAGGTGTAGAAAGAACCTTTCAGGTCACGGTCGATATTGATACGCCAGGTGCCATCCTCTGCCATGTCCATATCCAGTTGTTCTTCCTTTTCTTCTCCTTCGCCGGCGGGGTACAGGTTTAAACGAACCCTGTCCGCGCTCGGCGCCCAAAGTGTAAAAACGGATTGTTCGGGTGTATAGACCAATTCGAGATCATTTCCATCATAGCATGGATATTTGTCATACGACTCCAATTGGTCTGCGGACGGATGATTTTTTAATTTTCTCATACATTCAATTTTATATTAATACTGTTTAAAATAATCAATGCCTATGTGGCGTAAATGAACTGGTATGTTCTTGTTTGGTATGATGAGAAACAACAGAACAAACAGAATTTATTGCTGTTATCCCGGTAAATATGGATATAAAAAGGATTATTAAGATATTTTTCGTCGTTGCATGAACCATACTCTTGAACTTTCTGCTGTTTAGCATTTGTTCGTTCGGTTTATGGACAAATTCCTACCATTTTGCTAATATTTCATACTTGTGAAGGAACTTTATTCTATTGCAACTTGTTTTATACTCGTCAATTTAAAAAAGATAGCATATGGAAAATGGTGTAATGATGCAGTATTTTGAATGGAATCTCCCGAATGACGGGAAGTTATGGAAACAATTAAAAGAAGACGCGTCGCATCTTCATGACATTGGTGTAACCGCAGTATGGATTCCACCTGCTTATAAAGCCGACGAGCAGCAGGATGAAGGATATGCAACTTATGATTTGTATGACCTGGGCGAATTTGAACAGAAAGGGACAGTACGGACAAAGTATGGTACGAAGGATGAACTGAAAGAGATGATTGGCGAATTGCACAAATATCATATTGCGGTTTATCTGGATGTAGTGCTGAACCATAAGGCAGGCGGTGATTTTACCGAAAAGTTTATGGTCGTGGAGGTTGACCCCAAAGAAAGGAACAAGGCGTTGGGCGAACCGTATGAGATACAGGGCTGGACCGGATATAGCTTCCATGGACGTAAGGACAAGTATTCGGATTTTAAGTGGCACTGGTATCACTTCTCCGGTACGGGATTTGACGACGCCAAGAAACGTAGCGGAGTCTTTCAGATCCAGGGAGAAGGAAAAGCCTGGAGCGAGGGAGTGGACAATGAGAATGGCAATTATGACTTTTTGTTGTGTAATGATATTGATTTGGACCATCCTGAGGTTGTATCCGAACTGAACCGTTGGGGGAAATGGGTTACCGATGAACTTGGACTCGACGGATTCCGGTTGGATGCTATCAAGCATATGAAAGACCAGTTTATCGCACAATTTCTTGATGCGGTGAGAAGTGAACGGGGAGATGATTTTTATGCCGTAGGTGAATATTGGAACGGTGACTTGGAAACACTCGACGCCTATTTGGAAACGGTAGGGCATAAGGTGAATTTGTTTGATGTCCCGTTACATTATAATATGTTTCAGGCAGCACAGGAAGGTAAAGAATATGATTTGCGGAATATCCTGAAGGATACACTGGTCGAACATCATTGTGATTTGGCTGTGACATTTGTCGATAATCACGACTCGCAGTTGGGAAGTTCGCTGGAGTCCCAAATAGAAGACTGGTTCAAACCGTTGGCATATGGTCTTATTCTCTTGATGAAAGATGGTTATCCTTGCCTGTTTTATGGGGATTACTATGGAATAAAAGGAGAGAAATCCCCGCATACCAAGATCTTGGACATATTGTTGGACGCCAGAAGAAAATATGCTTATGGCGATCAGGTTGAATATTTCGATCACCCCTCCACCGTCGGTTTTATTCGCACAGGAGATGAGGAACATACGGGTTCGGGACTGGTCTTTTTAATGTCCAATGACGAAGCCGGCAGTAAAACGATGAGTCTGGGTGAAGGTCATAAGGGTGAGATATGGCACGAAATAACCGGAAGCATTCAGGAAGAAGTAACTTTGGATGAAGAAGGGAACGGCGAATTTTCCGTTGATGCCCGTAACCTGGCTGTTTGGGTAAAGAAGGCAATTTAGGTTGCTTAAAATTAAATGCCTACTTGCACCTTATATGGAAAATACATACCTTTGATGCTAAATGATTAAACACGGTAAGATTTTATGCGTTTTTTGGTATGTATTTTAGTGCTTTTATTTGTACACAATCAATATTCGAGGGCTGATAAGACTATACATAGTGATTCTCTCTATACTGAAAAGTATATCCGGGATATTTATATATCTGACTCTAAGCGTGCTCTGCAATTACTGGACGAAGCGGAGAACAGGAAAACAATTTCTTTGCGGGTGATAAACGAATTGCGTAGTTTGTCATATAGTAATATGTATATGAACAAACTCGCGTTTATGTATGCGAAAAAAGCTTATCTGCTTGATTCCATATACCAGAAAGACCCGGAACACATGCTGAAAATGACAGTCTATTTGGCTGAGTTCTCGGCAATGATGAGCAAGTATAATGAAAGTATGCATTATGCATTAGAGGGAATCAGACAGGCACAAGAATTAGGAAACAGAGAGGCTAGAGCCAGATTGTTTTTCTGCATGGGAGAGAATAACTGGAGATTGTCTTTTAAAGACAAGGCATATGATTATTTCGACCGGACTATTGAATTGCTGCGCGGGTCGAAGGAGAAGCGTGAAATGATGCTGCTTTCATACTATTATGGGGCGAAAATGGGGTTTCTGATGAATGATTCCCGAATCGAAGAGGCTCTGGAAGTAGGTTTTGAACGTGAGAAGCAGATTGAACGGCTCAAAGCATTGCCTCAAATCCCTGAAGCTTATGTGGACGGCCAATATAGTTATTTGTATTCCAAGCTGGCCTATATTTATTGCATGGAGAAGAAATATGGGCAGGCGGAACAATATTATCAGAAATACTTGTCAAAGAAGAAATCACATACTCCGGATGGAAAAATGCATTCAGTCCCTTATTTGATGCTTTCCGGGCAATATGAGACAGTCATAGATAACTGCAGAGGATTTAAGGAGCTGATGAGGACTCAGCAGGACACTTTGAACGAACAATATCTGACTGTCCTCCGGCATGAAGTGAAAGCATACTTGGGTATGCATAAATACAAAGAAGTTGCGGAGATACGTGAAACAATTTTAGCCATAACGGACAGCATCAATGCCCGCGATAGGAACAATGTTGCATTGGAATTGAATGCAATGTACGGTGTCTCTGAAAAAGAAGAGTATATCGCCGAACAGGCTTTTCAATTGAGAATAAGAAATATAACTCTCTGCTTCCTTGCATGTGTTGTGGTGCTGACTCTGTTTCTTGTATGGCGTTTGTGGCGTTTTAATCATATAGTCGAGTATAAGAACAGGATGCTTGCCCAGCTTATAAACGAAAGAATCTCCAATAGGAAATATGACACTCAGTTGTCGGAAGCATACGGACAACTGGCTGTCACGTCAGAAATAGAGCCGGAAGTCATTTCCTCTGAAGAACTGAATGAAACGGATAAGGTCAGCGGTGAAGAGGAAGAGAACAGGAAAATATTCCAAGAATTGAACCGGATAGTCGTCCAAGACCAATTATACCTTTCGCCGGAACTCTCAAGGGAAGATTTGGCGCAGATAGTGCATCTGAATAATGCACGTTTTGCCCGGATGATACGTGAATGTACGGGGACTAACTTTAACGGGTATATCAATGAATTGCGTATTACTTATGCAATCAAATTGATGAAGAAATGTCCCAATTATACAATACGTGCCATAGCGGATGAGTCCGGATTTAACAGTACACCGATTTTATACAACCTCTTCAAGAAAAAGACAGGAATGACACCCTACGAATTTAAGAAAGCACAGGATTCGCTTAGGAATTAGGAGTTTCCAGTAAACAATTCTCGGCTTTTTCGGTTTATTATTATAAAGTTAATTAAATAAATATAGTAATGTTACAAGTTAGGATAAAGCGAGTGTACGAGGATTTAAAGAGCCGGTGTACAATCATGCCCGAATCCTTTGCGATTATCTGGAAATGCGTCTGAAAGAGTGAAATTAAAGTAATTTTTATCTGTTTACGCTTTCTGTCGTTCACTCAATTTCCTACCTTTGTAATCTAAATCAAAATCGTGTAGCCATGAAGTATAAATTATTGGTCTTGGATGTAGACGGAACACTGCTTAATGATGCGAAAGAAATTAGTAAACGTACACTGGCCGCTTTGTTGAAGATTCAGCAGATGGGAGTACGTATCGTGCTGGCTTCCGGCAGACCTACTTATGGTTTGCTGCCGCTGGCGAAGTCTCTTGAACTTGGAAATTATGGCGGCTTTCTCCTTTCTTATAACGGTTGCCAGATAATCAATGCACAGAACGGAGAAATCCTGTTCGAACGCCGTATCAACCCCGAAATGCTTCCATATCTGGAAAAAAAAGCCCGCAAGAATGGTTTCGCGTTATTCACGTATCACGATGATACGATTGTCACGGATTCTCCCGAAAACGAACATATCCAAAGTGAAGCCCGACTGAACAACCTGCAAGTGATTCGGGAAGACGAATTCTCCGCAGCCATTGATTTCGCTCCCTGTAAATGTATGTTTGTCAGTGATGACGAAGAAGCGCTTGTCGGCTTGGAAGAACACTGGAAGAGACGCCTGAACGGAGCATTGGATGTATTCCGTTCCGAGCCTTACTTCCTCGAAGTGGTTCCTTGTGCCATTGACAAAGCGAATACGTTAGGTGCCCTGCTCGAGATGTTGGGCGTGACACGCGAAGAAGTGATTGCCATCGGCGACGGTGTGTGTGACGTAACCATGCTTCAATTGGCCGGACTGGGTATAGCCATGGGACATTCTCAGGATTCGGTGAAGGCTTGTGCCGACTATGTGACAACTTCGAACGAAGAAGACGGAGTAGCGCTTGCCGTCGAGAAAGCGATTCTTGCCGAAGTCCGTGCAGCGGAAATCCCTCTTGAACAGTTGAATGCACAGGCACGCCACGCATTAATGGGAAACTTGGGAATCCAATATACCTATGCTGACAAAGAGCGGGTGGAGGCTACGATGCCCGTAGACCATCGTACGCGCCAGCCTTTCGGCATTCTGCATGGCGGAGCCACCCTTGCATTGGCAGAGACGGTTGCCGGACTGGGTTCAATGATTCTTTGCCAGCCGGACGAAATCGTCGTAGGAATGCAAGTCAGCGGCAACCACATCTCTTCTGCCCACGAAGGAGATACCGTGCGGGCAGTAGCAACCATTGTACATAAAGGACGTTCATCCCATGTATGGAATGTAGACGTCTTTACCTCAACCAACAAACTGGTGTCTTCCATACGGGTAGTCAACAGTGTTATGAAAAAAAGATGATTGACGAAGAAATAAGTAATCTGACAGCTATTGATACATTCATCCGGCAAAAGCAACCGTTTGCTGTTTACCGTATTCCCGGAGAGAAAGTCCCCCGCCTCTTACAGACCGGGGGAACTGTCCGTTTAATCTATGACCTCAAAGACCTGAACGGACAGCGGGGATTTGTCATCGCCCCGTTTCGGGTGAGCGGGACATGCCCGATTGTGCTGATACAACCGGACCAATCGGGACAGCCCTTGCCGATGGACGTGGATACGGACGGCGAACAGGAGAAAGCCGGGCAAACGCAAAGGCAGGAAACTTTTCTGAATACTTGTACGGATAAGTATGCCGCGTGCTTCCATACGTTCATAAATGCCTTACGCGACGAGACTTTTGACAAACTGGTGCTATCCCGCGAACTCGTTATCGGTCAGATGCCGGATTTCTCTCCTTCATCAGTGTTCCGTGCGGCTTGCAAACGGTATATTCATTCTTATATATACTTATGCTACACCCCTCAGACGGGTATCTGGTTAGGTAGCACGCCCGAAATCATCCTGTCGGGCGAAAAAGACGGATGGAACACCGTCGCACTGGCCGGAACGCAACCTTTGCAGGACGGTAAATTACCGCAAGTGTGGGATGAGAAGAACCGGAAAGAGCAGGATTATGTAGCATCCTATATCCGCCGGCAACTTCTTTCATTAGGCATCCGTTCTACGGAGAACGGACCTTATCCTGCCTATGCCGGAGCTTTGTCGCATCTGAAAACCGACTTTCATTTCTCCTTGAAAGATAATAAGGACTTGGGAAATCTTCTGAAAGTGCTGCACCCGACGCCTGCCGTGTGCGGGCTTCCCAAGGAAGAAGCCTATCAATTCATATTGGAAAACGAAGGTTACGACCGCCGTTACTATTCCGGCTTTATCGGATGGCTCGACCCCGACGGAAGGACGGATTTGTATGTGAACCTGCGCTGTATGCATATCGGAGACGAGCAACTGACCCTTTATGCCGGCGGCGGATTACTGGCGTCTTCGGAACTGGACGACGAATGGCTGGAAACGGAAAAGAAGTTGCAGACCATGAAACGGCTGATAGCTTATTAATCACTAATTCACTAATCACTAACCATCATGTACACAGATAAGAAGAACATACTCCAACTGGTTGCGTTGCTTCAGGCGCACGGGATTACTAAAATTGTATTGTGTCCGGGCAGCCGTAACATACCTATCGTGCACACCTTGTCCAACCATCCTGATTTTACCTGTTATGCGGTGACAGACGAAAGGAGTGCGGGGTATTTCGCCATCGGGCTTACGTTGAATGGTGGCAAGCCTGCCGCAATCTGCTGCACTTCCGGAACGGCATTATTGAATCTCCATCCGGCTGTGGCAGAGGCTTTTTATCAGAATGTTCCTCTGGTTGTCATTTCTGCCGACCGTCCTGCAGCCTGGATTGGGCAGATGGACGGACAGACACTACCGCAACCGGGCGTGTTCCGGTCGCTGGTCAAGAAGTCGGTCAATCTTCCGGAGATTCACACGGATGAAGATGAATGGTACTGCAACCGCCTGATAAATGAAGCCCTGCTGGAGATGAACCATCACGGAAAGGGACCGGTTCATATCAATGTCCCTATTTCCGAACCGTTGTTCCAGTTCACGACGGATGCCCTGCCCGAAGTACGTGTCATCACGCGCTACCAGGGATTGAACGTCTACGACCGTGATTACAACGACCTCATTGACCGCATGAACAAATACCAGAAACGGATGATTATTGTCGGTCAGATGAACCTTATCTATCTGTTTGAAAAGAGACACACCAAGTTATTATATAAGCACTTCGCTTGGTTGACGGAGCATATCGGCAATCAGACTGTTCCCGGTATTCCGGTGAAGAACTTCGACGCGGCGCTCTATGCCATGCCCGAAGAGAAAATAGACCGGATGTCTCCCGAACTGTTGATTACTTATGGCGGGCACGTCGTCTCCAAACGATTGAAGAAGTTCCTTCGCCGGCATCCGCCCAAAGAACATTGGCACGTGTCGCCGGACGGTGAAGTGGTCGACCTCTACGGTTCATTGACTACCGTGATTGAGATGGACCCGTTCGAATTCTTGGAAAAGATA
Organism: Bacteroides acidifaciens; assembly: GCF_024623065.1. Taxonomy (GTDB): domain Bacteria; phylum Bacteroidota; class Bacteroidia; order Bacteroidales; family Bacteroidaceae; genus Bacteroides; species Bacteroides acidifaciens. Next base: position 78,877 of record NZ_JANJZR010000003.1, read on the forward strand.
GCAAGCCTGCTTGACAACCGTACTCCTGAATACCCCCGTGTGTGGGAGAATTATTGCAAAATCATCCCCGAACCGGAATTTGCCTATTCGGAGATGGCGGCTGTCGGTGCATTGATAAAGTCATTGCCGGAATCATGCGCCTTGCATCTGGCCAACAGTTCGGTGGTCCGCTACGCCCAGTTGTATGCCATTCCTTCTACGATTGAGGTCTGCTGCAATCGGGGGACGAGTGGCATTGAAGGTTCGCTTTCTACGGCTGTCGGTTATGCGGCGGCTTCCGATAAGCTGAATTTTATAGCCATCGGGGATTTGAGTTTCTTCTACGACATGAATGCGTTGTGGAATGTGAATGTCCGTCCCAATCTGCGTATTCTTTTGTTGAATAACGGCGGCGGGGAGATTTTCCATACTTTGCCGGGGCTGGATATGTCGGGCACTTCGCACAAGTTTATCGCGGCCGTTCATAAGACGTCCGCCAAAGGTTGGGCGGAAGAACAGGGATTCCTTTATCTGCAAGCGGAAAATGATGAAGAACTGGCTGAAACTATGCAGATTTTCACTCAACCGGAAGCGAAGGAACGCCCTGTCTTGTTGGAAGTGTTCACCAACAAGAACAAAGACGCACGAATGCTGAAAAATTATTATTACCAATTAAAACAAAAATAGATTATGTCAACACAAAGAGAGTGGACAACCATCAGAGAATACGACGATATTCTCTTTGATTACTATAATGGAATAGCCCGTATCACCATCAACCGTGAACGTTATCGGAATGCATTCACCCCGACTACTACTGCCGAAATGAGCGACGCATTGCGCATTTGCCGCGAAGAAGCGGATATTGACGTGATTGTCATCACCGGAGCCGGAGACAAGGCTTTCTGTTCGGGCGGTGACCAGAATGTGAAAGGACGTGGCGGTTATATCGGCAAAGACGGCGTTCCCCGTCTGAGTGTGCTGGATGTGCAAAAACAAATCCGCAGTATCCCGAAACCGGTGATTGCCGCCGTAAACGGATTTGCTATCGGCGGCGGACACGTGCTTCATGTGGTATGTGACTTGTCTATCGCTTCGGAGAATGCCATCTTCGGTCAGACAGGCCCTCGTGTAGGTAGCTTTGACGCCGGGTTCGGTGCATCTTATCTGGCTCGTGTGGTAGGTCAGAAGAAAGCGCGTGAAATCTGGTTCCTCTGCCGGAAGTACAATGCGCAGGAAGCGCTGGATATGGGACTGGTAAATAAAGTAGTCCCCTTGGAGCAACTGGAAGACGAATATGTGCAATGGGCGGAAGAAATGATGCAGCTCAGCCCGCTGGCTTTGCGCATGATTAAAGCTGGACTGAATGCCGAACTGGATGGTCAGGCAGGTATTCAGGAACTGGCAGGTGACGCGACATTGCTTTATTATCTGACGGATGAAGCTCAGGAAGGAAAGAATGCGTTTTTGGAAAAACGCAAACCCAACTTCAAGCAGTATCCTAAGTTCCCATAAACCATACGGAGCACTCAAATATTTACATCTGATGGATTGCAAAATTCAAATAACTCCCCGCTTGCTCCATTTCAAGCAACCGGCAGGAACCTCACGAGGTACGTATACAACACGAAAAGTCTGGTATCTGCATCTGACTTCTTCCGATTTTCCGGGTAGGGTAGGGATAGGGGAGTGTGCTCCTCTACCAGGGCTTAGCTGTGATGATCTACCCGATTACGAAGATATATTGGAAGATGCCTGCCGGGAAGTGGAAAGGCAAGGCGGAAAGGTGGACGTTGACGCTTTGCGCAAATATCCTTCCATACTCTTCGGGCTCGAAACGGCTGTCCGCCACTATAATGCAGGCGGTTGGGCTATGTGGAATTCAGCTTTCTCCCGTGGAGAAGCCGGAATACCCATCAACGGTCTTATATGGATGGGAGATTACAATCAAATGTTGACACAGATAGAAACGAAGATGAAGACCGGTTTCCGCTGTATCAAACTCAAAATCGGTGCCATCAACTTTGAAGAGGAACTGGCCTTGCTCCGTCATATCCGTGCCCGTTTTTCTTCTAAAGAAATAGAACTGCGTGTAGACGCCAACGGTGCTTTCTCTCCGGCTGATGCAATGGATAAACTGAAACGGCTGTCCGAGTTCGACTTGCATTCTATCGAACAACCTATCCGTGCCGGACAATGGGAAGAAATGGCACGCCTGGCTTCCGAATCTCCCTTGCCGATAGCTTTGGATGAGGAATTGATAGGCTGCAACACTCCGGAAGAGAAACGAAAGCTCCTTGCCGACATTCATCCCCAATATATCATCATCAAACCTTCCCTACATGGAGGATTCACCGGTGGAAACGAATGGATTGACGAAGCTGAAGAACAACAGATCGGCTGGTGGATTACTTCTGCCCTGGAGTCAAATATCGGTCTGAATGCCATCGCCCAGTGGTGTGCCACTTTCGACAACCCGCTTCCTCAAGGCTTGGGAACGGGGCAACTTTTTACGGACAACGTAGAAATGCCCCTTGAAATAAGGAAAGACTGCTTGTGGTTTTGTAATGACGCAATTTAATAATGCCCGATGATATTTGACCGAAAACAGCAACGTTTGCTATTGGAAGGAACCATCTATACCCCGGAAGAGATAGCCCGTCTGGTAGCCGAAGGAGCAGAGAACCATCCTTCGGCCCTATGGGATTTATATCTTTTTCTGAACGAATGGTTCAGTGATTCTCCTGCCATGACCGTCCATACTTCGGGTTCCACAGGCACGCCGAAAGAACTGACTGTGCGCAAAGACCAAATGATGCAAAGTGCCCGTCTCACCTGTGAGTACCTCAATCTGCAAGCGGGAGACACCGCTTTGTTGTGCATGAATCTGCGTTATATCGGAGCCATGATGGTAGTGGTACGTTCCCTCGTTGCGGGGTTAAATCTGATAGTGCGTCCCGCTTCCGGTCATCCTCTCTCTGATATAAGCGTTCCGCTGAGATTCGCGGCAATGGTTCCTTTGCAGGTTTACAACACACTCCATAACCTTGGAGAGCGTGAGCAGTTGAAGCAAACGGAGATTTTGATTATAGGTGGCGGAGCAGTAGATGAGGCTTTGGAAGCAGAAATAAGGTCTCTCCCGATAGCTGTCTATTCCACTTACGGCATGACCGAAACATTATCCCATATTGCCCTGCGTCGCTTGAACGGAAATTCTGCGTCCGACCATTATTATCCTTTTTCTTCAGTCGAACTGTCCTTGTCTCCCGAAAATACGTTAGTCATTAAAGCCCCTTTGGTCTGCGATGATATTTTGCAAACTAATGATATTGCCCGCATCTATCCCGATGGCAGCTTCGTCATTTGGGGACGTAAAGATAATGTCATCAATAGTGGCGGAATCAAGATACAGGCGGAAGAGGTGGAGAAGTCGCTTCGTCCGTTTATCCCTGTGCCGTTTGTCATCACTTCGGTTCCCGACCCTCGTTTGGGGCAAGCGGTGACTTTATTAATCGAAGGTCAGTTGGATATGGAAGAACTGAAAAATAAGGTGCAGGAGATACTGTCACCTTATCATCGTCCTAAATATATTCGGATGGTGGATTTAATTCCTCAAACGGGGAATGGTAAAATCAACCGTATCGAATGCCGCACTTTAGCGGAGAAACTATTGTAGTCGTTATACTTCTTCTATTCGTGTCAATTCCCATCCGCAGAATTGCATAACGATGCAATCTTTTTGTTCTGTTACATATTTTATTATGTTCCTTACAACACTAATGTGGCTATCTCAGGCGATAAAGTAATCGTTTTATCTTTATTGATGATAATAATATTGGCATTATACAGTGAATTTATTATTTCTTTATAAGTGATTGCTCCCACACTTCTCCCTCTACTAGAAGAGTTTTTCATTTTTATTTCTCATATTCTCATGATTATTAGTCAATGGGTTGAAATAGACTGAAATAGGGAATGAGAAATGTTTTCGGATACAGGCATTTCTCATTCTTTTCTCATGCTTTATTCCTAAAAACAGGTATTTCTCATACTCATTATCGTCATTTCTCATGGCAGTTGTAGGACAATCTACTGCTATTTCGCGTCTGAATCATTAATAGAAAAGTTATTCTTCATTAAGGGTAAACTTGTTTTGGATTAATTGCAAACCTTTTCTTCACCTATCATAAACTATAATTGCAAGTTTTGATTATATAAATGCAAGCTTCATTTTTATAAATGCAACCTTTGATTATAAAAACAAAGCTTTCATTTATAGTTTGCGATTAATCGAAAAAAACTTTAGATATAAAGGATTGGAAGTTTACCATTAACCAATAGCAACTTTTCTATTAATACTTTTCAGATGAATAAGTAATTATCCGTACCGTAGAGCGGCACATCTATTTATTCGAACAGGGAAGAATTTTACGACCAGACCTATGCAGACTTGATGATGAACATCAACAAGAGTTTTAAACACGACTTTTCGTTGATTGCCAACTTAGGAGCAGGCTTTGAAGACCATTATACGAGAGGCGTTGACATCGGTGGTAAGTTGGCAACCGTGCCTAATCTGTTTTCGGCTGCGAACTTGTCTTCCGATAATTCACCGAAAGAAACGTATAAGCGCACGCGCAACATTGCCGTATTTGCCAGTGCCGAACTTGGGTGGAAGAATATGCTCTATCTTACAGCTACCGGACGTACCGACTGGGCTTCGCAGTTGGTAAGTAATGGCAAGACTCCGGGTATATTCTATCCGTCGATAGGTCTGTCTGCCATTATCACGGAGATGGCGTCGTTGCCACAGTTCATTTCTTACTTGAAAGTGCGCGGGTCGTACACCGAAGTAGGTTCGCCCATCTCGCAGGTAGGTATCACGCCGGGTTCCATAACAGACTCCATGTCGGCAGGTATCATCAATCCGATATCAACCTATCCTTATCCCGACTTCAAGCCCGAACGTACAAAGTCCTACGAATTGGGTATCAATGCCCGTTTTTGGGATGGCAGGATAACTTTCGACGGTACGTTCTATAAGTCCAATACTTACAATCAGACATTCCTCTCGTCTATGCAGCCACCGTGCTGAATGTGGGATGCTCGTCCGGAAGCATGACCCAACTCAATACTGCGCCAAGAATCGGATTAATCAATCGGCACATATTTATATCGCTGACCTTTGCGCCCTTGCTCTGCAAAGCAATAAACCAAAAGCTAAAGGCAAAGACAGAAATAAACACCAAAATACCGAGACTGATATAGAAACCGCCCGGTTTTCCTATAAAAGTATGATAACCTTCCGTGTCCAGTCCTATCATATATATAAGTAGACCGCCGAAGAACATCTGCACGGCATTCAGAAAAATAGGATTTACCTTTCCCTTATCTTCCGAAACGGAGATAGCGGAATACCCTTGAAAAATAATACTGAGCAGCAACAACACGATACCGGTGATTCCTTTCCAATCGAGCGGTGCGCCGTCACTTCCCATTCCTATAATAAGGAACAAGCCGATGAGGCTGACCACAAGACTGATGATTTTATGGATATTCAGCCTGTCATTACTAGCAAGCAAATGCGCCAGTAATACATTGATAAGCGGAGTCATCCCCATGATAATGGACGAGATAGCCCCACTCACAAAATCCACGCCGAAGTAGAAAGCCGTGTATCCCATAAACATATTGATAAGAATCAGGTTCAGAAATAATCTGCTGTGCTGACGTATCTCCTTCCACATCCCCTTGTGCCAGGTATATGCGAAAAGAATAATCCCCACAGTAGTAAAGCGGATTCCGGCAAAGTTCATCGGAGTAAAATCGTAACTCAGTCCTTGTTTGATAAACGGATTGACTATAGCCCATAAAACAGAGGCCAATATGGCATAAAAAAGTCCTTTTTTCATTCGGTGTAGTTTCCTATATTCGAAAAAAATTCACAAAGTTAGTCATAATTATACATACAGACTTCGATTTCCAGAGTAAATTATTTGTTTTTGAAAAATTATTCTTTTCGCTTTGGTGAAGGAGAAATGCTGCAAACATTTATTGCAGAAGCAGTGTTCACATCCATTTAAAAATGAGAAGGGCGGGAGTTTCACAACTACCGCCCTCTTTTGTGTAATTAATATATAATATTATAAAAGAGTGTCTTTCATTTTTCGATTAGCAGATTAGGGAAATTTCACTTCATATGTTTTTATTCCGCCATATAGGGTATTGACACGGATTCTTAGGCCCTTCTTTCCTTCCATCTGTTTCTTGATTCCGTCCAGTTTGAAAGATACATACCCTTCGCCTAAAGTCTGAGGATAATCCCCTTCACTGTTGTGACGGAATTCCAGGTTGATAAACTCATCCTCTTCACTCTCCTCATCTGCGGTAGGAGCCGGGGTGAGATTATTGATAACCAGATTCAGGAAATGTTTCTTATCTTCACTGTGCGTACCATAATATTGGAATTCGATAGTCAGATATTTCTTATCCTTGTTGATCCACATATAAGTGGCGTTAATCTTATCGTCTCCGATTTTCTCCTCATTGTTTTCTTCCTCATCCATAGTGACAATGTCCTTGGTCAGGATTTCTTTTATCTGCTTTACCTGAACGTTATAGTCATATCCGCCTACCGGCTCTTCCAGTTCGTTGAACATGACAAAGGCTCGCTGGCCATCCGCAAAATCCGCGTTGCTCCATCCTTCTCCATTGCTTGGATACATCTTCTTTCCATCATCCAAGGTGAAATAAAAATCCTTGCTATCCTGGCTCATCATATTTATTGTGCTGATAACCAGTAGGTCGGACGGACTGTTATCGTCGTCCAGACAAGACTGGAAAATCGGCATTGTGGTCATAATAGCAAAGATAAAGGCAATGAATTTAAATTTCTTCATATATAAAATAAGTTTTAGTTTGATTAATATTACTACTTTGTATTCAACAAATGCACGATAATCAAGAATATTGCATTTGCATCTGTTAAAGAAACAAAAGTGCAAAAAGAGTTGTTCTCTCTATGCAGTATTTTTATCTTTACTGCATTTTTAAGGTAAACACGTGTATAAGCGAATGGAAGAATTAGAGTTGTCGGAGCAATGCAGGCAAGGAAACAACCGCGCCCGCAAGGAACTGTATGAGCAGTATGCGGGGCGTATGCTTGGCATCTGTCTGCGCTATGCAGGCGACCGTGATACGGCTCAGGACCTGCTTCACGACAGTTTTATAAAGATATTCGACTCTTTCGACAAGTTCACCTGGCGCGGTGAAGGTTCTCTGCGGGCTTGGATGGAGCGTGTGGTAGTCAACATTGCTTTGCAGTATCTCCGGAAGAATGATGTAATCAATCAGGCAGCGTCATTGGAAGAGTTGCCCGAAGAATATGAAGAACCGGATGCTTCTGATGTGGAAGCGATACCCCAAAAAGTGTTGATGCAGTTTATCGAAGAACTGCCGGCGGGGTATCGTACAGTGTTCAACCTTTATACTTTCGAGGACAAATCACACAAAGAAATCGCTCAGGTATTAGGTATTAATGAGAAATCTTCGGCTTCTCAACTGTTTCGGGCGAAGGCGGTATTGGCAAAAAGAGTAAAAGAATGGATAATGAATAATGGATAGATAGAGATGGAAGAGAAAGAATTGTGGATGAATAAGTTGAAGGAGAAGTTCGCGGATTATTCCGAGCCGACACCTGCTTCCGGTTGGGAACAACTGGAGAAAGAGCTTATGCCCTCTGTGGAGAAGAAGATATATCCTTATCGAAAATGGATGATGGCGGCTGCGGCTGTTATATTGCTGGCTGTTGTTTCGTCAGTAAGCCTGTATTTCCTGGGGACACCTGCCGCGGATGAAATGCGTCATATACAAACACCGGCATTAGCTACCACACCCGATGTTTTGCCGGGTGTGCAACAACCGGACATGCAAGGCACTTCCGTCGAACCTGTCCTGCGTCCCGTTGCCCGTGAGAATCGGTTGGCAAAAGTAGACCGGGATATCCCAGAGCATAAGATGCCGGTAGATGAACCCGCCGTGAAAGATGAACCGGCACTTGTAGTAGAAGAAAAGAAACTCGGAACAGTCATCAATGAGGGAAAACCGACCGAAGAAACAAATGCCGGTCAAACTCAGACTCAGACGAAAGATAAGGAACGACCGACTGCAGGCAATAGACCGCGCCGTCCTTCCGACAGAGATAAATATCATATCCCGACTGAGAAACCATCTTCCCGGAAAGGAACATGGTCAATGGGACTTGGAGTAGGGAATTCGGGTGGTGCTTCTTCAGAAGTAGGTTCGGGCGCGTATCCTTATATGTCCCGCGTCAGTATGCTTTCTGTATCCAACGGTTTGATGGAGATTCCCAATGACCAGACTTTGGTCTTTGAGGACGGAGTACCTTACTTGCGCCAGGCAAAACAGGTAGTCGATATTAAGCATCATCAACCCATCTCTTTCGGATTATCCGTTCGTAAAGCCTTGGGCAAAGGTTTTTCCCTAGAGTCCGGTCTGACTTATACGCTGCTTTCCTCGGATGCCAAACTGGCTGATAACGACCGGCAGATAGAACAGAAACTCCATTATATCGGTATCCCGTTGCGTGCCAACTGGAATTTCCTAGATAAGAAGCTCGTTACTCTTTATGTATCCGGTGGCGGTATGGTTGAGAAATGCGTGTATGGAAAGCTCGGTTCCGAAAAGGAAACGGTGAAACCTTTGCAATTCTCCGTATCCGGTGCAGTGGGTGCACAGTTGAATGCTACCAAACGTGTCGGTGTCTATGTAGAGCCGGGTGTCGCTTATTATTTTGATGACGGTTCGGATATTCAGACTATACGTAAGGAGAATCCGTTTAATTTCAATATACAGGCAGGTATCCGTTTGACTTATTAATATAACCTTTTTATTTCTATAAACCTTTAAAAGCGATATTTTATCCTCAGTGGCAGAATGTCGCTTTTAGAGTTTCTATGCACAAACCTTCTCAAAAAATCGGATAATTGAGAAAATATTAATAATATTGTCACTTGTGTTTCAGACCAACAGTAACATACCTTTGTCGCAAAACTCTAAATATTATGGAATGGACGGTTTGGTGATTGTCTTGAAAGAGAAATAAGTGGAACTTTCATAGAGTATTTTTGTTTATTCATCGAATAACGTCTATATTTGTGATACACTAATTTGAAGATGCAATGAATACATTGGAACGTAAATTGCCGATAGGGATACAGACATTTGAAAATATACGTAAGGGCGGTTTCCTTTATGTAGATAAAACGGCTATTTTGTGGCAAATAATAAATACGGGAAAGCCTTATTTCCTGAGTCGTCCCCGTCGTTTCGGCAAAAGTCTGCTTATTTCTACTTTTGAAGCCTATTTTCAGGGGCGTAAAGACCTTTTTGAAGGTTTGGCAATTGAAAAGTTGGAGAAGAAATGGGAGCAATATCCGGTTTTGCATCTTGATTTGAATGCGAAGAAATATGAGACGGCGGCAGATTTGGTTGCCATGCTAAACCAGTATTTGGAGAAATGGGAAGCCGTATATGGTGATGAGAAGAAAGACCGCAGTCCTGAAGAACGTTTTAGTTATGTCATTGAACAAGCCAGTCTGAAAACGGGAAAAGGAGTTGTAGTATTGGTAGATGAATATGACAAACCTTTGCTGCAGGCTCTTTTGGATGAGAACCTGTTGGATGAATACCGTCGTATTCTGAAAGCCTTTTATGGTGTGCTGAAAAGTTCCGACCGCTATCTTCGGTTTATATTTCTGACAGGAGTCACAAAATTTGCACAGGTAAGTGTATTCAGTGACTTGAATCAGTTGAATGACATTAGCATGAAGATTCCTTATGCGAATATTTGCGGTATCACAACAAAAGAATTAGTATCCACATTTACTCCTGAGTTGGAGCGGTTGGCAGAAGTGCAGGAGATGTCCTTTGAAGATACAGTCGATAAAATGACAGCAATGTACGATGGCTATCATTTTACATACAGCGAAGAAGGATTATTCAATCCCTTCAGTGTGCTCAATGTCTTTGATGGATTAATGTTTGATAATTATTGGTTTCAAACCGGCACTCCTACCTATCTTGTAGACCTGCTGAAACAAAGTGACTATGACTTACGTTTACTCATAGACGGTTTGGAAGTAGGAAGTTCCGGGTTTGCCGAATACCGTGCAGAGACAAAGAATCCCCTTCCGATGATTTATCAAAGCGGTTATCTGACCATTAAAAACTTTGATAAATCATTGAACCTATATACATTAGGCTTTCCGAATGACGAGGTAAAATATGGTTTCCTTAAATTTCTGATACCCTATTATACACCCATCTCCTCTGATGAAACGGATTTTAACGCTGTTAAGTTCGTTCGTGAACTTCAGGCGGGCGATGTTCATTCCTTTATGGAACGGTTGAAATCATTCTTTGCCGACATTCCTTACGAATTGAACACAAAGACTGAACGTCATTATCAGGTTATTTTCTATCTTGCCTTTAAGTTGATGGGACAATATGTAGATGCAGAAGTCCGTAGTGCAAAAGGTCGTGCCGATGCCGTGGTTAAGACAAAAGACTACATTTATGTTTTTGAATTTAAACTGGAAGGAACAGTAGACGAAGCTTTGAAACAAATAGATGAAAAAGGATATTTGTTACCCTACCGGACGGATGGACGTGAGCTGGTAAAAGTAGGAGTTTCTTTTAATGCCGAAGAACGTAATATTGGTGAATACAAAGTAGTATAATCGTTCATTGAACAAAATATAAAATAAAGCCATTCCGCAGCTTATTACTAAGGAATGGCTTTTTTATTCTTTAATTTGTTAAAGAAAATCAAGCAAGTAAGCAATTGCAAGTTCTTCTACAATGAGAGCCCGCTGGAGTTAAACCGGAAAGTATCATTACTGTGGCGGTTAATTGACCACCACAGTAGTAAAATACTCCTTGAATACTCCCGCAGCTTTTTCAAGTTGTTCGGGGGTATTTTCTTTTACATCTTTCAGTTTGTATTCCTGTTCCATGGCTTCGTACTTGTGTACGCCCAGCGTATGGTAAGGCAGGATTTCTACCCGCTGAATCATCTTATACTTTCCCAGTGCCTCTCCCAGTCGGCGGATATCTTCTTCGAAATCGCTGTATCCGGGCACTAATACATAACGCAGCCAAAACGGTTTTCCGTTCTCTTCGAGCCATGCCGCCGTGCGGATGGTCTGTTCGTTGCTTCTTCCGGTCAGTGTCTGATGACGGGTGGGGTTGAACTCTTTGATATCAAGTAATACGAGGTCGGTCAGTTTGAAAAGCTCTTCCACTTCTTCGTTCCAAATGCCGCCGTTGCTGTCTATGCAGACATGAATCCCTTTCTCCTTCAGTTCGCGCACCAAGGGAATCAGGGCTTTTGCCTGAAATGTAGGTTCTCCTCCTGAGAAAGTGACTCCTCCGCGTTTCCCGAAAAAAGGACGTTGGCTCATAGCCATGCGGACGATTTCTTCCGGTGGGGTAGGTGTGCTGCTTCCTTTTCCGGCTATCGTGTCAGGATTGGCGCAATACAAGCAGCGGAAATTGCAACCTTGAAGAAAAACGACGAGCCGTAAGCCCGGCCCGTCGAATGTTCCCATACTTTCGTATGAATGTACGTTTATCGTCATATAGAGTAGATAGATTACATACGTTCGTGGAAGCTACGGCTGATAACTTCCAATTGATGTTCGCGGCTCAACTTCACGAAGTTTACGGCATAACCGGAAACACGGATGGTAAGCTGCGGATATTTCTCAGGATGTTCCATGGCGTCATAAAGCATATCACGGTTCAGAACGTTCACGTTCAGGTGGTGAGCGCCTTTAGTGAAGTAGCCGTCCATCATGGTAACCAAGTTATCAATACGGTCTTCTACGGTTGCTCCCAGTGATTTCGGCACGATGGAGAAGGTGTTGCTGATACCGTCTTGTGAGTCGCGGTAACGAAGTTTCGCTACGGAACTCAAAGAGGCGATGGCACCGTTCTTGTCGCGTCCGTGCATCGGGTTGGCACCCGGAGCGAAGGCAACGCCTTTGGCACGTCCGTCGGGAGTAGCACCGGTCTTTTTACCATACATCACGTTGGAAGTGATGGTCAGCAGAGACAGGGTAGGACGGGCATTCTTGTACACCGGCAGCTTCTTCAATTCTTCGCTGAAGAAATATACCAGGTCAACACCCAGGTGGTCTACCTTGTCATTGTCGTTACCGAAGCAAGGGAATTCGCCTTCGATGTCGAAACCTTCCGTCAGACCGATGTCGTTGCGGCGGGCGGTAACTTTGGCGTACTTGATGGCCGAGAGCGAGTCGAGCGCGATGGAAAGTCCGGCTACACCGTAAGCGAGGTTGATGCGCGGGTTGGTATCTACAAGAGCCATCTGTGCTTTCTCGTAGTAATACTTGTCGTGCATATAGTGGATGATGTTCATCGCTTCGTTGTAAACACGAGCGATTTCTGTCAATACCTTCTTGTAGTTGCTCATTACTTCTTCAAAGTTCAGCGTGTCACTGGTCAGTACAGGGATGTTTTTCACCATGACCGTACCCGTGTTTTCGCAACGTCCGCCGTTGATGGCAAGCAGCAGGGCTTTAGCCAGGTTGCAACGTGCACCGAAGAATTGGATTTGTTTTCCGATTTCCTGATAAGATACGCAGCACGCGATTCCGTAATCGTCAGACTGGCGTACTTCACGCATCAGGTCGTCGTTTTCATATTGGATGGAAGAAGTGTCGATAGATACTTTTGCACAGAATTCTTTGAATCCTTCCGGAAGTTCCGGACTCCACAACACAGTCAAGTTCGGTTCCGGTGAAGGACCGAGGTTGTAGAGTGTTTGCAGGAAGCGGAAAGAAGTCTTTGTTACCTTCGTGCGTCCGTCGTTGAGGCGTCCGCCCAGAGATTCGGTTACCCATGTCGGGTCGCCGGCAAAGATGTCGTTGTAAGATTGCATGCGCAGGTGGCGAACCATACGCAGTTTGATGACAAACTGGTCGATTAGTTCCTGTGCGAAAGATTCGGTGATGGTTCCTTTGCTCAGTTCATATTCCATATAGATGTCGAGGAAGGAAGAAACGTTACCCAATGACATCGCTGCACCGTCTTGTTCTTTCACGGCGGCAAGGTAAGCCATGTACACCCATTGTACGGCTTCTTGTGCAGTGTAGGCGGGACGACTCAGGTCGAGTCCGTAGTATTCGCCCATTACCTTCATTTCCTTCAAAGCCTTGATTTGTTCTGCCACTTCTTCGCGCAGACGGATGCGGGCTTCGGTCATTGGGCCGGTGAGGTTACGCAAGTCTTCTTTCTTGGCTTCAATCAGTCGGTCGATACCGTAAAGAGCCATACGGCGGTAGTCGCCGATGATACGTCCGCGGGCATAGTTGTCGGGAAGTCCGGTAAGGAATCCCAGTGAGCGGAACGAACGGATTTCTTCGGTATAAACATCAAAAACTCCGTCATTGTGCGTCTTGCGGTAGTGAGTGAAGATATCTTTTACGCGGTCGTCCACTTCCACACCGTTTTCGTGGCAAGCCTTGCTCACTACGTTGATACCGCCGAAAGGTTTGATTGCACGTTTCAGCAGTTCGTCTGTTTGCAGACCGACAATCAGTTCGTTTTCCTTGTCGATATATCCGGCTTTGTGGGAAGTGATGGTAGATACGGTAACATTGTCAAGAGAGCGGACGCCATTGTTTGCTCTTTCTTCTGCCAGTGCTTCGAGGCAGCGGTTCCATACGGCTTTTGTGCGTTCGGTAGGCCCTTCGAGGAAAGAGGCATCTCCGTAGTACGGAGTAATGTTATGACTTACGAAATCTCTGACATTGATTTCGCTGCTCCAAAGACCATCTTTAAAGATTTTATTTAATTCCATAAAATGATAAAATTAGAGGTTGTAGTTATCCTTTTCTCTAGAGCGCACAAAGTTACAATCATTTTTCATATAATCGGCATAAATATGCTCTATTTTATGCTTTTCAACATAAAATACCTAGATATTGCTATCCTTAGGAAATCTTCCCGAAATTTTTTTCGTGGAAACTCTTGCATGTTTAAAAAAAGTTCGTACCTTTGCATCGCTTTTAACGAAAAGCACTTCTGAAAAGGAAGTTTTGGAGAGGTGGCAGAGTGGTCGATTGCGGCGGTCTTGAAAACCGTTGTACCGCGAGGTACCCGGGGTTCGAATCCCTGTCTCTCCGCTGAGAATAGCAGCTTTGAAGCTGCTATTTCTTTTGTGGGGAAATATATTTCCATTGTCTGTTTTTTATTGAAAAACAAGGAGAGGTGCTCGAGTGGTTGAAGAGGCACGCCTGGAAAGCGTGTATACGCCAAAAGTGTATCACGAGTTCGAATCTCGTTCTCTCCGCAAACAAGGGTGTAAGAAAGCCGCTGACGGACAGTTAGCGGCTGATTTGTTTTTTAGTGGAACACATTTGGAATACAATAACAGAAATAGAACTAAATAAAGCTAATAGCTAAGTTGTGCTTATATTTACTATGTAATCTGTATTGCTAAAGAATACTTCGAGGAGTGTTGTCTTTAAAAACAAATGGCAAATCAATAGTGAATTGGTTTTTACCGTCTGCTTTTGAAACTATAAGCGAAAGAAGTTTTTGTCCTTCTTCCTTTGGTAAGCTTGGTAATGGTATGCTAGCAAGCCAAATTAAGAAATAGTTTATTGAATCGTTATCATCAATAGCAGTAACTTCACCATAATTTGAGTAAACAAACGTCCCTATTGACTTATAATAATAACAAGTCATAGACGTTTCATCTTTCTTGATAAAGAAGAATAACCTGTTATCAAAATAGACCACCGCAACCAACCGCTTCAATTGAAAATCCTTAATAATAAAGTCTTTTACTCTTTCAGGCTTTTTGTGTGTTATATTCCAATAGGTAGTCGGAATGTTTACTTTAATTCTTTTGCCATTAAAGTTCCTGTATAAAGTGACTAGAAAAGGATTAGTAAAAGCTAAATCCGACTTTCTTATGGATTGAATGAACTTCAATTCTTTATCGGACATAGGATAATATTCTTTAGCTTCTTTGCAGTCAGAATAGTGCCCATTCAATTTTATCACTGAAACATGACATGGGAAATTCTTATCGTGATTATTCCACAATTGGAGATTAGGACAATATTTATCCAATAGTGTTCCGTATGGCAAATTGTCGGGGCAATTATACGTTGAATAACTTATATCATAAACACTTTGGGCGGTCAAGGCTAGAGCTATCGCAATGCCAACAACACTTAAAACTATTCTTTTGAAATACATAATTATAACTTATTTGTTGTGGAATCAATCTTATGAATACCCTTCCGAATAACTCTTTGAAAGTCTTTTTTTAAGCAACGAATCAATTGAATACGCAAACGGAAGCGCCTACGATAGTTTATTTCATAGAGCCATACATGCCCTTTCTCGAAACACTCCGGAATATTCCTTTCCAAATACTCAAATTCATCGTTACTTAAATATTGCCCATAACGTAAATAAACGACCATATAAACATCAACATACCCATAAACTGGCATTTCTTCATGTAGCCATTTGACAAACTTCTCATAAAATTCCCTATCGGTTTCATCCTCTTGCACAAATTCATAAACCAATGGAGTTGAATATCGTACAAGATAGTTTATCTCATCAGGGTTGAAAATAGTTCCGCCTTTCATTCGTGGTACAGACGGAACTTTCAGACTTTCCAAAAACTTTCTAAATGGTGTATCAATCTTGTTAACAATCATATGATTATTAATTTGGTTTACTTAAGAACAGCCAATAAAAAAGAGCAACGATTGCCACAACAACAGAATTTCCCCATTCCAATTTCTTCAAAAACACATTCCATTCTGATTTGAAAAACTTGTCAGCTTGCGAAACCGCAAACTTATGGGCTAATTTTACAACAATTGGAAATACAATCAAAGGCAATAGAAGCAAAAGTCCATATTTTACATCTGTTGCCCATGCGCTAACATCGGCAATGATATAAACAATATAATTCAATACCAATAAGAAGTTACATATAAATTTCATAATATTATTTTTTGAGTTTTTAATATCCATAAGATTCACTTAATCCTCTTACTTAGATTCTTTTGGTACAATTTCATCCGCCAAATCAACTACCCATAAATTGCCTGTAGAATTCCAGTTCATAGCTCTGTAACCTATATCTTTTGTTTCTACATTGACGTATTTTACACTTAATACATTATCTCGAATTACAATATCTTCTATCTTGCCTATTTCGTTAGAATTTGAATTATGCCGTATTTTGTATAATTTGCCTATAAACTTTTCCTTTAAATACTCTATATGATTCTCTAAGATATAAGTAGTATAAGCATGAACGGTACTCATTGTACGAGTACTAAATTCCGCATTTTTAAACTTGTCTTCATTTAGTCGTGTGAGAAAAAGTTCTCCACTTTCATTTTCTAACAAAAAAATAGGAGATTCACACTCTTTACTTCCTCCAAAATCTATATTATTTTTAATCAGAATATCATTCTGTATCAAAAGGGTAAGAAATTTCTTCTCCGAGACAAATGAATCGTAGTAGGTATTTACACTTGAATCATATGTATGTCCGTCTTCTGTTCTTGCAACGGGCTTTATTTGTGGATCTTCTTCCAACAATTTAAACGCTTCATCGTACGTTAATATTTTCTTGATGGTGTAAAAATGACCTGCACAAGAGATAGGGGTATTTGCCACCTTTCGTTGTACATTGTCGAAAGCGTAATTGAAAGCACTAAACAGTATTAGGTCATAGTTTTTTTTATTGGTCGTATCGAAGCAATGTAAGTTAGCATTACTTCCATCAGGTATTGCCGATACAATTTGTGGATGATATAAAAAAGTAGCAATACGATTGATTACAATTGGTAACTGCTTCTTTTTATATTGAATACAACCTTTTATCGAAGTAGGAAGATTGACAAACTGGCGTTTCAAAGCGTAACGGTTTCCATCAGGAACAAAAGCTTCATCCGAGATGCAGAAAATTCGTTGATTGATAAATTTGTGGTAGGATTTATAATCCAAAGGAGCACCAATGTATCTTCCTCGATGTGATTCTCGTATATAAAGGTCTTGTGATACATCATATACATCTTCTTTTTCTTGCTTTGGAGTTGAGTTTTCTACTTTCAGTTGTGCAAAACAATAATTATAAGACAACATCATCAACATACTTAGAATAATAGCTTTCATGTTTTTTTATCTTTAAATTGAACAAACGTTTTTATTAGATTTACTTATACGTTTTACAAGTACCTGTCTGTTAGATAATCGCAATAGGCTTCATTGTTGTCATAAAATTCTTTCGATAACCTTGCTATTACTTCTTGATAGGTTATATGGCTAAACTTTATATTGTCCTTTTTAGCAATTTCTGCAAACTGCTCTATCTCTTTTCTATGCTTACTTCCCTCTTTTCCTATTACATCGTACCAAAGGTATAAGAGATGAAAATTGCGTTTGAGTATCAAATTTCTTTTACCTTCTACAAAATGATGCTTTTGAACAAGATTTGAATTATACTTGTCACTATGCTTTTTCAGTCCTAATATGTGTTTTATTAATTGTGCAGCATCTAAATACTGAAACTTAGTATCATTAGGAGAAATTTCTTTTGCTAATTCATGCAGATTAGGCAATCCGTTCCAAAAAGAGGGATTTTCAACATATTTTTGTTTTAATCCTCCATGTTTTCTGCTACTATATGGTTCTGTAAATTTAGACTCAATACCAATAGTAGACAGTGGAGTATAAATCACAACATCAATATTGGGCGAATGTGGAAATTGAGATTTATCTTCACTTATTTCAAACTGCTCTTCAAATTTAATTTCGTAATTGAGTGGAGAGGGAATTATGGGAATTTTTTCAGGAGAAACAGAACCGACATTCTTAATCAGATAGCCTACCTTAGTAGTTCTTGAAGTCAATTTGCATGCATTTAGAATCGGGCAAACATCTTTTCCCTGCCAATACTGGAACAGATTAACCACAATCGCAGAAGATGAATGAAGTGCTTTCATTTTTGCCAATCGTGTTTTAGAATCTTTTGTTTCGTTCCCGTCACCCGAATTATAAGAATCTAAATTCTCCTTAGACAACGGCTCAAACAAATTATCTGCTAAACTATACAAATAGTTTTTCTCTCCTTTGTTGGGAATTGTACCTCCTAGTAGATTGAAGTTTTTTCTTTTTGCCCAACTCTGTTGTTTCGATTTAATAAAATCTAATCCATTCATAGTAATTAGTAAAGTTGCGCCATTCGACTCCTTTAATGACAGGATTAGACAAAAAGAAAGTGTGGAGCCATTCGTTTATTGCATAGGGGGTTCTGACAAAACCCAGAGACAAATAAACAATACTCCACACCTGTTTAGTATATGTCTTTTGAACATACGCTACCCAAGTGATGAATGTCATTGCTTATCCCCGTCTCTTTGAAACTGTCAGATTTCCTATGCGGGATAAAAGCGAAACACTTTCACTATTACATTTGCCACTTTTCGTGACTTTGCAAAGATAGTAAAGTTTCTCAAAATAACATTCCGATTAAAGAATATTGTTTTCTTTGCTCTGGGTTATATTACTAATACGATAATAAAAATTAGTAAAGGAGAAGTTTGTAACATACGTTTACATTTCTCCTTTAGCTAGTTATCAGTATTTAAATCGTCAAATATTTGATTATAAACGTTTTGCTGTCAATTGTATAGTCGGATTTTAATATTAAATAAAGGTTTTATTTGTATGTGTTATTACTATTTAACTTATTGGATGTTTTAAACAGACTACAATTCACCGTTTTGCGCATAATTTACTCCATAGTGTTTACATAAATAAAAGAATGTTCCAATCTTAGCTCCATCATCTTTTTTATATTTCAGACATCGACTATATTGAATGTCGCAATCGCCTTTTTTGTTTGTTGTTAAAAAATGTTTTAAAGCGGCTGTCTTGAAAAAGCAAGGCGGCCGCTTTTTATTCCGGATATTTATTCCAACTCTTCGATAATCTTCTTCACATCTATCGGTTGCAATCTACCGTACACTTTCTCGCCAATCATCACTACCGGAGCCAGTCCGCAGGCGCCTACGCAGCGCAGGCAGTCCAATGAGAATTTTCCATCCGGTGTAGTTTCGCCAACTTCGATGCCTAGTACGCGTTTGAATTCTTCGAGTAACTTCTCGGAGCCGCGCACGTAACATGCCGTACCCATGCAGACGGAGATGGGATGTTTTCCTTTCGGGGTCATGGTGAAGAAGGTATAGAAGGTGACCACTCCATATACTTTCGATACGGGGATATTGAGTTTGGAAGCGATGATGCGTTGCATCTTTTCGGGCAGGTAGCCGTGCAGGTGTTGCGCTTCGTGCAAAATATTGATTAGTTCGCCCGGATTGTTTCCGTGCTTGTCGCAAATCGTTCTGACTTGTTCTGCCACATCGCAGGCTAGTTTTATATCTGACATAATACTTTTCGTTTAAAGTTAATCCATAGATTTGTTAAAATAGTGTGTGTGCAATAGCGTTTCCGATATCTCGCCCAGAGGTTTGCCGAGATATTCTTCGTACAGTTTTTTTATATACGGGTTGTCGTGCGATTTGCGCAACGCTTTGTTGGCGTCTTCGCGGTAAAGTGCGTTGGCGCGAGCATATAATACTTCCGAATTGCCGTGGTGCAGTGGCTGGCCACCACCACCGATACAACCACCGGGGCAAGCCATGATTTCGATGACGTGATATTCGTTGTGCCCGTTTCGTATATCTTCCAGTAGATGGCGGGCGTTGCCCAGTCCGTGTGCGATACCTACTTTTAGTTCAAATCCGTTCAGGTTGATGGTGGCACGGCGGACTCCGTTCAGTCCGCGTACTTGTTCGAAGTTTACATTCTGGAGAGGTTCTCCGGTGTAGATTTCGTAGACGGAGCGCAGGGCGGCTTCCATCACGCCGCCTGTGGTGCCGAAGATGACGCCGGCGCCTGTCGATTCGCCCATCGGGTTGTCGAACGGGCTGTCTAGTACGAGCGGGAAGCCGATGTTAGCGCGTTTAATCAGTCGTGCCAGTTCGCGGGTGGAGATGGAATAGTCTACGTCGGGGATGCCGTTTACTTTGAATTCGTCGCGGTCACATTCGTATTTCTTTGCCAGGCAGGGCATGATGGATACGACGACTAACTTCTCCCTGGGGATTCCCATTTTCTCCGCCCAGTAAGATTTGGCGATGGAGCCAAACATCTGTTGCGGAGAGCGGGCGGTGGACGGTATATCCAACATATCTGGGAAATGATGCTCGAAGAAGTTTACCCATGCCGGACAACAGGAAGTCAGGATGGGCAGACGGATGGATTTGTCTCCGTTGAGATAACGCGTCAGACGGTTTAGGATTTCGGAACCTTCTTCCATGATGGTGAGGTCGGCTGCGAAATCGGTGTCGAATACGTAATCGAATCCCAGTTCGCGTAGGGCGTAGACCATTTTTCCGGTAACCAGTGTGCCGGGGGGAAATCCGAATTCTTCTCCCAAAGCGGCGCGTACGGCGGGTGCGGTCTGCACGATGACTACCTTGTTCGGGTTGGCCAAGTCGTCTAGCAGGCGGTTGGTGTAATCACGTTCGGTCAATGCGCCTACCGGGCAGATAGCCACGCACTGACCGCAATAGGTACATTCACTCTCTGTCATCATGCGGTCGAAAGCAGGAGCTATCGTTGTGTTGAAACCGCGGCGGATGGCGCCGAGCGCACCAACTGTCTGCACATCGTTGCAGACACTTTCGCAACGGCGGCAGAAAATACATTTGTCCATGTTGCGGACGATGGAAGCGGTGATTTCCCGTTTGCGGGGAGACAACTCGCCGCCGTTGAAAGGCATCTCGCGGATATTGAAGCGCAGTGCTAGTGTCTGAAGCTCGCAGTTGCCGCATTTCGGGCAGGTGAGGCAGTCGTTGGGATGGTCGGAAAGAATCAGTTCGGCTACTACCTTGCGGGCATTCATTACACGCAAGGTACTGGT
The DNA here is from genome assembly GCF_024623065.1 of Bacteroides acidifaciens. Classification (GTDB taxonomy): domain Bacteria; phylum Bacteroidota; class Bacteroidia; order Bacteroidales; family Bacteroidaceae; genus Bacteroides; species Bacteroides acidifaciens. The sequence goes on from NZ_JANJZR010000003.1 coordinate 99,929, forward strand.
CTTGACTACCATGCCTTCCGTACAACGGGTGGCGCAGGCAGGAGCCAGGTTGCGTTGTCCTATGACTTCCACCACACAGATGCGGCAGGAAGCGGGAGTGTTTTTTATACAGGTTCCTTTTAAGTCAATATGGCACAAAGTAGGTATGTTAATGCCTATTTTGTTGGCAGCTTCGAGGATGGTGCTTCCTTCGGGGACGGTGATAAAATGACCGTCTATTTGGAGAGTAATTTGTTTTTCTTCCATAGTAAATAGATTTTAGCAGACGAGAATAGCTTTGAACCTGCAGCGTGCCATGCACATTCCGCATTTGATACATTTGTCGGGGCTGATGATGTGCGGTTTGCGTACCAGTCCGATGATTGCGTCCGCCGGACAGTTTTTGGCACACAAGTGGCAGCCGATGCAAAGTTCGGGATTGATGGTGTAGGTTAGCAGGGATTTACACTGTTTGGCACGGCAGGTTTTGTCGCGGACGTGCTCCAGATATTCGTCGTGGAAATTGTCCAGCGTAGACAGAACTGGGTTCGGTGAGGTCTGTCCCAGTCCGCAGAGAGCGGTGTCCTTGATGACTTGTCCTAAAGTGGCGAGGGTATCCAGGTCCTTTTCCGTTCCCCTTCCTTCGGTTATCTTGTTCAGTAATTCAAGCAGGCGTTTGTTGCCGATGCGGCACGGAGTGCATTTTCCGCAGGATTCTTCTACGGTAAAGTCCAGGTAGAAACGGGCGACGGATACCATGCAGTCGTCTTCGTCCATTACAATCATACCGCCGGAACCCATCATGGAGCCTGCCGCCAGAAGATTGTCAAAGTCGATAGGAGTATCCAGGTGTTTCTCTGTCAGGCAGCCGCCCGACGGGCCGCCTGTCTGCACTGCCTTGAATTTCTTTCCGCCTTTGATGCCGCCGCCGATTTCGTAGATTACTTCGCGGAGCGTAGTTCCCATCGGTACTTCAATCAGTCCGACATTGTTAATCTTTCCTGCGAGGGCGAATACTTTCGTGCCTTTGGAACGCTCCGTTCCAATCGTTGCAAACCATTCGGCTCCTTTCGTCAGTATGATGGGGATATTGGCGAGCGTCTCTACATTATTTACATTGGTAGGTTTGCCCAGGTAGCCGGATTCGGCAGGGAAGGGAGGTTTGAGAGTCGGTTCACCGCGTTTTCCTTCCATGGAGTGAATCAGTGCAGTTTCTTCACCGCATACGAAGGCACCTGCCCCGTAGCGTATCTCGATGTCAAAACAGAAATCCGTTCCTAAGATATTGTCTCCCAGCAGACCGTAGTTGCGGGCTTGCTCGATGGCTATTTTCAGGCGGCTGATGGCAAGCGGGTATTCGGCACGGATATACACCAATCCTTTGCTGGAGCCGATGGAGTAGCCGCAGATGCACATGGCTTCTACAATAGAGTGAGGGTCGCCTTCCATGATGGAACGGTCCATGAAAGCGCCGGGGTCTCCCTCGTCAGCGTTACATACCACGTATTTGATGTCCGACTGCTGCTTATGGGTAAATTCCCATTTCAAGCCTGTGGGAAAGCCGCCGCCACCGCGTCCGCGCAAGCCGGAGCGCTTGATGAGGTCGATAACTTCCGTCGGTTGCTTGTTGAGAAGGCAGTCCGCCAGTGCGTGATATCCTTCGCGGGCGATGTATTCCTCGATATTCTCCGGGTCGATAAAGCCGCAGTTGCGCAAGGCGATGCGTAGTTGTTTCCGGTAGAAATCCATGTGTTTGGAGTCGCTGACGGTGTGTTCTGTTTTAGGGTCTATGTACAGCAGCCTTTCTATTTTCCGACCGCCGATGATGTGTTCGGTGATGATGTCTTCCGCATCTTCGGGGGTGACTTGTGTGTAGAAGGTGTTGTCGGGGATGATTTTTACGATAGGGCCTTTTTCGCAGAAGCCGAAGCAGCCCACGGTGATAACTTCCACTTTGTCGGCAATGCCATTCTTTTGGATGGCTGACCGGAGATTGTCCGTAATTCCTTGGCTCGAAGAGGCTTTGCAACCTGTGCCACCACAGATTAGAATCTGAAGATGCTGTGTGCCGGATGCTAGTCCGCAGCACTTTTCGGTGACTTTTTCATTACTTTCTTCACGTAATGAAAGTTTGTGTTCCGCTCTCTTTCTGATTGTAGCCAAATCATGGATAGATAAGATTTTCATAAATATCAGAATTGTTAGTAGGTTTTTTGCAAATATAATTCTTTGTTTGGAATAAAAGCATAGTTTCGGACAAATAAAAACAGTCTTTGCCGGTCGGATTAGGTAAATAAATCTCTATCTTCGTATTTAATAGGTATCAAACCTAAAAAAATAGATTGAAGTATGAGACGAATTTTACTTGGATTATGTTTTTTATCCTTTTGGGGCAGTGCGTCGGGGCAGGAGATTCCCTTGCCGGAAAAGATGCCGCAGACGCATCCGCGGGTGTTGACTACTCCGGCGGGAAAACAGGAAACATGGGAACTTATTAAAAAGGAAGAATGGGCGAAAGATGTTTTCAATAAGTTGAAGGAACGGACGGAAGTATATACAAATCTGACGGATGCTCAACCGTCCTGGTTGCTGTCCCGCCTAGCGATGTATTGGAAGTCTCATGCCACGGAAGTGTATGTGAAAGGTGAAACGTTCGATCATGCAGGTGGTGAGAAAGCGCCTTATCCTACGGTGCGCTATACCGGAACGCGTGGAACGGCTGCCACTCACGGTCGTCCCAAGTTGGCGGATGTCGTTCCTTATGATGATGACGAAAGCGGAAACGTGACTTTTTGCAATAATGCCCTTCCCGAACGTCCTATGGAGAGCGTACATCCATCCAAGACCGGACGGAATATCGAAAGTTTGAACTGCGAAATTTTGGGTATTGCCCGTGACGCTGCTTTCCTCTATTGGATGACGGACGAAGAAAAGTTCGCCAAACTTGCCGCAGGTGTTTTTGACACGTATATGACGGGAATTTATTACCGGAATGTGCCTGTCGATTTGAATTATGGCCATCAGCAGACATTGGTGGGATTGACTTCTTTTGAAGTAATCCATGAGGATGCGCTTCATGTTGCTGTCTATTTATATGATTTTCTGTATAATTATCTGAAGACCAATTATCCGGACAAGATGGAAATCTATGCGGGAGCTTTCAAGAAATGGACGGATAATATCATTGCGAACGGTGTGCCTCATAATAATTGGGATTTGTTGCAGGCACGTTATATTATGAGTGTTGGTCTGGTTTTGGAAGATAACAAGGAATATGCTGACGGAAAAGGACGCGAATACTATATCGATTATGTGATGAACCGTTCCGGCATCCGCCAGTGGAGTCTGACACGTCTTGCGGATTATGGCTTTGATTCCAATACGGGGATTTGGGCGGAATGTCCGGGGTATAGCAGTGTGGTAATCAATGATTATGCCAATTTCGTGAACCAGTTTGACACGAATCTGCAGTATGATTTGGTGAAAGCGATGCCTGTATTGTCGAAAGCGGTGGCGACCACGCCCCAATATCTGTTTCCTAACCGTATGATTTGCGGTTTTGGGGATACGCATCCGGGGTATCTGAATACAAATTTCTTTATCCGCATGATACAGAACGCGCAGGCGAACGGGAAAAAGGAACAGGAAAAATATTTTACCGCTTTGCTGAAATGCCTGAACCCGGAGATGGGAAATGATAAAAAGGAAAAGAAAAACGTACGTGTATCTGTCAGTTCTTTCTTTGAGGATAAACCGTTGGCTTTAAACCCAAAAGTGCAGCCGGGAAAGATAGAGGATTATGTTTCTCCTTTATTTTATGCTCCCAATGTATCTTGGCTGGTACAGCGTAACGGTATGCATCCGCGCAACAGCCTGATGATTTCGTTGAATGGCAGCGAAGGGAATCATATGCATGCCAACGGTATCTCGATGGAACTTTACGGAAAGGGATATGTGTTGGGCCCGGATGCAGGTATCGGGCTATTCTTGTATAGCGGGCTGGATTATGCGGAGTATTACTCACAGTTCCCCAGTCATAATACTGTATGTGTGGATGGTATATCGAGCTATCCGGTGATGAAAAGCAATCATTCCTTTGAGTTACTTTCTTGTTTCCCTGCTTCGGCGGAACCGGGCAAGGAATTTACGTCTGTCACTTACAGCAATCTTTATTTCCGTGAACCGGAGAGCAGGGCAGACCAGACGCGTGTGATGAGTATCGTTACTACCGGGGCGGAGACGGGGTATTATGTCGATGTGTTCCGCAGCCGAAAGGAAAAGGGGGGAGATAAAATGCATGACTATTTCTATCATAACCTCGGACAGTCTTTGACATTGACAGCGGCAGATGGTACTGACTTGAATCTTCAACCCACGGAAGAACTTGCTTTTGCCGGTGCGCATCTTTATGCTTATTCCTATTTATATGATAAGAAAATGGCTGCCACCGACAAGGATGTCAAAGCGACTTTCACCATAGATATGAAGGATAAAGGTGGTGACGACATATATATGAATCTTTGGATGAAGGGTGAACCGGAACGCGAAGTCTTTACGGCATTGTCGCCGATGACTGAAGGATTGAGCCGTACACCGAATATGCCTTATAATATAAAGGAGCAACCAACGCTGACTTTTGTTGCCCGGCAGCATGGAGAAGCATGGAGTCGTCCTTTTATTTCTATCTACGAGCCGAGTACGAAGAACGAGCCGTCCGCTATTCAGTCTGTCTCTTACTTTGATGCGGAAGAACCGGGTCTGAAAGACTTCGCAGGAATCTGCGTGAAAAGCAAGAATGGGCGTGTAGACCATATTTTCTCCTTGTCTGATGCTGAGCAGGCTGCTACTTACCGGGGAATGAAAGTAAAAGCGGACTATGCAGTTGTCAGCAATGAGTATGCGGGAAACCGGACACTCTTTCTGGGAAGTGGAACGCAATTGGTTGTGCCTGGAATAATGGTTCAGGCTGACAGTGCCGCTAACGTGTTGCTTGAGAAGAAAGCAGGAAAATGGTATATTATTTCTTCTGCTCCTTGCACGGTCGTTATCAATGGCAAAAAAGTGAAATCCGGTGTTACGTCAGAACCTATATTATTGCGTATCTGATGTTTTATTTATAAGCTGGAAAAATTGTATATTTTATACATAATATGGTATATTGCGTTCCAGACTGGAAAAATGTTGCGATAAAAAACAAAAAAAACGTGTCTAAACGTTTTTAATGCTATATTTTTTCTAATTTTGCGGCTTCTTGTCCAAATTATGTATAATATGGGCAGGAAGCCCTTTTTGTGGGTGAATATTTTAGTGGGAAATATTTAGTGGGAAATAAATTATGGTATATGTGATGAGGAATGGTCGCAGGGCAATAGCTGCGTTATCATTTCTGTTATTGTTTTGTGGTGTACATGTACACGCACAACGGGTGGCTGTAAAAACAAATGCATTGGGATGGCTGACGGCCAGTCCTAACATTGAAGCCGAGTTCGTTTTGGGACGTCATATCTCCTTAAATATGGGGATTGCCGCAAACCCAATCAGTACTGACAATTTCAAAACTACTTTCACGCATTTTCAGCCTGAAGTACGTTATTGGCTAAATCGTCCGATGGTGAGCCATTTTCTTGGAATCACCGCTTTCGTGAATAATTTTAATATGATGGTGAAGGATGTGAATCACAAAGGTGATGCATGCGCTGCCGGGTTGACCTATGGATATGCATGGGTACTGGGTGACCACTGGAACATCGAAGCGACTGCCGGCGTAGGCGTGTTGCGTTACCGTCAGTTTAAATACGATAAGGGTACTCCGAAACCGGGTGCGGTCAATGATACTAAGACTACCATTGCGCCTGTCAAACTGGGGGTATCCTTTGTTTATATTATTCGATAATTAGAATGAACATTAGCTAGTCAGAAAAGAGAATGAAAATCAATTTGAAACGTGGTAGATTAATAGGTGTACTTTTCGTGGCAATGATGTTGGTCGGCATGGATGCATTTGCTCAACGTATCCGTGTACAAGGACATATCACAAACCCGCAGGGGAAAAGTGTTCCGAATGTGAATGTGCTCAATCCTGTCAATGACGAACGTATAGAAATGTCTGACGAGGATGGCCGTTATAGTGTATTGGTGGAAAAGAACGGCTCGTTGAAGTTTACATGCGTCGGTTATGAGGACAAGACGGTGAAGGTGGCGGGAAAGCAGATTCTTGATGTAGTGCTGAAAGATGCTGTCATCGAACTGGACGAAGTGACGATTACTTCCAAAGTAAAAGATAAAGTGATTCCGGAACCGACGGATATCGAAATCAAAGGTAATTATTTCCATCTGAAAACCCGTGTGCCGGTGCCTAAAGAGATGTTTAACTCGCATCGCCGGTTAGTATTGCAACCTTCCATTTATGATGTGACACTCAAAAAACGTTTGCTGATGCGTCCTGTGGTATTCGACGGCGGTACTTACAATACGACACAAAAGCGGATGTATGATTATGATTTGGATAAAGACCCTTTGCATGAATATATTCAGGTGAAAACGACTTCTTCGCGTAAGAGGGATATTATCGCTTATCATGATTCTATTTATATAGAGTATCTACAACATGATTACCGTGCGGACGTGCATCTTGCGATGGAGAACTATCGGAACATCATTTATCGTGATTCTTTCTCCATTGCACGCGGAACTGTCAACCCGCTGCGTTTTCTGGAGTACAAGTTTTCCGCTTTCAATCTGACGGATGAGAAGTATCTTCCGAAACCTGTCATGCAGCTACGGGATACGAAAGGGGAAGTAAATCTCACATTCTTGGTAGGTAAAGCCGATTTGGATGATAAGAATCCTCATAACCAGTTGGAACTGAATCGATTGAATGAGGAACTTCGTGCTATTGAGACGAATCCGGATGCTTCATTGAAGAGTTTCCATATTACGGGTGTAGCTTCACCGGATGGTTCATACGAGAGAAACTTGCAACTGGCACAACTGCGTACAAACAAGGCATTGGAACGTATCCTGTCACAACTGGACCCGGAAACGCGCAAACTGCTGGAAGTGAAAGCGGATGCGGCGGTAGCTTCATGGAAAGAAGTGGCGGAATTACTGAAGAAAGACGCTAAACCGGAAATTGCCAAGGAAGTAGAGGATTTAATCAAGCAATACGAATCCGTTCCTTATCGCTTGAATAATGTATTGAAATCGAAACCTTTCTATAAGGAAATATCTGCTACCTATCTGCCTAAGCTGAGAAAGGTGCAATATACGTATGGTTATTCTATCTTCCGTCTCCTGACTGACGATGAGATTAGGGGACTTTACAACACAAATCCGAAGGAACTGACACGTTTCGAATATTATCGTATGATTACGATGGCAAAAACTCCGGATGAAAGGGAGAAGTATTGCAGGGAGGCTCTTGAACTTTACGATAACTTTACGTATGCGGCCAATGAACTGGCGGTATCAAACATACAGAAAGATGCGCCGGATTCACGTATCCTCGAACCGTTTGTCAGCAAGTCTGCACCGGTAGAATTGTTGTCCAATCAGGCTATCGCCTTGCTGCATGAAGGAAAATATACCAAGGCGGATTCCGTATTGACATTGGTTCCCGAAGGAGTTGTTTCTGAGGATTTGCAGGCCATCGTACAGGCTTTGGCTGGTTACTATAAGGATGCTTTCGAAAAGGTGGCGGCTACGAGTCCTTTCAATGAGGTGGTAATGTTGCTGGCGATGAAGAGAAATGAGGAAGCATGGGAGAAGATTTCTGCCATGAATGTGACAACAGCCCGCGAATATTATGTGAAAGCGATTGTTGCTAACCGTTTGGAGAAAGTGGGTGATGCTATTATGAGTATTGAGAAAGCCCTTGAATTAGACCCATCCTTACTGGAGACAGCGAGAGTGGACGGTGATATTATTGACTTGCTGCCGGAAGAGCAGAAACTTAAATAATGATAATACAGAGTAAACGATGAATATCCTCAGAATTAAAAATAAGTATGTGGCGGTGGCGTTATTTCTGATGCTTGCTGTCACCTTACAGGCACAGGATTATGGTGCATTGCAATATATGTTGCAGAAAAGACCAGCGAATGAGAAGTTTGAGAGCAATAAGTTTAATGAACATCTCTTCTTCTCTGCCGGTGTAGGTCCGTATAGTTTGCTTTCGGGTAAGGAGACCCAGGACGGATTGGGTATGACCGCTCGTCTTTTTATGGGAAAATGGATTACTCCGGTTCACGGACTCAGGATAGGGGTGAACATGGGGTATTTGCCATCGAAAATATATGATTCTAAAATAAAGATGGGTGGCGGTAGCCTGGATTATCTGCTGAATATGTCTTCCTTGGCATATGGGTACAATCCGAACCGTCGTTTTGAGTTGTTTGGAATAGCTGGTGTAGAAGCCGGTTATTCTAAGGTCGGTGATAATAGTGAACGTTCTGAAAAATATCCGAATCTGAAAGGTGGAGGTGAATTTTATTATGGTGCCCATATTGGTTTACAAGGCAATATACGTCTTTCCCATACATTGGACCTGTTTGTAGAGCCACAGATAGGATGGTATAATGATGTTGTGTCACATAGGGGAAGTTGGAGAAATTATCAAGTGGGAGGTTCGGTCCTGGTTGGTCTGACATATATGCCTGCCGCTCCGATGGGTACTAAGATTCATTTCGATGAATTTGATAACAGTTCGTTCCAGAATCATATGTTTATTTCTTTGTCCGGTGGTGTCAGTACCCTGAAAGTTTCAGGAATCAAGAATACAATTAAAGGCTTGGGTCCCCAGTTCTCTGCCGGAATCGGTAAATGGTTCAGCCCTTCTTCCGGGCTGCGTCTGTCCGGGACGGTCGGTTTTTCGGATACACCTGCCGGTAGTAAGAACAGATATTTCAAACATATTGATTTGCATGCGGATTATATGTTGAATCTCAATAGTGTTCTGTGGGGATATGATGAAGATAGGGTCTTTAATTTAATTGGTATTGCAGGAGTTAATCTGGCTGGGACAAAAGGGGTGGAGAATTCTGGCAAGTACGCTCCGGGGATAGGAGTAGGCGTACAAGGAAGTTTCCGTCTCAACCGTTCCATGGATTTATTTATAGAACCTCGTCTCAATGTTTATCATAAGAGATATGCAGGCGGATGTGGATTGCGTGGTACAGACCAGCTTGGAGAATTGAATTTAGGTTTGACTTATCATACAATTGACCGTGCGGCACGTCCGAAGAACGGATTCTCAAACAATCATATCTCAGACAATCTGTTTATGACTTCAGGAGTTGGTCTGCAAATGTTTTTGAATAAGAAGAATTTTGAAAACCTCAGTTCTTTAGGTCCGCAGGCTTCTGTCTCTCTTGGTAAGTGGCTGACTGCTTATTCCGGTTTGCGTCTGGTAGGTACGGGCGGGTTCTTTACGAACTATCTAGTTCCCGGTAATATTAAAGAGGGCAGACTCAGTCATATCAGCGTCAGTGGCGGTCTTGATTATTTGTGGAATATTACGTCTACCATGGACGGTTACAATCCTGACCGTATCTTTGATTTCATAGCTTCTGTGGGTGTCAACCTGGCGTATACCAATAATTCAGACCATAAGTTTCAACCGGGTATAAATGCTGGCATACAGGGGCTATGGCATGTGAATGACTTTTTCGGTCTGTATATCGAACCGCAAGTCAGAATGTATGGAGACAAGTTCATCGAAGGAAACTTAGGTTTTATGCAGAAAGATGTATTGGTAGGCGTCAATGCCGGTTTCCATTACCGCTTTGTTCCTTATTCAAAAGCAGCCAATCGCAGTGTGTTTGATAAGGATGACAAACGTTACTTCATATCAGGGGCACTCGGAATGGGTAGTTTGCTGGTTGGCAACAAGGATTTGGTGAAGAACGCAGGTGTGGAGGCGAAGGGAAGTTTCGGCAAATGGTACACTCCGCTGTCTGCATGGCGTATCAACGGGACAATCCTGTATAAGTCGAAGGCACAGAATAAATTGCCTTTGCATTATGCCGGTTTAGGGATGGATTACATGATGAGTTTGGCTACGTTAACAAAGGGGTATAGTTCCGATCATGTGATAGATGTCGTACCTTTTATGGGAGTCACTGCCGGCTTGTCTCGTCGTAACGGAGAGTTTCAGGTAGTGCCGGGACTGGATGCCGGTGTGCAGTTTAAACTGCGGGTAGCCTCTTCCGTCTATTTGTATGCCGAACCTAAGGTGGGTGTCCGTACAGATACATACGATGGTATCAAACAGGGAAAACCTGATTATGTAGCTTCTATGGTAGGTGGATTGTTGTATAGGTTCAAGATGCCTACTTTCCAATAAATATGTTATCCGGTAAATATATCCGGTTATAGATAGGTAAATCTCCTATATTGTTCGTAGTATCAATATAGGAGATTTTGATTTTGTATATAGAGAAACAAATGAAATTAATTATCTTTGTTCGTGAGTAGGACATAACAATAAAAAAGAAAAATAAGAGTAATACTATGATTGACAGGATTATTTGCTTTATTATTCTTGTATGGATAGGACTCTATAATCAGGGAATGTGCTATTATCATCCTAGCATGAATAAGATAATGCTGTACAATAAGAAGATGATTAACGGTGACTGGAAGGGGGAAGAAATCCGTTGTATGCTCGAAACGTCCAAAGGAGAAATCCTGATGGGTACAACACAAGGTGTCTATCGTTATGAGCCGTCGACCAGGAGAATGAACAGGTTCTATCATGAATTCAGTCAGAAGAATTGTCGTGTGCTTTATGAGGACAGTAAGGAGCGCATTTGGGTAGGGACTTATCACGATGGATTGTACTTGTTGGGACTCGGCACATTAATGTTTGCAAGATAAAATCGCGTTTGAGTAAAAAGAAAGACTTGTTCGAATTATACTGATGAAAGTCAATGGAAGCACTGCCGGCGTTTCACTCCTCATGGATTTCCGGCATGCTTCGTTATCATATATCAGTAGATAAAAAACAGTAGGTATGAATAAATTAAAAAGAATGGCATTGATTTCTCTTTCTGCGCTTTTCGGATGGAACTGTGTGCAGGCGGAAATCATCACCTATCCCGTACCGATGGGCATCTACTATGCCCGTCACAATGATGACTACACAGTAAAAGTACGGCAGGCAGGTGAAAAAGATTGGGTAGACCTTTTCGAATATAACGTAAAGGTGGATATGGATACCAAGTCCGATGCGACCATGGTACAGTTTGATTTCTCCGGTAAAGTGGAAGTGCTGGTGCAAAAGAATAACGGAGACATTCGTTCTGCCATAGTGCGTCCCCTTTCCAAAGGCATTCAGCCGGAGATAGACGGGAATTTTCTTTTGTTTACACTGGATAAACCGCAAAAACTCTCTGTCGAATTCAACGGCGACCGTTTGAATAATCTGCACGTATTTGCCAATCCGATTATTAAGAATGTGCCCGACAAGAATGACCCGAATGTGATGTATTTCGAGTCCGGCATCCATGAACCTACCGATGCGGCAGGAAAGTGCTTCCGTATTCCTTCCAATACAACGGTTTATCTGGAAGGTGGAGCAGTGCTGAAAGGCTGTCTTAATTGTGACAGTGTGGAGAATGTGAAAATCTTGGGGCATGGCATGTTGCTTGAACCGCAGCAAGGAATATCCGTAGCCTATTCCAAGAATGTGCTGATTGACGGGATTACTGTTGTCAACTCGCGCCACTACACCGTTTCCTGCGGGCAATCTGCTGGCATCACCATCCGAAACCTGAAATCATTCAGCTATCAGGGATGGAGTGACGGACTGGACTTTATGTCTTGCTCGGATGTGACGATTGATGATGTCTTTCTGCGCAATTCGGATGATTGCATAGCTCTCTATACCCACCGTTGGAATTATTACGGGGATTGCCGTAATATCCGTGTGCTGAATTCCACCCTTTGGGCGGACATCGCGCATCCTATCAACATAGGTACGCATGGCAATACGAAAACTGGGGATGAAGTCCTGGAAGACATACTGTTCAAGAACATTGATATACTGGAACATGATGAGGACGACCGTGATTATCAGGGATGTATGGCTATCAATGTAGGTGACCATAACCTTGCGCGAAATATTACTTTTGAAGACATTCGTGTGGAAAATATTCAGGAAGGACAGTTGTTCCATCTCCGTGTGATGTACAATCAGAAGTATAACACAGGGCCGGGTCGGGGTATAAAGAACATCGTGTTCCGCAATATCTCTTGTACAGCCAAGTATGTCAATCCTTCGCTGATAGAAGGGTATGATAAGAACCGCAGAATCGGGAATATCCTGTTCGAGAATATAGTCTTGAACGGTAAACGGGCGACTTCACTGGAAGATTTGAACGTCAATATGAAGGGGTTTGTAGATAAAGTGAGTATCAAGTAACTTTTCCAGTTCGAGAAGATGGATTCGGAGGAAACAACCGCATGAATTGTACATCCCGGCATTACCTGTACGAAAGGTGATTTTCATTTACGGCAATCAGGATGCCTAAGCAGTGCTAAATACACAGTATTGAATGGTATAACGGAAACGGCAGGAAATAAAGGATTGAAAAACAGTCTTTTATTTCCTGCCGTTTTTATGATGATAGCTTCCTTTATTGTAGTTGTATCATTACATATATTTTATATTGTTCCGTTATATCATCTGTCTTTCTTTCTCATCATCCACCACGGCCATCATCCCTTCCACCTGTGCCAGAGCCAACATACGCCCGTGGAAAGAATACCCCGGATTATATCCTTTATCTTCGTCTCCAAGCATCATCCGTCCATGGTCTACACGCATGGGCAGTCCCGGATTTTCCTTTTCAAAGATACGGATAAGGTCAATCAGATGTCCCCGTCCTGTGAGATGGGAACTTTCAATGAAGTTTCCGCCCGGCATGGCAGCCGTGCTACGCAGATGTACAAAGTGTGTGCGTCTGGCAAATTTCTTCGCCAGTTCACGGGTATCGTTATGTTCGCCTGCGCTCAAAGAGCCTGCACAGAAAGTCAATCCGTTGTGCGGATTATCTACGGCATTCAGGAACCATTCAATATCACTTTCATTGGTGACGATGCGTGGTAATCCCAGGACTTGGAATGGCGGGTCGTCAGGATGTACGCACATATTAATTCCATATTCTTCGCATACAGGCATGATTGCGGACAAGAAATAACGCATATTTTCACGCAAAGCATCCCGGTCTATATCTTTGTACAAAGTAAGTAACCGCTTGAAGATGGAAACCGGATTTTTGTCCCCTTCTTTGATATTACCATTGACAAAACCTTGAGTCTTGACAATGATGGTATCAATCAGGGCGTCTTTCTCTGCATCTGTGATAACCTTATCCAATTCGGCAACTTTCTGAAGTTCTTCTTCTGTATAGTCTTTTTCAGCTCCTTCACGTTCCAGGATTCGGATGTCGAAGTAAGCAAAACGGATACGGTCGTAATAAAGTGAACTGGTTCCGTCCGGCCAGGGGTGTTGCAAGTCGGTACGTATCCAGTCGATAACGGGCATGAAGTTGTAACACACTGTCCTTATGCCGCATTTACCCAAATTGGCAAGGCTTACTTTGTAGTTTTCAATCAACTGTTCACGTTCCGCTCCTGCGTATTTGATTGCCTCGCAAACCGGAAGGCTTTCCACGACCGACCAGCGCAACCCATACGATTCAATATACGATTTTAAATCGTTGATGGCTTCTACTGTCCAAATCTCTCCGTTCGGTACATCATGCAGGGCAGTGACAATCCCTTCTACCCCTATCTGTCGGAGCATCGGCAGGGTTATCTTATCCTTTTTGCCGAACCATCTCCATGTCTTTTCCATCATAATCTTTTTTTCTCTTTATTACAGGCTATTATTTATTGCTTAAACGCCGCTGAATGCGCTGAAACCACCGTCGATAGGCAGCATCGCTCCGGTTACGAAACTGGCGGCTTCACTACACAGAAATTGCACCGCACCATTCAATTCTTTAATGTCACCGAAACGTTTCATCGGAGTTTTAGCCAATACTTTCTTACTTCTGTCTGTCAATGAGCCGTCAGGGTTGATGAGTACACGACGGTTTTGGTCGCCGATAAAGAAACCCGGTGCAATGGCATTAACACGGATACCGTCACCATATTTCAGTGCCATTTCGCTTGCCAGCCATTGAGTGAAGTTGGCTACGGCAGTTTTGGCAGCCGAATATCCCGGTACACGGGTGATAGCGCTGTATGCGGCCATTGATGATACATTAATGATGCATCCTTTGCCTTGTTTAGCCATAACCTTGCCAAATATCATGGATGGATAAACTGTTCCGTTCATATTCAGATTGGTGACTTTCTCCCAGCAGGAGATATCCATGTCATAAAAATGTTGTTCCGGTTCAAGAGTGGCTCCCGGCATATTGCCACCGGCAATATTCAGCAGAATATCAATCCGTCCCCATTTGGCTACGATTTCTTCCGCTACTTTTTCCAAGCTAGAGATGTCAAGGACATTGCCGATGATACCGATTACATCGTCACCATATTGTTTGAGTTCAGCTACACGGTTGTCCAGTTGCTCCTGACGAATGTCAATAGCTACTACTTTTGCTCCCTGCTGTACAAAGTGTTGGGCGATATTTCCACCCAGTACACCACCTGCTCCGGTAATAACAGCGACTTTACCGGCAATACTAAATAATTCGTTCATGGTTCTATCAAATGTTTTTATGAATGGATGCAAAAATAGCGGGTTTTTACACACACTATGATGCGTATCTTTGCAAGATATTTACCTATCTTTGCAAAAGTAGTTTAGAAAGGAGAATTTATGAAGAAGATAATGAACGAGAAGTTGGCTATTACGACTTCCAATCCCGTCCGTGCCCGTTCTTATGAATATCCGCGTTTCACTTACCCGTGGCATTTCCACAGTGAGTATGAAATTATCTATGTGGAGAAAGGAGAGGGGGATTGTCTCGTAGGCGACAGCATTATTCCTTATTTGGAAGGAGATTTGATTCTTTTCGGTTCTGAACTGCCTCATAGCATGCAGAGTCCGCCGGATAGCGGGGAAGAAGCTGATGACGGAGAAAAAACCGAACTGAAAGTAAAAGGCGTGAATATCCAGTTCGAGAAAGACTTCATGCATTATTCCATCTCTCAGTATTCCCAGTTTATTCCCATCAGGAACCTGTTGGAAGATGCTTGCAGGGGAATTAAATTCACTGTTACCCGTTCGGGAAAAATCATTAAGTTATTAAAACAGATACCTTCTGCCAAAGGAGCCGACCAAATCATCCTGCTGCTTTCACTTCTGCAAATGATGGCTACCAGCAATCACAGGAAGTATCTGACTACTTCCCATTATACCCCGTCCCCTTCCATCATGCGTAATGAAAGGATGGAAAAAGTGATTGCCTATCTGAACAAACATTATACCGAATCTGTCGGTCTGGATGAGATTGCTTCTTATACAGCCATGAATCCTACCGCCTTCTGCCGTTATTTCAAGGAAAACACAGGAAAGACATTCAAAGAGTATGTGCTTGATATGCGTATCGGGTATGCCTGTAAACTGTTGAATAGTAGTGTGATGAATATATCACAAATCAGTGCGACGTGCGGATTTGAATCTCCTGTGCATTTCAACCGTATCTTTAAACGGGTGACGGGGATGACACCTACTATTTATAGGGAGCAGATGGAATAATCTCTCCGGTGAATAATTTGTTTGAGTATAATTTCCTTCTTGTTCGTATCTAATAGGAAAGAAGAATAAACATGAACGTAAATAGAATGAAGAAAAGAATTTTGCTTTTATTGCTGGTGATACCGGCATTGTTGAAAGCGCAGGATGTAATGACAGAAACCCGTCAGGAACTGACGTCTCCCGACGGAGCGTATCGTTTTACCTTCTATCAGCGTGCGGTGGGAGAGGATAATGTGCAAATGTATTACACCTTGACTTACAAGAACCGTCCGGTAATTGAAGAAAGTAAATTGGGTGTCTTGATTGAAAATCAGTTGTTCGAGTCGGCACTGGGTGTTCCGAATGACACTTGTCATTTCTGGTGTGAGAATCTGAAGTTGACGGGAACAGAGCGACGGAAAGCGGATGAAACATGGAAACCTGTATATGGGGAACGTGCCGAGATTCGTGACTGTTATAATGAGATGACCCTGAAATTCAAGAAAGGTGAAGGAGACGGAGTACAAGATGGTGGCTATGATAAGCGTAAGAATTACTTCATGAATATCATAGTGCGTGCCTATGATGAAGGAGTCGCTTTCCGTTATCATTTTCCGGAAACAACCAACGGGCTTTTCCTGCATATCATAGGCGAGCAAACCAGTTTCACAATGCCTCAAGGAACAATGGCTTATTATGAGCGTTGGGCACAAGGGCCTTATGTACTTCGTCCGTTGGAAGGTTGGGGAAAAGAGGAGAGTGAACGTCCGTTGACCTTGAAACTGCCTGATGGATTATCAGTTGCCCTGTTGGAAGCGGAAATGGTGGATTATGTCCGTGGCAAATTCCGTTTGTCGGCAGAGAAACCTTCCACTTTGGAGACAAGCCTGTATAGCAGCGTCGATATTATTTCTTCTTACAGCACTCCGTGGCGTGTCATCATGGTCGGCGAACGTCCGGTCGATTTGATTAACAACAATGATATTGTCTTGAATCTGAATCCGGCTTGCAAACTGGCTGATACTTCTTGGATTAAACCGGGGAAAGTATTCCGTTCGGGCGACCTGAAACAGGATAGGGTGAAAGCGGCCATTGACTTCGCGGCAGAGCGTGGCATCCGGTATGTGCACATGGATGCAGGCTGGTACGGGCCGGAAATGAAAGTGAGTTCGGATGCCACTACTGTTTCTCCGGATAAAGACCTTGATATACCTGCTTTGTGCCAGTATGCCGAATCGAAGGGAATCGGACTTATGGTATACGTCAATCAGCGTGCATTGGTGCAGCAATTGGATACTTTATTACCTTTATATAAGAAGTGGGGATTGAAAGGTATCAAGTTCGGTTTTGTGCAGATTGGTAATCAGCGATGGAGCACTTGGCTGCATGATGCAGTCCGTAAATGTGGAGAATACGGCCTGATGGTAGATATTCATGATGAGTATCGTCCGACAGGTTTCAGCCGTACCTATCCCAACCTGATGACACAGGAAGGTATCCGTGGAAACGAAGAGATGCCGGATGCTACACATAACACGGTTCTTCCGTATACACGTTTCCTGGCAGGCGCTGCGGATTATACACTGTGTTATTTTAATGGCAGAGTGAAGAATACGAAAGCGCATCAGTTAGCAATGGCAGCAGTGTATTACAGTCCATTGCAGTTCATGTTCTGGTATGACCGACCGGAATTTTATAAAGGAGAAGAAGAACTGGAGTTTTGGAAAGCCATTCCGAGCGTTTGGGATGATAGCCGTGCGCTTGACGGAGAAATTGGAGAATACATAGTTCAGGCCCGTCGCTCAGGAAATGACTGGTTTGTTGGAGCAATGACAAACACGGAAGCCCGCACGGTCACATTGACTACGGATTTCCTGGAACTGGGAAAGAAGTATATGCTTCATTTGTATGAAGATGACGACAAGCTGGATACACGGACGAAAGTACGCAGTACTCATAAGAAAATAAAGGCAGGCGACAAACTTACTCTGAAGCTAAAAGCAAGTGGCGGAGCTGCATTGCATTTTACTCCGCTTAAGTAGGTAAATTTATGTTTTTTGTTTCGGGGCGTAATGAGAGAAGAAGAGAGTTTTCTCATCACTCCTTTTTTAAATTAGAGAATAAAAATGAATTAAACATGAGACTACTTCGATTTTTGGTGTTTGGAATAATGTCCGTTATTCTATTACCCAGCAATATGGCAGCGGAATGGCAGTGGTCTGTGAAAATACCAGGCATTGTTTCCAACGAAACGAATGACCATCCGCAGGCTTTTTTATGGATACCGTCTGATTGTATCCAGGTAAAAGGGGTTATGATAGGTACTCATAATATGACGGAAGAAACTCTGTTTGAGAACGCCTTGTTTCGGGAGAGAATGTCTGAAATAGATCTGGCACTGATATGGATTACTCGGGGTGGGATCAGAAATGGGACATAACTGCCGGAAGCCAGAAGGCATTTGAACAAATGCTGGATGACTTTGCTTCTGTCAGCGGATATAACGAATTGAAATATGCTCCGATTGTTCCGTTCGGACATTCGGCAATGGCTACCTACCCGTGGAACTTCGCCGCCTGGAATCCCGACCGCACATTAGCCATTATCTCTTTGCATGGAGATGCGCCACGCACTAACCTTACCGGATATGGGCGTGACAATATGGAGTGGGGGAAACGTACGATTGACGGCATCCCTGGATTGATGATTGAAGGCGAATACGAATGGTGGGAAGACCGTGTAAATCCAGCTTTGGCATTCCGTATGATGTACCCTGGAAGTTGCGTCTCTTTCCTTTGCGACACAGGACGAGGACATTTCGATATAGCCGACCGCACCGCCGGTTATATTGCGTTGTTTTTAAAGAAAGCACTGGAATATCGTATGCCCGCAACGTATGACTTGAATAAGCCTGTGGAATTGAAGAAGCTGAATCCGCAGAATGGCTGGCTTGCCGAAAGGTGGCATCCGAATCAGAAGAAACGTGCAAAGGCTGCTCCTTATAAAGAGTACAAAGGAGACTCGCACGATGCATTCTGGTATTTCGATAAGGAAGTGGCTGAAATGACGGAAGAGCGCTATCGCCGGGAAAGAGGGAAGAAACCACAATATTTAGGTTTCGTACAAAAGGGGCAATTACTCACATACAATCCCAAATCCCATGTGAAAGTTGCCGCCCGCTTCCTGCCGGAAAAAGACGGATTGACTTTTCATCTGAAAGCCGTATATATGGACAGCTTGCATACTGCAATTTCTGACGAACATTCGCTCACTTCTCCTGAAATAACCCGTATCTGTGGCCCGGTTCAGAAAGTGAACGACACAACCTTTACTGTCCGTTTCTACCGTATGGGAATGTACAATCAGCGTCGTACGGGAGATATTTGTTTATTAGCCGGTAATGACGGCGACAAGCATTATAAAAGCACAGTTCAGGAACTTAGTTTCCGGATTCCCTACCGCAATACGGAAGGTAAACGCCAACATATTCTTTTTCCGGGTCTTGACGATGTGAAGAAAGGCACGGAAACTATCTCTTTACAGGCAACTTCCGACTGCGGACTACCCGTATATTATTATGTGAAAGAAGGACCGGCAGAGATAGAAGGGAATAAATTGGTATTTACTCAAATTCCCCCACGCAGTAAATTCCCGTTGAAAGTGACTGTCGTGGCATGGCAATATGGATTGGCAGGAGAAGTACAGACTGCCGAACCGGTAGAACGGAGTTTTTTCATTTATCCATGAAATGGTATACTGGGATTTACAGTCGAAATAGAAAATTTTAAGAACGAATTGTACGAATTATGCGGTTTTATAATTATAATTGCATCAAACAACAGCGTAGTTCGTGTAATTGGTGTTTAATACGAAGTTAATAGATAATGAACATGAAGGGAAGATTATTAATCGTAATTTTTATAAGTATCTGTTTTATTGCAGGTTCCTGCAATGTATCATCCGTACAAGGGAGTCGTTATAACTTCTCTTCATTAGATTCTGTTATTCAAGGCTGGGTGAGTAAAGAGTACTATCCAGGTGCTTCTATCTCAGAGATTGTAAAGGGACATCCGTTGGTTGTGAAACAAGGCCGCGTTGAAGTGGGCAACGGTTCTCTTTACTATGAGGAAGCCGGCACAGGTGCTCCCGTTATCTTTGTTCATGGTCATTCTTTGGATCATCGTATGTGGGATGAACAATTTCCTGTGTTTGCGAAAAAGTATCGTGTCATTCGTTACGATTTGAGAGGATACGGCATTTCGTCTTCACAAACGGAAGACTATCAATTTACACACGCTGAAGATTTAGTTACTTTGATGGATTCTTTGCACATTAAGAAAGCACATATCGTCGGGCTTTCTTTGGGCGGGTTCATTACTGCCGATATGTTGGCGTATTTCCCAGACCGGATGTTATCGGCTTTTTTAGCCAGTGGAAACATCCGGAAATCGAAAGGTCCCAGTGAACCGATGACTCCGGAAGAAGCAAGAGTACGTGATAAGGAGATTGCTGCTTTGAAAGAGAAAGGGGTAGATGTGATGAAGAAAGAGTGGTTTGAAGGATTGATGAAGTCAGGTGGCAGCCAGCGTGAACGGATGCGTGAGTCTCTATGGCAAATGATCGATGAGTGGGATGCGTGGCAACCGCTACACAAAGAAGTACGGGTGGTAGCTGGTTTGGATGCCATTGAGGAATTGAAAAAGAATCATCCCGATGTACCTGCTTTAATTGTTGAAGGTCATTCTTCCGGTAACCGATTCTCAAAAGAACCTCCCATCTTACAATATCTTCCCAATGGAAAACTGAAAGTAATTGATGATTGCGGACACATGCTGAATATGGAACGCCCGGAAGAATTTAATGCTGCATTGGAAGAATTTTTGAAAAGCGTTCAATAAAGAATAATATTGTAACTTCCCTGTTGTTTACAAAAATGCTCATGTGAAAGTGAAATATCAATAAATCTTCAATAGCATTGAGTAAATTATTTAGCCCCTTCGTATTTAGCTATGTACATATAGAGAATACAAAGGGGCTACTTTTTTAGGAAAAGGAATGTGCTCTTTTGGAGATTTTTATGTATGTTTGTCACATGTTTAATATGAAAGGAAGCGGTTGTAAGTGAAGAACACGATTAAATATCTGATTCTTATATTAATATATCTGGCTTGTGGTATGAAACTGCAAGCCTGGAATTACACATTCCGTAATGTCGTCATGTCCGACGGACTGTCCGGACTGTTGGTCAATGCCATTTATAAAGATTCCGAAGGTTTTGTATGGCTAGGAACAGATAACTGTCTCGACCGTTTCGATGGTGTGAAAGTTCGCCATTATGAATTTCGAGGCGTGGATTCCGGAAGAAAGAAACGGGTGAACTGCATCACGGAAACAGCCGACAATCAGCTTTGGGTGGGAAATGGTATCGGACTCTGGCGGTTGAACCGTGCAAGCAGCCAATTGGAGAGGATTGTCCCCGAAAAGATAGACTTTGCCGTCAATACGTTGCTGTCCGACGGAGATATTCTTTATATCGGTACGGAGAAAGGCTTGTTCATTCATAAAGACGGGCAGTTGCTCCAAGTATTGACCGACCGGAATATGCTGGCTGCCTGTAATCGAATTATGGATCTCTGTCTGAATGAAGATAAAAGTGCGTTATGGCTGGCTACAGTGCAAGGCTTGTTCTCTTACTCATTGAAAGACGGAAAGATTGATTCCTGGCATTTTCAGGAGAATGTTCCCGAGGCCGATTACTTCCGCTGCCTGACTCGTATTGGGGAAACCCTTTATCTAGGTACAATGAGTCAGGGAGTAGTTCGTTTCGATATAAACAAAAAGAGCTTTTCGCATGCAGTGTCTTTAGGCTGTGATGTCATTTCCGACATATCCAGTGATGGAAAGGAGACTGTATATATTGCTACAGATGGCAATGGCGTTCATTTCCTTTCGCATAAAGCCCAACAAGTGACACGTCGTTTTTGTCACGATGTGAGTGATAAAGAAGGCATTCGCAGCAACTCCATTTATTCGCTATTGGTGGATGACAGAGGTGCTGTTTGGGTGGGACACTTCCAGGCAGGTTTAGATTACTCACTTTATCAGAATGGTCTTTTCCAAACTTATGCTTATCCTCCTCTGTTTAATTCTGCCAATCTTTCCATTCGTTCTTTTGTCAACAGAGGACACGAAAAAGTCATTGGTTCACGTGACGGCTTGTATTATATAAATGAAGCTACCGGAGTCGTAAAGAGTTTTGTGAAACCTGTTTTGACTTCGGATTTGATATTGACTATCTGTTTTTATGAAGGCGAATATTATATTGGTACGTATGGCGGAGGCATGATGGTGTTGAATCCGGAGACGTTATCTCTAAAATATTTTGCCCAGGGAGGAGATGGAGATGCAGAGCTGTTTCAGAAAGGACATATCTTCTGTGTGCGACCGGATGAGAAAGGAAATCTTTGGATAGGCACTTCACAGGGATTGTTCTGTTATAATAAACAGGCAAAACAGATCAAACACTTTACCAGCGCCAATTCCCAATTGCCGGAAGGCAATGTATATGAGGTCAGTTTCGACTCTACCGGCAAAGGGTGGATTACCACGGAAACCGGTATGTGTATTTATGACCCAGCTTCCCAGAGCTTGCGTTCCAATGTCTTTCCTGAAGGATTTGTGCATAGGGATAAGGTGCGCACCATTTACGAAGATACCGGACACGACCTTTATTTTATTCGTGAAAAGGGAAGTCTGTTTACCTCTACTTTAACGATGGATCGTTTTCGGAACCGTTCCGTCTTTTCTACGCTTCCTGACAATTCGCTGATGTCGATTGTGGAAGATAACCAAGGTTGGTTGTGGGTGGCTTGCAATGATGGATTGTTACGCATAAAGGAAGAAGGAGAAGAGTACGATGCCTTCACTTTCAATGATGGAGTACCGGGGCCCACCTTTACGAATGGGGCTGCCTATAAAGACGATAAAGGAATACTATGGTTCGGCAATACCAAAGGATTGATTTACGTCGACCCGAAGCGGGTGGATGAAGTGCGTGGTAAAGTCCGTCCGATTGTGTTTACGGATATATTGGCTAACGGCGTTTCCTTTACCGGTTCGTCCTTGAAATATAATCAGAATAATCTGACCTTCTGCTTTACGGATTTTGCCTACGGTCTGCCTTCTGCCTTGCTGTACGAATATCAGTTGGAAGGGATTGATAAGGACTGGAAACTATTGGCTGCACAGAACGAAGTCTCTTATTATGGACTTCCTTCCGGGACTTATACATTCCGTGTCCGCCTTCCGGGAAATGAACATTCGGAAGCTATCTGCCAAGTGACGGTACGTCCTATGATTCCTTGGTGGGGATGGATGCTTTCTATCTTATTAATCATAGGAATTGTAGCTTTTATACGTTATTATGTCTGGAAACGTATGCGCCGCTTGCTTCCCTCTCCCGCTCAGGTGGTTTCTACACCGGCAAAGGATATATCCGGGAAAGAACAAGTGACGGAACGGCCGGAAACGATTGCCGAACAACCGGAAGTGATTTCTGAACAACCGTCCGTCGCTACCGAAGAGAAGTATAAGACCAACAGGCTGACTGAAGAGGAATGCAAAGAGCTTCATAAGAAACTGGTGACTTATGTAGAGAAAGAAAAGCCTTATATTAATCCCGACTTGAAAATGGGTGACCTGGCTTCCGCATTGGATACTTCTTCACATTCGTTATCGTATCTTTTGAACCAGTATCTGAACCAGTCCTACTACGACTTTATCAATGAATACCGCGTCGCTCAATTCAAGAAAATGGTAGAGGACAGCCACTATTCCCGCTATACGTTAACCGCATTGGCAGAACTTTGCGGATTCAGCTCACGTGCTTCTTTCTTCCGGTCATTCAAAAAGAGTACGGGAGTCACTCCGAACGAATATATTCGTAGCATCGGTGGAACTGCCAAAGAAGAGTAAGTACTTCTTTTATCGGTTTCATGTACATCTTTCATTGATATCCAGTACTTGATTTACCCAAATGTTCTACTTGTTTATCTTCTTTCTTGCACTTGTTTTGCTTTACTCTTGTACTTGCCTGGATTTTAATCCGTTTTTGTATGTATTTTGCACTACTTATGGCCGCATTTTCTACTGCCACTACTGTCAACTGCCACTTTAGGCTTGTTTGTCAGTAGATTTTCTTCCTATGTCTTTGTAGTTTGTTGATAATCAATTGTATATGTCTTTTTGTGATTCGATTAAAAACTATAGAATATTTCATTGATTAATTTTTGGCAGTAGCCTTTTGTTATGTATAATGTTTATATAAATTGATTATTTACTGCTTTGAAGAGAAATGTAGGATAGTATGCGATAAAAATGAATAAAAGTAATATTTGAATACAAATGCTCTTTTAACATAGCTATATTTATCAAATAAATAAGCCCATAGTTGGCAGTTGACAGTTGTGGCAGTAACTTTTTAGCGAATTTCTTATTTATTATCTTGATATATAGTATTTTATAGTGGTTTTGTCTACGAAGTTAACTTTCATATATGTAATTTGTTACTGTCATATCAAATGTTAATTCGAAAACCTTTATATAGTAATTATTGATTACGAATTATTGGAAGGCCATTGATAGGCTTATTTTCCTGAATACAAATCTGCCTTGTAGTGCTTTGCTAAATAACTGCGAGTTATCAGAAATGTTCTCCAAGATTCTCTAAATGGGGATAATTGAGTCTCATTTTATAAAATGAGACTCAATGAAATATAAATGTAATATTCTGATAATGAATGGTATAATTTAAAAGAAGTCTATCTCGATTCGATGAGATTGATCTGCTTTATTTTTTGACTGTTATATCTGGAATCACCTCTATATTTGCATCGTGATCAAAACCGAAAAAGATAGTATTATGGAGACAACAGCTAACACTTCCGACAACATTATCACCCGTTCTTATGAAGAATATTATCAGGTGATTCTTACCTATATTACTTATCGTATCACTCATCGTTACGAAGCGGAGGATTTGACCCAAGACGTATTTGTGCGTCTGCTGGACTATAAACAAATGCTCCGTCCGGATACAGTGAAGTATTTCCTGTTCACCATTGCCCGCAATATAGTAACCGATTACATCCGCCGTTATTATAAGAAGCAGGAGATAGACAGCTACATCTATGATACTATGTCCACTTCTACCAATGAAACCGAAGAAAAAATTATCGGGGATGATTTAATGACAATGGAACGGACCCGCTTGGCAGCTATGCCCGAACAACGTCGGTTAATTTATACATTGAACCGCTTCGAAAATAAAACGTCTCCGGAAATCGCAAATGAACTGAATTTAAGTTGCAGGACGGTGGAAAACCATCTGTTTCTGGGACGTCGTGAAATGCGCGAGTTTTTCCGGAATTGTATATAATCTTATTCATTAATAAATAACCCTTTGTGCTTATGGAAAAGGAGTCAGAATTTACAAAGAGGTATTTGTATGCCTCACCTTATTTTAGAGAACAAAAATTTAATACTATTTTTAAACCTCAAATTTAATTGTATGAATAATATCTTAAAAAGCTCATCAAAGAAAGTAGTATTTCCGTTGATGATGGCTTCCGCCTTTTGGACAGGTATTCCTCAGACAGCGTATGCAGACGCTCTGGAAATACAGACAGTCATGCAGACTATTACAGTGAAAGGAACGGTGGTGGATGCTACAGGTGAACCTGTGATTGGAGCGAGTGTGCTGATGAAAGGCACAACTATGGGTACGATTACGGATATTGACGGAAATTTCACGCTTAGTAATGTAAAGCCGGGTATCTTGGTTGTTTCTTATATCGGATATAAAGCGAATGAAGTAAATGTCAACGGTTCTGCTCCAGTGAAGATTGTGCTGACAGAAGATTCAGAATTGCTGGATGAGGTAGTAGTCGTAGGTTACGGTATGCAGAAAAAAGCGACAATGACAGGTTCCGTTACAGTTGTGAATGATAAAATGCTGGAAAGCAAAGGTACAATGTCCAGCCCCGTACAGGCATTGCAAGGACAGGTGCCGGGAGTTATCATAACCCGTAGTTCTACTGCTCCGGGCGACGAAAGCTGGAATATGAGTCTGCGTGGTGCGGTTTCTAAAAACACGACGGCCCCATTGGTAATTATTGACGGTGTGGAATACGAAAGTGTGAACGAACTTCGTTTGCTGAATCCTTCGGATATTGAATCCATGAACTTCTTGAAAGATGCCTCTGCTTCTATTTACGGTAGCAAGGCTGCCGGTGGTGTAATATTGGTGACTACCAAAAAGGCTAAGGAAGGCAAGGTGCAAGTAGAGTACAATGGCTCGGTGACGGCAAAGTTTATCGGTCTGTCTCCAGACCTGATGAGTCTGGGAGAATGGGCTTCTGCTTTGATGGAGGCGCGTACTAATGATGGTTATAACGATGACGATATCTGGATGCGGTACGCAAAGATGGCTTTAGCTTACAAAAACCAATATATAAATCTGGACAACACTACCAATCCGTTTAATGGATTTACCGATGTGGCTGATTTTGTATTCTTTGATACGGATTGGCAAGATATCATGTGGGGAACAGCAGCTTCAACTCAACATGAACTGGCTGTTTCAGGTGGTTCAGATGCATCCAGATATCGTCTTTCTTTAGGATATATGTTTGATGATAGTAACTTGAAATGGGGAAATAACAATAACAATCGTTATAACCTGCGTCTGACCAATAGTTTTAAGTTGTCGAGCAGGGCATCTATTGAGTCGGTGATTGCTTATAACCGCCAGGATCAGGTAGCCCCAACCCAGATTGGTTCTGCTCTGTCCACAGGTGTACAACAGCCGGGCTTCCCTTCAGCAACAGCGGATGGAAAACCTTATGCTTGGGGTACGTGGGGTGGTCCTAACTGGTTTTGCGAACTAGGAGGTGATAATAAACTGAAAGTTTCGGCTATCAATATCAGCGAGACTTTTAATTATTCGATAATGAAAGACCTGAAGTTTTCTGTTACAGCCGGATATAATACGTCTACCGCGACTCGTGATACTCAGAAAAAATCTATAGACTGGTATAATTATGCCGGCGACCGTGTGGTTCGTACTTCTCCGACAGAAGCTGAAAGCTCATATACAAAGTCAAATTCACGGACAGATTTCTACTCTGTTTCAGGACATCTTGACTGGTCGCACCTGTTTGCAGATGTACATGATGTGAAAGTGATGGTCGGCTCTCAGTATAATATGAAAGAATATGAATACACTTATATTCGTTCAATGGGTATTTTACCTTCTTTGGAGATTCCGAATAGTCAGGACGGACTAATTTATTTGACGAGTGACGATAAAAAGACAAGTTCTTCTAAATGGCAGGAGGCTGTCATGTCTTATTTCGGACGTGCCAATTATAATTATCGTTCCAGATACATGTTGGAAGGCCAGTTCCGTTACGATGGCTCTTCCAAGTTCCAGCCTGAAAACCGTTGGGTATTCTATTGGGGTGTTTCCGGCGGATGGCGTATCTCTGAAGAATCCTTCATCAAAAAGTTGGACTTCATTGATGAATTGAAATTAAGGGCTTCTTATGGTAGTGTTGGTAACCAGGCGGGCGTAGACCGTTATGACGGTACGCAATTGTATAACTTTAAGGCAACACAAGGAGCCTTACTGGGTAATGGAAAAGTATCCTATGTAAATACAAACGAGAAATTACCAAGCCTTGACCGTACTTGGGAGCGTATTCATAATTATAATATCGGACTTGATTTCGGTTTCTTCCGCAATCGTTTGACGGGTACGGCCGAACTGTTCTGGAAGAAAAGTGATAATATGCTGATTGATGTGATTTATCCGGGCATATTGGGTGATAAAGCACCTACGGCAAACAAGGGTAAATTTAAGGCTCGTGGTTGGGAAGGTATGATTAACTGGTCTGATAAGATTGGCAGGGTGAATTATCACGTAGGCGGTACATTCACTTACGCCACCAATGAACTGGTAGATAATGGTGGTAGTGGCGTTATTCAGGCAGGAGTACGTTCTGACCGTGAAGGATATCCGCTGAACTCTGTATTCGGACTCCGTTATTGTGGTAAGATACAGACAGAAGAACAATTACAGAAATATGTAAATAAGTATAAGAACAACAGTTCTGTCGGCACATTAACCAACCTGCGTTTGGGTGACAATATGTTTGAAGATGTGAATAAGGACGGCAAACTGAATGAAGAAGACCTTGTATATTTGGGTACGGATGATCCGAAGATGCAGTTCTCGTTCAACGCAGGAGTCGAATGGAACGGATTCGATCTCTCTATTGTGTTCCAGGGAGCAGGCAAACGTACCGTATGGCGCGATAAGAGCACATGGAGAATTCCGATGCGTACGGCTTACCAGAATGGAAGTAATCAGTTCATCGGGAAGACATGGACTCCGGAAAATACCGGCGCTTATTATCCGTCGCTGACTAATGTGAGTGAAATAAATAACTATAACTACCAATGTTCCTCGTGGGCGGTAGAAGACGGTTCTTATCTCCGTCTGAAGAATGTGACATTGGGATATACATTGCCTTCTTCTTTGCTAAACAAGACAAAAGTGCTCTCTAAAGCTCGTGTCTATGTATCGGGAGCCGACCTTTGGGAACACAGTAATATCAACGACGGTTGGGATCCGGAAGCCAGTCGCACTGTGGACGATGCAAAGCGTTATCCGTTCTTACGTACAGTGACTTTTGGATTAAACTTAACCTTTTAATTGAGACGAATTATGAAATATACATTAAAAGCTTTTTTGATACTGGCATTGGGATGCCTTACTTATTCATGTCTTGATTTGGATCCGAAAGACCAGATTGCAGATGGTAACTATTGGGGAGAGGCATCTGACTTCAAATTATTTGCCAATCAGTTTTATGGTTGGACGCGCGACTTCTCGAACAGTGTCTATGATGCGCCCCATTCAGACAAACGTTCGGACTTGATTATGGATAAAGGTGGAACGAATGTTTATAGCAATGGAACAAACTCCATTCCGGCAGGTGATAATAACTATACGGACAACTACAACCGTATCCGCCGTACTAATATTCTCTTGCAGAAAGCTGAAACTTACAGTAACCAAAGTGATATTGCTCAATACATAGGCGAAGCAAAATTCTTCCGTGCTTACTGCTATTTTGAACTGTTGCAGCTCTATGGCGATGTCATAATAACAAAAACTCCATTGGATGTTACTGCTCCCGAAATGAATGCTGCCCGTAATGACCGTGGAGAAGTTGCCGATCTGATGATTCAGGATTTGAAGGAGGCTGCCGGATTGTTGCCGCTTACTTCTGCGGTAGAAAATGGTAGAGTTGGAAGCGAAGGTGCTTGGGCATTCTTGTCAAGGGTTGCTCTTTATGAAGGTACATGGCAGAAATTCCGCGGCAATGAGGCACGTGGTAAAGAATTGCTGGATATTGCTGCAAAAGCTGCCAAAGAAGTGATAGACAGCAAGAAGTTCTCTTTGTACACTCCGGCTGTGTTGGGGGATAGCGCTCAGAAATACATGTTTATTCTGGAAGATGTGAAATCCAATCCTGCAGGACTCCTGAAGGGTTCTAATACAGAATATATTTTCTCCCGCCGTCATGACGAAACATTGAATCCGATAGGCAAGAATATAACGAAAGAATGTCTTGCCAATGCACAACTGATTTCTCAAAAGTTTGCGGCGATGTATCTTTGCCAGGATGGGCTTCCTATTGAAAAATCGTCTTTATACTTGTTCAAGACAGATGGAAAGATTGCTCATGAATATCTGAACCGTGATAACCGTATGCTTTACACCTTGTGTGTACCCGGCGCGTATTACTGGAGTAATGAAAATTCTCGTGTCAATTGGACTAATGACGCTGTGGATAGAGCTTCGGCTTCCATCAAAGGCTATTCTCCTGCAAGTGGCAGCGGTTACGCTAATCAGAAGTGGGCAACGGAACGGAATGTGAAATCAGAAAATGAAGGCTACGATTATCCGATTATCCGTTATGCGGAAGTGTTGTTAAACTATGCGGAAGCAGTCTTTGAGCGGGATGATGCCATTTCGGACGAAGATTTAAATATATCTCTGAATTTGGTGCGTAACCGCATCAATGCGAAAATGCCAAAACTGAGCAATAGCTTTGTTACGACATACGGACTGAATATGCGTGATGAAATCCGTCGCGAACGCACAGTAGAATTGTTTAACGAAGGTTTCCGTATCGACGACCTGAAACGATGGAAAACTGCAGAAACAGAAATGCCGAAGGATTTCTTGGGTATCAAGTGGAAGGGTACGGAATACGAAACCAAATGGCCGAATGTCTCTTACGCCAAAAACAGCGAAGGTTATATTATACTGGAAACCGGACGTAAATGGGAAAACAAACATTATCTCTATCCGTTGCCTACAGACCAGTTGCAGTTGAACCCGAACTTAAAGCAAAACCCGGGTTGGGGAGAATAACTGTTCCTTTCATTCATTAAACTATAATTAGGTATGAAAAATAGAAAATCGATATATAAGAACTTGCAAGGTGTGTCAATGGGAATAATGGCAGCCTGTCTGGCTTTGACTGCATGCGACAAGGATAAAGAATTTACACCTGCCATGCCCGAAGCAAAATTGATTAATTCCATTACGTTTGATGTCAGCTCAACATTGCCGTTGGCTATTGATATGGATTCTACCATTGTTTATAAAGTGGAAGCACCGGATGATTTGGAAGACCGGACTATTCTTTGGAGATCTACGAATGAAGCTGTGGCGCGTGTGTCGCAGAACGGTACAATTACCGGTGTCTCAGAAGGTACGGCTGTGATTAGTGCTACACCTTCTATCGGTTTTGGAGCTGAGGCTACAGTGACAGTAAATGTTATCCCTCAGATAATAAAAGCCGAAAGTGTGACACTTGTTAATCCACGTGAGGGAGAAGTGATTTACGAAACGGACCGTTTGCAGTTTACTGCTGACATATTACCGGTCAATCATACATATTCTTATTTGACATGGAGCAGTACTGATGAAAATGTGGCTACTGTTTCGCAAAATGGATTAGTGACTTGCCAGAAAGCCGGAACAGCAAAAATCCTGGCTTATACGCACGATTATAGCAAGGTGTTTGGTTCGTATGATTTGACCGTAGTGAAATATATCCCGGTAGAGAATGTTGAAATCAAACCCTATACCGAACCAGTCTGCGTTTCTTTGGGAGATATAAGTCTGGATGTCGTTTATACACCTGCTAACGCAACTTTAGGTTCCGTTGACTGGACATCTAGTAATGAAGATGTAGCTACTGTAGATTTGGGTGTGGTTACTCCGAAGGGATTCGGTACAACTGAGATTACTGCTACTTGCCAGGCAACAGGCGCAAAATCTACCACTACTATTACAGTTGTAAGTGGCTGGTGGATTTGGGACGGTCGGAATGAATTTAAGAATTGGGGACTGGGGCAAGCTTATTCAAGCATCGCTATTGAAGATGGGAAAATGGTTGTCACCGCCGGTGCACAAAATGCAACAATGAAACGTGCCGACTTGAAATATACCGCTGTACCCGTTACGATGGACTTTGGACAATATCCTGTTATCGCATTGCGTACCACTTTGCCGAGTGGCGGAAAAGGCTCCGGAAAAGGAGGGGAATATACATTGGATTTAGTGACAAGTGCCGGAAACGTAAGTGGTAAAAAGTGTAATACGGGGGTAATACTGGATGATGGTACACACATGTTGTATTATGATGTGGCTCAATTAAATCCCGGCGTTGCTGCGGCAGGCACAGTAACTGCTAATACTTTTCAAGTAAAGATAGCTGATATAATGAATGAAAACTTGCCGACTAGTAAATATACAGTTTATTGGATTCGCACTTTCAAGAGTCTGGATGAAGCTAAAGCTTTTGCCGAAGCAGAAGTGGCGGCAGGCAAGTAATTGAATAATAACCATTAATGAAGACAGTATGAAAAAGAATATGATATTTGCATTAGGACTTTTATTGGCAACAGGCTTTTCAGCCTGTTCCAGTGAAATCGAAGATGGAACAACCGATATAGATAGCTGGCCTATGCCCTACATTGAGGTCGACGGGCGTTATACTTACCAACATCCGTGTGCTATGTACAGTGATGCAGATTTTGCTCGTGTAAAGACCATGTTGGATGACGGTACGGCTCCACAAGCTGTAAAAGATGAATTTGAGAAATTGAAGAACAGTGCCTATGCTTTACCAAATTATGTGGCAGACCCCACCGAATGGATTGTGCGTGGTGATCCTACCGGTACGGGAGTGGATAGGGAAAACTATGATAAAGCTATGCGCGACGCGGCTGCTGCCTATCAATTGGCTATGTTGTGGAAGCTGACGGGAAATGTAGAATATGCTAATGCTTCTATTAAGGTAATGAATGCTTGGGCGGATAAGTGTAAAGGAATTACATCTAATGATGCTAATCAAGTGCTGGCAGCCGGTGTGCAGGGATACACTTTCGCCAATGCTGCTGAAATTATGCAAACTTGTGATAAGTGGGCGGATAATGATAAGGCAGATTTTAAGAAGTGGATGATGGATGTATTTGCTACCAAGAATCTTGATTTCTTGAAGAATCATGCTGGACAGTGTAACGACCACTATTGGGCTAACTGGGATTTGGTGAGTCTGGCTTCTTATTTGGCTATTGGCATCTTAAACGAAAAAGATGATATGGTGAACTATGTAGTGAACTATTTTTATAATGGGGTAGGAAATGGTTATATTGGAAAATTGATTCAAGGTACATTTACTGATCCGTTGGGAAGCGGTGAAGGAATTGCACAGAATCAGGAAAGTGGTCGCGACCAGGGACATGCCATGATGTCTGTTGCGGTAACGGCAAATCTTTGCCAGATGGCTTATACTTTCTATTTAGGCAATAAATCAGTGCCGCAACTTGATTTCTTTGCAGCTAATGACAACGTTGTCATGAAGATGGGTGAATACACGGCGCTTTTCAATTTGCGTAACGGTTCCGACCAAATGAATACGAACGGTGCGTGGTTGCTGGCAAAAGACCAAATGCCTTTCAATACATATAAATATTGTGTCGACTGCTCATGTTCCAATAAAAGCCACGGTGTCACCCATACATCTGTTGCCGATGATACAGGGCGGGGAAGCCTTCGTCCGGGATGGGAGATTCTATACAATCACTACGCTAAGGTGAAGAATTTGGGCAGCGGTTATAAATATGCCAAGCAGGCTGCCGACAAGATGCGTCCCGAGTGTGGTGCCGACGGAACGAGCCGTTATGGTACTAATAGTGGAGCGTTTGACCAGCTAGGCTGGGGAACACTGATGATGTATCGTGAATAACCAGGAAGTTTTGGAAAAATAGTTTATGGGGGATTAGGCACTTGTCTATTCCCTCTTTTCATATCATAAACAAATGGTAAAGCAAGATACATCTTCATGGAAAATATATAGTATTGACTGCAACTTTTCTACCATAAGATAACGTAAGTTCGATATAATTTCGTCCGCATGGTTTCCCCTCCTTCGGGAAGCTACCCTTTATACACATCTTTAAATCCTTACAAATTGGAATATTTAAAGGTGTTATTAGGAAAAAAAAATTAAATAATGACTATGCTTACCATGAATATCCTTAATTAATTTAACTCTTCATGTGCCTATTTCTTAAAAAAAATAGATGTGTATAAAGGGTAGCTTCGGGAAGGAGGGGTGTCCGAAGGACGGGGTGGTAGGTAAATATAGTAGCCTGTTATTCAGTAATATATAGATTTACAAATTCACCTACCACCTCCCCCCTACGGGGACTCACCCCCTCCGACTCCCCCGTTATCAGGGGAGAGCAACCTTCCTGAAGGAGGAGAATTGAAAAGTACAGGCATCTATCGAACTGACGTTAAATTAAAAGATTAATAGAAAAAATAGTGAAGGGGATTAGGTATTTACCTAATCCCCTTCGTATATATAAGCAAATAGGTCAGTAAACAGATTGTTTGAAAGAAAAGATATCAGATTCGGTTTCCCGATAGATTAGTTTTTTAGAAAAGTAGAAAGAACCTGTTTTTAGGAATAGCGATTGAATTTTGAATGAAATTGATAAGTAAGGTATATGCGTAAAAAGATTCTGTTTTTAGCAGGAATGATGGCTTGCAGTTCATTGGCAGGCGCACAAGAAATTTCTAAGACCTGGGTGGCTGATAAGGGAAACGGTACTTATCAGAACCCAGTTCTTCATGCTGATTATTCCGACCCGGATGTATGTGCAGCCGGAGAAGATTTCTATATGACGGCATCCAGTTTCAATTGTATCCCGGGTATTCCTATTCTTCACTCCAAAGATTTGGTGAATTGGTCGCTGGTGAACTATGCGTTGCCGGTGCAGGAACCGAAAGAATTTTTCGATAAGGCACAGCATGGCAAGGGCGTATGGGCGCCTTCTATCCGTTTTCATAACGGGGAGTTTTATATCTATTGGGGTGACCCGGATTATGGAATCTATATGATTAAAGCCAAAGATCCGAAAGGAAAATGGAGCAAGCCTGTATTGGTGAAAGCCGGGAAAGGAATGATTGATGCAACTCCTTTGTGGGACGAAGACGGAAAAGTATATCTGATACATGCTTATGCCGGAAGCCGTAGTGGGGTGAACAGTATCCTCGTCATTTGCGAACTGAATGCGGAAGGAACGGAAGTCATTTCCGATCCGGTGATGGTGTTCGACGGAAATGATGGAAAGAATCATACCGTAGAAGGACCGAAGCTTTATAAACGCAACGGATACTATTATATTTTTGCTCCGGCAGGAGGAGTGGCAACCGGTTGGCAATTGGTACTTCGCTCAAAGAACATCTATGGCCCTTACGAATCGAAAATCGTGATGGCACAAGGAAAGACAACGATAAACGGACCTCATCAGGGTGGCTGGGTAGACACCAATACAGGAGAATCCTGGTTCGTCCATTTTCAAGATAAAGGCGCTTACGGACGTGTGATTCATCTGAATCCGATGACGTGGATAAATGACTGGCCTGTAATCGGAGTGGACAAGGATAAAGATGGTTGCGGTGAACCTGTAACGACTTATAAGAAACCGAATGTGGGAAAGACCTATCCGGTAGCTACTTCGCCGGAGAGTGACGAATTCAATACCCGGCATTTGGGATTACAATGGCAATGGCATGCCAATAAAAAAGACACTTACGGGTTTACTACCGATTTGGGATTTATCCGTCTGTATGCAGGCAGCCTTTCGAAAGAGTTTGTGAACTTCTGGGAAGTTCCTAATCTGTTGATGCAAAAGTTTCCGGCTGAAGAATTTACAGCTACGACCAAGCTGACATTTACTGCCAAGCAGGATGGAGAACAAGCCGGAATCATTGTGATGGGGTGGGATTACAGTTATCTTTCTATCCGCAAGGCGGGAGATAAGTTTATTTTGCAACAGGCAGTTTGCAAGGATGCGGAACAGCAGAACCCTGAACAGATAAAAGAATTGGCAAATATTCCGGTAAAATATTTGAAGATGCCGGGAGTAGCAGATAATGAATGGCAAACAGTTTATTTACAGGTAAAGGTTCGGAAAGGAGCTGTTTGTACATTTGCTTATAATCTGGACGGGAAGAAATATACGACAGTGGGAGAGTCTTTCACAGCCCGTCAAGGCAAATGGATTGGAGCCAAAGTCGGACTATTCTGTGTGACTCCGAATGAAGGCAATCGGGGATGGGCAGATGTCGATTGGTTTCGGATGAATAAGTAATTGACCAATCAATAATTGACAAAGAGAAATAAAGATTAAGAATTAACTCGAAGATATCAGATTAAGATGAAAAAGATTGTAGTAGGTTTGGCTGTGATGTTAGGTTTCTGTACGTGTGCTCATCAGCCGTCCGGTACATTGGATGTGAATAAGGTATTGGACTATTGTGCAGAGCAGACACAACGTACGCTTGCGGAACTGAAAACAGATTCCGGCATCGACTATACAATGATGCCACGTAATATCATGGCGGACGAACATCATTGGAATTGCCGGAAAGCGACGAAGGAAGAATGGTGTGCCGGTTTCTGGCCCGGAGTATTGTGGTATGATTACGAATATACGAAAGATAAACAGATTCAGGAAGAAGCGAAGAAGTTTACGAACTCATTGGAATTCCTTTCTCGAACATCGGCTTATGACCATGATTTGGGATTCCTCGTGTTCTGTAGCTACGGAAACGGTTATCGCCTGACCAAGAATCCGGCTTACAAACAAGTGATTCTTGATACAGCCGATACGTTGGCTACTCTGTTCAATCCCATCGTAGGAACCATCCTTTCATGGCCTCGTGAAGTGGAACCCCGCAACTGGCCGCACAATACCATCATGGATAACATGATTAACCTCGAAATGCTTTTCTGGGCAGCGAAGAATGGTGGAAATCCTTATTTGTATGATATTGCCGTTTCTCATGCCGATAAAACGATGAAATGCCAGTTCCGTCCCGACTATACATCTTACCATGTAGCGGTATACGACACTATTACAGGTGACCTGATAAAAGGAGTAACGCACCAAGGTTATGCTGACAGCACCATGTGGGCGCGTGGTCAGGCATGGGCAATCTACGGATATACTGTAGTCTATCGGGAGACGAAAGATCCTAAGTATCTTGATTTCGCGCAGAAAGTGACAGATGTCTATCTCGAACGCCTGCCGGAAGATAAAGTTCCTTATTGGGATTTCAGTGCCCCGGGAATACCGGATGCTCCGCGTGATGCTTCTGCTGCCGCAGTGGTGGCTTCTGCTTTGCTTGAACTATCCACTTACCTCCCGAATGGAACCGGAAAACGTTATAAAGATGCAGCTATTGAAATACTGACAAGCCTGAACTCTGACAGTTACCAGAGTGGCAAAAGCAAACCGTCATTCCTGCTGCATAGCGTAGGACATTGGCCGGCTCATTCAGAAATAGATGCTTCTATTATTTATGCAGATTATTATTATATCGAAGCCTTGCTGAGGCTGAAACGTTTGCAAGAAGGACACGAGGTATTGGGATAACAGTATTACCGGGCTTATGAATACGATCATATCAAAGTATCGGTAGAACCAATAAAGTGAATAATTAGATTTGTATATATGATAGCATAAAAAAGGGAAAAGAGGCTGTCTAAAAAGTCGGTTTTATCATCATTCTCCTGAAGAAGAGGAGCTAGAATTACTAACGACTTTTTAGACAGCCTCTTTTTTACTAGTTAAGGTTAGGTTTATTATTATTTTACCTTGATGATGTCATAATTCAAATTGCTGACAGCTTCTTGCAAGCTATCGTTCACCAAACGAAGAGTGGTATCGTTAACAACCACGAAATACATCGGTGCTTCACCATTCTTCGGGGTTAACTTAACAGCAGTTACCGGTTTTTTGTTCACTACCTTTTGTACAGTCTCTTGTTTTCCTTTCGAGGTGAAAGTCTTGTTTTGTCCTTGACCTTCAGCATCGAGGTAAGTCATATCTAGTGTGTACACTGTATCTGCATTGTCAGTTGCAGCATTCAGGGTCAGTACATAGTCAATACCCGGACCATCGGCAGCAGGAAGAGTACCTTCATAAACTTCAGTCAATTCGGTAATCGGAGTCATAGCAATAGCCAGACTGTCTGCTTGTGTCTCTATGGCTTTGTTTGCTTTTGATTGGCATGATGCCAAAGCAGCTACGACTGCTGCTAACATAATTACTTTTTTCATTTTTAAGTGCTTTAAGTTAATATAATTATAGTGAGCTATTGCTCGTTTTTTGCTATCCTATTCCTGTTCCTCGTCCCGTTTGATGACCAGTAGTTTGTCTACTCGTCCGCGGTCCATATCCACCACTTCGAATTGCAGATTTTGGTAGGTGAAGATGTCTCCTGCTTTCGGGATGCGACTGACTAGGAACATGGCCAATCCACCCAGAGTGGTGAAGTCTTCCGATTCCAGATCTTCGTAGGATAGGATACCCATTTCCTCCATGAAGTCATCGATATTCATTGAAGCTTCCACCAGCATTGAACCATCCTGCCTTGTGACGATTTCTTCTTCTTCCATTTCATCCTCTTCAAGGATGTCTCCGAAGATACTTTCGGTCAGGTCGTGCAGTGTGATAATGCCTTCTGTGCTGCCATACTCGTTAACAACAACTCCGAACTTGTTTTTGTTCTTCTTAAATAGCTCTAAAACTTTATTTGCATATAAACTTTCCGGAATGAAGAGAGGAGGACGTGCAATTTCGCGTAAGTTAAACACCTTTTTATTGCCTACCATCAGGATAATGTCCTTTACGGAAACCACACCGATTATCTCGTCTTTCCGTTCGTCTACCAATAGATATTTACTGTAATGTTCTTCTTCAATAATCTTCATCACCTTTTCCTGTGTATTATCGGGATGAAGGATAATGAGATCTCTACGGTGTGTCATCAGTTCGTTGGCGCGTTTATCAGAGAAGCGGAATACATCGCGTATCATTTCCGTTTCCTCTTTGTCAATCACACCTTGTTCCGAACTTTGGTGCAAGATCATTTTGATTTCCTCCTGCGTCATGGGGCGTTCTTCGCTTTTCAGACCGATAAGTTGGTTCAGCAACCGGGTAGAGACGCTTAGCAACCAGACGAAAGGATAAGAAACCTTCGTCAACAGAATCATGACCGGGCTGAACAAAGTGGCGTACCGCTCCGGATTACTAAGAGCAATGGATTTGGGAACCAGCTCTCCGATGATAAGGGAAAGATAAGTAATGACTGCCACGGTAGTAATCATGGCGAGGTTGCGTGCGTATGCTTCTGCGCCCGGAATGAGAGAAAAGAAAGGGACAAGGTCGTCGGCGATGGCCACCCCACCATATGCACCGGATACAATACCTATTAATGTAATACCGATTTGGATGGTGGACAGGAATTTTTCCGGTTCTTCCAATTGTTTTAAAACTCCACAGGCGGATTTGTTGCCTTTGGCGGCAAGTGTTTCGAGACGTGCTTTGCTGGATGATACCAGCGCAATTTCATACATGGCAAAAATGCCATTCAGTACGAGTAAGAAAACGATAATAAGAAATTCCATAAATGGATTAAAATGATTATTGCTTCGAAATTATATAAATAAGAATACTCTCTTTATATATTAACGATAATTGGGTAAAATTGTTTGCTTCGCTATGTCGGTATTTTACAGAACGGAGGAGAATAGGCGGATAAATTAAGAGCCTGTTTAAATTTTCCTGAGATTATGTTAGATAGGCTTTACCGACCTGTTTTTATTCGTCACATAGTCTC
>NZ_JANJZR010000040.1 GCF_024623065.1 Bacteroides acidifaciens
CAGGGACTTTCGCAAATTTAATCACTTAAAAATTAGATGTTTAACAGCATAAATTTAAATTTTGTCATCTACTAAAAGAAATAAATAAAATTCTCCACATATTCATACCATTATACAATATCAGGACAAATTCCATTCAATAACGTCTAAATTTAATTCATATCATATATCCCATACTTTGATTTAATACCACAATAAAGAAATGTTTATATACATATAAAAAAGATATTAAAAAACTCCCTTATCTTATTTTTTCCCCGTATAATTCGCCCAAATCAAAGAAAGTGCCTATCTTTACCGCAAGTATTTTTTATTATTCACCATTAAATGTAAAGATTATGGCAAGTAGAAGAGAACTCAAAAAGAACGTAAACTATATCGCAGGAGAATTATTCACCGAGTGTTTAATCAACAATATGTTCATCCCTGGTACAGACAAGGTGAAAGCAGATGAACTGATGGCAGAGGTACTGAAGATGCAGGATGAATTTGTTACTCGCATCAGCCACACAGAACCGGGCAACGTGAAAGGTTTTTATAAGAAATTCCGTGCTGATTTTAATGCAAAGGTAAACGAGATTATTGAAGCTATAGGGAAATTGAACTAACAACAGAATGAAAAAAGCAATTTATAGCTTTATCTATTACCGCCTGTTAGGGTGGAAGACAAACGTTACGGTGCCTAATTATGATAAATGCGTGATATGTGCCGCTCCACACACTACAAACCTTGATTTATTTATTGGAAAACTATTTTATGGTGCTATAGGCCGTAAGACAAGTTTCATGATGAAAAAAGAATGGTTTTTCTTTCCGCTTGGAGTTTTTTTCAAAGCAGTTGGCGGAATTCCCGTCGACCGCAGTCGAAAAACTTCGCTAGTAGATCAGATGGTTCATAAATTTGCCGAATATAAAAAGTTTAATTTGGCTATCACTCCCGAAGGAACCCGTAAAGCGAATCCAAACTGGAAAAAAGGCTTTTATTTTATAGCCTTGAAAGCACAGGTTCCTATCGTCCTGATTGGTATTGATTACAGCAAAAAAACGATTTCGGCAACAAAAGCTATCATGCCGTCAGGAGATATTAATAAGGACATGAGAGAAATCAAACTTTACTTCAAGGATTTCAAAGGAAAACATCCGGAGAATTTTGCTCTTGGAGAAATATGATTTAAGTATTAGGTATTAAGTATAATACTTAGTTATCATGGAGTCTATCCGTATTTCTATCATACAAACTGATATTGTTTGGGAAAATAAACAAGAAAATCTCCGTTTGCTCCACGAAAAGCTGCAAAGTCTTCGCGGAATAACGGAGATTGTTGTTTTACCGGAGATGTTTTCTACCGGATTCAGTATGCAGAGTAAAATACTGGCAGAGCCAAATTCCGGAGAAACAATTACAACACTCAAACAATGGGCCGCCAAATTCCAGCTAGCCATTTGCGGAAGCTATATAGCAACAGAGAACGAACAGTTTTTTAACCGTGCGTTCTTTCTGACACCGGAAGGAGAAGAGTTCTATTATGACAAACGACATCTGTTTCGTATGGGACGGGAAGCCGAACACTTTTCAGCCGGTGATAAACGACTCATCATCCCCTATCACGGATGGAATATCTGCCTGCTGGTTTGCTATGACCTTCGTTTCCCTGTATGGAGCCGAAACATAGGCAACGAGTACGACCTTTTGATATATGTAGCCAACTGGCCTATCCCCCGCCGTCTGGTTTGGGATACTCTACTCCGAGCACGAGCTTTAGAAAATCAATGCTATGTATGCGGTGTCAACAGAGTAGGTATAGACAGATACCAACTTGCATATAATGGAGGAAGTAAAGTCTACTCCGCTTTCGGAGAAGAAATCGGCTCATTTCCAGATGGAAAGGAAGGAATAACGACAGTCAGTGTAAATCTCACTGCTCTCAACCAATTCAGAGAAAAGTTTCCGGTCTGGAAAGATGCCGATGAATTTCATCTATAGAATATGCTACAAAACAAATGTTAAAAACGGATTAAAACAGCAACAATACCTTGAAGCAGGTAATTAATAATATAGACTTCTTTTGTATCTTTGTCGTGAAAATACAGTCGTAAGGACGCTAATCTTACATAACTTAATTAACAACTTTATGAAAACAAATCTTAGTTCTCAAATCAGTCTCCACCGGGTCTCCCCCAGATACTACAGACCGGAGAATGCATTTGAAAAATCAGTCTTGACAAGACTCGAGAAAATCCCCACAGACATCTATGAATCTGTAGAAGAAGGCGCTAACTACATTGCTCGCGAAATAGCACAGACCATCCGCGAAAAACAAAAAGCAGGACGTTTCTGCGTATTGGCACTGCCTGGCGGCGATTCACCCAGACACGTATATACGGAACTTATCCGCATGCACAAGGAAGAAGGACTCAGCTTCCGTAACGTGATCGTATTTAACATGTACGAATATTATCCGTTGTCGCCCGACGCTGTCAACAGTAACTTCAACGCATTGAAGAATATGCTGCTGGATCATATTGACATCGACAAGCAGAACATATTCACTCCGGATGGAAGCATTGCCAAAGATACTATCTTTGAATATTGCCGTCTGTACGAACAACGTATCGAAAGCTTCGGCGGTATCGATATTGCTTTGCTAGGTATCGGTCGTGTAGGTAATATCGCATTCAACGAACCGGGTTCACGTCTGAACTCTACCACTCGTCTGATTTTGTTGGATAATGCATCACGCAATGAAGCAGCCAAGATTTTCGGAACTATGGATAATACTCCCATCAGTTCTATTACGATGGGGGTAGCTACCATTCTCGGTGCAAAGAAAGTTTATCTGCTTGCGTGGGGTGAAAACAAGGCAGCCATGATTAAAGAGTGTGTGGAAGGTGCCATCACTGACACAATTCCTGCATCTTATCTGCAAACGCACAACAACGCCCATGTAGCTCTCGACCTTTCGGCAGCTATGAACTTGACACGTATTCAACGTCCGTGGCTGGTAACTTCCTGCGAGTGGAATGACAAACTGATCCGTAGCGCTATCGTCTGGTTATGCCAGTTGACCGGCAAACCGATCTTGAAATTGACAAATAAGGACTATAACGAAAACGGTTTGAGTGAACTATTGGCACTTTATGGTTCTGCATACAATGTAAATATCAAGATTTTCAATGATTTGCAGCACACCATCACCGGATGGCCGGGTGGCAAACCGAATGCCGATGATACTTATCGTCCCGAACGCGCCAAACCATTCCCGAAGCGTGTGATTATCTTCTCTCCGCACCCGGATGATGATGTGATCTCTATGGGTGGAACGCTCCGCCGCCTGGTAGAGCAAAAACATGAAGTACATGTAGCTTACGAGACTTCCGGCAATATCGCCGTAGGTGATGAAGAAGTGGTTCGTTTCATGCATTTCATCAATGGCTTCAACCAACTTTTCAACAATAGTGAAGATCAGGTTATCAATGAGAAGTATGCAGAAATACGCAACTTCCTAAAGAACAAGAAAGATGGTGATATGGACAGTCGTGACATTCTGACTATCAAAGGACTGATTCGTCGTGGTGAAGCCCGTACGGCCTGCACTTATAACAATATACCATTGGAACGATGCCACTTCCTCGACCTGCCATTCTACGAAACAGGTAAGATTCAGAAGAATCCTATCAGCGAGGCAGACGTAGAAATCGTACGGAACCTGCTCCGCGAAGTGAAGCCTCATCAGATATTCGTAGCCGGCGACCTTGCCGACCCGCATGGAACACACCGTGTGTGTACGGATGCTGTTTTTGCCGCTATCGACCTCGAAAAAGAAGAGGGTGCAAAATGGCTGAAAGACTGCCGTATCTGGATGTATCGTGGCGCATGGGCTGAATGGGAAATTGAAAATATTGAAATGGCAGTGCCCATCAGTCCGGAAGAACTCCGTGCAAAACGTAACTCTATCCTGAAACATCAGTCTCAGATGGAAAGCGCTCCGTTCTTGGGCAATGACGAACGTTTGTTCTGGCAACGTAGTGAAGACCGCAATCGTGGTACAGCCACTTTGTATGACAAATTAGGACTGGCTTCCTACGAAGCAATGGAAGCATTCGTGGAGTATATTCCACTATAAGGAAAATCATTCTTAATTAAGAGAATATAAAACAATGAAAGAAGAGTGGGAAGTTTGAATACTTCTCACTCTTTTTTTGTTTATTTTTGCAGGATAATTCATCACAGTGAAAATGAGAACAAAAGCAATGAATAATGAAAAAGATAATAGTGTTTCTTCTATGCCTTACTGTAAGTGCTAATTTTCTTTTCGCTCAAGATATTGAAAGGAATGTAAAAGAAAGATTAACGGATTATTTCGGCAAATATACCGCAACAGCCAAAATCAGCACTCCAAAGCTGAATAGTATTGATATAAATTATGACCGTAAGACAATTACCGTCTATACCTCGGAGAGTTTCGCTTATCAACCTTTCCGGCCGGAAACCGTAGAGACAATTTATAACCAGGTGAAAGAATTACTCCCGGGCCCCGTCCACTATTACCAATTGATGATTTATGCGGACGGAAAGCCCATTGAGGAACTGGTTCCTAATTTCTACCGGAACAAGAAAAAGGACAAGGGACGAATGTCCCTGAACGTGGATTATAAAGGAGCCCCCTGGGTAAAAAACATCTCACGCCCGAATGATATTTCACGTGGATTACAAGACCGTCACATCGCAATCTGGCAAAGCCATGGCAACTATTTCAAGAATGACAAGAACGAATGGGGATGGCAACGCCCCCGCCTGTTCTGTAGCACAGAAGATTTGTTCACCCAGTCTTTCGTACTTCCTTATGTGATTCCCATGCTGGAAAACGCAGGTGCTATCGTTTATACTCCCCGCGAACGGGACACGCAAAAGAATGAAATCATTGTGGACAACGATACGCCTGACGCTTCTCTTTATCTGGAAGTAGGAAGCAAAAAAGCGAAGTGGGCAACGGCTCCTGTAAAAGGATTCGCTCTAAAGAAAACGATTTATAGGGATGGAGAAAATCCGTTCAGCGACGGAACCTGCCGTTTTATCTCCACCGAAAGAAAGAAAAAGAAGAATAAGGACCAGGTATTTGCCGAATGGGTACCTACCCTGCCGGCAACAGGCGAATATGCCGTTTACGTTTCTTATCAGACATTGCCGAATAGTGTAAGCGACGCCAAGTACCTCGTTTTCCATAACGGTGGAGTTACGGAATTTAAGGTAAATCAGAAAATAGGTGGCGGCACATGGGTTTATCTTGGCTCTTTCGAATTTGACAAGGGAAATAATGACTACGGCATGGTTATACTA
The DNA here is from genome assembly GCF_024623065.1 of Bacteroides acidifaciens. Lineage (GTDB taxonomy): Bacteria > Bacteroidota > Bacteroidia > Bacteroidales > Bacteroidaceae > Bacteroides > Bacteroides acidifaciens. Next base: position 5,339 of record NZ_JANJZR010000040.1, read on the forward strand.
AGCAACGAAAGTAGCGAACATGGTGTAGTATGTGCCGACGCGGTACGTTTTGGCGGGGGAATGGGAAATATTTCCCGAGGGGGAAAGCTCAGCGGACTACCTCGTTATCTGGAAGGAGCACGTTACTCGGCACAATGGGCAGGAATGCCTTATGATGTATATGCCGGACGCAAAGGTGAAAATGATTATGTAGATGATATCAATACACGTTCCAATACCATCAATTATTTATCAGGTGGTTCCGTTTATAACCCGAACCGACCGGGGTTGCGTGTGCCGTTAGAACTGACAATGGCACTCCATAGTGACGCAGGATGCAGTAAAACAGACGAGTTGATTGGTTCACTCGGCATTTACACGACCGACTTCAATAATGGCAAGTTGAACACAGGAACAGACCGGTATGCGTCACGCGACTTAACGGATATTCTGCTCTCCCAAATTCAGAAAGATATCCATTCGAGCTATAACCTACCCTGGACACGCCGAAGCATGTGGAACCGGAATTATAGCGAGACACGGCTTCCCGCTACTCCCTCTACGATTATCGAATTACTTTCTCATCAGAACTTTGCCGATATGCAGTTAGGACATGATCCGAACTTCAAGTTTACCGTGGGACGTGCCATTTACAAAGGTATCTTGCAATTCATTACCAGCCAGCATGACAAAGAATATGTAGTGCAACCTTTGCCTGTGAGCAATTTTTCTGTCCGTTTCGGAAAAAAGAAGAATACGCTGGAACTGTCTTGGAAAGGTGAGGATGATCCGCAAGAGCCTACTGCCCGTCCACGGGAATACATTGTATATACGCGCATCGGTTATGGAGGCTTCGACAATGGAACTTTAGTCAGCCAAACGTCCCACACCGTTAAAATAGAACCGGGGCTCGTTTATTCATTTAAGGTAACTGCCGTAAACCGCGGCGGGGAAAGTTTTCCCTCCGAAATCCTTTCCGCTTATAAAGCCAAACGTGAACAGGAAAAGGTATTAATCATCAATGGCTTTGACAGAATCAGCGGTCCGGCGGTCATCAATACTTCTGATAGAGCAGGATTCGATTTATCACAAGATCCCGGAGTTCCGTATATATCAAACATCTCATTTTGCGGAGCACAAACAGACTTTGACCGTACACAAGCCGGAAAAGAAGGACAAGGCAGTCTGGGACATAGCGGTAATGAATTGGAAGGAATGAAAATAGCAGGGAATACATTTGATTATCCTTTCATTCACGGAAAGGCAATTCAGGCAGCCGGCAAATATAGTTTTGTGTCATGCAGTGACGAAGCAGTAGAAAACGGATTGGTTACGTTGGAAGAATATCCGATAGTAGATTATATCCTAGGGCTGGAAAAAGAAGACCCCGCAAGTAAAGCTTATTACAAAACATTCTCTTCGGCTATGCAACGGATTATCACCAGCTATTGCCAGTCTGGAGGTAATCTATTTGTCAGTGGCGCCTATGTGGGAAGCGATATGAGCGGAACGCAAGGAAACCGGGAATTTACGGAAAGAACTTTAAAATATGGTTACCAAAGTAGCTTGACAGATAAGACTTCAAACCGTATCAATGGATTGGGACGCACGATTACTATTCCACGTGTGCCCAACGAGAACAGTTATGCTGTTCCTGCACCGGATTGTATCGTTCCGGTAGATACTGCTTTTCCCGTATTTACTTATGCTCCAGGCAACCAAAGCGCAGGCATCGCCTACAAAGGAAACTACCGCACTTTCATATTAGGTTTCCCATTCGAAAGTATCCAGTCGGAAGCTGACCGGGCAACTATTATGGCAGGCATATTGGGATTCTTTACACAGAAATAAAAAATATCCCATTTTTTAATCTGTTTCTCATTTTATATTCTATCTTTGCTACTGTAATAACCCTTAAACTAAAAAACGATGTATACCATACAAGCAAATCCCAGCGGTACACGCAGCATAGAAGTATCTAACGAGAACTTGAGAACGATTGAGAAATATACCCTGTTCCGCCATCTTATCGACAGTAACGGTATTGTAGATGAAGCAGTTCTGGATAAGTTGAAACTAAATATCCGCTCCCTTATCGCCAGTCAGGAAGAAGACAGCAAAGACTTGCTGGACCTTTGTATCGATGTGATTTATCACAATAATATGAAGGCATTCGGTTTGCAGCAGCTTATAAAACTTTATCTTACCTGGCTTTCCAGTCCGAAAACGGAAGTAGAGGAGTAACGATGATTACGGTAGATACTCGCGGAACGACAGCTTACAGCCCGCTGATTCCAGCAATCAAAGCCATGTGTGACACTTCTCCCGGTGAAACGATAGAGATTATTATGAACCATACCGATGCATTCCAGAATTTGAAAGAATATCTTTCCGAGCAAGGTATCGGTTTCCGCGAAATCTACGACGGAGAACAAATGACATTAGAGTTCACAATCAATAAGAAGTTTTGAAAAAACATCCTAATGATTGAAGTTAAACATCCCAATGAATAAAAAAATCATTGGGATGTTTTTTATTATCCTTATCTTTGCGGCATGAAAGAATATCGATTGACCGACTGGTTACCCACTACAAAGAAAGAAGTAGAACTTCGCGGATGGAATGAACTGGATGTCATTCTCTTCAGCGCGGATGCTTATGTGGACCATCCATCTTTTGGCGCTGCCGTTATCGGGCGTATTCTCGAAGCAGAAGGTTTGAAAATAGCCATCGTACCTCAACCCAACTGGCGTGATGACCTGCGTGACTTCAAGAAGTTGGGACGTCCCCGCCTGTTCTTTGGCATTTCCGGCGGATGCATGGACTCGATGGTAAACAAATATACCGCCAACAAACGGCTGCGTAGTGAGGATGCATATACCCCGGACGGTCGTCCGGATATGCGTCCGGACTACCCTTCTACTGTCTACAGTCAAATTCTGAAAAGACTTTATCCCGATGTTCCCGTTATCTTAGGCGGCATTGAAGCCAGCATGAGACGGTTAAGCCATTATGACTACTGGCAGGACAAGATACAAAAAAGCATTTTATGTGATAGTGGTGCGGACTTACTCATTTATGGAATGGGTGAAAAGCCGATTGTAGACTTAACCCGGAAAATGAAAAGTTTACTTCCCACAAAAGAAGCGTCATTAACGACCAATGACTTTAAAAAGATTATTGGAACAATCCCGCAGACAGCCTATCTCTGCCGTGAGACAGAGTGGATTTCCGATGCGGAAGATATCCGGCTCTATTCACACGAAGAATGCCTGACGGATAAGAAGAAACACGCGAGCAATTTCCGGCACATTGAAGAAGAGTCCAATAAATATGCTGCTGCACGTATCACACAAGCCGTCGGAAACAAGATAGTAATAGTCAATCCCCCTTATCCACCGATGAGCCAGGAAGAACTGGACCGTTCTTTCGATTTGCCATATACCCGCCTGCCGCATCCTAAATATAAGGGAAAGCGGATTCCCGCCTATGATATGATTAAGTTTTCCATCAATATTCATCGGGGATGCTTTGGTGGTTGTGCGTTCTGCACCATTTCCGCTCATCAGGGAAAGTTTATTGTCAGCCGTAGTAAAGAGTCTATTCTAAAAGAAATAAAAGAGGTTATCCAGTTGCCGGACTTCAAAGGATATTTAAGTGACTTGGGTGGTCCTTCCGCCAATATGTATCAGATGAAAGGGAAAGATGAATCTATCTGTAGAAAATGCAAACGACCGTCATGCATCCATCCGAAAGTTTGCCCGAATCTAAATACCGACCATCGCCCATTATTGGATATTTATCATGCGGTAGATGCTTTACCCGGTATTAAGAAATCTTTTATCGGCAGTGGAGTACGTTATGATCTGCTGCTTCATCAGAGTAAAGATGCAGCCATCAACCGCAGTACCGCCGAATATACCCGTGAGCTGATTGTCAATCACGTTAGCGGTCGGCTGAAAGTGGCTCCCGAACATACTAGTGCACGTGTATTGTCGATAATGCGCAAACCTTCTTTCGAGCAATTTGAGACATTCAAGAAGATATTCGACCGAATTAATAGGGAAGAGAATCTGCGCCAGCAACTGATTCCTTATTTTATCTCTTCACACCCGGGTTGTAAGGAAGAAGATATGGCAGAACTCGCCGTTATCACCAAACGCTTGGACTTTCACCTGGAACAAGTGCAGGACTTCACTCCCACTCCGATGACTGTAGCCACCGAAACATGGTATACGGGGTTCCATCCGTACACCTTGGAACCAGTATTCAGTGCTAAGACCCAACGGGAGAAACTAGCTCAACGGCAATTCTTCTTTTGGTATAAGCCGGAAGAACGCAAGAACATTATCAATGAATTGAGACGAATCGGGCGTTCGGACTTGATAGACAAATTATATGGAAAAGGAAAAGAAGTAGAAAGAAACAAAGTCAGAGGTAAAAGATAAATAGACAGAATTGTCTGTCTATTTATCTTTTACCGGCAATGCCACAATCTCTTGCAGCACACCGACTGCTGTCTCTACATTCAACACATCCTTGATCAGCATACTCCGTTTTCCATTCTGTTCCCTCAAATCGCAACGACGGGTATATTTCATCATATAGTCTATCACCTTACCGAAAGCCTGGCTCTGGTAGAACGGACTATCCGGATTGGATACAAAGAACAAGGTCATTCGTCCGCCTTTCAGGAAAATCTTCTCTGCTCCCAGACGTGCTGCGAGACGGCGGAGAGGTACAATACGCAACAACTCCTGCGTTTCAGGCGGAACCGGACCGAAGCGGTCTTCCAAGCGAGAGCGGAAAGCCTCCACATCCTTATCCAATGTCAGTCCATCGAGTTCACGATAAAGCAACATACGTTCGCTGCTGCCGGTTACATAGTTGGCAGGCAATAAAAGTTCGAGGTCACTTTCTACCTGACACTCCTCTACAAATTCTTCTCCACTAATTTGTCCTTCACCTTTTATTTCATCAGCATACAGTTCTGCAAATTCGTCTGTTTTCAACTCACGGACAGCTTCGGTCAGAATCTTCTGATATGTCTCATATCCCAAATCAGCGACAAACCCACTTTGCTCAGCTCCAAGCAAATTTCCGGCTCCACGAATGTCCAAATCCTGCATGGCAATATGAATACCACTTCCCAAATCACTAAAGTTTTCAATCGCTTGAAGACGTCGTTTCCCTTCGGTGGTCAAACTGCTCAACGGAGGAGCCAACAGATAACAGAATGCTTTCTTGTTACTACGCCCTACCCGTCCACGCATCTGGTGAAGATCACTCAAGCCGAAGTTTTGCGCCTGATTAATAATGATGGTATTTGCATTCGGAATATCGATACCACTTTCGATGATTGTGGTTGCCAAGAGCACGTCATAGTCATAGTTGACAAAATCCAGAATAATTTTCTCCAGTTCTGCCGGTTCCATCTGCCCGTGTCCGATTACTACACGGCAATCCGGAATATGGCGCTCGATCATTGCTTTCAGTTCCGGCAAGTTCGCAATCCGGTTATTGACGAAAAAGACCTGCCCGTTGCGGCTCATCTCAAAATTGATGGCATCCGTTATCACTTCTTCATTAAAAGTATGCACTTCGGTCTGAATCGGATAGCGGTTGGGCGGCGGAGTGGAAATCACGCTCAAATCACGCGCGCCCATCAACGAGAATTGAAGGGTACGGGGAATCGGAGTAGCAGTCATTGTCAGTGTATCTACATTCACCTTCAACTGACGCAACTTTTCTTTTACGGAAACTCCGAATTTCTGTTCTTCGTCAACAATCAGCAGTCCCAAGTCTTTAAACCGGACATCCTTGCCTAAGATACGATGGGTACCTATCAGAATACCGACATCTCCATCCTTCAGTCCTTTCAATACAGCTTTGGTTTGTGCGGCAGTACGTGCGCGGCTTAAATATTCCACCCGGCATGGCAGTCCTTTCAGACGTTCGCGGAATGTCTGGAAATGCTGGTAAGCAAGCACCGTTGTCGGAACCAGAACGGCCACTTGTTTATTATCGGCAACGGCTTTGAAAGCGGCACGGATCGCAACTTCTGTTTTTCCAAATCCTACATCTCCACAGACCAGGCGGTCCATCGGGCGGTCACTTTCCATATCCGCTTTGACATCAATCGTCGCCTTACTCTGATCCGGGGTATCTTCATAAATAAAGGATGCTTCCAACTCACGCTGCAAGAAACTATCGGGGCTATAAGAGAACCCTTTTTCCTGACGACGCTGCGAATACAATTTTATCAAATCGCGGGCAATATCCTTGATTTTACTCTTCGTACGTTCTTTCAGTTTTTCCCATGCCCCTGTACCTAATTTATTAAGTCGGGGAGCCTCTCCCTCCTTACCTTTGTATTTGGAAACTTTATGCAGTGAATGAATGGAAACGAACACTACATCTTCATTCTGAAACACCAGTTTCAAAACCTCCTGCGTAGTATCACCATTCGGTATACGCACCAAACCGGAAAAACGCCCGATACCATGATCGGTATGCACCACATAATCTCCCGGAGTAAACTGGTTCAGTTCTTTTAAGGACAGTGCCACTTTTCCCGAACGGGCTTTATCACTTTTCAGATTATATTTATGGAAACGGTCAAACAGCTGATGATCTGTGAAGATACAAAGCCGTAGTGTGTTATCTACAAACCCTTCGTGTATGGTACGCTCTACGGGAGTAAAATTAATCTGATCGCCCCGGTCTTCAAAAATAGCCTTGATACGATCTGTCTGCTTCATACTGTCACTACAGATATATAGCGAATAACCTTTTTCCAAATAATCTTTGAAGGAAGAAGCTACCAAATCGAAATTCTTATGAAAGATGGGTTGGGCAGATGTATTGAAAGTAACACTGGCATTCGGCGTTCCGGTTGGTTTGTTCCCAAATTCCAATCGGCGGAAATCGAGTGCACGTGCAGTAAACTCGCTGCCGTCTATCAATTTTCCCTCCAATGTAATGCCTCCATTCTCTTCGGCTTCCTGGACAGCTATTGCCTGGGGAGTCAACGCCTCGTCATGCACCACCTGGATTCGTTCACGCAACCAAAGAAAATCGCGCATTGCCAAAGCTGTATCTTTCGGGATAAAATCCAGAAAGGAAGTTGTCACGTCTCCCGTCACTGCTAAATCGGGAACAATAGACACTCCACTTTTCTTCTCGCGGGATAATTGGGACTCCACTTCAAAGGTACGGATACTTTCTACTTCATCGCCAAAGAAGTCGATACGATAAGGATATTCCGAAGCAAAAGAGAAAACGTCGATAATGCTGCCGCGAACGGCATATTGCCCCGGTTCATATACATAGTCTACGTATTCGAAACCATAACTATGCAACACATCCGTGATAAAAGCGGTGTCCACTTTCTCGCCAACATTCAGTTTCAGGGTTTTGTCACTCAATTCCTTTCGGGACACCACCTTCTCCGCCAACGCATCCGGATACGTGACGATGCACAATCCTTCCTCTCCCTTTTGCAAGCGGCTCAATACTTCCGTACGCAGAATCTCATTCGCTGCGTCTTTTTGTCCATATTTAATAGAGCGACGGAAGGAAGATGGAAAGAACAGCACCTTTTCCGTGCCCAATATCTGCGTCAAGTCATGATAAAAATAGCCGGCTTCTTCAAGGTCGCCCAAAATAAAGACAAACGGGCAGCCACCCTCTTGCACCAATACGGAAGAAAAAAGAGAAGCGGCGGACGCGCATAGTCCACCACAAAAGATAGTTTGAGCGGAAGTGTCCTTCAACAAGCGCTTCATTACTGCCATATTGGGGTGGGCGGCATATTGCCGTTGCAATTCAGTTATTGTCATACCTCATTCAAAAAATTACGCGCAAAAGTACAAAAAAAATCCAAACCGTTTCTCCATCCTGTCACTCTAACGTCTCCATTCGTCACTTTGCATTGAATCTGAAGCCAAGTCCCAACATCAAGTTGTTGGGGTATCTGAAGTCATACAACTGATAGCCGGTATGTATAAAAACGTTCTTCGTCAGGGTTGTTTTCAGCACAAAGGTCTGATAGAAAGCGTTTGTATCGGCACCTTGGCAGAAGAAATTCTTGCCAATGCCCAAGTTGATGGAGAAAATGGGCATCACGATTTCCGCACGCGCCGAGAGTCCTGCCGAAAACTGTTCTTTGAAAGCGGGACGATAGAATTTCACCTCTTCAGGATTGGAAGGGATATACTCGTTGGCTATGTGCTTCATGATGTTGGCGCTTTCATCGTATTGCAAATCCAAGGACACGCCCGCCCGGAAATATTTGTTGAAGTTGTAAAGAGGATTGAAATTGAGTCCGATGATACCAAAAGAGCCCGGCACCATCAGCGGGTTCGCGCCTTCGGGCCAAATGCCTTTCTTCCGTGTGGCACCGTAAACGACAAGGTCGTAACTTACGAATTTTCTGAAAGGCGTCCGGAGCTGCCGTCCGACAGAATGCGTGCGATGGGGCTCTTCACGGTCGCCCAAGAAGTGAGTGACGCCTACCGATGCTCCCAAGGTGTTGACTCCCGAGTTCGGATAACGGGTGTTTCCGTTTGAATAGTGTGACATACCTACACCGGCACGCAGATAGGTGTGTGATGAAATCCGCCAGTTGAGCAGAAAACCCAGATTGATGTAGGCATTGATTTTCGATCCCACTACCTCGTTGTACGGGTTGTCGAGCTTATCAAACTTCTTCCATCCGAACGACGCGCCGAAATTCCATTCGTAGTCGAACGACAGACGGGAAGTAATGTCGGCAATCTTTGATGTCTGAAAGACGTAGACGGCAAGCGGATTGCCCACTTCGGCAGTATTATGGTAGGTGTTGTAAGCTACACCGATGCCCTGTACAGCATACGGATATCTCCTACCCGTTTCCGTATCGGGCGAGAACTTGAAGCCATACTTCAGATGTCCCGAAAGAGTGGAGTTGATGCTGTTTCCCGTACGATTGACGCCTCTAAAGAAATCGTGCGTAGGAAAAACGTACGCCGGACGGAAATCGACACTAAGCGCATGTATCACCTTCCGTGAAACGGTGTCGGCTTCGGACGCGGAAAGCGAAGCGACCGATAAGGCTGCCGAGAGCACAAGCGGAAATATTCGGAACTTAATCATATTGTTCAGACTCCATCTTTTCCTTGAAAATTAAATAATTTATATAGCTCTGACTGTAAAGAAAAGCACTGAATTCGCGCTTGCCACCCGTTATCGGATTGGACGCATATACCTTGAGAGGGATTTCATACCGTTCAAGGTAATTGTAGACAACCACCTTCCTCTTATCATGCGCATCTATTTTCACCTCTACTGCCTTATCCTTATCCACATCTGCCGCTATGTATTGCTGTTTGATGCCAAAAGGTATTTTCGTATTCCCAAGTATGGGCTTCTCTTGATTGATTATATCCGGAATGACTATCGCGGGCAGATTGTCTCCGAAAAGCAGACTGTATTTTTCTTCCTCCCAGTTGTCGGAAGTGAAAGTAATCTCTGCCGTCCGGTTGTCCTCCGACATCAGAACGGTTGCCGCACCGTGTGGCAGATAATCGTCCACAAAGACATCGCCATTGCATGCGGCAAGGACAAGTCCGATTAAAGCGATATATATGGTCTCACATTTCATGCTGTCAAACAGTTAAGCAATCATTAACAGTTTCAAAAGTACGGTATTTTTTCACATTTATCATTCTGCAAGAAATTATTTATCCTGTTTTAACATACAAGATGTCTCATACCCACTCGTCGGCAACCGCTTGTTGACACATCAGGTATTAATAGAAAAGTTGCCGTCTGTTAATAGTAAACTTCCGATTTATCCGTAGTGAAATTCCGATTTACTGCCATCAAACTATAAACAAAGCTTTCATTTATAAAAACACAAGCTTCGTTTTTATAATCAAAGGCTTCGTTTATAAAAACAAAGGTTGCGTTTATAGTTGACAGTTGCCCGTCGGAAAGTCTGATAACGGCAACGAAGAAGCTTACTATTAATAAGGAAGAAGTTTTCCGTTAATACTTACGGGCACATCCATTAATACCTTAAACACCATTGTGCGGCACATACGGACGTGCCTCCACGTTAAATAATCCTTAGTTCTATCCATAACTAAAGGAAAAAAGCTACTTTTGTTTCTAAATTTTATACTATTTATATGCAGACATCGGACAGCATCGTAATTATCCCTACCTACAACGAACGGGAGAACATAGAAAATATCATCCGAGCCGTTTTCGGACTCACCAAGACATTCCATATCCTGGTCATAGAAGACGGCTCTCCGGACGGAACGGCAGCCATCGTAAAAACCTTGCAACAAGAATTTCCCGAACGGCTTTTTATGATTGAGCGCAAAGGGAAACTGGGATTGGGCACTGCCTATATCACCGGTTTCAAATGGGCACTGGAACATGCCTACGAGTACATCTTCGAAATGGATGCCGACTTCAGCCATAATCCGAACGATTTACCCCGTTTGTATCAGGCTTGTTCGGAACAGGGTGGGGATGTATCCATCGGCTCCCGCTACATCAGCGGAGTGAACGTAGTGAACTGGCCGATGGGACGGGTGTTGATGTCGTATTTTGCCTCCAAGTATGTGAGACTTATCACGGGGATTCCCGTACACGACACCACCGCCGGATTCGTCTGTTACCGTCGTCAGGTATTGGAAACAATCGATTTGGATCATATCCGTTTTAAGGGATATGCTTTTCAGATTGAAATGAAGTTCACCGCTTACAAATGCGGATTCAAAATCATTGAAGTTCCCGTAATCTTTATCAATCGCGAATTGGGCACTTCCAAGATGAATAGCAGCATCTTTGGAGAGGCCATATTTGGTGTGATTAAATTAAAAGTAAATAGTTGGTTCCATAAATTCCCGCAAAAGTCATGAAACGTACACTGATTCAAAATGCCGTTATTGTTAACGAAGGAAGAAAAGTACTGGGTTCAGTAGTCATTGAAAATGAAAAGATAGCCGAAATACTGGTGGGTGAAGAAAAAGCAGCTTCCCCTTGTGACGAAGTCATTGATGCAAGCGGGTGTTATCTCCTGCCGGGTGTCATCGACGAACATGTTCATTTCCGTGATCCCGGACTGACTCATAAAGCAGATATTACCACCGAAAGCCATGCCGCTGCAGCAGGAGGGGTCACTTCCATCATGGACATGCCCAATACAACCCCGCAGACTACGACGCTGGAGGCTTTGGAAGAGAAATTCACCCTACTAGGTGAGAAATCAGCAGTCAACTATTCCTGCTATTTCGGAGCAACAAATACTAACTATACCCAGTTTGCACAACTGGATAAACACCGGGTTTGTGGCGTGAAGTTATTTATGGGTTCAAGCACCGGCAATATGCTGGTAGACCGGATGGCCAGCCTGCGTAATATATTCGGCGGAACCGATCTGCTTATCGCCGCCCATTGCGAAGACCAGGGAATTATCAAAGAAAATACGGATAAATATAAGAAAGAATACGGAGACGATGTACCTCTGGCTCTTCATCCGCTTCTCCGTTCGGAAGAGGCTTGCTATCGTTCGTCCGAACTGGCTGTGCAACTGGCACGGGAAACAAATGCCCGCCTGCACATCATGCATATTTCCACCGCTAAAGAGTTGAGTCTGTTTTCCAACGCTCCTCTGGCACAAAAAAGAATTACGGCAGAAGCCTGCGTTTCCCATCTACTCTTTACGGAAGAAGATTATCAGACATTGGGTGCCCGCATTAAATGTAACCCTGCCATCAAGACTGCACAAGACCGGAAAGCCTTGCAAGAGGCTGTCAACAGCGGTCTGATTGATGCCATCGCAACCGATCATGCTCCACACTTGCTTAGTGAAAAAGAAGGCGGTGCATTAAAGGCAATGTCCGGAATGCCGATGATTCAGTTCTCGCTAGTCAGCATGTTGGAATTGGCAGATAAAGGAGTGTTTACCATCGAGAAAGTGGTAGAAAAAATGGCTCATGCTCCCGCACAGATGTATGAGATACGCAACAGGGGATTCATCCGCAAAGGCTATCAGGCCGACCTGGTATTGGTACGCCCCGACTCCGAATGGACCGTTACCACAGACTGCATCTTAAGTAAATGCAAATGGAGCCCGCTGGAAGGCCATACATTCAATTGGAAGGTAGAGAAAACATTCGCAAACGGACATCTGTTATATAACAACGGAGAAATAGATGAGACTTATCGCGGACAGGAATTAAGATTCAGATAAACAGCAGCTCGCCTTCAACAGAACCATGAGTACCATTTTATCTTATAAAATACATACAGTCACTCCCTACATCAACTGGATTTACTTTTTCCACGCATGGGGGTTCCAGCCACGTTTTGCAGCCATCGCCAACATTCACGGATGTGACGTCTGCCGTGCTTCGTGGCTGACTACCTTTCCCGAAGAAGAGCGCAGCAAAGCTTCCGAGGCCATGCAACTATTCAAAGAAGCCAACCGGATGTTGGACTCTCTCGACCGAGATTATGAAGTGAAAACAATCTTCAAACTCTGCAAGGCAAATTCTGACGGGGATAATCTGCTGATTGAAAAGGGAAAAGACCAATTTATCACCTTTCCCTTGCTTCGCCAGCAGACGCCCCAAAGAGACGGTAGTCCTTTCGTTTGCCTGAGTGACTTCATCCGTCCGTTATCTTCCGGTATCCCGGATACCATAGGAGCTTTTGCCTCTTCTATTGATGCGGACATGGAAGGACTGTATGAACAGGACCCGTATAAACACTTGCTTGTACAAACCCTCTCCGACCGACTGGCAGAAGCTGCTACGGAAAAGATGCACGAATATGTACGTAAAGAAGCATGGGGATATGCCAAAGAAGAAAATCTGGGCATAGCGGATTTATTGGTCGAGAAATATCAAGGTATTCGCCCTGCCGTCGGCTACCCCTCTTTGCCCGATCAGTCCGTCAACTTCCTGCTGGACGAACTGCTGGACATGAAGCAAATAGGTATTTCGCTGACTGAGAACGGAGCCATGTATCCGCACGCTTCCGTTTGCGGACTTATGTTTGCCCACCCGTCTGCCAAGTACTTCTCCGTCGGAAAGATTGGAGAAGACCAGCTCGAAGATTACGCCCGCCGCCGGGGAAAAAGCGTGGAAAAAATCCGTAAATTCCTGGCAGCCAATTTACAATAGCAATCATAAACTCCATGAGAGAACGAACAACAGAGGCAAACAACCTTATTGAGCAAGAATTCCTGTCGGTTATCCACGAATACGAACGGGTAATCTACAAAGTGTGCTATCTGTATGCCACCCCAAATGCTCCTCTTAACGACCTATATCAGGACGTGATACTGAACCTTTGGAAAGCTTTTCCTAAATTCAGAAAGGAATGTAAAATCTCTACATGGATTTACCGCATTGCCCTTAATACCTGTATCAGCTTTTATCGAAAAGAAAAGAATGTGCCGGAAATCGTCAGCCTCACCGGAGAAATAGACCGGACCGTCGAAACACATGATCCGCTCAATGAAATGCTAAGGCAGCTCTATCGGATGATTAACCAACTGGGACAACTCGACAAATCAATAATCCTGCTCTATCTTGAGGATAAGAGTTATGAGGAAATCGCGGAAATCACCGGACTAACCGTTACGAACGTAGCGACCAAGCTAAGCCGTATCAAGGATAAACTTAAAAGAATGAAAAAGGAGGAATAAGATATATGGAATTGGAAGAACTGAAAAAATCCTGGAATGTACTTGATGAGCACTTGAAAGACAAGGTGCTTATCAAGGAGGAAGAACTTTCGAAGCTGATAGCACATGCCGGCAAAGGTATCCATGCCATTGCCAGTCTGAATATCAAACTGATTCTGATTTCTCTGCCGATATTAATCTTGTTTTTGGCGGAAGTACTGTTACACAACCGGTTGAATCCGATCTACGTCATCATTCTTCTCGCCTGGATTCCGGCACTTTGCTGGGACATCGTCACCACCCGTTTTCTCCAACGGACTCAAATAGACGAAATGCCACTTGTAGAAGTGATAAGCCGTGTCAACCGCATTCACCGGTGGACTATCAGAGAACGGTTGTTTGCCATCGCCTTTCTTCTGATACTGGCTATACTTTCATTTATCTACTGGCAGGTGTGGCAATACGGGATGGGAATGATGATCTTTTTCTTCTTGCTATGGGGTGGCGGACTCGGACTGATTCTATGGATTTACCGCAAGAAGTTCTTGAATCGTATCCACGAAATCAAAAAGAACTTACGCGAATTAAATGAGCTGATATAGACTATAACAACCTAAAATATATTAACCAAAGAGTTCAGCATGTTACAACGCTTATTCATATTCTTGTTATTACTACTGATTCTACCGGATATTTACTTGTATCTGCGTTTTATCGTCCGGCTCACAGCAAAGCGGTGGCTGCGTATCCTCTATTGGATACCAAGTGTCCTTAGTATTGCGGGAGTGCTATATCTGGTATTTTTCGCCAACAATCAGTTTTCCGAGAGCCATACACGGGATATCGGATGGTTCTCCGTCTTCTTTTTCCTATTTTCAGCTCCCAAACTATTACTGGCTCTCTGCACCGTCGTTGGGATGCCTTTCCATAAATGGCTCCGGATGCCACGTACTCCGTTTATATATACCGGAGTGACATTAGCCGTCATCTGCATCATTATGATTCTCTACGGTTCGTCCGTCGGACGCAGCCGGTTTGAAGTCAAGGAAGCCACCTACTCTTCTTCCCGGCTTCCCCAAGCTTTCGACGGATATCGTATTGTGCAACTTTCAGACATACATATCGGCAGTTGGATAGGAAACGCTTCTGCCATCGAACGAATGGTGGAGCTGGTGAATGCCCAACAGCCCGACCTTATCGTTTTCACCGGAGACTTGGTAAACCATCGAGCAGTAGAACTAGATGGATTTCAGGAAATCCTGGCACGATTGAAAGCCAAGGATGGTGTTTACTCCATATTAGGGAACCATGATTATGGTCCTTATTTCCGTTGGAAAAGCAAACAGGAACAAGATGAAAACCTGATTGATTTAGAACAAAGACAGGCTGCTATGGGATGGAAGTTATTGAATAACTCGCATACGTTTCTAGTTCAAGGAAATGACAGCATCGCACTTATCGGAGTAGAAAACGAAGGCGAGCCTCCTTTCTCCCAACATGGTGATCTCACCGGAGCAAAAGCGGGTACTGAGGGCATGTTCCAAATACTGTTAAGTCACAATCCGACACACTGGAGACGGGAAGTACTTCCCGAATCGGACGTGGACCTAATGCTGGCAGGACATACCCATGCCATGCAACTTCAATTCGGAGACTACTCTCCTTCCGTTTATATTTATCCCGAATGGAGTGGAATGTACCTGGAAGGTACACGCGGTTTGTATGTCAACGTAGGAATCGGCTATGTAGGATTGCCTTTCCGTTTCGGCGCATGGCCGGAAATAACGGTGCTTACCCTACGACGGTAAGCACACTCTTCCCGTTTACCTTTTTATGTACCTGTACCTGGACAGAAATCCGTTCACTCATCTCTTGGACATGAGAAATGACTCCGATCTTTCTTCCCTGCATTTGCAGTTGTTCCAACGCTTCCATAGCTGTCCGCAAACTTTCCGCATCCAAAGAACCGAATCCTTCATCAATAAAGAGGGATTCCACTTTCAGATTATTGCCGGATAAAGAAGACAGCCCTAATGCCAATGCAAGGGAAATCAAGAATGATTCGCCCCCGGAGAGGGAATATACAGTCCGCACCTCATCACACATGTCACAGTCTATGACCTGAAGCGCCAATGTGCCGGGAACTTGCTGCAATTTATAGCGTTTGGATAGGTAAGACAAATGTTTGTTGGCATGAAGCAGTAACAGATTCAAAGTATAACCCTGCGCGATAACCTTGAACTTCGCCCCGTCTGCGCTTCCAATCAGCTTATTTAGTTTTGCCCAACGCTCGGCTACTGATTGTTTCTCCGACAGTTCTTTAGCAATCATTTCCATTGTTGCCTTATTCTTTATCTGTTGCAGCAAACGGGCTTCAATAGCGGAAAGACTTCGTTCTGTATTGAGATTTTCGTCCTGTTGTCGCCTGATAGTTTCGGGAAGTTGTTCGGGAGATTCAATCTGTTTGTGTTGCTCTTGCAACTCTTCAACGGCCAAAGCTATCTGTTTCATTTCCCCATGCAAGCCCGAAAGGCGGTTTTGAACGGATTCTACTTCCTTGCGCGCTTGCTCCAATGCCAGATTCAGTTCTTTCTCCTTTCTCGCCACGGCTGCTTCGGCTTCATCGGCACTCTTTCCTTTTAATAAGACCGAACGTTCCTGACGAAGGACATTCAATGTGCTCTCTATCGTTGCAAACCGTTTCTGCTCGGCAGTGACTACATTTTGCAAAGTAGCCAACTGTTCTTTGGCAGACGATACTTTTTGCATTGTCAAGCGACAGAGGGAGACATTTTCACGCAGAGCCTCACAATGAGCACGCATCTTCTTTACTGCTTCGTCACAGTGTTGCCATTCTGCATATAGATTGCGGTATTCCAGAATCAGCCTTGCCAGTTCTTCCAAACGATGCTGTATCTGTTCTGCGCTGCCTGCATCAAGACCTTCCTTCTGCAATGTTGCCAATTGAACGCGCACCTGTCCTTCAATTGTCTTTTGATGCGCCAAATCACGCTGTAAAGCGATGCTCCGGTTGTTTGTCTGCCGGCACGCCGCTACGGCAGTATTATATTCCAGCTCGATGTTCTTAAAAAGAGTATCTACCACCTCTTGTTCCCGATGATAAGGATGCGATGTACTGCCGCAAACTGGACAGGCTTCGCCCTCCTGCAATTGCCGACGCAGTGCCTTCACATCTTTTCCAACCGCCATACGGGCATTTTCATAAAGCCGCTGAATGGTTTTCAAAGTGCTCTCCTGCTCTGCCAGTTGCTTGAAACAAGCTGCTGTTTCTTTCTCCAATCTTTCAATCTCAGTTTTTGCTTTCGCCTGCGTTTCGGTAAGCTGCCGGATATTCTGCTGACGCGTCCATTCTTTCTGCAACTTCACCTGCTCTTCTGCCAATGACGGATAGCCAAAAGAATTCAATCGTTCCAACCGTTCTTCGTTTGCCTTTATTCCGATATTTAATTTTTCTTCTTCCTGCCGCAAGATTATCTCCACTTGTTCAAGTTGCATAGGCTCTTCCACTCCCGTATGATTCAACAAGCGATTCAGAGATTGACAAGATGACTGCAAGTGTTCTGCAGCCATTCGCGTCTTCTTTTCCTGTTCAGCTACCTGCCCGCGGGCTGCCTGCAACATCTGTTGTGCCTGTACATATCCATCCTGTTGCGACTGTATCTGCACATCCAACTGACGTGCTTTCTTCAAATCGGGTTGTATAGCTTCCCATTGGGTCTTAAAACGCACCAGTCCTTCTTCTTGCAAAACAAGTCTTTCCATAGTTCCTTTCAACTTCACCTGTTCCCCTTGTGCTTCTTCTTGTTTCTTCTTTTGAAGTTCTTCCTGCATTTTTAATGAACGGACAACATTTAGTTGTTTATTCTGCTCTTCCAGCAGTTTAATGCCTTCTACACGCTTTTCAACCAATAATTCTTTTTCTTTCTGCAAGGCAAGCTGCTCCTCTTCCGGTATCAGTTCAATCACGCTCATTTTATTATGAACCAAAGTGACTTCTTCTTGCGCTGCCTTATTCCGAGCGAATATTTCTTGGGAGATTCGCGAATAAACGGCTGTCCCTGTCAGTTTTTCCAGCAATTCCGCCTTCGCAGCTCCTTTCGACTTCAAAAAGGTGGCAAAGTCATTCTGAGCCAACAATACGGTACGGGTAAACTGTTCATACGTCAGACCGATTAACCTGACCAATTGAGCCAACAGTTCTTTCTTGGTACCTTGATATTCTTTCTCTGTATCCAAATCTTTCACTTCCAATGTTTGTGGCTGCAAAGAACCGTTCACCTTATTTCTTGTCCGTCTCACCGACCAATGAGAACGGTAACGATGCCCGTCTATCCCTAAAAAATCAACTTCCGCATAACCGTCACTCGTTCCCCGACGCAGCAGGTTTCTGACATCGGACTGGTTTATCTGATTATCTCCTACATCTGCCAAATTCACACTTTCTGCCGAACTGGCAAACCGGGGGGCTTTATCATATAATGCCAGACACAATGCGTCTAATAAGGTAGACTTTCCTGCTCCTGTAGGTCCCGAAATAGCGAATATTCCCGCAGAATGTAACGGTTCTGATGTAAAATCGACTTCCACAGCTCCCTCTATCGAGGTTAGATTCTTTAATCGTATGGCTAATATTTTCATTTTTCGTCTTCCTCTTCTTTATGGGTGGCAGCCAAATAGGCCTCCTGAAATAATTCTGTCAACTCCTCCGGCATTTCTGCCTGATAAATCTTCTCAAATGTAGATTGTGCTATCTGTAAAGGAGACATTTCTTGCAGTCCTCTTTTCCACTCCACCTCTTCTTTTTCTGCATTTCCCTCATCACCACGATAAGTAGAGACAATACGTGCCAACCGGTAGTTTTTGTCTGCCAAAGCTTCCTCTATTTCCTGCCGGAGCATAGGTTCCGGCTCTTCTAACAATACTTTTACTTCCAAATAAGGAGCTATGCCCTCTACTGCCGGCAGTTCTTTCAATGCTTCCAATACAACTTCCGGCAATGCAGGTTCTCCATTCGGTACGCTTATCAAAGGTATTGACTTCGGACATTCGAGCCGCTCAATATCTACCGCACAACCATCATCAAAAGTCACCATCACCACTCCATGACGGTAATGTTTCTCTGCAAAAGACATCGGGATAGGACTTCCTGCATAACGTACATTCTCCCGACCGGATACCCGCTGAGCTTTATGAATATGCCCCAATGCCGTATAAGCTATCTGTTCGGAAAATGCATCTGGCGACACACATTCCAAACCTCCAATCACCGTACGTTCACTATAATCTTTCTCTGCAATTTCCGAACCGGTAGCCTGCAGATGACCGATGGCGAGAATCGACTGATTTGCTTTTCTTCGCTTCCACAATCTTTGCAAGAGCTGCGTATAAAGTTCACGTACTCCCTCTGCATACTGATTACCTTCTGTCTCCACTGCCGGGTAATCTCCCTGGCGCAAGAAAGGAACAGCCATGCAAAGCAATTCAACTTCCCCCATCCGGTTCTTCAGTTCCACACACAGATGATCGTAATCTATCTCTCCACCTTCCTGTTTGCGCACTACCCCTCTGACTTCTGTCCTCATAGCTTGCAATAAAGGCATGGGAGCTTCCAGACGTGCCGCCGAATCATGGTTGCCGGCAACAATCACTATTTGCAGGTTCGGATTCTCAGCCGTCATCCGGTAAATAAAGCGGTAATACATGCTTTGAGATGCAGCCGAAGGATTGGAAACATCAAAAACATCTCCGGCTATAACCAATGCATCAATCTCTTTCTGACGAATTTCTTCTGCCAGCCAGTTCAAAAAAGCCTCATGCTCTCCGGCACGGTCATAACCGAAGAAGGTTTGTCCGAGATGCCAGTCGGCAGTATGTAATATACGTATCATATTTTTGTAACCATCTCTATTAACATGGAGCAAAAATAACACAATCGAAAAGATAATATGGCATCTGCATCTCTTTTTTACCAATAATCATGTATATTTGCGGATGAAAAAAACCAACCCCATGAAAATACTTTATTATATTTATCAGATTTGCATCGCTTTGCCTATATTATTAGTGTTAACCATCCTCACGGCACTCGTCACTATAGTAGGTTCCCTTTTGGGTGGAGCCCACTTCTGGGGGTATCATCCGGGGAAGATATGGTCACAATTAATTTGTCTTTTCCTGTTGATTCCCGTAAAGATTCGCGGACGTGAGAAGTTGCATGATAAAACTTCCTATATTTTCGTTCCTAACCATCAGGGGTCATTCGATATATTCCTGATTTATGGTTTCATTGGAAGAAATTTTAAGTGGATGATGAAAAAAAGCCTGCGCAAACTGCCGTTCGTAGGAAAGGCTTGTGAAAGTGCAGGGCATATTTTTGTTGACCGTTCCGGTCCGAAAAAAGTATTGGAGACTATCCGGCAGGCCAAAGCATCTTTGAAAGACGGCGTTTCATTAGTCGTTTTCCCGGAAGGGGCACGTACTTTCACTGGACATATGGGATATTTCAAAAAAGGGGCTTTCCAATTGGCTGATGACTTACAGTTGGCAGTGGTGCCTGTCACTATTGATGGCTCGTTTGAAATCCTGCCACGCACAGGCAGATGGATACACCGCCACCGCATGATTCTGACGATTCATGACCCTATTCCGCCCAAAGGAAAAGGTGTGGATAATATCAAGGCAACTATGGCAGAGGCCTATGCCGCAGTTGAAAGTGCACTGCCCGAAAAACATAAGGGTATGGTGACAAACGAAGATCAAGACCGGTAGTATACATATAAATGTGGGGATACTCACGTCCCCCCACATTCCTAACCAGTTTTTATGCATCAAATTATTAAAACTAGAAATTTAGATATTTTGATAAGTTACGATTTGGTTGGAAATCATTCGGAATAACCAGAACGCCAAGCCCATAATCTCCTACTACAATCACCCATTAGACAACTTACCTCTCAAAGCACCTTCTCTTATGGCAAGTAATGAACGAAAAGCCGATATATAGCGAAATAGTCGTTTTCATTTTACTTGAGTTTTGCACAAAAATACACACAAGAAACTCAAGAGTCTACTTATCTGTGGAAGTATTCTGTTCCAAACGTTGATGTTCTTCTATCAATTTCATATTTTCTTTTGCTTTGGAAAGGAATTCCCGCACAAGTTTATTACTTTTAAAAGAATAAGGGGCATCTTTTATAATATCGTCTATCTGAGGAGTCATGACAGGATATGGCAACGAACTGCAAAGCATCATAAATACGCTTGGTCCCAGCACATTCTCATAATTAGTTGAAATGAATTTCTTTATGTATTGGTTCATTTCATTCATCAATGAGTCTCCTTTTACCATCAACTGTGAGTGAATTTCTTCCAGATTACCGCCATCCATCACCATGCGGGTTTCTTCCTGTTCCAATTCACTTATACTTTCTTCCAGCTGGTTTCTTTTGCCAATGAATTCATACAACGCTGCATTCAGAGGAGTTCCTACTGCTTTTAGTTCCGAATTGCTGATAGTTACCGTGATTTTACCATTTTCCAGAACAATCGGCATAATGCTTTCGCTATCCATATAAAGCGTCACCATCTGTACTGAATCAATTTTACCTTTCATTGAAAATAGTCCATGCACCACTTCAGCAGAATCCAGTTTCACCCACTCACCATCGTTCAGGGATTTAAGATATAACATTTTTCCATCCAGACTATTCACTGAAGATGTTCCTTCAATCTTATACTTGCTGGTGCAAGAAGCCAAAAACGGAAGCAAAAGTAAAAAAGACAAAATTTTATTCACGTTCATCTATTCATTAAAATTCTGAGTGCAAAGGTACAACCGATTCAGATTTCAAGGAAACATTTTATCAATATTTAAATCTTGTAAGTCTCTTTTCTTTAATAATCCTTATAAACATACGTCTGAGGGACTTTTTTTCATTTAGTTTATCTAATTTTGCAGCCATGAAAACATCGACTTATGCCCCATTTGCCAAACCGCTTTATGTGATGGTAAAGCCAGTAGGTGCCGTATGCAACCTTGCATGCGATTATTGCTACTATCTGGAGAAGGCCCATCTATACAAAGACAATCCGAAACACGTAATGAGCGATGAACTTCTCGAAAAGTTTATTGACGAGTATATTAACTCCCAGACCATGCCTCAGGTGCTTTTCACCTGGCACGGGGGAGAAACGCTGATGCGTCCGCTCTCTTTCTACAAGAAGGCTATGGAACTGCAAAAGAAATACGCCCGCGGACGTACAATCGACAATTGCATCCAGACCAACGGTACAATGCTCACCGATGAATGGTGCCAGTTCTTTCACGACAACAACTGGCTGGTAGGAGTTTCAATCGACGGGCCACAGGAATTCCACGATGAATACCGCAAAAACAAGATGGGAAAACCTTCTTTCGTGAAGGTGATGCAAGGTATCAATCTTCTGAAAAAGCATAAAGTGGAATGGAACGCAATGGCTGTTGTTAATGACTTCAATGCCGACTATCCTTTGGATTTCTACCATTTCTTCAAAGAAATAGATTGCCATTATATACAGTTTGCCCCTATTGTAGAGCGCATCCTTCCGCATCAGGACGGACGCCATCTCGCCTCTCTCGCCGAAAACAAGGAAGGAACACTGGCTGACTTTTCAATCACGCCCGAACAGTGGGGGAATTTTCTTTGTAGTCTTTTCGATGAATGGGTAAAAGAAGACGTAGGCAACTACTACATACAGATATTCGATTCTACACTCGCCAATTGGATGGGTGAACAACCCGGTGTGTGCTCCATGGCAAAAACCTGCGGACACGCCGGCGTCATGGAATTCAACGGAGACGTCTACTCTTGCGACCATTTTGTGTTTCCCGAATATAAACTGGGAAATATCTACAGCCAGACTCTTGTGGAGATGATGCACAGCGAACGCCAGCATAATTTCGGTAATATGAAATACCAGTCTCTCCCAACCCAATGCAAGGAATGTGAATTCCTCTTTGCCTGCAACGGTGAATGTCCGAAGAATCGCTTCAGCCGAACATCGGAAGGCGAACCCGGATTGAATTACTTATGCAAAGGATACTACCAGTTCTTCAAACATGTAGCCCCATATATGGATTTCATGAAAAACGAGCTGATGAACCAACGCCCGCCGGCAAATATCATGGAAGCTTTAAAAAACGGGAAATTGAAAGTGGAGAGCAGGTAGTGAAATACGGAACATATTAACAATCAAATATTTAATTTTTATCACTGAATACATGAATAGACTAAGACTTTATTTATTGGCGCTGACTGCGCTGATCGTATGTTCCGCCAAGGCGGATGAAGGAATGTGGTTATTGCAACTGATGCAACAGCAACATTCTATTGATATGATGAAGAAACAAGGTTTGAAGTTGGAAGCCCAAGATTTATATAACCCTAATGGTGTCTCCCTAAAGGATGCTGTCGGTATATTCGGTGGCGGATGTACAGGAGAAATCATCTCACCAGAAGGCTTGATTCTGACAAACCATCACTGTGGTTATGCTTCTATCCAACAACATAGTAGCGTCGAGCATGATTATCTGACAGACGGTTTTTGGGCTACTTCCAGAGATAAGGAGCTTCCTACTCCGGGATTGAAATTCACATTTATCGAACGTATTGAGGACATTACCGATATTGTCAATGCTAAAGTTGCCGCCAAAGAAATCACGGAGTCCGAATCATTCACAGGTGCGTTTCTTCAAAAACTGGCAGAGGAGCTTTACTCCAAAAGTGTTCTGAAAGACAAAAAAGGAATTGTGCCACAAGCACTTCCTTTTTATGCCGGAAACAAATTCTACCTGTTTTATAAGAAGATATACCCGGATGTACGTATGGTTGCCGCACCGCCTTCTTCTATCGGCAAATTCGGCGGCGAAACGGACAACTGGATGTGGCCTCGCCACACGGGCGACTTCTCCATGTTCCGTATCTATGCAGATGCTAACGGCGAACCGGCAGAATACAGCGCTTCCAATACACCATTGAAAACTAAAAAACATTTGTCTGTCTCCATCAAAGGCCTGAAAGAAGGAGACTACGCAATGATTATGGGATTCCCCGGAAGTACAAGCCGTTATCTGACCGTATCGGAAGTAAAAGAACGCATGGAATCTGAAAACGAACCGCGTATCCGTATCCGGGATGCCCGCCTGGCAGTCCTAAAAGAAGTAATGAATGCCAGCGACAAAATCCGTATCCAATATGCCAACAAGTACGCAGGCTCCAGCAACTACTGGAAGAACTCTATCGGAATGAACAAAGCGATTATCGATAATGATGTACTCGGCACAAAAGCTGCCCAAGAAACTAAATTCGCGGAATTTGCCAAAGAAAAGAACAACACCGAATATGCAGAGGTAGTAAAGAAGATAGATGACTTGGTAGCTAAAACAGCTCCTCTCAACTATCAGTTCACTTGCCTGAGAGAAACATTCTTCGGAGCTATTGAATTCGGCAGCACTCTGCTATCCAAAACACGGGAAGCACTGGTAGAAAAGAATGACTCTTTAATTAAGGTACGCATAGAAGCCTTGAAAGATACATATGACGGTATTCATAATAAAGACTACGACCATGAAGTAGACCGCAAAGTAGCAAAAGTTCTTTTCCCACTATATGCAGAAATGATTCCGGCCGACCAACGTCCGTCTATCTATAAGGTTATCGAACAGAAATACAAGGGTGACTATGACAAGTTTATCGACGACATGTATGATAACTCCATCTTTGCCAACAGTGAAAACTTTGAGAAGTTTATCAAAAAGCCGACAGTGAAAGCTATCGACAATGACCTTGCTTTGCAATACTGCCAATCCAAATACGAATTGTTCGAGCAAATAGTTTCACAACTGAAAGATATGGATAAGGAACTGGCTTTGCTGCACAAAACATACATTCGTGGTCTTGGCGATATGAAATTACCCGTACCTTCTTACCCGGATGCCAACTTTACGATTCGCCTGACTTACGGCAACGTGAAACCTTATGATCCGAAAGACGGCGTACACTACAACTATTACACTACAACTAAAGGAATTCTTGAGAAAGAGAACCCGGAAGACCGTGAGTTCGTAGTGCCTGCCAAACTGAAAGAACTGATAGAAAAGAAGGATTACGGACGTTATGCTTTGCCGAACGGTGATATGCCGGTTTGCTTCTTGTCTACCAATGACATCACAGGTGGCAACTCCGGCAGCCCGGTATTGAATGAAAACGGAGAATTGATAGGTTGTGCCTTCGACGGTAACTGGGAATCGTTGAGCGGTGATATCAACTTTGACAATAACCTGCAACGTTGCATTAACCTGGATATCCGTTATGTCCTGTTCATCCTTGAGAAATTAGGCAATTGCGGGCATCTGATTAACGAAATGACAATTGTAGAATAAATGAGAAAACAAATCCTATTTGCTATATTTTCACTGGCAACTCTCAGCATCCACGCCGACGAAGGCATGTGGATGCTGACTGACCTGAAAACGCAGAATGCAGTTGCCATGCGTGAACTCGGTCTGGAGATTCCTGTCGAGGAAGTATACAACACAAACGGACTTTCCCTGAAAGATGCGGTTGTGCATTTTGGTCGTGGATGTACGGGAGAAGTCATCTCCTCCGAAGGACTGGTTCTGACCAACCATCATTGCGGCTATGGAGCTATCCAACAGCACAGCAATGTAGAGCACGATTATCTGACAGAAGGTTTTTGGGCTATGAACCGCGATGCGGAGCTTCCCACTCCAGGACTAACTGTCACATACATCGACCGGATTCTCGATGTAACCAGCTATGTCAATGAACAGCTAAAGAAAGACCCGGATCCAGATGGTGTCAATTACCTGTCACCAAGCTATCTTAGCAAAGTAGCTGACCGTTTTGCCAAAGCTGAGAATATAGAAGTTACCCCTGCAACTACGTTGGAACTTAAAGCTTTCTATGGCGGTAACAAATACTATATGTTCATCAAGACAGTGTACAGCGACATTCGTATGGTAGGTGCCCCTCCTTCTTCAATTGGTAAGTTCGGAGCTGACACAGACAACTGGATGTGGCCGCGTCACACGGGTGACTTTTCTCTTTTCCGCATTTACGCAGACAAGGATGGGAAACCTGCGGCATATTCAAAGGATAATGTTCCTTTGAAAGTAAAGAAACATCTCACTATCAGCCTTGCCGGAGTACAGGAAGGTGATTTCACTTTTGTCATGGGATTCCCCGGACGCAACTGGCGATATATGATTTCCGACGAAGTGGAAGAACGTATGCAGACCACCAACTTCATGCGTCATCATGTGCGTGGAGCCCGCCAGAAAGTACTTATGGAACAAATGCTGAAAGACCCTGCCATACGTATTCACTATGCCAGCAAGTATGCATCATCTGCCAATTATTGGAAAAATGCCATCGGCATGAATGAAGGGCTGGTACGTCTCAATGTATTGGACACCAAACGTATACAACAAGAAGAACTTTTGGCACGTGGACGTGAAAAGGGAGATGATTCTTATCAAAAAGCCTTTGATGAAATTCGCTCTATCGTAGCTCACCGCCGTGACGCTCTCTACCATCAGCAGGCTATTAATGAAGCATTAGTGACTGCCCTTGATTTTATGCGTATTCCTTCTACAATGGAAATGGTTACTGCCTTGAAATCAAAAGACAAAGAGAAAATCAAGGAAGCCACCCAAAAGCTAAAAAAAGAGGGTGAAAAATACTTTGCCTCTGTCCCTTTTCCGGAAGTAGAAAAAATGGTCGGCAAAGAGATGTTGAAAACATATGCCAATTATATTCCGGCAGAACAGCGGATTAACATCTTTAAAATTATCAACTCCCGCTTTAAAGGAAATATTGACGCATTTGTCGACGAGTGTTTTGAACATTCCATCTTCGGTAATCCTAAGAATTTTGAGAAATTTATCAAAAAGCCGAGCCTATATAAAATAGGACACGACTGGATGGTATTATTCAAATATTCCATTACCGACGGAATACTGAGGACTGCTATTGCCATGAAAGAAGCGAATCAGAACTATGATGCTGCCCATAAAGTATGGGTGAAAGGTATGATGGATATGAAACAGGAAAAAGGTATTCCTATCTACCCGGATGCAAACTCTACTTTACGGTTGACATACGGTCAAGTACTTTCTTATGAGCCATTTGATGGTGCTGTTTATAATACCCATACCACCCTCAAAGGAGTAATGGAGAAAGAAGATCAAGAAAACTGGGAGTTTGTTGTCCCCCAAAAACTGAAAGAGCTATATGCTGCCAAAGCCTATGGACGCTATGGAAAAAACGGTGAAATGCCTGTTTGCTTTATTGTAAACACCGACAATACAGGCGGAAACTCCGGTAGTCCTGTTTTCAATGGTAAAGGCCAGCTGGTAGGAACTGCTTTCGACCGTAACTTTGAAGGGTTGACGGGCGACATTGCTTTCCGTCCTTCATCACAGCGTGCCGCCTGTGTCGATATTCGCTATACACTCTTTATCATAGATAAATTTGCGGGAGCTTCCCATATCATTGACGAATTGACTATTGCGGAATAATTAGAAATATCATTCATAAAGAAGAAATGGATAATGAAGCCTGATTCGCTCATTATCCATTTTTCTTTTGTTCGTACCTTCATTTTATATTTTTCGGAATGCAAAGTTCCCTCTTTCACATTACAAGATAATGTCTCCAAAATTACTATTTCATGAACAAAAACAGCTTTTTCCCGTTATATTAATAAAATAGAATTTATATTTGCAGTCCTCAATGGCTGCCATTTAACTTTAAGAAAGGAAAGATTATGGAAAAGTTTGAAGATTTGATAAAGTCACCGGTACCCGTTTTGGTTGATTTCTTTGCTGAATGGTGCGGACCTTGTAAAGCAATGAAACCCGTTCTGGAAGAACTGAAATTAGTTGTAGGTGACAAAGCCCGGATTGTAAAAATAGACGTTGACCAGCATGAAGAACTGGCTACTAAATATCGTATACAGGCCGTACCTACCTTTATAGTATTCAAGAATGGGGAAGCGGTGTGGAGACATTCCGGCGTAATCCATAGCAGCGAACTGCAAGGGGTTATCGAGAAACACTATACATAAAAAGATAAAGATAACCGAATGAAGAAAGTATTAGTAATGGTGGCTCTTGTCATGGTAAGCGTGATTGTGTATGCTTTCAATGATAAAGCAGAAACCAATCAAAGTAAAAAAGAGGCAATAGGTAACGGTAAAGTCGTCGTAATGAACAAGGAAATGTTTCTGAAAGACGTCTTCGATTATGAAAAATCAAAGAAATGGAAATACAAAGGCGACAAGCCTGCCATCATCGACTTATATGCCGATTGGTGTGGACCTTGTCGCCAGACAGCTCCTATCATGAAAGAATTGGCAAAGGAATATGCAGGGAAAATTATCATCTACAAAGTAAATGTAGATAAGCAGAAAGAGCTGGCAGCCTTGTTCAACGCAACAAGTATTCCATTGTTCGTATTCATCCCCATGAACGGAGATCCACAGCTTTTCCGTGGGGCTGCTGACAAAGCAACCTACAAGAAAGCAATCGATGATTTTTTATTGAAGTAAAAAAGGGAAAAATATAGTGACGCTATCCGGTAAGGATAGTGACGCTATAACAAGTAAATAGTGACGGTATCCCGCAAGGATAGCGTCACTATTTTTATATACTTATCGACCCTTATTTAAAATATCCTACAGGATGGTTCATCATAGGAACCTGTGTATCTTTCAGCTTCAGCACTTTCTTCAACTGATTATTATCCATCGATGCACGTGGCACTGTAGCCAAATTTGCTGCAGAACAGAAAATTGAAATATTCTGTGAAACGATACCTGCATCCATAGCCCCCATCAACTGAGTATGTGCATTTTTCGTATCTCCAAAACGGGAGAGGTTGCTAATCAGCACTAAAGAAACCGGAGCCGATTTCACAAAAGCCTGTCCACCTGCCACTGCCCCTCGATAATCTCCTTCAACTATCAGATTCAACTGGTGATTCTTCGCATCATACAAATAACTACCTTCCGGCAACACTACATATACGTCAACATCCTGCTTGTTCAAAGCCGATGGAGCCGTCCGTTTACCCGAATCTTTCCGATTGACACCATTAGCAGCCCACAACAAATCCGACAAGTCAGTCAGATTCAATGTTTTTGAAGCAAACTCTCTGGTTGAGTGACGTTCGGACAACGCTTTCATAACCGTACCTGTACGGTTCAGATTAGGTTGCGGCAACTTTATCACTTTATCTGCAGCAAAAGCAGCAGCCGAAAGCACTAAACAAACTAACAATAGTTGTACTCTTTTCATAACTGTGGTATTAAAAGTTAATAAGCAAATATAAACAAAAAGGTCTGCATTCATTTTTAAATACAGACCTTTTAAGAGTGTTATTATAAGGTTTGATTATTTATCGCCGAAATAACGGTTATACAGACCTTCGAAACCTTTACCGTGACGAGCTTCGTCCTTGCACATTTCGTGTACAGTGTCATGGATAGCATCCAAGTTCAAAGCTTTAGCACGAGTTGCAATACGTTTCTTGTCTTCGCATGCACCTTGCTCAGCATCTTTACGTTTCTGCAGGTTTGTTTTAGTATCCCAAACACAGTCGCCCAGCAATTCTGCAAATTTAGCAGCATGTTCAGCTTCTTCCCAAGCGTAGCGTTTGAAAGCCTCAGCCACTTCAGGATAACCTTCACGGTCTGCCTGACGGCTCATGGCCAGATACATACCAACTTCAGTACATTCGCCCATGAAGTGATTGTTCAGGTCCTTAATCATTTCTTCGTCGCAACCTTTTGCAACACCGATAACGTGTTCGTCAGCAAAAGACAATGCACCACCTTCTACTTCAACAACTTCTACGAACTTGCTGGCAGGAGCTTTACACAAAGGACATTTCTCAGGAGCTGCGTCACCTTCATAAACGTAACCGCATACAGTACATCTAAATTTTTTCATTTTCTTCTCAATTTTAAATTAATTAGTCAATACGTGTTTCTTTATCTTTTCTCAAGCAATTCTTACATATGCCTTTATAATAATAATGCATTTCCGATACCTGATGTCCGTCCATCTCCAAACTTTCCACTTTTTTTATCGCTTCCGGACATTGCAAATCATAAATGTGTCCGCAACGTTTGCAAAGAAAATGGGAATGAATGGATGTATCCGCATCAAAATTAGTATTTTTCTCATCAATCGTAAGCATCTGAGCCGCTCCTTGTTCTGAAAACAGTTTCAAAGTATTGTAAACTGTCGTCTTTGAAAGTGTAGGCATCGAAGGAGACAATGCTGTATATATATCATCAGCCGACGGATGGATAGGATGCTCCATCAAATATTGCATGATAGCAATACGCTGCATCGAAGGCTTTATATTATGTTCTAATAATCTTTCGTACGGTTTCATTATTTACCCCTTTTTTTCAAAGTTGTATTCATTACAATTATAAATCTAATGCAAAGATAGAAAGGCTTTATTGGATTTCCAAATATTTTCAAGTTTTTTTTAGAAAGATTCAAATCAACTGCATAAATACCTGTATCGTTGTAACATGAAATTTAAATCTATCATATCTTTTTATCACCATTTAAAGAGGATATAAATAATATTAGATTATAAACACAAACAAAGTTACAAACAGTCACACACTTATCTTTCATTTTGAAAGTCCATTCAATTGTTTAAACAACAGTAACACTCTTGATGTAAAAGCCCCTATTGAAAGGATTCACTGCTGAAAAGATAAATATTCAAAACTATTTTCCTATTTTTGCATCCACTATATATAAATAAAGTATAAGATGAACTACGGATTCGTAAAAGTAGCAGCAGCTGTGCCACACGTGAAAGTGGCTGACTGTAAATTCAATGTAGAGAGAATAGAAAGTCTGATTGCAGTGGCCGAAGGAAAGGGAGTGCAAATCATAATCTTCCCGGAAATGAGTATTACCGGATATACTTGTGGCGACTTGTTCGGACAGCAGCTTTTATTGGAAGAAGCAGAAATGGGAGTCATGCAGATTCTGAATAACACACGCCAGTTGGATATTATCTCCATTGTTGGTATGCCGATAGTTGTCAATTCGACAGTTATCAACGGGGCTGTAGTTATTCAAAAAGGAAAAGTATTAGGTATTGCAGCCAAAACTTATCTCCCCAATTATAAAGAGTTTTATGAGCAGCGTTGGTTCACTTCTGCCCTACAGCTCACAACAGAGAACGTACGTTTGTGCGGACAAATTGTTCCCATAGGCGCAAACCTACTTTTTGAAACTTCAGATACCACTTTCGGAATTGAGGTTTGTGAAGACCTTTGGTCTACAATTCCTCCCAGCTCCTCACTTGCACTACAAGGAGCAGAAATTCTATTTAATATGTCGGCAGACAATGAAGGTATCGGAAAACATAATTATCTGTGTTCTCTTATCAGTCAGCAATCTGCACGCTGCATCGCGGGATATGTATTCTCATCTTGCGGCTTCGGTGAGTCTACTACTGATGTAGTTTTCGCAGGAAATGGATTGATTTACGAGAACGGCAGTCTACTTGCATGCAGTGAACGTTTCAGCATGAAAGAACAACTTATTATCAGTGAGATTGATGTAGAACGCATACGTGCAGAACGTAGAATCAATACGACTTTCGCTGCTAACCAAGCTAATTCAGGAGATAAAAAAGCCGTTTCGATTGCTACGGAATTTGTAAATAGCAAAGAACTGACACTAACCCGGAGTTTCAATCCGCACCCTTTTGTCCCACAAGGGAAAGAGTTAAACGAACACTGTGAAGACGTTTTTTCTATTCAAGTAGCAGGACTGGCACAACGCCTCGTTCATACCGGAGCTAAGACTGCTGTAATCGGTATTTCCGGGGGATTGGATTCAACACTGGCATTACTTGTTTGTGTGAAGACTTTCGACAAACTGGGATTATCCAGAAAAGGAATTCTTGGCATTACAATGCCCGGCTTCGGAACCACTGACCGGACTTACCACAATGCTATCGACTTAATGAAATCATTGGGAATATCTATCCGCGAAATCAGTATCAAAGATGCCTGTATACAGCATTTCAAAGATATAGAGCACGATATAAATGTACATGACGTCACTTATGAGAACTCACAAGCGCGCGAACGTACACAAATATTAATGGATATCGCCAACCAGACTTGGGGAATGGTAGTAGGCACAGGTGACTTATCCGAACTCGCTTTGGGATGGGCAACCTACAATGGAGACCATATGTCAATGTACGGTGTCAATGCAAGCGTGCCCAAAACACTCGTTAAATATCTGGTGCAGTGGGTGGCAGAAAATGGTGTAGATGAGAATTCAAAAGCGACTTTACTTGATATAGTGGATACACCTATCAGCCCGGAATTGATTCCTGCTGATGAAAATGGAGATATCCAACAAAAAACGGAAGATTTGGTAGGACCTTACGAGTTGCATGACTTCTTCCTTTATTATTTCCTGCGTTTTGGTTTCCGTCCGGCAAAGATTTATTATCTGGCAAATATCGCATTCAAAGGCAGTTATAATGAAGAGACAATTAAGAAATGGTTATTCATTTTCTTCCGTCGTTTCTTCAATCAACAGTTTAAACGTTCTTGTCTGCCTGATGGTCCGAAAGTTGGTAGTATTTCTATTAGTCCGAGAGGAGATTGGCGAATGCCGAGTGATGCCAGTTCGGCGATGTGGCTTAAAGAAATAGAAAACTTATAATCTTCTTTATAGAGAGTTTATTTTGGCAGGCATTTCTGTCTGCCAAATTTTTGTATTTATTTTAAGAGCCTGTTTAAATTCTCTTCAGTCATAATTTTATAGCTGATATTTCAACTTACCCCGGCTCTTCTTGTC
>NZ_JANJZR010000041.1 GCF_024623065.1 Bacteroides acidifaciens
AGTTATAGATATACCGTTTTTCTTGTATAGACTAACTAAAATTTATGCATAACCCCACTAGAATTTACGGGTGACCCAACTTAACGTCTCAAAGTTCACATCCTTCACAGCCATCACCGTGAAGGATGTGCCGCATCTCTCGACACCCCATAATAACCGGGAGCAGGCACATACATCGGTTGGTTGCGCAGGCCGATATTCACAAGTTTCCCTTCTCCACGCAGACGAACCAAATGCGTTTTGGCGGTAGTACGGGCCAAGCCGCAAATCTCCTGAAAGTCCCGACGGGGCATCATCTGATGTCCGGCAAAATATTCTTTCAACAGCATATCAATCTCCACTTCCGAAACCTTCTCCGAATGGCGGACGTACTTGGACTGACTGGCACGGACGCCAATGAAATGTCCTTTCAGACTAGTGTCAGGACGGAAACGAACTGTTTTAAAAGTCACTTTATTCGTTTTATGCGGAGTGTTGCGGGGCACTTTTCCCGTGGCCGCCAAAGTGGGGAAAAAATAACCGATTCCCTCGATATGCACTTCTTTTCCCTCACGCAATGACTCACCGAGAATCTTCGACAGGTTGTCGAGCACATTCTTTACATCACCCACAGTCAACGAACTGTAATCATGAATCTTGCAACAAAGTGTTTCCGTATCCACCTTACCATTCATAAAGATACGCGGATGCAACGCTGCCTCTTCTTCTTCCGAAGATGCATTAGGATTTTCATACCAATCAAATACAATAGCCATTACTTCTTATCAATTAAAATGTGTAACTTCATCATAGGACGACTGTAATCGGCTACTCGGACAACTGGAATCGGCTGTTCAGTCAACTATAGTCAGCCGACCGGACAACTCCAGTCGGCTTTCCTCAAATAAGCACTAAAGATACGACATATCAGCATAAGAAAGCATGTTTTTCGTTTCAGGAGAAAATAAACATTTTCTTAACCAAATACTTGCAAACCCCATATTCCATGTTATACCTTAGCAGCATCAACCGGTCGAGAAAACAACATTTATTCATTTGGCAAAGAAGAAAAATATGAAGACATTAGAATATAACTCCAAACGCCGAACTGGTTATACCGCGTGGGGGTGAAAACACCGTAATCCTCGCAGATGGAACTACGGTTCATTTGAATGCCGGTTCCAAACTGACTTATCCGGTACGTTT
Organism: Bacteroides acidifaciens; assembly: GCF_024623065.1. Classification (GTDB taxonomy): domain Bacteria; phylum Bacteroidota; class Bacteroidia; order Bacteroidales; family Bacteroidaceae; genus Bacteroides; species Bacteroides acidifaciens. Next base: position 1,186 of record NZ_JANJZR010000041.1, read on the forward strand.
TGCCGGTAAACGCAGAATTGTACGTTTGGAAGGCGAAGCCTATTTTGATGTTGTAGCGGATGAGGAACATCCGTTTGTGGTGCAAATTCATCTTGGAGAAATAACCGTGCTTGGGACTGCATTCAATGTAAATGCTTATGCCGATGCCCCTGTCTGCTATACGACTCTGGTACATGGAAAAGTGAAATTCTCCACATTAAATGCGGAAACGATTACCCTTTCACCGGGTGAACAGGCTGTTGTATTTGCCAATAGTTCAACGAAACGCGAGGTGGATTTGGAAGAATATGTCGGTTGGGTAGATGGTATGTACATCTTTAATGACCGTCCCCTGGGCGATATTATGAAGACATTTGAACGCTGGTATGACATACAGGTTTATTACGAAACCCCGAACCTGCGCGACATTACCTATAGTGGCAGCTTGAAGCGTCACGGAACAATAAACTCCTTCCTGGATGCACTGGAACTGACGGGCGACCTGACTTACAAAATCAGTGGGCGGAGCATATTGATATATGACAAAGCGGATGAACAGGCATAAAAGGATAGAATATTAGAATAATTAGAATATTAGGTACACAAAAGTTTAATTATTAATTTAACGTCAGTTCGATATAAGCCTGTATTTTTCGATTCTCCTCCTTCCCGAAGGAGGGGAAGCTATGCGGGCGAGCTTATATCGAACTGACGTTATTTAGGTTCTGTTAGAATTTTTATTAAAATAAAAAAACGCTCTCTTTATCTATCAATAGCATTGTCATAAACAACAGATGCTACAACATCATTGTTCTTTCTTTTAGCTATTAGATAGGCCAAACTCCATATTTGGTATTGTGTAGTTATGTTATTCTTTATATTGATTGATAATTCGTAAGGGGTAGTATCCACATTCCATTGTACGTTGAAATCTTCTATACCTGTAGGTGAAGCCCCTTGAATATACGCTAAATCATATTTATTAAAATCAATTTTAGAAAGCTCATCTGTATATCCTTTGAATCTATTATCGAACTCTGACGAACTCCTTATGACGATCATGCTGTCTGAAGGAATATCGATTCTAATATTTTGAGGCAAATTATAACGAGTCAGCATTTTAATATCATTTTTGCTACAACTAGCAAAAGTTGCTAACAATAGTAGAAAGAACAATTTTTTCATAATATGTAAAATTTATCTTAATTAGAATTGACTTGAAATATGCAACATAAACTCAGATACGTAATAATCTGAGTTTATGTTGCATCAAATGTAATAAAAAATATAATATATGAGCTTTTTTATTCAAATTATAATTCTGTATTTACTTTTATTAATAGTTCGTTCAAAATTAGCCAATCCTAAGCGGATCTGGCAGTAAATAAAATGAGTTCTTTGAAAAGTTTGTCAATAACTTGTGGGTCTGGGTTAATCCCAAACACGCAAATAAATCGTTCAAGCATATAAGCATTGTGTATGAATGACTTGCAATTGGATATTGAATATGTTATTCCGAGCCTCTTACATGCCGCTTTTGCCAAGTTGCCAGCAGCGAGTGATGCATTGAAGTGAAAATCCAACTTTCTGAAGTCTGTAGACTGACAGTTGATGATTCCAGTATGCTGCTTGCCATCTCTGAAACAAAATTCGAGTTGGAACCTGGTTCTGTAATAATCCAGGACTTCGCGTCCATCCATCGAATCGTCTGTAGAGAAGTAAAGCTGCCACTTGTCTGATCTTCCATCCATGGGGTACCAGACGGATAAGGAAACGTACCTTTTGAGAGCTTTTGCATATACCCTCAATCCGTATAGCTTTCCCTTATTCACTTCGTATTCCTTGCATCGGGTAAGAACCAGATTGGCAAAGTCAATCCTACCGTCAAACCACTTAGGATGTCCTCGTTTTCCTGTTTTCTTTTCCAAAGGAGAGTAATCAAGTGCATTACTCTTCAGGTTGAACCCTGTGCGCTCAAAGTATTCCAAGGCGAGTGAAACGAAATCTTTACGCAATATCCCGTTTTCCCGGCAGTATATTTCAAGCTGCCAAGAGGTCTCTCCGCTTATCGAAATGGTTGTTTTCTCCGGTTTGCTTTTGGGCTGTATGTTTGAACTTGACAGCCATCTTATAAACTTATATCGAACTCACATTAATTTAGTATTAATATTAGCATTACGTTGCTAATGAAGGCGCCCCGTCGTAGTGGTTACGATGGGGCGCTTTTTCAGTATGCTCGGCATGGTATATCCGAATGAACCATCAGCGGAATATGGTTTATGACTGTCGTATCGCCAATGCCTTGTTTTCCGCTGCTTCCATAATCTCCCGCTCTCCGGGACCTTTATCGTTGATGCCGCACAAGTGGAGAATTCCGTGAATAATGACACGATGTAGCTCATCGTCATAGGATGCGCCGAATTGTTCCGCATTGGTGCGTATCGTATCCAGACTGATGAATAAGTCACCCGACAGGCGGTCGCCTTCACAATAATCGAAAGTAATAATGTCCGTGTAGTAGTCGTGTTGCAGATACTGACGGTTTACCTCCAGGATCTTTTCGTCGGAGCAGAAGATATAAGCGATTTCACCGAGTCTTTTCCCGTAAGAAGCAGCTACGGCTTTTATCCATTCCGTAGTCTCGCGTTTCTTGATATCAGGCATTTTTATGCCTTCTGTTTGATAAGTTACAGCCATAATTGAATGTTATGATTTAAAAGAAAAATAAATAACTGATTAAGATGGCGGCTATGATACCTGAGAAGTCTGCTATCAAGCCACAAGTAACGGCGTTGCGGGTTTTACTGATACCCACACTGCCGAAATAAACGGCCAGAATATAGAATGTGGTGTCCGAAGCCCCGCGAACTACACAACTCATACGCCCCACAAACGAATCCGGTCCCAGCTCTTTCATCGTATCGATCATCAATCCGTTCGCACCGCTACCGCTAAGCGATTTCATCAATGCCGTAGGCAGTGCGCCTACAAAGCTTGTGTCGACTCCGCATAAACCTACTACATAACCGATTCCGCCCACTAAGTAATCCATCGCTCCCGAAGTGCGGAACACTGCAATTCCTACAAGGAAGGCAACCAGATAAGGGATGATGCGTACAGCCGTCGTAAATCCCTCTTTGGCTCCTTCTACAAACGAATCGTATACATTGATTTTCTTTCTGACTCCCGTCAGGATAAACAGGATGATGACACTGAACAGCAGAATATTCGCTATCAATGTAGAATAAGTACCCATCTCCTCTCGTGAAACGCTTAGAAACAGATAAACCAAACCGGAAAAGAAAAGACAGATAACGCCCGTTAAAAGGAGGATAGGTTTATTGATTAAGTTGATTTTCTGGGCGATGCTGACTGCTATGACTCCTACTAAGGTGGAAATGAAAGTACTTAGCAGGATAGGGATAAATACATCCGTAGGCTGTGCGGCCCCCATTTGTGCGCGATATACCATGATACTGATAGGAATGATGATAAGGCCGGATGTATTAACCACCAAAAACATAATCATCGGATTGGAAGCCGTGTCCTTTTTCGGATTCAGTTCCTGCAGCTCTTTCATCGCTTTCAGCCCCAGCGGGGTGGCCGCATTGTCGAGGCCAAGCATATTGGCAGACATATTCATGAAGATAGACCCCAGCACAGGGTGTCCTTTAGGAATGTCCGGAAACAGCCGGCAAAGCACCGGACTAAGAAAGCGAGCCAGCGCATTAATCAATCCGCTGTTCTCGCCGATTTTCATGATGCCCAGCCAAAGAGCCAGCACTCCCGTGAGCCCGAGAGAAATCTCGAAAGCTGTTTTTGAAGAATCGAATGTAGCGTTCATAATAGCCGTAAATATCTCCGTATCTCCCCCAAAAATCACTTTTACAAGGGCGATAATAAAGGCGATGACAAAGAATCCTATCCAAATGTAATTTAGAACCATTGTAATTCAGTTAAAATAGAATGATACAAAGGTAGATAAAAGATTGATTTGTCTCTGTTTTCTTTATTATTTTCTATGGAAACCGTGCTAAAAATAACGTAAGTTCGATATAATTTCGTCCGCATGGTTTCCCCTCCTTCGGGAATAGTACAAGCTTATATCGAACCGGCGTTAAAATATTCACTTCTATACTGAAATGAATGAATTCACTATATGGGGTAATACAGTCATATCGTTTCAGTCCATTTGAATTCAGCTTTTGCAATTCTCTTCCATAGAGTTTTTTTCATTTTTGCCCTCATGCCCTCACATTTCCCCTCAATCCCTTTATTCATGGTGCTTTCCGCTGTGAGAGCAAGTATGATAGCAGAGTGAGGGCAGACGTTTGCCCTCACTCTCCGAATTTGCCGTTTTTTGATTCAACCCGTTGATTGATGATGATATATGTGCTTTTGCACATCTGCAAGCACTCCTCTGTTGATTTTCATTTTTCACAGTGTCCTTGCCAGTCAATCTGTAACAAGAATAAAGAAACAACTAGTCAACCATTACCGGAGAAGTACAGCTTCTCTTTTTCCCACATATTGTGGGAAAATATTCCCAAGCATTACGGGAATTTGTTCCCACAAAATGAGGGAATATTTTCCCAAGTAGTCGGGAATGTTTTCCCATAATATGAGGGAATACTTTCCCACAATATATGGGAAAATCGGAACTTGTATCATTTGGCTCATTTTCGCGCCGTCTAGCTTAAAACGCACAGGTTTGAATCAAATTAAATGCGGTTGCCCTCATTGATTTTCTTTATGTTATTTTGAAATCCGGATACCGATTGGAGTTTTTCTTCGTCTTTCGTATACTGAAAATGAATGTAAATCTCTATCTTTGTCTCCTACTTTTCAAGAAATAAATGGAACAGGAAGATTTTAACATACGCGAACATCAGCTTACTTCAAAAGAACGGGATTTCGAGAACGCACTCCGTCCGTTGAGCTTTGAAGACTTTAGCGGACAGGATAAGGTGGTGGAGAACCTCCGCATTTTTGTGAAGGCGGCACGCCTGCGTGGCGAGGCGCTCGACCATGTCCTGCTTCACGGCCCTCCCGGCTTGGGAAAAACAACCCTTTCAAATATTATCGCCAACGAATTGGGTGTCGGCTTTAAAGTCACTTCCGGTCCGGTGCTCGACAAACCGGGCGACTTGGCAGGTGTGCTGACCAGTCTCGAACCGAATGATGTGCTCTTTATAGATGAAATCCATCGTCTGTCGCCTGTAGTGGAAGAGTATCTTTACTCTGCCATGGAAGATTACCGCATTGATATTATGATTGATAAGGGACCTTCGGCACGTAGCATTCAGATTGATTTGAATCCTTTCACACTGGTGGGGGCTACTACACGTAGCGGTCTGCTGACAGCCCCGCTTCGTGCACGTTTTGGTATAAACCTTCATTTGGAGTATTATGATGATGATATCTTGAGCAATATCATCCGCCGTTCTTCATCCATACTGGATGTGCCTTGTTCGGTACGTGCAGCCTCGGAGATTGCATCCCGCAGTCGCGGGACGCCCCGTATTGCCAATGCTCTGCTCCGCCGGGTACGTGACTTCGCACAAGTGAAAGGCACTGGCTCTATTGATACGGAGATTGCCCAGTTTGCGCTGGAGGCATTGAATATCGACAAGTACGGACTGGATGAGATAGACAACAAGATACTTTGTACCATTATAGACAAGTTTAAAGGCGGTCCTGTCGGTATAACGACCATTGCTACAGCTTTGGGAGAAGATGCGGGAACCATTGAGGAAGTTTACGAACCTTTCCTGATCAAAGAAGGATTCATGAAACGTACTCCCCGCGGACGTGAGGTGACAGAACTTGCCTATAAGCATTTGGGGCGTAGCCTGTATAGTGGCAATCAAAAAACGTTGTTTAACGATTAATATAAAGTTGTGTAATAAGCAGTATCTCATTAGGGGAGCACCTGAAAGTTAAAAGTCGATAGTATTCCTACTCTCCTCCTTCTGGAAGGAGGAGTACCCGTAGGGGGAGGTGGTAGGTGAATACATAAAATGAAATATTTATGCACGATACAATGAATAAGTCTGAACTGAAATCAGTTCGAAAAGATTTGCGTAATAATGGCACTTCTGCCGAAGCTACTCTCTGGAAGTTAATCAAGGGAAAGCAAATTGACGGACTTAAGTTTCGTCGGCAGCACAGTGTCGGTCCCTATATTTTAGACTTCTATTGCCCGCAATTCCGGTTGAGTATAGAACTGGACGGAGAAGTACATTCTACTTCGGTAGCAATGGATTATGCGGATAATCGTGCTCGTTTCCTCATTAATGAAAAGGATATTTGGGTCATTCGGTTTGAGAATAGAGTGGTATTTGAGAATCCTTCGCAAATTGTGGAGGAGATTCGAGAGGCTGTAGGAAAGAGGAGAGGGAATCCTACCACCTCCCCCTGTGGGGACTCCTCCTTCCAGAAGGAGGAGAGTCAGAATACTACCGACTTTTCGACGTTAATCACTAAACCGTTAACCGTTAATCACTAAATCGTTAACCGTTAATCATTAAACAGTTAATCATATCTACATGGCTGGACTAAAATCATTAGCTAAAGATACTGCAATTTATGGGTTAAGCAGTATTGTCGGACGATTCCTTAACTATATGCTGGTACCCCTGTATACAGCTGTATTACCGGCTTCTTCCGGAGGTTACGGAGTCGTATCGAACGTATACGCATTTACAGCCCTGATGCTCGTACTGCTTACGTTCGGTATGGAAACGGGATTCTTCCGTTTCGCCAATAAATCGGGGGAGGACCCGATGAAAGTGTATGCCAACTCCCTATTGTCAGTAGGAGGCGTATCTTTGATTTTCGCTCTCCTTTGTTTATTGTTCCTGCAACCGATTTCCAATTTGCTGGATTATGGCGATCATCCGGAGTATATAGCGATGATGGCTATTGTGGTAGCTTTAGACTCTTTTCAATGCATCCCTTTTGCCTATTTGCGATACAAGAAACGTCCTGTCAAGTTTGCAGCTATCAAGCTGCTCTCTATCGGTGGCGGCATCGGTTTGAATCTGTTTTTCCTGTTGGGGTGTCCGTGGCTGAATGTGCATTGTCCGGCAACCATCGCTTGGTTTTATGACCCCGACTATCTGGTGGGATATATCTTCGTTAGCAACCTGATCATCTCGGTTGTACAGATGTTCTTCTTTATCCCAGAGCTGAGAGGATTTGCTTATAAGCTGGACCGGGTGTTGCTGAAGCGAATGGTAGTATACTCTTTCCCGGTATTAATCTTAGGTTTGGTAGGTATTCTGAATCAGACTGTAGACAAGATGATCTATCCGTTTCTCTTTGAAGATCGGCAGGAAGGATTAGCACAACTGAGTATCTATGCGGCAACCTGCAAAATTGCGATGGTAATGGCCATGTTTACACAGGCTTTCCGTTACGCTTACGAACCGTTTGTCTTTGGCAAAGACAGCGAAGGAGATAACCGGAAAATGTATGCGGCTGCGATGAAATATTTCCTGATCTTTTCATTGCTGGCTTTCCTTGCAGTCATGTTCTATCTCGACTTGTTGCGTTACCTCGTAGCAAAGGACTACTGGGAAGGTCTTGGAGTAGTATCTATCGTGATGCTTGCAGAAATCTGTAAAGGGATTTATTTCAACCTCTCCTTCTGGTATAAACTGACGGATAAAACCTATTGGGGGGCTTACTTCTCAGTGATCGGTTGTGTCATTATTGTCGTATTGAACATCTTGTTTGTGCCGGTTTATGGCTATCTTGCTTCGGCATGGGCTTCTGTTGCAGGCTATGCCGTAATCTTGCTGTTATCCTACTGGATAGGACAGAAAGAATACCCGATTCGTTATGATTTGAAAAGCCTCGGACTTTATGTTCTGCTGGCAGTGGTACTCTACGTTATTGGAGAACAGGTGCCTATCCCTAATCAGGTGCTCCGTCTCGCTTTCCGTACCGTACTTTTATTGCTATTTATAGCTTATATTATCAAGAAGGATTTACCATTGAGTCAGATTCCTGTTATTAATCGCTTTATAAAGAAGAAATAATTATGAAGACAGATGAACGTAATAAGTTTGCTATCAGGTCCTTTCTGAGAGAATATCTGGACTTGAAAAAAGACAAGGATAACGAACTCGCCACCGTGGATTCTATCCGTAAAGGTGTAGAGTTTAAAGGTGCCAATTTATGGATCCTGATTTTTGCCATCTTTATGGCATCACTCGGATTGAATGTAGACTCTACCGCAGTCATTATCGGTGCCATGTTGATTTCTCCGCTGATGGGACCTATTATGGGAGTAGGACTCTCTGTCGGACTGAACGATTTCGAATTAATGAAGCGCTCTTTAAAGAGTTTTCTCATAACGACCGCTTTCAGTGTGACAACGGCCACTATCTTCTTCCTTCTTGCCCCTATTGCCGGTTCGCAGTCGGAGCTGCTGGCACGTACATCGCCCACTATTTATGATGTATTCATCGCGCTTTTTGGTGGTTTGGCAGGTGTGGTAGCTCTCTCTACCAAGGAAAAAGGAAATGTGATTCCGGGCGTTGCCATTGCTACTGCATTGATGCCGCCGCTTTGTACGGCAGGTTACGGGCTTGCCTCCGGTAATCTTATTTATTTCCTAGGTGCTTTTTATCTTTATTTCATCAATTCTGTTTTTATCAGTCTTGCCACTTTCCTCGGAGTTCGTGTGATGCATTTCAAACGAAAAGAGTTTGTTGATAAAACCCGTGAGAAGACCGTACGTAAATACATCGTTCTCATTGTGGTGCTTACCATGTGCCCGGCGGTTTATCTGACATTTGGAATTATAAAAAGCACCTTCTATGAGGCGGCAGCCAATCGTTTTATTAGCGATCAGCTGAGCTTTGAAAATACACAGGTGCTTGATAAAAAGATCAGCTATGAACATAAAGAAGTGCGGGTTGTTTTGATTGGTACTGAAGTGCCCGATGCTTCGATTTCTATTGCCCGTAGCAAGATGAAAGAATATAAGTTGGAAGATACGAAGCTGGTTGTATTGCAGGGGATGAATAACGAAGCGGTAGATGTGACTTCCATCCGTGCCATGGTCATGGAAGACTTCTACAAAAACAGTGAGCAGCGCCTTCAGCAACAGGCAGTGAAGATTTCCCAACTGGAGACGACGCTGGAACAATACAGGACGTATGACGCAATGAGTCGTACATTAGTGCCCGAACTGAAAGTGCTTTATCCTTCCATCACTACGCTCTCCATCGCTCATTCGCTCGAAGTGCGGGTTGACTCGATGAAGACCGATACGGTAACATTGGCTGTTTTGAAATTCGACAGACATCCGTCTGCTGCCGAGAAACAGAAAATCAGCGAATGGCTGAAAGCCCGTGTAGGAGCGAAGAAGTTGAGGCTGATTACCGAATAATGATACTCGGATTGATCATAGAATATATAAATCCAACTTGAATAAATTAAAAAATAATAGCATGAAACTCAGACTAATCGCAGTGATTCTCCTCTCCCTTTGCCTGTCGCAGGCATTTGCTGACGAGGGAATGTGGTTATTGGGGAACCTTCGCAAGAACAAACAGGCAGAACGGGTGATGAAGGAACTCGGTTTGCAGATGCCTGTGAATAAACTGTATAATCCGAAGAAACCTTCTCTTTCAGATGCTGTTGTCAGCTTTGGAGGTTTCTGTTCGGGAGTGGTGGTTTCCGAAGACGGTCTGGTGTTTACCAATCATCATTGTGGTTTCAGCAGTATCCAGCAGCATTCTTCCGTAGAACATGATTATCTGAAAGATGGCTTTTTTGCACGTAGCCTTGATGAAGAGCTGCCGAATCCGGAGTTGTACGTCCGTTTTCTGCTTCGTACGGAAGACGTTACCAAACGGGTATTGTCTGCCGCCCGTCATGCTAAAACGGAAACAGAACGCCGTGTAGCTGTCGATTCGATCATGAATGTAATTAGTCTGGAAGTTTCCGAAAAAGATTCTACGCTGACCGGTATTGTCGATGCCTATTATGCAGGCAATGAATTCTGGCTTTCCGTTTATCGTGATTATAACGATGTTCGTTTGGTCTTTGCGCCTCCTTCTTCTGTCGGGAAGTTCGGATGGGATACGGACAATTGGATGTGGCCGCGGCATACGGGCGATTTCAGTGTATTCCGTATCTATGCCAATACGAAGAATGGCCCGGCTGATTATTCTCCTGACAACGTCCCTTATCATCCTGAATATGTAGCGCCCATCTCTTTGGATGGATACAAGGAAGGTTCTTTCTGTATGACGCTTGGTTATCCGGGAAGTACGGAGCGGTATCTTTCTTCGTATGGTATCGAAGAGATGATGAATGGAATCAACCAGGCAATGATTGATGTGCGGGGAGTAAAACAAGCAGTTTGGAAACGGGAGATGGACCGTCGTCCGGATATTCGTATCAAGTATGCTTCAAAATACGATGAAAGCTCCAATTATTGGAAGAATAGCATCGGAACAAACAAAGCCATCAAGCATCTGAAGGTATTGGAAAAGAAACGGGCGGCTGAAGCAGCCCTTCGCGACTGGATTCAGTCTCATCCGGAAGAAAGAGAGAAGCTGATTCGTTTATTTTCTTCTCTGGAGTTGAGTTATAGTAATCGCCGGGAAACAGATCGGGCATTGGCTTATTTCGGCGAATCGTTTATCAATGGTCCCGAGCTGGTACAGCTTGCTCTTGAAATTCTTAATTTTGACTTTGAAGCCGAGGAGAAGCTGGTGATTACCCGCATGAAGAAGTTATTGGCGAAATATGATAATCTCGATCTTTCTATTGATAAGGAGGTTTTTGCTGCCATGCTCAAAGAGTATCAGTTGAAAGTGGATAAGAAGTATCTGCCTGCTATATATGAAAAGATAGATACACTTTATAACGGAAATATTCAGGCTTATGTAGACTCTTTGTATGCTACTTCCAGCATAACATCTCCTAAGGGTCTGAAACGTTTCCTAGAACGGGATACTACGTATAATCTGATAGAGGATCCGGCTGTTTCCTTGAGTCTGGATCTGATCGTGAAGTATTATGAGATGAATCAGAGTATTTCCGAAGCTTCCGAGCAGATAGAGCAGGGGGAACGTTTGTTCAACGCTGCCATGCGCCGTATGTATGCCGATCGGAATTTCTATCCGGATGCCAATTCCACCATGCGGCTCAGTTTCGGAACGGTTGGGGGATATACTCCTTTTGATGGAGCCACTTACGGTTATTATACCACCGTGAAAGGCATCTTTGAGAAGGTGAAGGAACATGCGGGGGATATTGACTTTGCCGTCCAGCCGGAGTTGTTGAGTCTGCTTTCTTCCGGTGATTTCGGCAGATATGCCAATGCACAGGGAGAGATGAATGTTTGCTTTATTTCTAATAATGATATTACAGGCGGTAATTCCGGTAGTGCGATGTTCAATGCCAAAGGAGAATTGCTTGGGCTGGCTTTCGATGGCAACTGGGAAGCAATGAGCAGTGACATCGTATTTGAACCTGACTTGCAGCGTTGTATCGGAGTAGATGTGCGGTATATGCTCTTTATTATGGAGAAATATGGTAAGGCGGGCAATCTTGTTCAGGAGTTGAAGATAGCTCGATGAAGCTAATAGAGCTGGAAGCGGGAGAACATATACTGAAATTGATATTAAAGCATTCATAATAAATCCCGGACGGATGTTTTTACACCTGTTCGGGATTTACCTTCTGTAATGTAGAGCCTATTTATTGAATACTATTCAGTAATTCAATTTTTCCTTCGTTTACTAGCTTGAGTATCAGTTCGCCGAACAATGTATTCTGCCATGCAAACCACGCACGTGTAAACTTCTCAGGATTATCTTTATGGAAAGATTCGTGCATGAATCCTGTGCCTGCATCTGTATTTATTAGCATTTGGATGCATTCTTTGATTTCTTGGTCATCTTGGCTTGTAAAGGCTTTCATCATAATACTCATGGGCCATATCATATCATAACCAATATGCGGACCCCCGATACCTTCTCCGGCTTTTCCTTTAAAGAAGTAAGGATTGTCTTTACTCCATACAAAGCGGCGGGTATTTTGATAGATCGGGTCGTTCACATCTACATCGCCCAAATATGGCATTGCCAGCAGGCTTGGTACATTGGCATCATCCATAAGGAAATGATTTCCGAATCCATCGACTTCGAAAGCGTAGATTGTGCCGTATTTGGGATGATTATAGGTTGCATATTGTTTCAGAGCCGTTTCCACTTCCTGTGCCAGTTCGCTGCATTGTGTTGCCAATTCGGTCTTTTGATTGACAGTCTCTAAGATTTCAGCAGCTTTTCGGAGTGAAGTAACTGCAAAGAAGTTGGAAGGAACCAGAAATTGAAGGGTGGTAGCATCATCGGAAGGACGGAAAGCCGAAACGATTAATCCTACGGGATTTACCGGAGCGCCCAGCCCGTCGTTGTTCAGCGTATCAAGCGCACGTTCCGTTTTTCTCTGGAATTTATAAGGACCTACTCCCTCTTTTCTCTGTTGCTCTTTGAATGTTCTCAGGATATTGATGACGGCTTGAATCCATTCGTTATCGAAAATACTAGCGTCTCCCGTCTCTTTCCAATACTGATAAGCCAGGCGGAGGGGATAGCAGAGAGAGTCAATCTCCCATTTACGTTCGTGCAGTTCCGGTTTCATGTCCGTCAGGTCTGTCATCCAGTCGCCTCCTTTAGCTCCATCGTTGAAAGCATTTGCGTAAGGGTCGATATTGATACATTTGAATTGGCGGCGGATAACGCCCTCGAGCATTTTCTTTAATTCCGGGTCTTTATGAGCTAGCTGGATATATGGCCACACTTGAGCTCCCGAATCACGAAGCCACATGGCATGGATGTCTCCAGTATAGACAAAAGTATCCGGTTTGCCATCGGTGGTGCGATAGTGTACGGTTGTTTCCAATGTGTTAGGAAAGCAGTTCTCGAACATCCAGGCAAGTTTGCTGTTGGTCAGCAGCTTCTTCACTCTCAGGATTTCAGCTTCTACTGCCTGTGAAGTGAATAAACGGTCTTTTTTAGCCGGACGCTGGCTTTTATACTTTCCGGTAATTTCTGCTTGCTTGGCAATCATGGTATTGTCCTTAGGACAAATGAAAGTGGAAGCGTTCATATTGCTTCCTATTAGCAGGGCAGTTGCAAGGGTGCAAAGGCGCATGTTTCTTTTTGTCATATTTCTTTTTATCATTTATTAATGTTCTACAGTAGTTTATTCAAAGGCAGAAAGCCGACTATACATCTCTATCATGGCAGCTTGTGTCAGCAGCCATTTTTTATTGTCTTTTTTATTGCCGCTGAGGTCTGTATGGAACAGTCCTTTTTCATCACGTGCGTTCTCCCAAGCATAATCGAGACTTTTGTTAAAGGCATCGAGATATGTTTTATTCTTGTCAAGATGATAAAGTTCGATGAATCCTCTGAGCATTACGGCAGTAAACCAGATATCTCCTTTCTTTATCATTTTGAATGGTTCTCCGGATACGGGTGTAAAATCAGAAAAGAAGTAGTTGTAACATTCTTTGGCAATGCTTTGAGCTTCTTTCAGATAAACCGGATTGTTCGTCAGTTGGTAAAGGAGGGCAGCTGACTGCATCATTTGTCCGCTATTGTAAGCGAATTTGGCTTTTCCGATTTTTCCATCCAAACGAATATTGTCGAAATATAGATAATCTGTACTATCTTGCAAATGTTCTTTAGTCCATTCGTACAACGCTTTACCTTTTTTGAAATAACTGCTGTCGTTTGTTGCTTTGAATAGTTTTAGTGCAAAAACAGAACCAGGAGCATTTGAACAGGTGTTCTTCGATTCCTTTTTCTGCTCGCACCAATAGATTCCGCCTCCGAGCACACTATCTGTTCCGCTTTCTATAAAATCCCATATAAGTGTGGCCTTGTCCAAATATTTTTTGTTTTGGGTGAGTTGGTAAGTGTCTGTAAAATCAATGCCTAACCATACATTGTCGTCATAAAAACGGTCTGACACAGGAGCGGTACGCACATACGACGAATAAGCATTGGGAGTGCGTGCAGTGTCAAAATACTCATCAAGTCCCGGTAATACCCGTTCGTCCAGTAGTTTTTGAAATTCTTTGTTTTGAGTGGCTTCGAACAGTGCATTTACTGCGGAGAATGTTCCGGAGTAAGGCCAGAGATACGAATAGGCGTTTGGCACGTTAGCTTGTTCTTCTGATGCCAGATAAGTGACTTTGTTCTTCTCGTCAAAAGGAAAATTTTCGCGAAGCAGACAAGTGTTGGGTACTGAATAGTGAACATAGAGGGAGTCCAGCGTTTGCTGGGCTCTCTCTAAATTGATGTTTGGATTACTATTCCCCTTTGGTGCGCATCCGGTGAGGAAAGCAGCACACAGTACGGTTTCAATAATTCGCATGTTTCTTGTTATTTTTTATATTTTTCGTAATAAGCTTTTGCTTCTATCAGGGTGCAGCCGCTTGTCTGTATGGTCAGTTGAGTGCTGCCTTCGGCTCCTTTTGCCCAACTACTTCCGTAGAGAAGGTCGGACTTGTTGACGCCTTTTCTCCATAATATATCCGCATTGTTATTGAAGAAGGTGATAAACTTCTTCTGATAAATGGGTTCCAAATTATCATCTAAAATGAGTTTCACAAAATAACGGATGAATATTCCTTTGAACAGTCCGCCATCACCGTTTCCTTCGTCTCGGAGAAGATTGTTTCCTGCGTCAATCATGCTGCCGTCACTGATTCCGAAATAAGCGGCTTTGCGGGCGTCTTTCAGATATGATGCTTCTCCTGTAATCTTAAACAGTTCGTGGGCTGTTCCGAGAAATGTCCCTTGGTTATAACTTAATGTCAGGGTATTTAAGTTATCCGTTCTTCCGTCTATATTGTCGTAGACAGCTCCTGTAGCAGGATTGAACAGATGTTCTCTTTCCCATTGGTAAATCTTGATAGCCCATTCTTTGTATTCCTCCACTTTTTCTATTTGATATAAGCGACAGGCGATGAGGCTGGCAGGACCGTTGGAACAGGCATTTTTGCTCCATACATCGCCGTGGTTCCATGCGATACCACCGTTGCAGTATTCTTCATTCCAACCTTCCTTAATCCAATCCCAAAGTTGCTTGGCTGTATCCAGATATTTAGCTTCATCGGTGACTTCATACAAACGTATCATGGTCAGGGCAATCCATTCCATGTCATCGTAGAAGTTATTCCAATAACTTCCGCCGTTCTTGGAATTGATGCCAGCATACCACTTGTCAAAGCAGTCTTTATATTTAGCATCATGAGTACGAATATAGGCATCAATCAATACGTCCATAGCATGCGCTTGCGGCCAGTAATGAAAAGCTTCGTCATAACCGTCGCTTTCATAGTTGAAGTAATTGCCCGTTTCATTCCAGAAACGGTTAATTATGGTGACCGAGCTACTGTCTGCTGCTGCTTCCCAGTTGATTGTATAAAGTCCCTTGTCGTACATATACTCGTCTTCGATGTTGCCACAACTTTGGAACATCAGCGCGAGGAACGGGACACATAATAATAGTTTTTTCATACATCTTCTTAATTAACTGGTTCTATAGAATGGGTGTAATTTTCACCGGTAAAAATAACACGAACTTTTGTATTATTTCCTATGATTCCATCATTAAATTTCCATTTACGCTCCCATTGACCTGCTTCTGCATTATCATTTGTTTCCATGATATAGAAATAGGATGGATCTGGGTTTGCTCCTGGTACTACGTCTGTGTCGTTTTTGGTGCCCCAAATCAATTCGCTATCGTCCGCATATACCATTAGGAGTTTGTAACGATTATCATTATTACTATTATTACTAGGACTTATTGTACCTGTTCCCTCAAATACTCCATTTCCTATATAGGGTAAGTCAAGAAGGACATTTCGATCCCAGCAGTGCCATAGTCCCATTGATTTAATTTCTTTTGTAATGACTGATTTGTTGGAGAAATCTACCTTAATACGATAAATCCCGTCTTTTTCGACAGTGGTAATTCCGTCTCCACTTTTAATCTCTCCATCTTCTATATAGAAGAACTTTGCATCTGCTTCTTGAGAAGAAGCCATCTTATAAGTCTTTCCTCCTTGCAGCCGGGTGAATATTTCAAATATGCCTTCTCCCAGTTTATTGTATTGCATGGCTTTACTGATATCATTTCCCCCTTCACTGGCTTCACCTGTCAAGAATAAGTTTTTAGGAGTTGTTTCCGGTTCTTCAGGAGATACACCGTCTCCGAGAGATACAAAATGTGTATAGTTTGCTCCGTTGAATTTAACGGTGACTTTGGTCATGCTACCATCAAACTGATTGTCAAATTTCCATTTGTGATTCCATTGTGGTTCACTACCTTCATTGATTCCATATTCTTTGATAAAGTAATATGAATCTTCTTGACCAGCTCCGTTCGGAGATGAATCTACGTCATTCAATGTTCCCCAATACATATCTTTATCGCTGTAAGACATCAACAGTTTGTAACGTTGGTCTTTTCCCCAGCTCTCCTGTTTAAACGTTACTTTGCCTTCTCCTTCAAATATTCCGTTACCTTTGTAAGACAGTTCGAAAATAACCTTGTTGCTCGGGCAGAAAAATACTCCTACTGATTTTACTTCCTGAATAGAGACTGAAGCAATAGAGAAGTCCATAGTGATGCGATAGATTCCGTCTTTTTCTACTGTCGTTTCGCCTTCGCCTTCTACAATTCTATTTCCATCAATGTAGAAATAGTTTGCGTTGTCATTGGTTTTATCTACCAGCTTATAGCTTTTTCCTCCTTTCAAACGGGTAAAGATTTCAAATGTTTCCTGTTCGGGTGAGGAACAAGGTACTGCTTGACTGATATCACTTCCCCCTTCGGTTGCTTCACCGGTGAGAAATAATTGAGATGGAACCTCTGCAAATCCGAGCATACGGGTGATCGTCAGTTTATGTGAGACATTGCTCATTGCCGTGCTCAGACCGCGTGATGCGATGACCGTCCAGATAATTGTACCTGTCTCTCCACTGTTCAATCCTGCTGCTGCACCTATTTTATTCAGTGTTTTATGACTGATAGTCGCGTAATTGCGCGCCCCGTTGTTGTCAGACAATACTTTGTAAAGAGGATTAGAGAAGTTTCCCCCTTCTTTGTCGAAAACGATTTCGTAGAGCGGTGAGCCACTGTCTTCAGCTTTCGCTGCTTCCCATTCGAAGAACAGGGAAGCGGTAGCAGATGCTACTAGTTCTACACTTTTTCCGCTGATTGGTTCATAAAGTTGATTCACCGGGCTTACTGCCGTATCTCTGTATTCCATATCTTCCGTACATGAGAAGATGATTGCCAATGTAGTGAATAAGGCGACTACTTTTGTTATTTTTGTTTTCATATTAATTTCCTTTTAATAGGGTGATTAGTTAGAATATCCGGGATTGTTAGGGGCTAGATTCGGATTTAGGTTGATTTGGCTTTGAGGAACTGCCCATAAATAATCTCTGTTTTCATCGAACTGACGTTTATCCAGTCGGATAGGATTACCGTTGTTGAAGTTTGCGCCATAGACATATCCTTCAAGGTATTCTTTTCCGGCTTTCCAGCGTTTGATATCATACCATCTCAATCCTTCGAGGGCTAGTTCGCAACGGCGTTCGTTACGGATGATTTGTCTCATTTCCGCTTCTGTCTTTTCGGTAGGATAAGCTTTTGCTTCTTCTGTGAATCCAGCTCTGTTTCGGAGTGGGAGTATGGTCTGATTCCAGATAGTAGCATCCATGTTTCCTTTCTCAAATTGAGCCTCTGCATACATTAACAAAATGTCGGCATAACGTATGATGCTAAGATTTACCCCAGAATTCATATCACCTTTTGCTTGTGGGCTATAGTATTTGCGGGTGTAATATCCGGTAGCAGTTTTGTTACTTCCGGCTTCATACTTATCCACTGTGTTGGATTGCGGATTGATTTGAATGATAGTGCCTGTACTACCGTCCGAAACATTCTTACTCCAGTCATAACCGTCATAAACAACAGTGGCGGTCAGCCGCAAATCGCGGTTGGCATACGGAGTACTTGGATTGTATAACGGGCTATTTTCATTAAATGCTTTGCCATCTACCATTAAATAACTGTCTACTAACGATTGTTGCGGAGCGCGGTTACAAAGACGTGCACCAACTGATAGCGGAGCCATATCTGACATCTCACCCCATGTCAGTAGGAAAGGAACGTATGCACGGTCTAGAATAATCTCCTGATTATATTCGTTTGTCTCTTCAAAAACACTACGATAAGTGGGGAGAAGGCTGTATGTGCCATATTCATTCTGTTTCTTTATCAGATTATCGCAATATTTGATAACGTTATCCCAGTCACTGTCCATTAGGTAGACTCTCGCCTGTAGAGCACTGACCGCTCCTTTGGTAATTTTGCCTTGTTCAGCATCTTGCAGTTGGTCACGGGTGGGAAGTGCGTTTGCTATATCTTCTAATTCCTGATGGATGAAGCTGATGATGGTAGCACGTGGAGTACGGGCAATGGAGTTGGATTCATCAATTGTAATATCTTTGTCAAAGAATGGCACATCTCCATACAGATTAGTTAGCCGGAAATAGATAAAGGCACGGATAAAACGAATTTCGGCAATCATGCGTGCTTTGACAGCTACATTCATTCCCGGAACCAGATCTACTTTCTCCAGAAATACATGGCAGGTTTTGATACCACCGTATAGATCCTTCCATTCATTTTTAAAGAGTTCTAAAGAAGGAGTGCCCATACCTTTGCGAATGGCACGCGGGTCGGTTACATTTCTTCCGTCGAATACATTGTCACTCAGACTTTCGTCCTGCCACATTCTTCCGGCATTGTACATTTGGCTGTAGGCCATGTTAACTACGTATTGTGCTTTCTCTGTGGAGTTCCAGAAGCTGTTGTCCGTGAATTTGTTGGACGGGGTATTTTCCATATCGTTGCAACCGGTCATCAGCACGGAAGCAAACCCAGTCACTAAATAGAGAAGTTTATATCTTTTCATACTGTTGTTTGATTAAAATTCAATGTCTACACCAAATCCGAAATAACGCAGAGTAGGATACGAACGCCCACTATTGGCACCGCTTGTGCTCATTTTGGAATCAAATTCGGATGATTCCGGGTCTATAAACGAGTTGTTGCTGAATGTCAGTAAGTTCTGACCGTTTATATACAAGCGGGCTTTTTGCATTCCCAAATGTTTAGTCCATTCTTTGGGCAGGGTATAACCAATCGTGAGGTTTTTC
This sequence comes from Bacteroides acidifaciens, assembly GCF_024623065.1. GTDB lineage: Bacteria > Bacteroidota > Bacteroidia > Bacteroidales > Bacteroidaceae > Bacteroides > Bacteroides acidifaciens. Next base: position 20,445 of record NZ_JANJZR010000041.1, read on the forward strand.
AACCGCAAGTATTTACCGTCTAGCAAGAAGAGGTCGGAGCCGTTTCCATTGCCGTAGTTGTTTCTGTTGGAGTCAGAACCTGGCGCTGCTAATCTTGGCCAGCGGGCCTCGGTATTGGTTGGTGTCCAGAAATCCAGTTGATGTTTATAAATGGTATAAGAGTAGTTGGCGTGATATGGTTCTATCAATTCACCACGCAACATCATGTCACGTTTGCCTACTCCTTGCCAGAACATACTGAAATCGATCCCTTTCCAGTTCAGACCGTAGGTGAATCCGAAAGTATAACGTGGGAAGGCATTACCAAGAATAAACTTATCTTTTGAGTCGATGATACCGTCGTCATTTCGGTCTACAAATTTAATATCTCCGGGTTGTACCTTAGCTCCTACTGGTATGGCAGACGCTTCAATTTCATCGTAACTTTGGAAAAATCCTGCCATCTTATAGCCATAATAAGAGTTCAAGGGAACACCGACCCGGATGATACGGCTTAACTCTTCCACTTGGGTAATTTGTTCGTCTCCGGGGAATTCTAATACCTTGTTCCAAGAATCTCCCAAATTAAAGTTGAAATTGTGAGTAAACGCCCCAGTTTTCAATCGATAGTTGACAGATAGATCCCATCCCTGGTTTTGCATCTTGCCGATATTTGCCATAGGCATTTCTGTACCGAATACGGAAGAAATCAGCGGTTTCATTAAGATGTCATTCGTTCTTTTATGGAAGTAATCGAAAGTGACAGTCAGACTGTTTTGTAGGAAAGAGGCATCGACACCGATATTGAATGTTTGGGTTTTTTCCCAAGTCAGATTTTCTAGTCCCAGTTTGAATCCGGCTCCCGATACAGTTTTGTTATTGTAGGCATAGCTGTTGTCATACACGTCATATACGGTAAAACGGTCGTAAGTACCGATTGCTTGACTGCCCAAGATACCGTAAGAGGCTCGTAACTTCAAGTCGCCTATCTTTTCTTTATAAAACTCCATGAAGGATTCTTCTGTAGGGCGCCACCCCAAGGAAACTGAGGGGAAAAAGCCCCAACGATAGTCCTTGTGGAACTTAGAAGCTCCGTCGTAGCGAAAACTGAATTCTGCATAATATCTGTCGGCATACGAATAACCTGCACGTCCAAAGAAGGAGGTTATGCTGGTACGGTTACTGTCGTCAACGGAAGTTTTTCCTGTGATGTTTCCCGGCTCACTGGTTGTTTCGTCAGTAGCAATACCTAAATCGGGGTCTACATACTTCTTTTCTATTTCGTTACTGCTTTGTGTGTATGACTCGTTGGTCAATCCTACTAGACCGTTGACCGTATGCTTGCCGAATGTTTTGTTGTAATCCAATAGCAGTTGAGTATTGATAAGATAGGCGTTACTGTTCCAGTTACTGGTTTTGTTGTTCTCTTTTTTGATTGGACGCGGTTCTGTGGCTTCTTCGCTACTATAATAAGCCACTGCATGATTCCTGGTAAAACGTGTGTCGTTCATGATGTCAGCACCGAACACTCCTTTCAATTTTAATCCGTCAATAATCTTCATTTCGGCGGAAACGTTTGTGTTGATGTAGTTATTACGGTATTTATTTCTTCCACCCGCTTCCAACTGTCCCAGCGGGTTGAACTCGGACAATATATCATTCAGCAGGTATCGTCCGTCTGCTGATTTCATTTTATAGTAATAGTAGGTCGGGGTACGGGCGGCATCTACTTCCAGGCTTCCTCCGGTAGTGCTTACACTGTTGTTGCGGGCATAAGCAAGGATTCCGGTCAGTTTGAAGCGTCCGAGCTCAGTACTCAGACTTGTGCGGAAGTTGTAGCGTTGAACACCGAAAGAGTCGTTTCCTACATAGTTGCTTTCCTGATCGTAATAACCCATTGAAATCATGTAGGTAGAGTGTTCGCTACCTCCGGATACGCTTAGGTTATAATTCTGTTGCATGGCTGTTCGCATAATCTGGTCAAAGAACCAGCTCTCTTCATTCTGATGAGCGGCTAAATCGCGGATTTGGTCAGGAGTATACTTGGGAGCATTGCCTGCATTGGTTTCTGCAAGATTTCTCAGTGTTGCGTTTTGATAGCCTGCTACCGGAGAGAACAGGATGTCCGGGTTTTCCCAACCTATCATGCCGCTCAAGCGGACTACCGGACGCTGGTTCTTTTTCCCTTTTTTGGTGGTCACCACTACTACACCGTTGGAAGAACGTGAACCGTAGATAGCGGCCGTTCCTGCATCTTTCAAGATAGAGATGTTTTCGATGTCCATCGGATTCAGCTTATTGAAGCTTTCACCGTCAGCTACCAGTCCGTCTATCACAAATAGAGGGCTATTGTCATTCAGCGTACTGATACCACGGATATTGAAATTCGTTTTGTTATCATTCGGGTTGTGGTTACGTTGCTGTATGATAACGTTCGGTGCTGCTCCTTGCAATGCCTGAGTCATGTTTGCCACCGGACGGTTTTCAATCATGTCGGCTTTTACTTGGTCTACCGCACCTACCGCACTTTTACGGGTTGTTGTGCCATATCCTACTACAATAACTTCATCGAGGACTTTCGTGTCTTCTTTCATGCTAATGGAAAGAGAACTCTTTCCGTTAACCGGAAACTCTAGAGTAGCATAGCCGATGTACGAAAAAACTAGTGCATCATTGGCGTCACATTGAATGGAGAAGTTGCCGTTGATGTCTGTAATTGTTCCGATTCCCGACTTGCCTTTTACACTTACGCTTACTCCGATGAGAGGTTCACCGGATACATCTTTTACCGTTCCTTTTACGAGGGTATTCTTCGTTTGCGAAGTGTTCAATATGCTCGCTTGTCCGGCATTAATGTCGGGCGCCAGAATAAATAAGGAGGCTATAGCGAGACTGAAAAACAAAAGTTTATACTTTCTACAAGTCATACCTTGTTTTGATTTAAGGAATTAAATTAAATGATTAAAATTCTCTGATGCTAGTTTTGATTTTGAATGGAGAGTACTTTTAGGTCATACGTATTAGTGTTTAATGGATATAAAATAGTGTCTTGACCGTTATGAAAATCAGACGTTGCAAATATGGGGGTGGTGCTGAGGAATGTATGTACGAATTTATGCCATTTATGTCTTTTCTTGATAAAATGGCAGGAATTGAGGAGGAAATGGCGGAAAATCGTGCAATTTATTATCTGTTTATTATTGGTGTAAGAAGTTTCTTTATTACTTTTGTATTAATGAACTGCATCTTTTGCTATTGAATGAAATACTTTGTTGCTTATGGGAAAAACATATCTTTCTCGATTTTTCTTTTTTCTCGTTATCGGTTGGTGGAGTCTGTTGGATGTTGAGGCTACAGCATATAGTTTGCGTCAGTTTTCCAGCAAAAACGGATTGTCTAATAGCGCCATTCTTTCTATTTGTCAGGATTGTGATGGATTGATCTGGATTGGTTCGTGTGACGGATTAAATGTGTTTGATGGGACTGAACTCCGTTTGTATAAGCCTGTTGATGTCCGGAACAATTTGTCTGGTAACTTGATTGATAATATAATGGAAGCGGAAGACCATGTTTTATGGATACAGACGAATTATGGACTCGACCGTTTCGATACTCATTTGCAAACTGTTCAGCGATTTAAAGACTTTCAGGATATTAGCTGTATGGCAAAAACGCGGGAGAATGATGTCTTGGTCATTAAGGATGACGGTTATATTTATTATTTTGATCGGAAAGGACTTAAATTCCACCGTTTGAATGCAAAGCGGTTAGCTTTTGAGGATATACAGTATATATGTGTGGATAGTGCGAATGTTCTATGGATTTTTTCTTCCGGTGGTGATGTCCGTAGTTATGTTATTGAAAAGAAGGAAGATAGTATTCCGGAACTTATTCTTCAGTCGTTGTTTGAGCAGGAGGGAGAGTTGTTTTGGACATCAGGAGAAGGAGATTTGGTTTATTTTATTGACGATGCTTATGATCTTTATGAGTATGATTTGCGTAGCCGGAATAAATATTTCATAGCTGATTTGAAAGAGGAGATAGCTCAGCGAGGGCAGGTCTCTTCTATTGTCAAGCAAAGAGATGATTATTATGTCGGTTTCAAAAGCAGTGGATTGATTTGCTTGAAATATCAGTCCGACAGTAAGGTTAAATATGTCATGCAATCAATCGGCATTGAATCCGGCATTTTCTGTCTGTTTAAAGATCGATTTCAGGATATTATTTGGGTGGGAACTGATGGACAGGGGGTATATATGTATTTCATCGACCATTTTTCTATTCGGAATACTTTATTGGATACTTCTGACTATCAAATTAACACTCCGGTGCGGGCTTTGTTTTTGGATGATGAGCAAACGTTATGGGTGGGGACTAAAGGAGATGGAATTTTGCGTATGCTCCGTTATGCTCCAGATACGGGAGGAAAGTTTGATGTGGAACGGTTGCATACAGGGAATAGTTCGTTGACGGATAATTCCGTTTACTGTTTTGCTCCTAGTTGTTGGAATCGACTGTGGATAGGAACGGAGCATGGGATGAACTATTATTCTTATCGGGAGAGAAAAGTAAAAGAGTTTCCTGTTATGGTTGACGGTAAGACGTTGAGATATGTGCACTCTATATGTGAATTGAATGACAGTACGATTTGGGTGGCTACTGTAGGTGAGGGAATTGTGAAAATTGTGCTGAACGTTTCTGATGGAGAACCTAAAGTTATGTTTACCCGAAGAATTGTGTTAGATGGAGGGAGAAGAGCCTCTAATTACTTTTTTACGTCTCATCAGGAAAATGATTCCATTTTATGGTTTGGTAATCGTGGTTATGGTGCTTACCGGATGAATGTGAAGACGGAGGTGATGATGCCATTTCGTTTTGACCAGGAAGTCAGTAACCAGGCTGTAAATGATATTTTTGCCATTCTTTCAAATAAAAAAGGCTATTGGTTGGGTACTAGTTTTGGGTTGACACATATGCAGTCGCCCGGTAATTATCGGGTATATAATGAGGCAGATGGATTCCCCAATAATACGGTTCACGGCATTTTGGAAGATGGCGAACATAATCTTTGGCTAAGTACCAATCAAGGGGTGGTACGGTTTAATATTGAGGCAAATACTGTCCAGGCTTATAATCGGCAGAATAATCTGGAAGTCACAGAGTTCAGTGATGGTGCTTTCTTTAAGGACGAGCGTACAGGGACTCTCTTCTTCGGTGGAACGAACGGATTTATTACTATCAATGAAAACGATCTTACGGCTATGGAATATATGCCGAAATTGCAGTTTTACCGTCTATCTATCTTTGGAAAAGAATATAATATTTATCATTTTTTGCGGCAAGATAAAGAGGTGGAAGTGTTGGAACTGGATTATAGCCAGAATTTTTTCAATTTATCTTTTGTAGCTGTCGATTATATCAATGGTAATAATTATACTTATTCTTATATGATAGACGGACTAAGCAATAATTGGATAGAGAACGGCTCTTCTACAACGGCTGTTTTCTCCAATCTTCCACCCGGTCAATACACTCTTTGGGTGAAATGCCGGAGTAATATTATGGGTAAAGAAAGCAAGCCGTACTCTTTGGTCATTCGTATTGCTCCTCCTTGGTATATGACACAATTGGCTTATTGGGGATATTTCTTGCTGTTTCTTCTTTTGCTTTGGGGGCTTGTTTATATGGCTATTCGTCGCTATCGTCGGAAACGGGATATTATTATTGAGAAACTGAACCGACAAAAACGAGATGAAATTTATGAATCTAAATTAAGGTTCTTTACAAATATCACACATGAATTTTGTACACCTCTTACTTTAATATCAGGACCTTGTGAGAAGATTCTGTCCTATGCCGGAACAGATGGATATATCCGTAAATATGCTGATTTGGTTCAACAGAATGCACAGAAACTGAACTCGCTGATTCAAGAACTGATAGAATTTCGTCGGTTAGAAACAGGGCATAAGGTATTGGATATACAAGAGGTAGCTGTGGATGAGCATACTCGGGGCATTGCCGAATCTTTCGGTGAATGGGTGGAAAGTAGAAAGGTGGATTATCAACTAAATATTGAGGAGGGAGATCGCTGGAATACAGATGTGAGTTGCTTGAGTAAAATTGTCAATAATTTGATATCGAATGCTTTCAAATATACCTCCGATGGCGGTAAGATAACTGTGGAGCAATGTATTGAAGGAGAAAGGCTTTGTATCCGTGTATCCAATTCAGGTAAGGGAATTAAGAAGGAGAATCTGGATAAGATATTCGATCGCTATAAGATTCTGGATGATTTTGAAACGCAGAATAAGAACGAAGCTTTCCCGAGAAATGGCTTGGGACTGGCTATTTGTCATAGTATGGTGAATCTGCTTGCTGGAGAGATTCGCGTGATGAGCATACCGGAAGAGGTGACGACTTTTGAGGTTGTTTTGCCGATGTTGACTGTTACTGATGCGAAATCAGGAGAATTGAAGGAACTGAAGAAGCAAGTAATGCCAATTAGCGATAAACCAGTAGAGCAGAAGAAGGATATTGTTGCAGATTATGACGCTTCTAGGCAGACTATAATGATTATTGATGATGATCCTTCTATGTTGTGGTTTGTGACAGAAATCTTTGCGGGTAAATATAATGTGCAGCCGTTTAATAGTGCGCAGGAGGCGTTGGAACAGTTGAAACTGAAACAACCGGACTTGATTTTATCGGATGTGATGATGCCGGATATGGATGGACGGGCATTTGCGAAGATTGTGAAGGAAGATAAATTGTTGAGTCATATTCCGCTAGTATTGCTCTCGGCACTTAATTATATTGATGAGCAAGTGAAAGGAATCGAATCGGGTGCGGAGGCATACGTTACAAAACCTTTTAATGTCGAATATCTAGAGAAGATTGTAGAAAGGCAGATTAGGCGTAAAGAGGATATGAAAGAGTATTATAACTCTATTTATAGTGCTTTTAAACTGGAAGACGGGCATCTTTTGCATAAAGAAGACAAGTCGTTCTTTGAGAAAATGATGCGAGTGATAGATGAATATGTGGAGAATCCGGAGCTTTCGGTAGAGTTGTTGAGCGCTTCATTAGGGTGTAGCACTCGTCAGTTTTATCGGAAATTGAAGAATATAACGGATAAAACTCCGGCTGACATTATCAAAGAGTATCGTCTGACGGTAGCGGAACGCCTGTTGCTTACTACAAATCTTACAGTAGAGGAGGTTATGAATAAGGCGGGTTATACGAATAGAGGTACTTTCTATAAAGTGTTTTCTCAAAAGTTCGGAATACCTCCGCGGCAGTATAGAGAGATGAAAAAAAAAGATTTGAAAGAGAAGGACTTTCATTAGTATAATTGAGTGGGGGTGTGTCAAGGGTTTGAATAGTTTATCACGTTGACACACCCCCAATTTCTCGGAAGATTAAAGTTGCTTTTTGGGCTTTCTTCTCGCCCATCCTTCTTCACTGAAGTCAGGCTCCTTATCTTTGAAAAATTCCTGCCAGTTATCTTTCCTTTTCGGTCCGCGGGCATCCGAATATCCCCGCTCTGCACGGCTTGGTTTTTCCTTCTTGCTGGATTTTGAACCTTTGGCAGAAGCATCCTTAGATTTTCTGTCTTTATTTTCATAGCGTGGAGCGCGCTCTTCGTTTTTACCGGATCTTTTACCGCCTTTGCGTTCACCCGAACCGTTTTCGTGTCCTTTTCCGCCTTCTTCACTGGAAACTTCTACAACAACTTTGCGACCATTCCATTTGGCACGGTTTAGAGCTTTTAGAACATTGACAGTTTCTTTTTCAGGTACTTCGAAGAAAGAGAAGTTCTGCATCAGGTCAATGCGTCCCAACTCGATACGTCCGCGTGTATTACTGTTCAATAAGCCGATAAGATCACTGGGGAAGAAACTGTCTGTTTTACCCAGATTGATGAATAGGCGGTTGAAGCCTGGAGCAGCTTTCCGACTTCTCTTTTCGAAACCGTTTTCTTTGCGGTCACCTTTTCTGGCACGTTCACTACGGCTTTCAATTGTTGGTTGTTCTATTTCCGGGCGGTGGCGGTAATATTCTGCGAAACGGTTGAATTCGTGCGAGACCACTCGTTTTATCAGGTCTTCCTTGCTCAACCATTCTAGTTTACGATAGATTTCCGGCATGAAGCCTGCGATTTCTTCTTCATTTACTTTTACTTTTTCAAGGTCGTCAATAACCTTAATCAACTGCTTCTGGCAAATGCCTGCCGCAGTCGGCATCTCTCCGGTAATGAATTTCTTGCCGATAATTCGTTCTATTTCTCTTAACTTTCCCTTCTCGCGGAGATTGATGATAGCGATAGAAGTACCGGTTTTTCCGGCACGTCCCGTACGTCCGCTGCGGTGAGTGTAGCTTTCTGTATCATCAGGCAAGCCGTAGTTGATGACGTGAGTCAAATCGTCCACATCCAGACCACGGGCTGCTACATCCGTAGCAACAAGCAGCTGCAGATTACGAATACGGAACTTTTGCATGACAGTGTCTCGTTGTGCTTGTGAAAGTTCGCCATGCAGTGAGTCGGCATTGTAGCCTTCCTGCATTAATTTGTCAGCAATTTCCTGTGTTTCCTTGCGGGTACGGCAGAAAATAATACCGTATATTTGCGGGTAATAGTCGACAATGCGTTTTAAAGCCTCGTATTTATCTTTCGCTTGTACGGTATAAACTACGTGTTTAACGTTGTTGGTACTTTCGTTCTTACGGCCAATAGTGATTTCTTTCGCGTTACGTAAATAGTTTTTGGAGATACGTGCAATTTCCGGGCTCATAGTAGCGGAGAAAAGCAGTGTGTTACGTTCTTGCGGTACATCAGCCAGAATAGCGTTAATGCTATCTGTAAATCCCATGTTCAGCATCTCGTCTGCTTCGTCCATTACAACGTTGCGGATGGTGGATAGGGAAACGGTCTTGCGTTCCATCAAGTCCAGCAAACGTCCAGGAGTGGCTACGATGATATGTACGCCTCGTTTCAGGCTGCGTATCTGGCTGTCAATGGAAGAACCTCCATATACAGGCAGTACTTTTAGTCCATCAATGTATTTGGAATAGTCGTTCAAATCTCCTGCTATTTGGAGACAAAGCTCACGGGTAGGGCAGAGGATAAGTGATTGTGGGATTCTGTTCTTTACGTCAATTTGTTGGAGCAGAGGCAAACCGAATGCGGCTGTTTTACCTGTTCCTGTCTGTGCAAGAGCTACTACATCATTATTTTCTCCTAAAAGGTACGGAATCACTTCCTCTTGTACCGGCATGGGATTCTCGTATCCCATTTCTTCAATTGCTCTACGTATCTCAGGAGAAACGCCAAGCTCTTCAAATGTCTTCATTAAATCTCTGTATATCTTTTATTTCGGATGCAAAGATAGAGAATAATTATGAATTACGAATTACGATTTGCGATTTATTCCAGCAGGATGCTGCGCAATTGTTCTATTTCTTCTGCGGAAAGTCCGATTCCTTGCTTCAAGTAAGCTTGTACGCTTCCATACTCAGACTCAATCTGTTCCTTTGCGGCATTCAGGAAATCTTCCTTGGCGGAATAGATGGTGGTTATCGCTTCCTGCGAATTTACAGGCAATTCGTAAGCGTATTTTGAAGCCTTGGGGATATTGAAATAATCATTGCTCAGCCGGTAGTCCGACATTATCACGTCTTCATTGACACCTAGTGCCGCAAGCATCAAGGCGGAAACGATTCCTGTGCGCCCTTTGCCGGATGTACAATGAATCACAGCCGGATAAGAGTCGCGGTTGAGCAGGACAGAGAATAATTCTTTGAATTCTTTCCGGTAGTTTGTCACCAGTTCACGATTCATCCGCTCTACCAGGCGATAAATAGTATCGCTTTTTATCTTCTCTTCTTGGATTCCTTGCAGGATTTCATCCATATTTCCTGTAGGGATGGGGATGTGCACCATCTTAAATTCATCATTATGTAGCTGTGGATAGTTGTGGCGTTCTTCTTCAGAGCGCAAGTCTATGATAGTCCGTACGCCTATATTCTTCAGCTCCCGGCGCGAACAGGGCGGAATGCTGTCTATCTGCGCAGAGCGGTAGAGCATTCCCCAACTGACTGATTTCCCTGTATCAACGGATTTGTATCCGCCTAAATCACGGAAATTCTGGATACCGGGAATATTAATGTTGCGGGTAGCTATCTTGACCCTGTGTTTATTATCGAACACCATCAAATAATAATAGCGTCGGGACGGGTCGTCGGTGATAATGGTCATCTTGCCGCTGGATATTTTGCTCATCGCTACGGGAGAGTCTTCGGGAATCAACTTTGGGGAAGTAGATGCATATATTCGTACCTGTCCTTTCAGTACCGGTGCCGTTTCCCATTTAATCACGCAGTTGCCCACGTTGTTTTCTTCGCATACCACCGATATGGTCGGTTGTGTACCGGAGCAGGACGGGAGCACTAACAAAATGGTAAGCCAGCTAAACAGGTTCTTATACATAGTTTCTTTGTTTGAGTGAATCATATACGCAAAGATAGGAATTACCGGAAGATACGGTAATTCCTTTGCGATAATTAGCCAAAGTTAATAGTAATTTACGTGCGAACGGGCACTGTACTTACAGCTAATGGTGGATTATTTATAGTTCTGCGCAAACTCCACCGAAACAGAATTGCTGAAACTGCGGCAAACCTCGGCTGCAAAGTCTTTTCCGCACTGGATTATTTTATCCCATATATCTTCATTCAAGTTATTTAGGTCGCGGTATCGAACATCATATTTGAGTAATCCATAAATGAGTCCTGCATTAAAATTGTCGCCGGCCCCAATGGTGCTGACTGCCTGTAACGGTTCTACCGGATAATCTTTGCTGACCAGATTGGTGCGCAACGCTACTTTTTCTCCACCTGCAGTACAGATGAATCGTGGGCAATAGAATTTGATTTTATCCTTGTATATCTTGTCTACGTCCTGTATGTTGTACATATAGAGGAAATCCTCCAATGAACCGCGTACAATATCCGCATATTCAAGATTCTCAATAATGGTCGGTGCCAGCTTCATCGCTTCGTTCTTGTGTGAAGAGCGGAAGTTGGGGTCATAGTAGATAATAGCTTTCTTTTCGCGTGCCTGATCGAGCAGTTCGAGAATCTTTTCCCGCAATACCGGATTCAGGGCATAGTAGGAGCCTATCATGACAATGTCGTCCTCTTCCAGTTTGGGGAACAGGACATCGAGCCGTTGTTTGGGATAATCCTTGTAGAAGATATACTCGGCATCACTTTGCTCATTGAGAAAAGCCAGAGATACTGGTGATTTCCCGTCGGGGAATACATTCACATGGTCGGTCGGGATATTGTTCTCACGCATGAATTGCAGGATGATGTTCCCTACACGGTCATTGCCGGTTTCGCTGATGAAACCGACGTTTATTCCCATCCTTCCCAAGGATACGATGCCGTTGAATACAGAGCCTCCCGGTACGGCTGCGGAAGGCTGGTCACCTCGGAAGATGATGTCGAGGATAGTTTCTCCGATACCGATTACTTTTCGCATAGTGACCTTGATTTTTCGCCCAGATAACCGCCGTGATGACGTTTAGAGTATTCTTCTATGGTGAATTGAGTCTTTCTCATGGTCTGTACTACCAGGATATCGCCGATGACGGTCATGGCGGTAGTCGAAGTGGTAGGGGTCATGCCTAAGGCACACACCTCAGCCGGTTTGCCGGTGCTCAGACAAACATCTGATTCCTGTGCCAGCGGGCTGTCGGGATTTCCTGTAATGACGATAAACTTCAAGTCCGGATTCAGGTTATGAGCCAACCGGGTTAATTCAACGATTTCGCGTGTCTTGCCTGAGTTGGAGATAAGCAGGAGCAAATCGTTTTCCTGTAAGATACCCAAGTCTCCGTGTTGCGCTTCGCTGGGGTGCAGAAAGACAGATGGAATACCGGTGGAACAAAAAGTTGTAGCAATGTTCATGGCAATCTGTCCGGCTTTTCCCATACCGGAAGTTACCAGTTTTCCCTTTTTCTGATGTATTTGTTCTACAATCAGTTTCACTGCTTTTTCATAAGCGTCTGTTACAGGGATGTTGAGCACAGCTTGTGCTTCCTGTTGCAAAAGTTGTTTGATGGAGTCTATCATATAATCAGTTTATTTTTTCTTTTAATTCTTCCAGAGTGTTTGTTACTTCGTAATAGGTGGAAAAAGGCTGCCGGGCAAACCCTTTGTCTTCTAATGTTTTGAGTGCTTTCAACAGTTCGTCGTAGAAACCGTATTCATTGTAAAAGACCACCTTTTTCTGATGGTATCCGATGGAAGCGGCGGCTATCACATGAAATATTTCATCCAATGTGCCCACGCCACCCGGCAATGCCACCAGTATATCCGATTTCTCGGTTATCACATCTTTCCGGTCACTTAGATTATGGGTGCGAATCACTTCGTCCAGGCAGTTGCTTACACTGCCTTTCTCTTCCAGTTTGGAAGGGACTACCCCGATGACTTTCCCGCCGTTCTCTTTCACGGCACGGGCTACGCATTCCATAAGTCCGAGGTTGGCTCCTCCGTAAATCAACGTTTTACCTGTTTTCCCCATCCATTCGCCGATTCGGCGGGCGCTTTCGAAGTACATTTTGTCAATGTTTTCGGAGGCGGAACAGAATATTCCTATTTTTTCCATATACGTTGTTGCTGTTATAGTCCACAAATATCTGCAATTTTCTATAAACAGCAATAAGTTTTATTGTATTTTTGTGGCATTAATTCAATAAGGAAGTAGAAAACAATGCATTGCAACGAATATACATTGCCAAATGGCTTGCGTATTATCCATGAACCGACCCTCTCAAAAGTAGCTTATTGTGGTTTTGCGATCGATGCCGGAACGCGCGATGAGGCGGAGAATGAGCAGGGAATGGCCCATTTTGTGGAACACCTGATTTTTAAGGGAACGGAGAAGCGGAAAGCCTGGCATATCCTCAACCGGATGGAGAATGTGGGTGGCGACCTGAATGCTTACACTAATAAGGAAGAAACGGTGGTCTATGCCGCTTTCCTGAAAGAACATCTGGAACGGGCGCTTGAACTGTTGGGGGATATTGTATTTCATTCAACTTTTCCGCAGCATGAGATAGAAAAAGAAACGGAGGTCATTATTGATGAAATCCAGTCGTATGAGGATACTCCGTCGGAACTGATCTTCGATGATTTTGAGGATATGATCTTCCGCAATCATCCATTGGGAAGAAACATTCTTGGTAAACCGGAGCTGCTGCGGAGTTTTCGCACAGAGGATGTTCTATCGTTTACCCGCCGGTTTTACCAACCGGGGAATATGGTGTTTTTTGTTCAGGGACAATATGAATTCAAAAGAATCATCCGCCTGGTAGAGAAATACCTCTTGGATATTCCTGATGTAAGAGTAGAGAATCGTCGTACACCTCCGCCTCTTTATGTGCCGGAACATCTGACGGTTTCCAAAGACACACACCAGGCACATGTAATGATGGGTAGCCGTGGCTATAATGCGTATGACGACAAACGAACGGCTCTCTATTTATTGAACAATATCCTCGGAGGTCCCGGGATGAATAGCAAACTCAATGTGTCTCTTCGTGAGCGTAGAGGGCTGGTTTATAATGTCGAATCCAATCTGACCTCTTACACGGATACAGGAGCTTTCTGTATTTATTTCGGGACAGATGTGGATGATATGGACACCTGTTTGAAACTGACCTATAAGGAACTGAAGCGGATGCGTGATGTGAAAATGACTTCCTCCCAGTTGGCAGCAGCGAAAAAGCAGTTGATCGGACAAATCGGAGTGGCATCTGATAACTTTGAGAATAATGCGCTGGGAATGGCGAAAACATACCTTCATTATCATAAATATGAATCATCCGAGTTTGTTTTTAGGCGTATTGAAGAGTTAACAGCAGAGCAATTACTGGAGGTTGCCAATGAAATGTTTGCAGAAGAATACTTGTCTACGTTGATTTATAAATAATGTATGATACTGTCCTGGCATGATAGAACCACTCATAAACCACTAATATTAAATTGACCATGAAAAACTTGACACGGAATGTTTGGATTTGCTTAGGTTTGCTGATGCTGCCTCTTGCCATGTCCGCGCAACAAAAGAAGAACTTTACCTATACATCGGCACAAGACCTTTTACTGGTGGGTAAAGCAACCACCGAAGGTGAATATTTCCATCGGGTAGACACCGCGAAGTACCATTCAATGCCGCCCAGGGTGAAGAAACTATTTACGAACTCTGCCGGTCTGGCTATTTCTTTTACTACGAATAGTCCGGTGATAAAGGCAAAATGGACTGTACCTGATAATCCGCAATTACCTAATCTGACGAGAGTCGCTCAGAAAGGGCTGGACTTATACATCAAACGCGATGGGAAATGGCAATTTGCCGGAGTAGGGATGCCGGGTGGCGTGACTACGGAAAGAGTGATTGTTGATAATATGGGAACCGAAGAGAAAGAATGTTTGTTATATCTGCCTTTATATGATGAGTTGAAGAGTCTGGAGATAGGCGTTTCTTCTGATGCTCACATACGTAAAGGAGAAAATCCGTTCAAAGAAAAGATAGTGGTATACGGGTCGAGCATTTTGCAGGGAGCGTCTGCCAGTCGTCCCGGTATGGCTTATCCGGCACGATTGTCCCGTAGTAGCGGGTATAATTTCATCAATTTAGGATTGAGCGGTAACGGAAAGATGGAGAAAGAAGTTGCTGAAATGTTGGCGAATATTGACGCAGATGCTTTTATTTTGGATTGTATTCCCAATCCTTCTCCCAAAGAGATAACCGACCGGACTGTTGACTTTGTAATGACCTTGCGGGAAAAACATCCGGATACACCTATTATTGTGATACAGACATTGATACGCGAAACGGGAAACTTTAATCAGAAAGCCCGTGAGAATGTAAAGCAACAGAATGAGGCTATCGCCGAGCAAGTAGAAGTATTGCGTAAAAAAGGTGTAAAGAACCTGTATTTCATTAAAGAAGACCGTTTCTTGGGAACAGATCACGAGGGAACCATCGACGGAACTCATCCGAACGATTTGGGATTCGACCGGATGCTAAAGAAGTATAAACCGGCTATCGGCAAGATTCTGAAGATTAAGTTTAGAGACTAATAACGGAAAGAAATAAGAAGAAAAAAAGGTCAATTCATAGGGGTGAATTGACCTTTTGTCCTATCAAAAGACATTTGATTATTTGACAGTAATGCGTCGAATCAGATAGTTAACGGCACCTGCCACATACATTGTCTTGCAGTCTTCCGTAATGATGATTTCATACGGTTGGTTGAAAGTGGCTTTTAATCCTTTTCCATCAGCGAAACCGGCTTTCCCGTCATAATACTCCTGACCTTGGAGAGGGTTGTATATTCAGTGTGGTGGGTATATAGATTCACCATGTGGGCAAAAGTGAGCCGGAGGCATACACTTCCGCCTTCAGGAGTGCCTTCAGCCAGAAACACCGATGAAAAGGGACTTTTTTGAAGAACTGAAGGCGGTTTTTCTATTTTAATAGTCAGTAGGAGAATTGCCTATTACAAGTAGGAGAATTGCTTGTAACAAGTACTACACTCTATGAAATGATGTAAGAGACTTGAATAACTCAAGCACATGGTTCGGCTTGTTTCACTACCAGGTCAAACAAATTCATACACATATAATTTTGTTCCTTACCGCACCGGAATGAATCTTTTTTTTAAGGATGTGATTGCCCTGAATCACATCCCCCAAAATTTTCAGATTGAGCCCGAATAGAAAGAGAGTAAAAGGTATTTTGTAACTTGGATTGTGAGTGAAATCGTTGAATGGGACTATGATTCATGTAGCGAAAATGTATTGGAGAAATATTTTCGCTACATGAATCCGAGGGTTGTTCAAATATGCAGAGCTATTGGGATAGAAAGGGAGAGAGCGATATTTTTGCGGTGAATAGTTCGGAGCCCTTTGAGTATTATTTTATACGAGTGTACTTCAACCACCTACCAAGCAACTCAAGCATCTGCGAATGATATTCGAAATCTATATTCATCCCCCAGCCATGACCGCCTTTGGGGAATATATACATGGTTGCGGGGATATTGTTTTTCTTCAATGATTCATAATAGAGTACGCTATTGGTAGTAGGTACGGATTTGTCATCATCACTCAATAACAGGATGGCAGGCGGGGTATTTGTATTGACATGCTTTTCGTTAGAGAAAAATTGGATATCGGCCGGTAGGGGATTGTCACCCAACAGATTGGAACGGGAACCGCCATGAGTGGCTGTCTCCATAGTTATGACAGGGTAGAAAAGAATGGAGAAATCAGGTCTTGTGCTTACTCCTTCTGTCGTATAGTGGGTGGAAGCAGTGGCTGCCAAATGTCCGCCTGCCGAGAAACCGGCGATGCCTATTTTATTGGTATCTACGCCATACTCGTTGGCATGTTCGCGTACATAACGTATTGCCTGCTGTGCATCATCCAGGGGTACTTCCTTATGTTTGTTCGGCATCCGGTATTTGAGGACGAAAGCCGTTATTCCCTGTCCGTTCAACCATTTAGCAAACTGTTCTCCTTCGTGCAGAATAGCCAGTCCGGCGTATCCTCCGCCTGGACATATCACAACTGCCATTCCTGTATTCTTTGCTTTATTGGTTTGGTAAATAGCCAGTTCGGGTGAGGAAACATTTGTTACCCAATTGCCGTTTCTCTCATACTTTTCGGCTTTTGTTATTTCATTACTTGTCGGTGGGTTTGTCTCCCACAGTTTCACAATCTTCTGAGCATTCATAGTTGTACATGTAAATATCAGCAAAGCGCTTAGTGCTACTAATCGATGTTTTTTTTATCATATGAATTAAATTTTGGATATTAAAGTCTGATAAGAATCTTCAAACTACAAAGTTATATGTTTTTCTTTGTAATCTAAAGATTTTGTGCGCATATAATTAGGTTCTTTTTCTTAAAGGAATTATAATACAGGCTGTCTTTTATCCGCTTTCCCCTTTCGGCTGATCATTGATTTCCTTAATTTATGAGTTATTTAGAGCCTGTTTAAATTTTCCTGAGATGATGTTAGATAGGCTTTACCGACCAGTTTTTATTCGTCACATAGTCTCCGTCATGCTGCTGCTCACAACAACAGAAAGTATACTCGAAAGCAACTCTCAAAA
>NZ_JANJZR010000042.1 GCF_024623065.1 Bacteroides acidifaciens
TTCCGCCAACTACAGACGGACGCGACAAGAAGAGCCGGGGTAAGTTAAAATATCAGCTATAAGATTATGACTGAAGAAAATGTAAACAGGCTCTTAGTGCTTTACAGATAAATACACTCCCAAAAAGTCTTATCCCACACCGCACAAACCAATATTGCAAAAAATCAACATATCAAACTTTACCCAAAACACCACCACACCTCTAAATCCCATTTAACTAATAACTATGCAGCAATGAACCAAACGATATTAAAAAGAAAGGATTTAAGTTCCGAACAGTAATTGAAAACCAAACTTTATCATAGTCATTTTTTTATAAATCCATACTATACAAACAGTACAATACTACTTCTTTTATTGATTCCATGCTTACTCTTTGTATATTTGAATATCATAATCATGCATTCCCATGTACGTTATCGACTGTTGATATTATGTGAGTTAGCGTATTGAAGTGAACTATTTTATAAGTAACCTTTTCAGCAAATATCTGCAAAAAAGTTGCTTTTCTGAATAAAATTCCCTATATTTGGACTATAACCAAAGCGAGAACAATTATGGCTAACCCTAGATTACCGGGCATTTCCGAAAACGAGCAAGCCTTATTGTATGCCAAACTGAACGAATACAACCGTGGCAGAGCCTCTTTCAAAGAGGCAGGCGTTTACTTGGTGGTGACGCCCCGACCGGGGAAACCAAACTATTCACTTTGGCTCTATTCTCCCCTGCCCGAAAAACAATCAATTCTTTACATACATGACCTGTCACCGGATATTAACGAATCTCTCCGAATGGCAAGTACGCTGCTTTATTACTCAAGACGCTGCCTTATCCTTGTAGATTATAATGAAAAAAGAATGCAGAGCAATGGCGACGACCTTATCTTCTTCGGGAAATATCGCGGACACTTCCTGCATGAAATACTGAAGATAGACCCGGCTTATTTAAGTTGGATAGCCTATAAGTTTACTCCGAAGATTCCAAAGCAGGAACGCTTCGTCAAGATAGCGCAGGCTTACCATTCCATACATCTGGACATTATGCAGAGAAAGTCCAGAGAGAAACGTTCGTCCAGCCGGTATTTGGGAGAATTGGGAGAGAAGCTTACAGACTTGAAACTGAAAGTGATCCGTGTACGGCTGGAAGACGATCCGTACAAAACAAGAGTAAATGGTACTACTCCACAGTTTTTTGTCAAGCAGATGCTCACACTGACGGATGCCAGCGGAAACCTGGTCGTCATGAGTATTCCGTCCAAAAATCCCAGTGCAGTATCATGCACTTTATCCGGGATAGAGCATGAATACCGACTGGGAGAGATTATCTACGTCGCATCGGCGAAAGTATCACGCCGGTACGAAAGCTACGGTTCAAAATATACGCGCCTTAGCCATGTGAAGTTTGCAAGGCTCAACGTTTAGTCCAATCGTCCTTGACAAAGCTTGCCGGATAAGAGACTTTATCCACAATGCCGTCTTTCTGACGAATCCAGGAAGTGAATGTGCGTGCGCCTTCATCCAATACAATGATACGGGCACCGTTCGGCAAATGGTTGTACACAGTGTTTCCACCAGTGTAACGCCCGTAAGCCAAAAGGATATTTTTCCACATGACCGCATAGTCATTGTCATGGTCGTGACCGACAAATATACCCATCACGTCTCCCGCTTCTTTCATGGCAGCAAACATTCCTGTATTTATTCTAGGTGCACAGGCTTCTTCCATACGCGTTCCACGAAAAGCTGCGTTTTCATCGCGAATGGCTTCGTGATATTCGGGCAGAGGAATATGAAAAAAGGCAAGGGCAGGTAACGGTTGTCCGCCATTCTGAGTTTTATAAGCGGCGCTTTGCTGACGATACCAGTTAATCTGGTCGAACGTAAGCCAGTTATATCCCTTTACATCTTTCAAAGGTGAGTAAGAGTGAGAGTCCATGCAATAAAGCAAAGCTGCATCCTTCTTAGAATCAGAAGACGATTTTACGGTCAAGACATAATCCGGCGACAAAGCAGTTCCCCGGTCCGGCAGCAGATTACCCGGAACGGTACGGATGATGTCATACAATTGTGACCGTGTCAATCCTTGTTCGTCATCATGATTTCCAAAAGTTACGACAAAAGGAAGCTTATGCTTGGCTACTTGTTGCAAGACCTTCCGCATACCGGAATCGGCAGGTGCTGCATAGATAACATCTCCGGTAAAGACAACCAAATCCGGCCGTTCGGCATCAAGTACTTGGTTGATACGCTCCAATGCTACGTCAGAAGCCGGATTACCATACTTGAAGTGTACATCGGTAAATTGCACAATCTTGAATTTACCATCTTTACTGAATTTCAGTTCTCTTTTTTGAGCGATACAAAAAGTAGTTGCCAACAGTAAGATTAGTGTCAAGCGAAATCTCAAAAGTCGAATCATAATTATTTATATTAGGGGGTTAATTATTCTTCTCAATCAGTACTGTGGCATAGGCCGAAATACCCTCTTCGCGACCTGTAAACCCGAGTTTCTCGGTAGTAGTCGCTTTAATGGAAATATCATCCACATCAATTCCCATAACTGTCGCCATTGTCTCCTGCATCAAAGGGATATGCGCTTTGAGCTTCGGACGCTCGGCGCAGATGGTGGCGTCAATATTGCCAACCTTATATCCTTTAGAAGCAATCAATTCCACTGTCTTTTTCAGCAGAATCTTGCTGTCTATATTTTTATATTCTCCCGCTGTATCCGGGAAGTGATAGCCAATATCGCGCATATTTGCCGCCCCCAACAAGGCGTCACAAACGGCGTGCAATAATACATCAGCGTCCGAATGTCCCAACAATCCTTTCGAATGTTCCAAAAGGATACCGCCGAGCCACAGTTCACGCCCTTCGACCAACTGATGTACGTCGAAGCCAAAACCTACTCTTATCTTCATAATTTGTTTAATAAATGAGTACTAATAATTGTGATAATGGTTAATGACGGATGTCCGAAGGGAAATCAACGGATATAAAAATCCAGCAACTTCTCCCCTTCCAGACAGCCTTGCAAGTGTTGTCCTATACTGACAGGACCTACACCGACAGGAGTACCGGTAAACAGCAAATCACCGATTTTCAATGTTACAAACTGACTGACATACGCTATGATATCGTCTACCTTGAAAAGCATGTCCGCCGTACAGCCATTCTGTACTTCTTTACCGTCAATCAACAGGTTGAAGTTCAGATTCTGAATATCCTTATATCGGTCTACGGAGACAAATTCTCCGATAGCGGCAGATGAATCGAAACCTTTACACAACTCCCAAGGATTTCCCTGTTCGCGAAACTTCCGTTGAAGGTCACGGGCTGTAAAGTCAATACCTACTGTCACTGCGTCATAATACCGGTTCGCAAAACGGGGAGCGATATTCTTCCCCAACCGGTTGATCCGGACTACCAGTTCCGTTTCATAATGTATCTCGTTAGAAAAATCGGGAATGAAAAACGGTTTGCCATCTTTTAGAATAGCAGAGTCCGGTTTCATAAAAATGACCGGTTCCCTATTTACTTGTGTATGCCCCAGTTCTTTATTGTGCTGGGCGTAGTTCATGCCTACTGCAATAATCTTCATTATTTCTCGTTAAAATTCAATCTGTTAAACATTACAGCCAGGTGGGCATATAGGGAAGTATTCTGCACGACAATATTCTCAGGCACGCGAATACGGAAAGGAGTAAAGTTCCATACTGCCTTTATGCCACCATCTACCATCTTATTTGTAATTTCCTGAGCTATATTAATAGGCACTGTCAGCACACCGATATTCACATCGTATTCTTTCATCTTCGCTTCAAAATCATCGGAATGGAAAATAGGGATTCCGTCCAAGTCCTTCCCCACCAATTCCGGGTTGACATCAAACGCTGCTACAATCTCCAATCCGAAATGCTGTAAACCGGAATCACGAAGCAAGGCTCCACCCAAGCTACCTACACCAAACAAAAAGGCTTTGTGCATATTGGTAAATCCAAGAAAGCTCTCCAACACCTCAATCAACGCGTCGATGTTGTAACCAACTCTCGTACGTCCTGAAATATCAACATATGACAAGTCCTTGGCGATTTGGGAAGCGTCAATATTTATTTCCTTAGAGATTTGTGTAGAAGAGACATATTGCTCTCCTTTTTCTTTCATTAGTTTTATATTAGACAGATACCAGGGAAGCCTGCGTAAGGTAGGCTCCGGCACTTTATCCGCCTCTTTTCGTATAGATGTGCTCATACTTCTTACAAAATTTGGTATTTTGCAAAAGTACATTATTTTTTGAGACTGACAACCGTATAGTGGAAAACCTTAATAGAGATTAAACAAAACGATGAAAAGTGGTACAAATTTGGCTCTTTTCCATAAGTTTGATACTTTTGAGAAGAAATGAGAAGAAATAAAAATGACGAATATGAAAAAGAATGATTGGAAAGACAGACTGAACATAGTGTATTCAACGAATCCTGACTTCGGTTATGAGACGGATGACAACAAAGAACAGACCACCCTTGATAAAGCCAAACAAAACCTACGGGTTTCCATCGATAAAAAGAACCGTGGCGGAAAAGTGGTAACATTAATTACCGGATTCATCGGTACGGATAACGACCTGAAAGAACTCGGCAAGCTGCTGAAAAGCAAATGCGGAGTGGGCGGTTCGGCTAAAGACGGTGAAATCATCGTACAGGGAGATTTCAAGACTAAGATTATCGAACTGCTCGTCAAGGAAGGATATACAAAGACGAAAGGCATAGGCGGTTAAGCATAAAAAAAACGGTCACTACGAGAATATTCGTGTGACCGTTTTCTATCTAATATATTTTCAGAAGAATATTATTCAGCTTTCAAAGTGAAACGCTTGAAGTCAACAATCTTCAGTTCAGGGTCAGCAGCAGCCAACACTTCTCTTACAGTCTTCTTACCGTCCATGATATCTTCCTGGTTCAGCAAACAAACTTCTTTCAAGAACTTGCCCAGACGACCTTTCGCGATGTTCTGAATCATTTGTTCAGGCAGGTGTGCAGCCTTCTCTGCAGAAACAGTAGCAATGATTTCTTTTGCTTTCGCTACATCTTCAGCAGTAATCCAGCCTTTAGCCATGTTGCTTTCCATGTGTTCTTCGCTATCCACATGAGCCGGATTGATATTAGCTTTCTTCAAAGCAGCTTCTACAGCTTTCTGTACCTGTTCTGCTTTTGTCTTCTCAATAGCTACTTCGATTTCTTTCTGTTTTACTTCTTCAGAAACGCCATCTTCATCAATTGCAATCGGATTCATGGCAGCAATCTGCATAGCTACTTGCTTAGCCAACTGCTCGTTCACTTCCTTGTTGAAAGCAACAATCGTGCAAAGACCGTTTCTGTTCATGTGATTGTAAACAGCAGTGCATACACCTTCTACAGTCATGTAACCGTCAAGTTCCATCTTCTCACCTGTGATACCGCTACGGTCAGTCACTGCATCCTGTACAGTACCGTTACCCATCGGCAATGCTTTTACTTCTTCCAAAGTAGCGCATTTATTAGCCACAGCCAGATCAAGAATATCCTGAGTCAGTTTCACGAAATCAGCATTCTGAGCCACAAAGTCAGTTTCACACTTCAAAGCAACGATAACAGCACGGTCACCGGTAGTTTTAGCCAAAACGCAACCTTCAGAAGCTTCACGTTCCGAACGCTTAGCAGCAACAGCTTGTCCTTTCTTACGGATAATTTCCATTGCCTTGTCGAAATCGCCTTCAGCTTCAGTCAACGCGTTTTTGCAATCCATCATACCAGCTCCGGTCATTTTGCGCAGCTTGGTAATATCAGCCATACTTACAGCCATAATAATTTCCTTTATTTAAATGAATAATAATTTTCGAAACAAAAAAATATGCCAATCTGCCAATCAAAATACAAGCGTATAATTATACTCTTGCACATTAGCAAATTGGCACATTTTATATATTAAGCCTCTTCGTCTTCCTTGATGAATGCAGCAGCTTTAGCTGCGTTAATAGCTTCTTCGTCAGACTTATCGAGTCTAGCTTTCACTGATTTTTTCTTGCCTTTGTTAGCAGGAGCTTCACCAGCAGCTTCCATATCGATCTTTTCAGCTTTTCTTTCTTCCAAACCTTCGATCATTGCAGCGCAGCAAGCATCCAAGATAACTTCTACAGATTTAGTAGCGTCATCGTTAGCAGGAATTACGAAATCTACGTTTGAAGGATCAGAGTTAGTATCAACGATACCAAATACAGGGATACCCAGACGGTTAGCTTCGCGAACTGCGATATTTTCTTTCATTACGTCGATAACGAACAATGCAGACGGCAGACGAGTCAGGTCAGCGATAGAGCCCAAAGTCTTATCCAATTTCGCACGTTGACGTGAAATCTGAAGAATTTCTCTCTTAGAAAGGTTAGAATAAGTACCATCGTTAGTCAATTTATCGATAGTAGCCATTTTCTTCACAGCCTTACGGATAGTCGGGAAGTTAGTCAACATACCACCCGGCCAGCGTTCGATTACATAAGGCATATTAACAGATTGAGCTTTCTCAGCTACAACTTGTTTAGCTTGTTTTTTAGTAGCAACAAAAAGAACTTTCTTGCCAGATTTGGCAATCTGTTTCAAAGCTTCAGCAGCTTCGTCTACTTTTGCAACTGTTTTGTGGAGGTCAATGATATGAATACCATTGCGTTCCATGAAAATATAAGGAGCCATTGCAGGGTTCCACTTTCTCTTAAGGTGTCCGAAGTGGCAACCAGCCTCCAATAATGTATCAAAATTTGTTCTTGACATCTTGTTTTTTCTTTAAATCGTTTACTTTCTTTTTTGTTTTTTCTAAACCAACCGCTGGGTAGTCTTACGAGCAGAGTCCCAGTAGTTTAGATACTAAACATATTCCTCTATCAGGCAACACATTAACGCTTGCTGAACTGGAATCTTCTACGAGCTTTCGGCTGTCCCGGTTTCTTACGTTCAACAGAACGAGGGTCACGAGTCATGAAGCCTTCTGCACGAAGAGCGGCTTTATCTTCAGCGTTCATCTTAACCAGTGCACGAGCGATTGCCAAACGCAATGCCTGAGACTGACCAGTGAAACCACCACCACACAAGTTCACCTTGATGTCATACTTCTCAGCAGCACCCAGCTTGTTCAATGGTTGTTTTACAACATACTGAAGAATAGTTGATGGAAAGTACTCTGCAAGGTCTCTCTTGTTAATAGTAATCTTTCCTGTACCTTCGCTTACGAATATGCGTGCAATAGCACGTTTACGTCTGCCTAATGCATTTACTACTTCCATTATATCTTATTTATATGAATTAATATCAATCATTTTCGGGTTCTGTGCAGCATGTTTGTGTTCGCTACCAGCGTAAACATACAAGTTGTTCAGCAATTTAGCTCCCAGGATATTCTTAGGAAGCATACCCTTCACTACTTTTTTCAGTAATCTCTCTTCTCCGTTCGGTTTTGCAATCAAACGGGCAGGAGTCATTTCTCTCTGACCACCAGGATAACCTGTATATGACAAATAAACTCTGTCATTCCATTTGTTACCAGTCAGTTTTACTTTGTCTGCATTGATGATGATAACGTTATCACCGCAGTCTACGTGAGGAGTAAAGTTTGGTTTGTACTTTCCTCTCAGCAATTTTGCAACTTTTGCTCCCAGACGGCCTAATGTTTGGTCTGTAGCGTCAACGATAACCCATTCTTTGGTTACAGTCGCTTTGTTTGCAGAAATGGTCTTGTAACTTAAAGTATCCACTCTAATTTTGTTTTTTAAATGTTACTACTAAAAATTCTTCACCACTCATTAGTCTTCCCCGGACAAAGGAATACTAACTTGCTATGAATTAATCTCTTATCATTTTGTGATAATAATCGGCTTGCAAAAGTACGGCTTTTCTTTGAATTGGCAAACTATTTCCATCTTTTTTTGGTTTTATTCCGTTGAGAGACAAGACGAATTCTACATATAAAGAGGTGGTTTCTTAAATTCACCCGCCGGAAAGGCCCTTCAAAAAGCCCCCATTTATTTCATACCATATCGGCCTTTCCGCATACCAAAAATCATGAAAAAACACAAATATTCCACGTTTGGGACGAATTATAAAAAGTTATGGACAATTTTAAAGCCATCCTATCTGTTTTCTAAGGAACAAAAGATAATTAGCAACTTGATTTCGACAGGATAGCAGTAATTTAGCGGCAGATTTAAGGCATTAAGATTCGAAGCTAATTTATAACCATAAAAAAATAAAATCATGAAAAAGATTCTATCGCTTATTGCAGGAGTCAGTCTGTCGATGGCAGTACACGCACAAGAAAACCTGGTGAGTAAAGAGCACGGTTTCGTTCACGGCACGTCCAAAGAGTATGTTTGGCCTACCGAACCGGAAGTATTAGAGAAATTAGATCAGTGGCAAGACCAGAAGTTCGGTATCATGTTCCACTGGGGAGTTTACTCCGTGCCCGGCATTTCCGAATCATGGGCGCTCTGCTCGGAAGACAAGTTTACGGCACGCCGGAAGAGAATCCTTCCTGGTGCAACCTACGGAGATTTCAAGAAGTGGTATTGGGGACTTGCGGACTCTTTCAACCCGACGAAGTTTGAACCGTCCGAATGGGCGGCAATTATGAAAGACGCCGGTTTCAAATATCTCATCTTCACCACCAAACATCACGACGGCTTCTGTATGTTCGATTCTAAATATACAGATTACAGCATTGCAAAAGGTCCTTATAAAAACGGAAAGTACAGTAATGTGGCTTATCATGTATTCGACGCTTTCCGCCAACAGGGATTTATGATTGGTGCCTACTTCTCCAAGCCCGACTGGCATTGTGAGGATTACTGGGACCCGTATCTGTCCACCCCCACCCGCAATCCTAACTACAACACGAAAAAGCAACCTGAAAAATGGGCTAAATTTCAGCAATTCACTGCCAATCAGATTGACGAGCTGATGTCCGACTACGGGAAGATAGACATTCTCTGGCTGGATGGCGGCTGGGTGAAGAAGCCTCAGCAGGACATCAAACTCGATAAAATCGTAGCTAATGCCCGCAAAAAGCAACCCGGACTCATCGTAGCAGACAGAACCATCCCCGGTCAGAACGAGAATTACCAGACGCCGGAGCTTCGTGTGCCTAAGACGCAGTTGGATCATCCGTGGGAAAGCAACATCACCATCAGCAATTCATGGGGATGGAATCCGAAACCTAAATTCAAATCGGCCGAATGGATCATTAATACGCTTGCCGAAATCACGGCAAAAGGTGGAAACTTCGTTCTCAATGTCGGCCCAACTGGAGAAGGCGTTATCGAAGAAGAAGTCATCAAACGGCTGAAACAAGTAGGTAGATGGCTGAAAACTAACGGTACTGCCATCTATGCCACAAGAACTACTCCAATTTACAACAGTGGCAACGTTTGGTTTACCGCAAATAAGGATAAGAAAACGCTGTATGCCATCTATGCACTGCCCGAAGGAGAGGAATTACCTGCTACCATTGAATGGGAAGGAAACAAACCGAAAGGAAAAGTAACTCTGCTGCAAACCGGAAAACAGGTGAAATACACAAGCAAAGACGGCAAAGTGACAGTCACGCTGCCGAAAGGATTGAAGAAAGAAGCATTGGCTTTCAGCTTTAAAATGAAATAAACAACAATAGGTATACATATATATTAAGGAAGGGGAAAAAGCTAAATCACAGAACTATTCCCCTCCCATTTCTCCTCAAAAACAACATTTTAGATAAAACCTAAAGAATTTAGGATGATTTTAAAAGCTCTTTATCTGTTTTCTAATGAAGTAAAAACGATAATTAAATACCAATAAAGAGAAAGCCTGTATTTTTGCTACAGATTCTTAACCCAGTAAAAACAACGAATTGAATTGATATGAAAAACATTCAAAAACTTCTCCTTCTTGCGGTTTGCCTTTGTACCGCATTAACGGTTAAAGCACAGAGCCTGACCGTCACCGGAAAGGTCACAGACCCGGAAGGGCTGGAGGTGATTGGAGCCAACATCACCATTAAAGGTGCTTCGGGCGTTGGTGCAATCAGTGATTTAAGCGGAAATTATAAACTTAAGGTGAATAATGCCGCTAAAGATGTTCTTGTATTCTCTTATATAGGAATGAAAACGCAGGAGATTCCCGTCAAAGGAAAAACAGTTATCAACGTCATTTTGCAAAACGATACCAAAACGCTGGACGAAGTGGTCGTGGTTGGTTACGGCACGAGCAAGCGCAGCGACCTGACCGGTTCCGTAGTCTCTGTGAAAAGCGAAGACCTGATGAAAGTACCCACTTCCGATGTCACACAGGCACTTGCCGGACGCGTGGCAGGCGTGCAAATTACTCAAAGCGAAGGTGCTCCGGGTTCCAGCATTTCCATCCGGGTGCGCGGAGGTATCTCCATCACACAGAGCAACGAACCTCTTTACATCATCGACGGCTTCCCCAACGAAGACGGAATGTCTACCATCGATCCTGCAGAGATTGAAACGATTGACATCCTGAAAGACGCCTCGGCAACTGCCATTTACGGTGCACGCGGAGCGAACGGTGTGGTGGTAATCACCACCAAAAAAGGGAACAAAGATGGCACAAAAATGTCGGTCAGCTTTGACAGTTATGTGGGTGTAAAAACATTAGCACGCAAACTACCGGTACTTTCTACCAAAGAGTTTGTCCTGCTGGATTATGAGCGCAGACTACAATTCAACGGAACGGAGGGTGTCAAGAGTTTCCAGTCCATCTACGGTTCTTTTCTCGATATCAACGAAAACTACGGAAGTTATCCGGGCATCGATTGGCAGGATGAGACTCTGGGACGAACAGCGACCTCACAAAACTATCGCGTGCGCATCTCCGGTGGAAACAAGGAGTTGCAATACTCGCTGAATTATAGTTATTTCAAAGACCTCGGAGCCATGATAGGAAGTGGAAACGACAAACATAACATTTCATTCAGCATCTCCCACAGACCCACAAAACGTATTTCCGTCAATGCACGTGTCAACTATGACCAGTCTTATATATATGGTATGGGCACTTCCGACCAGAACACCCGTTTCAATAAGATGGAGCATATCCTGCAATACCGCCCCACGAAAGGTATCTATGGAAACGACCAGGATTTACTGAACGGGGAAGAAGACAACGTCAACGACGAAGATGGCAACCCGATGCAGAATCCGCTCACCTCGGCCAAAGAAGAAATAAACAAGCGGCAATTGCGTACTTTCCAAGCTAACGGCGGACTGACATTCAATATTGCCAAAGGGGTCACTTTCCGCAACAATACCGGCATGCGCTACCAGACCACGAGAAATGATGTCTTTTACGGTGAGAAATCAAGCATCGGAAAGCGCTCCAGCGCCAACGGCTATATTCAATATTTGGAGAACAGCAGTTTCCAGACCTCTAATGTCCTCAACTATGAATACAAAAAGAGCAAACATAAACTCATTGCCATGGTAGGACAGGAATGGGTGTCACGCTGGACACGCAACCTGCGCGCCAGTGCCACCAACTTCCCCAACAATGACATTAACCTGGACGATATGAACCTCGGCATCCCCGGAGCCATCACGTCCAATGCCAACTACGATGACAGGTTATTATCCTTCTTCACCCGATTCAACTATAATTTTGGAGAAAAATACCTGGTGACCGCCACTTTGCGTGCCGATGGTTCTTCCAAATTCAGCGAAGACAAAAAATGGGGGCTGTTCCCCTCTGTTTCTGCTGCCTGGCGTATGGGTGAAGAAAAGTTCATCAAAAATCTGAATTTGTTTTCAGATTTGAAGCTGCGTGTCGGATACGGTATGGCGGGAAACAACCGCATCGGTTCCTACGCTTCACTCAACCTGTTGAGTTCTGTGAAGTACCCGAACGGCGAAAGCAACGCTCCGGGCTACGTTCCAACCACCATTCCGAATGATATGCTTCAATGGGAATCGAACAACACATTCAATGTCGGAATCGATTTAGGTTTTCTGGAACAACGTCTGACCATTTCTCCGGAGTTCTATGTAAACGAAAGTACGCACCTGCTCCTGAACTCGCGCATCCCCAGTTCTTCGGGCTACAGCAATATGATTCGCAACATCGGAAAAACCCGGAACATCGGAATCGACCTGACCATCAGTTCCGTAAATATACAGAAACGTTATTTCACATGGAACACAAGTTTCAATTTGTCGCACAACAAGAATACAATCAAAGCATTGTCCGGTGAAGATTTCTTCCTCGAAGAAGCTAAATTCGGTTATAATCAAAAGACTCACAAGATAGAAGTAGGCAAACCTATCGGTCAGTTCTACGGATACCGTACCTTAGGTCTCTATCAGACAGAGGACTTCAACTACGACCCGAATACAAAGAAATACACTTTGAAAGAAGGAATTCCCTACAGGGGTTCCCGCAGCGAAACACAACCGGGAATGTGGAAATTTGCCGATACAGACGGGAACAAGGTTATTGATGAAAACGACCAGACAGT
The DNA here is from genome assembly GCF_024623065.1 of Bacteroides acidifaciens. GTDB lineage: Bacteria > Bacteroidota > Bacteroidia > Bacteroidales > Bacteroidaceae > Bacteroides > Bacteroides acidifaciens. The sequence continues at coordinate 12,528 of NZ_JANJZR010000042.1, forward strand.
CATCGGCAACGCCAATCCGAAGTTTTATGGCGGTCTGAACAACTCTTTTACTTATAAGAATTTCGATTTGAGTATATTCTTCACCTTCTCATACGGAGAAGAAGTGCTGAACGCCACCAAACTGACTAATACGCAAGCCGGAAAACCCGGATACAATGTGTTGAATTCAGTCGACAGCAGCAAACGCTGGATGAGTATCAATCAAAACGGTGATATCGTGACAGACCCGCAAGAGCTTGCCGCAATGAATACAGGCAAAAGCGTAGCAGTGGTCAATGATATGGAACAAGGAGATACCTTTATCCACTCATGGGCTATAGAGGACGCTTCATACCTGCGACTAAGCAACGTGACTATCGGCTATAACTTTCCCAAGAAATGGATACGCAAAGCCAGCATTCAGAAACTTCGCCTGTATGCCACGGGAAGCAACCTGTTTGTCTGGACTCCCTACACCGGATTCGACCCGGAGGTATCGACCAAAGGCAATAATCTGACTCCCGGCGTAGATTACGGAGCCTATCCGAGAAGCCATTCATACGTATTCGGCTTGAATGTGACCTTTTAATTTACCTTAAATATAACGGAAAATGAAAACCTATAAAACATACCTTTACGTTCTGGGCATATTGGCAGGAAGTTTACTCAACGCTTCGTGTTCCGACCTGCTGACAGAGGATCCCAACTCTTCTTACCAGAAGAAGGATATATTTGAAACGAAAGCGAAAGCGGCTATGGCCGTTGTCGGAGTGTACGAAGAGCTTCCTACTCTTTATGGCTATTTGGACATGGCGTTTCCGTGTTCGGATGATACCTATTATGTATCAGGACAGACCGCAGACAAAGGCCGCCGGGATATTGCCCACTACAAAGTGACCAGTTCCAACACATGGGTGAACAGTGTATGGCAAGGCAACTACACAGGAATTGAACGTGCCAACTATACCGTTGAAGGTCTTGAAGGCATGCCGGGTTATGCAGAAGACAAAGATTTACAGGCGTTAGTCGCAGAAGTCAAGTTTCTGCGAGCGTTATACGCATTCAATCTGGTGCGCTACTGGGGAGATGTTCCGTTCAAGACCACCTCTACCAATGTAGACAAGAATGTCTTTCAGCCACGTTGTAGCCGGGAAATCATCTACGACCAGATTGTCGAAGACCTCAACTTCGCAAAAACGCATCTACCATGGGCCAATACCTCCACCACACCGGAAAAGGTGACACAAGGAGCCGCCCGCGGACTGCTGATGCGTGTCTTGCTTCAACGCGCCGGCTACAGCCTGCAGATGGATGGAAGCATCACCCGCCCCGATGATGACAAGCGCAAAAGCTACTTCGAAGATGTCATTAAGGAATGGGAAGCATTCAATGCAAACGGCTATCATGATTTCTATCCCGGAGGCTACACGGAGCTATTCAAAGGATTCTCGGCAGGAACACTCAATTCCATAGAGAGCATCTTCGAGATTGCATTTTACAGTCCGGACGGAAAGACAGGAGCCAAAGGATACTGGGGCACGTACATCGGTCCTTCGGTTGCCCATCCCGGCATTTCCGTGACGGAGGTAAACCAGTTCATGGGACGTGCCAATGCCATGTTCCGAGTGGTTCCCGAATGGAAAGGATTCTTTGATGTGCAGGAAGAAGACGCGGACGGCAATGTGATAACGGGCGACGAACGCCGCGACGTGATGGTTTGCACCTACAAATATACTTGGGATAAGGAGCTATACAACCACAAAAAGGTAATCAACAAGAACGGAAAAGACTGGTATCCGGGCAAATGGCGCCGTGAATGGATGCCTATAGGCTACAAAGACCCGAACGTTACAGATGTCAACCTCTGCTATCTACGCTATGCCGATGTCGTACTGATGGCAGCCGAAGCCTACAATGAAACGGGAGACACCCCCGAAGCATGGAAGCTGCTCAACAGCGTACGCAAACGTTCCGGAGCCAGAGAAATCACTACCGAAACCTATACCGAACTGATGAAAGAGAAAGTATATAAGTTGAGATTCATTTCCGACGGAGATGATGCCGGCAAGTTCCGCACGGCACTTTATTGGGAGCGTGGTTTCGAACTGGCTTTCGAAGGACAGCGCAAGTACGACCTGATTCGCTGGGGAGTGATAAAAGAGGCATTAGCCTTGTTCGGCAGCCGTTCGGAAGTAAATACGAGTACAACTACCGCTTACCCTGCAGGAGACAACTTCCAAAAAGGCAAACATGAGTTATTCCCGATTCCGCTGGATGAATTACAGTTGAACCCTATGTTTGAAAGCAAAAACAATCCTAATTATTAATAGTACCATGAAAAAGTTAGTTAGCACTATATTATTATTGAGTTGCCTGACAGCCAACAGCATACAAGCACAACAGAAATCTGCCAGAATCAGGCTTACGGACGTGACGCTCATGCACGAGATGCGCACCACTCCTTCCCCGCTGGACAAGGCGACAGTGTCCGACCGTGCCGTATCCTTCCAATGGCCGCTCCAGGCAGATGTTGACACTTCGGAAGAGATACTCGACGGAGTACATTCGGGAAAGAAGAAAGTAGATAAATCAAGACTGAAATACCAATTACGCTATTCGCAGGATGCAGCCATGAAAAACAACGTGGTGCAAGCAGAAACCCGCTGGCCTTTCTTCAATCCGGAGAAAGATCTCGCTTCCGGCGTATGGCATTGGCAATACGGATATGTAGAAGAAGGGAAAACCAAATGGTCTCCCGTCCTGCAATTCACCGTAGAGGCCAATCCGGATAAATTTTGTCCGCCCTCATTCAAAACAATGCAGACGAGCCTGCCCAAAAGCCATCCGCGCATCCTGGTGCAAAAGAACAAATGGGCGGACTTCATGAAAAAGAGTCAGTCCAAACCTGAATATCAGTGGTATATTGAACGTGCCGACCAAGTACTGAAAGCCCCGATGCAGTCCGTGAATGACATCAAATCTCATCTTGCCGACGGACTCGACAACGAGATGCAACGCAAAGCCATGCTGACACGCGAAAGCCGCCGCATCATTGACAAGGAAGAAGCAAATGTAGAACTACTGATACGTGCTTATCTGCTGACACAGGATACAAAGTACAGCAAAGAGGCTGTCAAACGTATTCTGGAAATGATTAGCTGGGACAAGAACAAGAACGTCATGGGTGACTTCAACGCATCAACCATGCTTTCGCTAAGCTCGCTCGCCTATGATTCATTCTACAACCTGCTGGACGAGACACAGAAGCAGACGTTGCTGAAAGAAATCAAAAAACGCGGAAGTGAATTTTACAATAACTTCAACAACCGCCTCGAAAACCATATCGCCGACAACCATGTCTGGCAAATGACGCTTCGTATCTTCACCTTCGCCGCATTCAGTGTATACGGTGACCTGCCCGAAGCCGACCTTTGGACAGACTACTGCTACAACGTATGGCTGGCGCGTTTCCCCGGGCTGAACAAAGACGGTGCCTGGCATAACGGCGACGGTTACTTCGCAGTGAACTTCCGTACACTTATCGAAGTGCCTTACTTCTATACCGCCATCACCGGATTCAATTTTTTCAGTGACCCGTGGTATCAGGGTTCTGCCATGTACACTATCTACCAGCAACCGCCTTTCTCCAAGTCGGCCGGCAACGGTAGCGGACATCAGGGCAATATGAAGCCCAACTCTATCCGTGTGGGATATGCCGACGCACTGGCACGCATGACCGGCAATACGTATGCCGCCGACTATGTGCGCCGCATCGCCACCACTCCCGACTACCACAAACGCCTGCTGACCGTAAAATCCGGCAGTCTGGCATGGTTCCGCCTGCAATGCGACAAGCCTCTGCCCGAAGGTGAAGGACTGTCAAATCTTCCTATGGGATATGTTTTCCCGGAAACCGGTCTTGCCTCATTCATGACCAACTGGGAACGTGTGGGTGGAAACGCCATGTACAGTTTCCGGAGCAGTCCTTACGGCAGCACTTCGCACGCTATCGCCAACCAAAACGCATTCAATACTTTCTTCGGCGGAAGTTCGCTCTTTTATAGCAGCGGCCATCACATTGCGTTCGTAGACGAGCATAGTATGCTGTGCCACCGCTCCGCACGCGCCCACAACACCATCTTAGTCAATGGCATGGGACAGCGCATCGGCACGGAAGGTTATGGGTGGATTCCCCGCTACTATGTAGGCGAAAAAATCGGTTATATATTGGGGGACGCTTCCAACGCCTACGGAGAAGAAATCTCTCCTCTCTGGCTGGAACGCGGAAAAGAAGGAGGAATAGAATATACTCCCGCCAACGGTTGGGATAAGAACCACCTGAAAACCTTCAGACGCCACACGGTCGCATTAGACAAATCGGGTCTGGTATTTATCTATGACGAGCTGGAAGCCGACGAACCTGTCACGTGGGACTATCTGTTGCATACGGTCATCAATCCGATGAACGTCACGAAAAAAGACAAGTACGTGCACATACAGGCCACCAATAAGAACGGAGCTTCGGATGCTTATCTTTTCTCAAGCGGCACATTAAAGACCGATACGACCAGCCGTTTTTTTGTTCCTGCCGTCAACTGGTTGCGTGCGGATACAAACGGAAAATTTGCTTCATACCCCAACCACTGGCACTTCAAAGCCACTTCGGAGAAACAGCAGGTGTACCGTTTTGCCACCATCATCAATACCCATCCTCTCTCCCGTCCTGCCCCCGAACCGGAGATACTCCCCGACGGACGCATCAAAGTGGGTAGCTGGATTATCAAGGTGAACGTTTCTTCGGAAGGCACACCTTCATTCTTCATCCGTTCTACCCGAAAGGGAGAAGACGTGAACATCACCTACAAAGGCGGAGCAACGATTGTGCGGGAAGACGGCTATGAAACTACTTTGGTAGACAAGTTCCCTGAACTGGAAATCTAAACGATTAAAAGAAAGATATGAAAACAAAAAGATATTTAATACAAGGATTCCTGTTGCTGCTCTGCTCGATGACAGCAATGGCGCAACAGGTGGAAAAACGACCGCGCATACAGACTTCTGCCAGCGAACAGGAAATTGTATTCAAGCCTGTTACAGAAGCCGGAAAGACGAGTGCAGCCAAAGACTCACAGAAGAAAGTGGTGGAAAAGTCTAAAAAAGAGCCTCGGCGGAAGAAAGCTATCGAACGCTATATAGCGCTAAAAACCAATATTGCCTATGACGCAATCGCCGTGCCGAACCTTGCTTTCGAGATACAATGCAGCAAGCATATTTCTGTAGAGTTGCCTGTCATGTTCAGCGGCTGGGACATCAGTAGCGAGCACGCAGTCCGCACTTTCGCCATCCAGCCCGAAGGACGCTGGTGGTTGAAAAAGGCTGGGACAGGCCATTTCTTCGGCGTACACGCACACATGGCCCTGTTCAATGTGAAATGGGACGAAAACCGTTATCAGAGTATCAACCGTCCATTATTGGGTGCAGGTGTCAGCTATGGTTACAAACTTCCTTTCTCCAGACATTGGGGAGCGGAGTTTACTTTAGGAGCCGGCTACGCAAATATGCAATATGACACTTATTATAATATAGACAACGGTGCCAAGATTGAAACAAAGAACCGGAACTATTGGGGAATCACCCGCGTCGGTTTGTCATTGTCTTACCAATTTTAAATCAGCAAGATTATGAAAAAGAACATTTATACATCCATCATCCGGACATTGGGCTGCCTGCTGCTATTGCCGGCTTTCGTAAGCAGCTGCCTCTTTGAAGAACCGGAACTTACAGCCGACGGTGAGCTGGGAGTAGACCCGACTGCCGTGAACATCATGACCAACATCACCCTGGAGACTTCGTTCGATCCGATATTGATTAACCGTAGCGCTGACCACAGTACCCGTGCGGCAACAACCACCTACCAACATCGCTTTGTGGTAGCCGCTTATGAGGGTACACAAAAAGTAGCTTCGCAGATAATCTATCAGGATATACAAGCCGGAGAAACAACCGTAAGTATACCTCTTAGCATGAAGCTACACGCCCGTAAATATCAACTTGTCGTATGGGCGGACTATGTAGAAAAGTCCGATGAAGACACCTATGGAACTTTCTACGATGCAGAAGACATGGCATTCATCCTGCGTGCCACTCCTTACAAGGGAAACTCCAAGTATTACGATGCTTTCTACGGAAGCACCGCACTGGATTTGACTGCCTATCGCGACCAATGGAATGTAATAGTCCCTGTAGACATCCGGATGAGCCGCCCGATGGCGAATTACAACCTAATAGCGACAGATGTAGCCAAATTCTTGAAGAAGGTGACCGACAAGGAAGTCACCGGAAAGAGATTCACTATAACCGTGAAATACAACTACTATCTGCCCACCGGATTCGATGCACTCACAGGCAGGTTGAAACGTTCCCTGCAATACATGGAATACAATAAAACGGTAGAACTGGCTACTCTCCAAAAAGAGGAGAACAAGGAAGAGTTTAATATCGGCTTCGACTATCTGCTCGTCAACAACGATGCTCCATCGTCTATTCCGGTGACTATTGAAATCACGAATGAGAGCAAAGTAGTGGTTGCCCGCTATCAAAACCTGAAACTGCCCTACGAACGGAATAAGGAAACCAACCTGCGGGGCTATTTCCTGACATCCAGTCCAGGTATTAACTTTGATCCTGATTTCAATGATGAGGACATCATCATCGACATCAATCCCATTATCAAGTAGAATGAAATATCAAAATAATCAATATACACTTTAATCATTACAATCATGAAAAAGAACTTTATTTATTTAGCAATTACACTACTGACGGGGTTGTTCGCCTCATGTAGTCAGGAAGAAACCGGAAACGATTCCGCCAATCAGAGCAAATTATTCAGCATTTCAGCAGAGCTTCCTGCCGAGTACAGCAACAAGACCCGCGCCATTCCGGCTGTAGACAACCATTACCTCCGCTGCATCCTCGAAATCACAGATACTGACGGAAACAGAGTACACCGTGAAGAGAAACTGGGAACAGATGCGAACACGGACGGCAAACTGTCTTTCACTTTTGCTATCGAAGCAGAAGGCACTTACAATTACCGGATGTGGGCGGATTTCATCGACGCCAACGGTCAGCAAAAAGACCCTGTTACCGGTCGCTATGCGGATAAATTCTTCAATACGGAAGACCTTACAAAGATTAGTGTGATAGACCCTATATCGCTTTATAATACGGATGCATGTGATGCTTTCTCCAGTCACGGTTCTTTTGAAAAAGAACAAGCTACTCAAGGAAGTCCGCTGAATATCACTTTGACCCGTCCGTTTGCCAAACTGATTGTTTCGGATAAAAGCAAAGATAACTTCGATAAATGTACTTCTGTCAGTATCAGCCAAGAGATACCTACCTGCTTTGATGTGTCAACGGGTACTGTTTCTGCTGAAATGACAAAAGTTACTTTGCCCGCTACCGCCCCTTTGGGAACAGGAGAACAATCGGGAGAATCTCATGATTTACAACTTTTCTCTTGTTACATTTTTGCAGACGATGATGCTTTAGGAGAAATTGCGATGACTTTCGTAACGACTGACGGCGGACGCGAAATCGCTATTCCTGCCAATGTACCGGTAAAAAAGAATACACGCACACTGATAAGAGGTTATCTTGTTGCCGAATCACAAAACAACGGACAGATAGATACTGATTTCGAAGGATGGAATCCGGATATCAACGGCGAAGACGTTGAACCGACAGTGCCGACCGTTAATCCGGAGATAGGTGACTACTACTATAGTAACGGAACCTATTCTTCTGAACTGAAAACAGACGCTAACAATCCGTGCATCGGTATCGTTTTTGCAACTAAAGTGTTAGATGGTGATGCTGCAAGCAATTATGGCAGCTACACTAGCATCAAAGGTTATGCGATGGCATTGGAAAGCGCTCCTACAAATACACGTAAAGCATTTTGTGTTAAAGAGATGAGCGAAACAATTGACTTTACCGGTTTGGAATTGACAAAAACAGGATATGAGAATACGAAAGCCCTATTAGCTGACAGTCGTTATACTGAGCATGCAGATTCATACCCGGTTATTGCAGACTTTATCGCTTTCAAAGCAAAAACCGCAACCCCTGATAAATCAAGCGGATGGTATATTCCGTCAATCGGACAATTGAAAGAAATGGTTATCAGATATTATGGTTTTGAAGATGTTACAGCAAATAGCGTATTCGTAAATGCAGTAGATGCCATAGATGGTGCTAATAATTTTGTTCATCCTACGACATCTGCACGATACGTACTTTCCAGCAGCATCAGCAATAAGTCATTGGCTCCGATAACATTAACAAACGGCGTATTAGACGCAAATACCAGAGTACAAACGATATTTAATGCAAATCCGAAAAACGAGGGCGTACAAGGACAAATCCGTCCAATCCTCACCATTCTGGAATAAAAACAGTCAAAAGCGTAACACAATAAAAAGTCAAGATAAGCAAGGTTCCCCCCACAAGCCTTGCTTATCAGACTTTTTCCTCTTCATTCAGAATCACACCTTTTTATATATCAATCTATTATGAAAACAATCCTCCGCTTCCGAATCCTTTTTCCGATTCTTGTTTGTCTATTTCTAGTCACAGCTTGCAGCGACGACTCACTTTCCGACACAACGGACAACGGAACCGAACAGCCGGACACCACTCCCGACGCCTTGCACGACAAGACGCGTAAAAAGCCTTATCCGAAAGCGGACAATGAACTCTACATCAATCCCGCCCCGTTCATTGTGCCCCAAGCCATGAAAACCGGAGATAAACTACAATTCGCACTCTCCAATCAGGAGAATTTTCCCGACGGGGCTACTACAATTTCCACCGCACAGCAGTGGTGTATGTACAATCCACACAAGACCCTGAATACCGGAACATGGTACTGGCGTTTCCGTTCCATCACGAGCGACGGAACCGCACAAGCCTGGAGCGAAACCTACTCTTTTGAAGTAAAAGACGAAACACCAAAGTTCGTCACTCCCGCTTTCGAGACTTTCATCACCCATGCACCTCGCAAACACCCCCGGCTCTACTGTTTTCTCGACAACGGACTGGAGCAGGCCCGAAGCAAAGTAACCTCGCATCCGGAATATGAAAACCTGACCAGTCGTGCCCGAACAGCCCTGGACACCGACTATTCCGTACTACCCAACCCTTATGACAAAGCATCGGATATAAAAAACTCCGTCCAACATTTGTATCAAGCTTATCATCTGATACAGGACAAAAAATATGCAGACAAACTGCATGAGATATTAAACATTCTCCTGGCCGTTCCCGTGTCGGACGCCCAACTGTTTGCCAGCAATTTCGGCTCTACCGACATCGCCATCAACTTTATCGAAATCTACGATTTACTGTATGCCGAACTCACTCCGAAAGAAAAACTGGCAATAGAAGAACTACTGATGCGCGTTTCACGCTACTACTTTAAGATGTACTGCGGAATGCAGGAAAATCATATTTTCGACAACCACTTCTGGCAGCATAATATGCGCGTCTTATTTCAGGCTTGTTTCCTCCTTTACGATAAACCCTTATACTCAGACGAGATTCTCCCCATGCTGGAATACTACTATGAGTTATGGACGGCACGCGCACCTGCCTCCGGCTTCAATCGCGACGGGATATGGCACAACGGAACGGGATATTTCAACGCTAATATAAAAACGCTTTTCTACATGCCATCGCTCTTTTCCTACATCACGCAGAAAGATTTCCTGCAACACCCATGGTATAAGAACGCAGGCAAAGCACTAGTCTATTCCTGCCCTCCCCATTCCAAAAGCGTCGGTTTCGGCGATGGCAGCGAAAATGGCGATGAACCACACCGATTGCAGGTTGCCTTTGCCGACTTCCTCGCAAGAGAGAACGGAGATTCGTATGCCGGATGGTATGCCAAAAAATGTCAGTCCACTCTCTATCAGGATTATGAGCTACGACTGTACCGTATGGTGCGCAATCAAAGCTATCTCACCGAACTGCCTTCCAATGCTCCCAAACTTATCTGGTATAAGGATGCGGGAGAAGTAGCCATCCATTCCGACCTCTCCAATCCGGAACAGAACCTGACTATCGGTTTCCGTTCGAGCACTTTTGCTTCCGGCAGCCACACAGTAGCCAATCAGAATAACTTCAACCTACTTTATAAAGGAGTGGACGTATTCCGCAGCAGCGGATATTACCAAAATTTCAGCGATGCCCACAACTTGATGTCCTACCGTCATACTCGTGCGCACAACACGATTCTAGTGAACGGTATCGGACAGCCTTACTCCCTGAAAGGATACGGCAACGTCACCCGCGCCATGGGGGGCAATCATATCTCCTATTGCCTGGGAGATGCGTCTCATGCCTACAGTGGCATCAGCGACGACCCGATGTGGGTGGCAGCCTTTGCAGCCGCAGGCATCACCCAGACTCCCGAAAACGGTTTCGGCAAGACTCCACTGACCAAATACTTACGCCACATTCTCTTACTTCACCCCCGCACAGTGGTTATCTATGACGAGTTGGAAGCGTCCGAAGCTGTCCATTGGGACTGGCTTCTGCACAGCCCTACTCCATTCGATATAAAAGCAGGGATAACGACCAGCGAAAACTCTACGAAAGGCTTCAAAACCATTGTCCGGCAATTCAGCAGTTCTCCTTTCGAGTTCTCGCAAACCAATCAGTTTGTGGTTCCGCCTTCCACGCCGGAACCCGACCAATGGCATCTGACAGCCCGATATACGCCTTGCACCCAAAATCGTATCCTGACTATCATCCAAGTTGTTCCCGATTCGGAACAAACCCCAACCATCACTCGCACAGATGATGTCTTTCAATGTGATGACTGGAGCATCCGAGCAGGCATGAACACTTCCCAACCGGCAGAACTTACTGTTACCAACCGGACGAATAATGCGTTGTTCAGCTATTCTCCCAATAACCCGGAGATTGAAGGCAAAGTATATCTACGAAAATCGCCAAGTTCCTCGCTGCTCTACGACGAATCCAACGGGAGATATGGCGTGACCGAACAAACGGATTATACACCTGCCTCTACACGGGCAATCAACCGATAATTATTTGTTCCATATACTATAATTGTTTCGGTTAAGTATGGTTATGAGTCAAATGCTGTTTTTATTTCTTTTTCTGCCTAATCTTATTCGGTTCATTGCCCATTCTTTTTTCGTTCCACTATAGTTATCCGCAAGGATCACTATAGTTTCCCTTGCGGATAACTATAGTCTAACGCAAGGGAGACTATAGTGTAACGAAGTAATAGTAGCGAATGGAATGACTCTTAATTGCGAAACAAGTATATAAGAAAGCCCACAGAAAGAAATATTTCAAAAGTATATTTTGAGATTGAGCGGAAGATTATTATCTTTACCAAGCTATTTGTAATACTCACAATTATCATCCGGCACCCATGAGAAACCGACATATTCAAACCAGGCTTGCCCTCAATTTTTTTCTTTGTCTCTTATCCGTTTCTGTCTGTTATGCTACGGCCAGTGAATCCGACCGCATCCATTTCCGGCGTTTGTCCGTCAACGACGGGATGTCACAAAATACGGTTCTGGCACTGACGCAAGACCATAATGGCAAAATCTGGGCGGGAACAATGGACGGGCTGAATTGGTATGATGGATACCGTTTTGCCCCGCTCTACAAAGATTTGGACGACAGCACCAGTTTGTCCAACAATCATGTGTATTCACTCTGCACCGATGCCGAAGGCACGGTATGGGTAGGCACTTTAACAGGACTATCCCGATATAATATCGTAGGCAACAACTTCACCAATTACTCCTTGCCCGAAGGATTGCCTGTGCAAATATTTGCCATCGAAGACCTAAACGACCAAAGTCAACTGTTGCTGGGAACCAGCAACGGGCTGGTTGTTTTCGACAAAAAGACCGGATATATGAACCTTCATCCCCACTTGCAAGAAACAACCGTCTATTCGATCTGCCGAATCAACGAAGGAATTCTACTCGGAAGCTCTTCTGGTATCTATCATTATCGACCGCAAGACAATTCCGTAGTCCAAATACTCCCCGAACTAAAGAACGAAGCGATTTCATCCGTCATCTATGACCCGCGAAAGCGTACCTGCTGGCTGGGTTCTTTTATCAACGGTGTGTACTCTATAGACGAAAAATTCCAAATAAAGGAACACTATCTTTACAATGACCGGCAACGGCAATCTCCCTTCGAATCTGTCCGCACACTGGCACAGGATGACAAAGGCAGAATCTGGATAGGAACCATCAACGCCCTGTTCATTCTCGAACCGGAAACCGCCACGATAGAGAAATACACCTTCTCCCACGAAGATGAAAACTCGCTGGGACACAACTCCGTCCGCTCCATCCTGAAAGACAATCAAGGGGGAATGTGGGTCGGCACGTTCTACGGCGGACTCAACTATTATCATCCCATGGCTCCGGCATTTGATACGATGACCTATTCCGCCTACAAAAATTCTATCAGCGACAATACAGTAAGTTGTATTGTGGAAGATCCCCACACAGGCCATCTATGGATAGGAACCAACGACGGAGGACTGAACGAATACGACCGGAAAAATAATCATTTCACTGTCTATCGCGCCAACCGCAACAATCCGAATGCGCTGCAATCGGACAATATCAAATGTGCACTCCCCGACGGGAACGGCGTGTATATCGGTAGCCACGGTGGAGGACTGAGTTATCTGTCCGGAGGACGAATTGAGAATTTTGCTTTCCCAAATGCCGTTTCTTTCAACAACAGTTGCTATTCGCTACTCGACGGGAAAGACGGTACAATCTGGGTAGGCTCTCTCATCGGGCTTCACCGCTTTGACAAAAAAAACAAGCAACTGTCTCTGCACCCGCTGGCACAGAAATATCCCCGACTGAACTCCGTACTCATCTCCGTGCTTTATCATGATTCGAAAGACCGGATATGGATTGGTACGGAAGAGAGTCTGTTTGTCTACGCCAACGACCAGCTGGAGGAATGGAAGGATTATACCTCCAAAATCCCATCTCTGGTACAAGCTTTCTGCGTTGAGGAAGACAGCAACCATCAGATCTGGATAGGCTCTTCCGTCGGTCTGTACAAGTCGCCCGACGGAAGTACCGACCATCAGATTCGTTATTCTACCAATGACGGATTACCCAATAACTTCATCTATGGCGTACTGGAAGACGGACGCGGACGTTTATGGATAACGACCAACCGCGGTTTGTCCTGCTTCGACCCTTCCGAGCAAACTTTTCTCAACTACACGGTGCAAGACGGACTGAGCCACGGACAGTTCAACACCTACGGAGCATGCAAAACACAGGATGGCATCTTCTATCTGGGAAGCCTGAAAGGTATCACTTACTTCAATCCATACGAGTTTGTAGACAATCCGTTCTCTCCCAATGCCGTCGTCACCGGCGCCACCATCCTCAACCAACCGGTGACGAACATCAAAGACGGTGTGTCGAAATATTTTCAAGCAAGCAACGGGCGGTTGTTGGGCATGTCTTTTCCATCCAACCGCAAGCTGTTCAGCATCCGCTTCTCGGTGATTAATTATCTTTCGGGCAAGAGAAATCTCTTTGCCTATAAGCTGGAAGGATTTGATGAAGACTGGGTGTCTTCAGCACAAGCCATCTCCCAACGGGGAGCCACCTACTCGAATCTGCCGCCGGGAAAGTATATATTCAAAGTGAAAGCGTGCAACAATAACGGCCGATGGAGCCTCACCCCCACCGAATTTTTCGTTCATATCACGCCGATGTGGTATCAGACGTGGTGGGCGGAAACGCTCTTCTTCCTGCTCATCTTAGGTGGAATCGCTTTCATACTCTACTTCTACATCGCACGGGCAAAGATGAAAATGCAGATGCAGATTGAACATCTCGAACGGAATAAGATTGAAGAAATCAGTCAGGAGAAAGTACGGTTTTACATTAATATGTCACACGAATTGCGCACTCCTTTGAGTTTGATATTGGCTCCGCTGGAAGAATTGACAGAAGAGAAGAGCAAATTCGATGTGCAGGTTCAGCAGAAACTTTCGTATGTGTACAGAAACGGGAGGAAATTGCTGCATCTCGTCAATCAGTTGCTCGACTTCCGGAAAGCGGAATCGGGCGCACTGCCTATCCACGTGGCTATGGGCAATGTGGAGGAGCTGGCAGAAAATATCTTTACAATGTTTAGCGAGAATGCGCAAAAAAGGAATATTACGTATCAGTTCCGGGCGGATCTGAAGGGTAGCTTGCTGCCGATGGATAAAACTTATGTGGAAATGATGCTGACCAACCTGCTTTCGAATGCTTTTAAATTTACGCCGAACGACGGAGAGATAACGCTTTCGCTCTGGAAAAAGGAGAAGCATTTCGGATTCAGCATCAAGGACAACGGCATCGGGATTCCGCCGGAAAAACTGTCACACATCTTCGAGCGTTTCTATCAGGCGAACGAAGGCGGAAAAGGGAGCGGAATCGGTCTTTCATTGGTGAAGTGTCTTGTAGAAAAACATCACGGAAGCATCAATGTGGAGAGCAAGCCGGGAGTGGGTACGGAGTTTGTCGTTGAATTGCCTGCGGATATAAAAGTGTTCAGCGCGACGGAGATAGTGAGCGGCAGGGAAGAGAAGAACTCCGACTGGAAGACTGCTTCGCTGGCTACGGAAACAATGGTGGAAAACGACGAGATGCAGGAGGCGAATCTGTCGGCTGATACAGGATTGGGAGAAGGGCAGTTGCAGTCGACCGAGGGTATGACGGAAACCATTCTTCTGGTAGATGATAATAAGGAAATGGTTGATTATCTGAAGAATCATTTCAAATCGAGATACATCACGCTGACTGCCGGAAACGGAGAAGAAGCACTTGCCATCCTGAAAGAGCAGAAAGTAGACATCGTACTCTCCGACGTCATGATGCCCGGTATCGATGGCATCAAGCTGTGCGAACTGATTAAGAAGAATATGCAGACTTGCCACATTCCCGTCATTCTCTTGTCTGCCAAAGGTAGCATTGAAGCGCAGACGGCCGGTATCTGCATCGGTGCGGACGATTATATCCCCAAACCGTTCTCTATCAATTTGCTGAAAGGAAAAATCAGTAATATCCTGAAAACGAAACAACGGTTAAGGTATTATTATTCAAACACCATCGACATTGATACAGCGAAAATGACTTCCAACGCACTAGATGAAGAGTTCATGACCAAAGCTATACAGATTGTGGAGGAGAATATTGACGACGAGAATTTTACGGCGGACGATTTGGCGGAAAAGTTATTTATGAGCCGTTCTTCATTGTATCTCAAAATGAACTCCGTATCGGGAGAGCCACCGGCTAACTTCATCCGGCGCATACGATTCAATAAAGCTTGTAAGTTACTGTTGGAAGGAAGATATTCGATTTCCGAAATCAGTAGTAAGGTGGGATTCAGTTCGGCATCTTATTTCTCCACCAGTTTTAAGAAGTATATGGGTTGCCTGCCGTCGGATTATGCAAAGAACCAGGGAAAGAAGAGGGAAAACTAAAGGGGATAGAGGAAAGGGAGGTTGTATCGAATAAAAAAGAAAAGAGAGGCTGATAGAAATCACCCTCTCTCAAAAAAATATACATGGTACGCTAACTAGCAGAATTTCTTCAACTCTTTATATCGTTTCAAGGCTTCCAGGTAGTAGTAATCTGCATAATTCAGTGGTACGTCTACCTCACTATTGTGCGGGAAACTACCGACCGAATGAAGTAGAATGAACCCTTTATTCTCCTTATCTTTTGCCAAGTATTCCGGTGAAGAAAGTTGTTTGAGAATACTTTCGGCATACTCAGTGTAGTCATCGCTTAACTTTTTATCGTCAGTATAGCCATTCAGTTCGAGTAGAGCAGAAGCGGTTACGGCTGCTGCCGATGCGTCACGAGGAGCATTCGGTATATCGGGAGCGTTGTAATCCCAGTAAGGAATATAGTCTTTTTCCGAAGGACGATTGTTCATGATAAAGCGAACAATCTTATGTGCTGCTTCGAGGTAAACGGGATTCTTCGTAAAGCGGTAACACATCGTATATCCGTAAACACCCCATGCCTGCCCGCGCGCCCATGCAGAAGAGTCGGAATATCCCTGGAAAGTTCCTTTGGATTCTACTTTGCCGCTTGGCACAGAATAGCTGACTACATGATAGGAAGTCATATCCTCGCGAAAGTGATTCTTCAACGTCTTATCCGCATGAGCAATCGCTATATCACGATATTTCGAATTACCGGTTTGCTCGGATGCCCAGAAGAGCATTTCAAGATTCATCATATTATCAATGATGACCGGATAACTCCAGTCACCGAAGTCCCAGGAACGGATTAGTCCTACTTCCGGACTGAATCGTGCACAAAGGCTTTCAGAAGAATTTACTAGAATCTGTTTATCTTTTGATTCCGGTTTCAGACGAAGGGCATGTCCGTAGCTGCAAAACATCATAAAACCGATATCATGGTTTCCTGTATAATATTGGATATCTTCCAAACGGTTGGTGTACGTCCGGGCTTCCTTCGCCAAAGCTTCATCACCTGTCAAATCATAAGCCAGCCACATGGAGCCGGGATAGAAACCGCTCGTCCAGTCTTTAGCATTTTCCAGACGATAACTTCCGTCTTCTTTGACAGAACGGGGGAAACAAGCGGTATCCGGCACGTTTTCCAACTGTTCCGCCATGTAAAGTAACTGACGGCCGGAGGTTTCCACTGCATTCTCAAACCATTCGGGTGCACCTGCTTTGGGAATGCTACAAGCGGTCAACAGGCTCATTCCCCAAACCGCAACACACAATTTTCTTTTCATTTTCATATTGATAGCTTTAGTGATTTATTCTCTATCTTGCTTATTTTATTGATTACTTCCGGTAAGTTGAGGCTTCTGGTCTGCCATTTCCTGCACTTGCCACTCTCCTTTTATCTTATCGAACAGCAAAGAGGACTCCCTGTGGACAAGCTTATATAACTTCCCGCCAATCAACAGAGAAGGTTTGCCATAACTGAAGGTTGCATGATTGACGGCATTGGAAATATACAGGCAAGCAGGCTTTCTTGTGTCCAATTCGGCTTCAATACTCCAGTCTCCACATTGAAAATGATTACCGTCTCTTACTATTTCCACAGTTTTTGTTCCATCTGCGTTTACTTGAATCAAAGTCAGAATCCGATTACGTTTACAGGGAGTGAAACTTGCAGTCAGATGCCATTGATTATTCAGAACTTCACCGCGTACTGCTTTTTTCTCATCGGGAGGAGCTACAAAACGGTCGGTTTGAGTGAGTTTACAATCCTGCTGACTGAATAATTGCGCCACAGCAGTAAACTGTTTTTCTTCATTCCGCGTGATAAGTCGCTTAGCTTCTTCACCGATAGAGAACTGAACCGGACTATGCAACAGCCAATCCCAACGGACAGGCTTTTCTGCTTCCATTTCATCATAAATCAAGACTTTATCCGGATGCAACAGGAAAATATGTCTCCGGTAAAGAGTCAAAGGAGTCTCGCCGAATCCGTTTTCTACAGACTGTTCCAGTTGCTGGTTGGCAAAGTTTCGAATCCACATCGGATATTCACTGATACCGCAATAGGCACTCGAAGCGTCACCCAAAGCATAGGAAATGTGTTCACCACCGAGCATACGCACAATATTACCATAAGCTTTGGTAGAAAAAGGCTGTCCGATACCATCCACCAACAGAGTATTGTGTGCCCGTGTATGACGGTATGAGAGTAAATTATGAGCATCGGCAAAATTCATGTAATAACCTGTGGAACCATAGACTGGCACACCCCGGAAATGCAGATTGAATGCATTCTGGTCGGAATGGGTATGACTGCCCGAACCGAAAGGACTGGAATGAAAGTTCAGACAAAGATTATCCTGATAATCTTGCATGGACGAGTTGGCTATCATCTCACCACAATCACGGAACCATCTTGCCTTAGGTTCATCTGCCGGAATTCCAGTCTGCGTCTTTCGTGATTCGGGCCGCACCATACGGTACAGACGCATTTCATCATCCATTTCATATCTTTTATCAATAGAGGTATACCAAGCCGCATAAGGGTCACCCGTCTCTCGCGCCAGAAATTCGACAAACGCGCTACGAACAATCAATGGTTTGTCGTTCATCTGTTCATGACCATCACCGAAACTCACACTCTGCGAATGTGGCGGCCAGCCATATGTCATCGCTTTCCCAACCTCGCGATACCAGGGGTGCTGAAAGAAATCCGTGCCAGTCAGGTAAGAGAAAAGACTGGGAACATAAGATAAGGTAACGGCATTGGCACTAAAATAGCATGTACCGTTTATCCACGCACCGTCGCGATTGAATCCGGTAGCAGGGGCGCGGGAAGTCCATAACTCATACCCATACTCGAAGAACTCACGAGCTTCGGGATATTTATCATAAAGCACCAAAGAAGTCTGCAATAACCTGCGGAAAGTGAACTGCCACAGATGATTATCGAATATATGATTCTCCATAGAGCCCTGAAAGCGTGGTCGGTAATGATGCAGAATCTTCACCATCAGCTGCTCCATCTTAATGCGCTCATCGGCCGTGAAGCGGTCGTGGCAAGTCTCATACGTACAAGCAAAAAGATATGCAAGGTCACCTGCGTAAAAATCATCATCCAACCGGCGGTCATTCACCTGAGAGGGCAGCAACCAGCGAATCAACTGTACCATCTTATTTGCATAAACATCCCTTTGCAGCAACATATAAGCCGTATGAAGTTTCTCACAATGAACCACCATGGCAGACGCATGTTTATAAGGTTGCGTATCCGTACTATAATCTGCCGCCAACCCTTCACGCGCGGAGCTAATCATACGATTGTATTCGGGATGTGAATACATCTTCTGACGGGCATCTTCCAATCCTTTTTCCAAAAAGCAATAGAGACGGGGATGTTTCTCCGACATCGTTTTCCGGACTTCTTCAAAAGAAGGCGTTACGAATTTCGGTATATCATCGGTTATCGTAAAAGAATAGGTAGGACTCCAAGACATAGCCTCTCCGGATTTACTGACGGAACGGAAACGCCAATACCAAGTACCGGAACTTAGTGTCTGATGCGGATTAAACATACACCAAGGTACAGGCTTGGAAAGTATTGTCGTACTTCCTGTAAAATCTTCCTCTTTAGAAAGAGTAAACTGCAAGAAATCCGATAACTTCATCTTCTGCGGAACCAGCAAGGGAACCGGATTTAAATAAGGTTGGTTAAATACCTGCGGATAAGGCGTCTCACGCTCATTCTCGTGGATACGAGACGGTATATATTCACGAGCTTCAAGAGCATCCGAGAAAACCAGCTTGCATAAAAGCACCGCACCCATAAATTTCAATAACTCCAAAAACTTACTTCTCTGTTGATTCATAATATTAAAATTTATTCAGTAGTTCACTGACAGCAAAAGTAGGTGTTACCAGCAAGAAAGACTTTAAATATCTATTTTTTCATTCTTGATTCTATTTGTTATAATATAGATTTTATCCAAAACCCTTTCGTTTTTGTCTACTCACATCTTTATAAATAAAAAGACAGCGTACTTTTCTCTTAAAAAGAGAAAAGTACGCTGCCTACATTAATAACGAAACTCGCCTATCTCACAATATCTTCCGGAAATTTAGCCGGCATCTCCACCCTCTTCCAGGTTTCATAATACCAGGTGTTCAACTCATTTCCATTCAAATCATTTTTGATAAAATATTTCAGATGAAGATAATCATTGTCTTTAATCTCAAATTCCAAAATATTGTCCTGATTGTCCAGCATCGGGAGATGAATGTTCTTCTCGATACTTTCCTTATAAGAATCGTCCGTGAGTTGTTTATAAGTACCGTATCCGGTAATAATCGCATCCGCACCGGGAATAATGGTAAAGTTGACGATTTGTCCGTCATCACTCAATACTTTAAATGTATTACTGGGTTTCAACTCTCCCGGAACATCGGGAGATTCCGACACATAATGGCAGAGCTGCCAAATACCTTTCAAATCGGCCGCTTTGAATTTGGTTTTCTTCTGGGCCGTCGCACCTGTTACCGCTAACAACATTATTGAAAGCATGGTAAAGAAATAGAGCTTTTTCATTGTTGTATTATTTTAGTTAACACTCTCGAATGCGCATTTCCAAATATAAAGATTTATTTTGAGAATACAGCAATTCAGGGCATAAAAAAACTCGCATAACCTGAAGATTATACGAGTTTTACATAAATATACCGAAATATTAGAAATCAGCATTTCTCGGTGTACGCGGGAACGGTATCACGTCACGGATATTCGACATGCCCGTTACGAAAAGTAACAAACGCTCGAAACCTAGTCCGAAACCAGAGTGAGGACAAGTACCAAACTTACGGGTATCCAGATACCACCACATATCCTTCATCGGGATATGCATTTCTTCGATACGGGTCATCAGCTTGTTATAGTCGGCTTCACGTTCGGAACCACCGATAATTTCACCAATTTTCGGGAAAAGAACGTCCATGGCACGCACTGTCTTACCGTCTTCGTTCTGCTTCATATAGAAGGCCTTGATTTCCTTCGGATAATCAGTCAGAATCACCGGACGTTTGAAGTGTTCTTCCACTAAGAAACGTTCGTGTTCGGAAGCCAAGTCGACGCCCCAATAAACCGGGAATTCAAACTTATGCCCTTTCGCAACAGCTTCTTCAAGAATCTTGATACCGTCTGTATAAGATAAACGTACGAAATCATCTTTCAATACACCTTGCAGACGTTCAATCAAGCCTTTGTCGAACATATCGTTCAGGAACTTCACATCGTCCGCACAGTTATCCAACGCCCATTTCACACAATATTTGATGAACTCTTCTGCCAAGTTCATGTTATCGGTGATGTCGTTGAAAGCCACTTCCGGCTCAATCATCCAGAACTCTGCCAAGTGGCGGGGAGTGTTGGAATTCTCGGCACGGAACGTAGGACCGAATGTGTAGATAGCTCCCAAAGCAGTAGCTGCCAATTCACCTTCCAGCTGACCGGATACGGTCAGACTCGCCTGTTTGCCGAAGAAGTCACTGTCGTAAGAGATAGATCCTTTTTCGTCTTTTTTCAAGTCGTAGAGGTTCATGGTAGTCACCTGAAACATCTGTCCGGCACCTTCACAGTCTGATGCGGTAATAATCGGAGTGTGGAAATAGAAGAATCCCTTTTCATGGAAGAACTTGTGAATAGCAATCGCCATATTGTGACGGATGCGGAACACTGCACCGAATGTATTGGTGCGGGGACGCAAGTGAGCAATCTCGCGCAAGAATTCCATAGAGTGGCCTTTCTTCTGTAATGGATATGTATTATCACAAATACCCAGCACTTCGATCTCACGGGCCTGCACTTCCACCTTCTGACCTGAGCCTACCGATTCCACCATTTCACCGTTCACACTGATACAAGCGCCGGTAGTAATCTGTTTCAGCATCTCTTCGTCAAAATTGGCCAAGTCTACTACAACCTGCAAATTATTTATTGTAGAACCGTCATTCAGTGCGATAAAGTTTACTTGTTTGCTACCTCTACGGGTGCGAACCCATCCTTTCACATTGACCATAGCGCCGATATCCGTGCGCTTCAACAGATCAACAATTTTTGTTCTACCAATCTTTTCCATTTAACTTTTTCTTTTTAGATACAAGAAGACGAGGTCTCAAATACAGGATGAATTCTTTCCTGCTTTCTTTCCCCGTCCTCTGTCAAGTTGTTATTTATTGACTTATTACTCAAACGAACCCATGCGGAGGTAGTTTACTTCTGCTTCCGACAGGTAACGCCAGTCTCCGCGACGCAGACCTTTTTTGGTCAGTCCGGCGAAGAACACACGGTCGAGTTTTACTACTTTATAACCCAGTGATTCGAAAATACGGCGAACGATACGGTTCTTACCGGAGTGAATTTCGATACCTACCTGGTCTTTCTTGAAATCATCTGTATAGCTGATCGCATCTGCATGGATTTCGCCATCTTCCAACTGGATACCTGCTGCAATCTGCTCCATATCTGCTTTAGTCAGGTTCTTGTCCAGATGAACATGATAAATTTTCTTCTTCAGGAATTTCGGGTGTGTCAGCTTGGAAGCCAGATCACCGTCATTCGTCAGTAACAGTACACCAGTCGTGTTACGGTCCAGACGTCCTACCGGATAAATACGTTCGTTGCAAGCGCCTTTCACCAAATCCATTACTGTACGGCGTTCCTGCGGATCGTCCGATGTAGTAACGGTATCTTTCGGTTTATTCAGCAATACATATACCTTGCGTTCGATGCTTACCGGTTCGTCATGGAACTTAACCACATCCGAACGTTTGATCTTCGTACCCAATTCCGTTACCACTTCACCGTTTACAGAAACCACACCTGCTGTGATAAATTCATCAGCCTCACGACGGGAGCAAACACCTGCGTTAGCCAGGAACTTATTCAGACGAATCGGTTCATTCGGATCAATGAACTGTTCCTTGTACTCGATCTGTTTCTTCAAGCTATACTTAGCGTTCGGATCATAATCGCCGGTACGCGGACGAGGACGATATCCTCCTTGACGATCGTTATTATATCTCGGACGATAACCTCCACCACCGTTGTTGCTGCGATAGCCGCCACCTTCGCCGCTATTAAAACGGGGACGATACGGACGGTCACCACCTTCACGGTTGTAAGAAGGACGTTGGGGACGGTCATAAGAACCACCTTCGCCGTTATTAAAGCGAGGACGGTAAGGACGGTCGCCACCTTCACGGTTGTAGGAAGGACGTTGAGGACGATCGCCATAAGACGGACGTTCACCACCTTCGCTGCTATTGAAGCGGGGACGGTAAGGACGGTCACCACCTTCACGGTTGTAAGAAGGACGTTGAGGACGGTCATAAGAACCACCTTCGCGGCTGTAAGGACGTTGCGGGCGTTCACCTCCTTCATTGTTGACATTAAATCGCGGGCGATACGGACGATCTCCACCTTCACGATTGTAAGAAGGACGTTGGGGACGGTCGCCATAAGAGCGGTCACCGTATGAACGCTGCGGGCGTTCACCTCCTTCATTGTTGACATTAAATCGCGGGCGATACGGACGATCCCCGCCTTCACGGTTGTAAGAAGGGCGATACGGACGGTCACCACCTTCTCTGTTGTAAGACCTGTTACCATCACGGCCGGCACCTAAATTCTCTTCATTGAAAGAATTTTCGCGCCATTCTTCGTTTTCTGTGCTCATTTTTTTATTCGAATAAAATTAGACTTTGGCCTCACGGCCTATTAAAAAAACACGTTTATTATATAAGTAAACAATTAAAGCCCCGTATAAGTATGGGGAGTAATCGCTCTTAACTCTTTTTTAATATCTTCGCTTACATTCAGTTCCTCGATAAATTCCTTAATAGAACTTTCTGTAATCGCCTGATTAGTCCGGGTCAAAGCCTTCAAAGCTTCATACGGATGCGGATAAGCCTCACGGCGCAAAATGGTCTGAATAGCTTCTGCTACCACGCTCCAGCAATTATCCAAATCACGATAAATAGCCGGTTCGTTCAATAACAGTTTACGCAATCCCTTCAAAGAACTTTGGATGGCAATCACGATATGCCCGAAAGGTACACCGACATTACGCAACACTGTTGAGTCGGTTAAATCACGCTGCAAACGGGAAACCGGAAGTTTCACAGCCAGATGCTCCAAAATAGAGGTTGCAATACCCAGGTTACCTTCTGCATTTTCAAAGTCAATCGGATTCACTTTGTGTGGCATGGCGCTTGAACCCACTTCTCCGGCTTTGATTTTCTGCTTGAAGTACTCCATAGAGATGTACTGCCAAAAGTCACGGTTCATATCTACCATAATGGTATTGATGCGCTTCATAGCATCAAAAACAGCAGAGAGGTTATCATAGTTCGAAATCTGCGTAGTATATTCCTCGCGCTCCAGTCCCAGTTTTTCCGCTACAAAGCGGTTGCCGAATTGTTTCCAGTCATACTGAGGATAAGCCACGTGATGCGCATTGTAGTTTCCGGTAGCACCGCCAAACTTAGCGGTAAGCGGGCAGGCTTTCAACATTGCCAACTGGCGTTCCAGACGGTAAACGAATACCATCACTTCTTTGCCCAGACGGGTAGGAGAAGCCGGCTGACCGTGAGTTTTAGCAAGCATCGGAATATTAGCCCATTCTGTCGCATACATTTTCAACTGTGCAATCAGCTCTTCAATCAACGGGTAATAAACCTGCTCCAATGCCTCTTTGATAGAAAGAGGAACAGACGTATTGTTAATATCCTGAGAAGTCAGTCCGAAGTGAATAAACTCTTTGTAGTCATCCATTCCGCCCATCTTGTCAAATTCTTCTTTCAGGAAGTATTCTACGGCTTTCACATCGTGGTTAGTTACACTTTCGATATCTTTAATGCGTTGTGCGTCTGCTTCGGAGAAGTTACGGTAGATATTCCGTAAAGTTTCAAACACGCTACTATCGATTCCTTTCAATTGCGGCAAAGGAAGTTCGCACAAGGTGATAAAATACTCCACCTCTACCTGTACACGGTATTTAATCAGTGCAAATTCAGAGAAATAAGCTGCCAAAGCTTTAGTTTTGCCTCTATATCGACCATCAATCGGGGATATGGCCGTTAATACATCAAGTTCCATACGTTTTCTTAGATAATTATCAGGTTGCAAAATTAACTCTTTTTCCTGAGTTATAAGGTAAAAGGAGAAAGAAAGTTTGTATAAAAGAGGTAAGAAATAAAAAAAGTCTCACGAATTTCTTCGTAAGACTCTTTTTATAGTGGGCGTTGACGGATTCGAACCGCCGACCCTCTGCTTGTAAGGCAGATGCTCTGAACCAGCTGAGCTAAACGCCCTTGTTAATGAGCCGGAAGTGTCTCTTTTTTTATAGTGGGCGTTGACGGATTCGAACCGCCGACCCTCTGCTTGTAAGGCAGATGCTCTGAACCAGCTGAGCTA
>NZ_JANJZR010000043.1 GCF_024623065.1 Bacteroides acidifaciens
CAAAGCCCTGGCTTGGGAAAGTCGGGGCTTTGTTTATACAAAAAAGAGGATGCATCGTTTCGACACACCCTCATTTTTTTATCACCAATCTTGGCAAAAAGCAAGTGATACCAGCCACCCATAATTGACATTTTGACAATATTTCATCCTCAAAATTGCATAAACACCAAATTAATATGTAAATTTGCAGCATAAAACTAATACAGTTGTAGAAATATGAAAGTATAACTCAAAAAACTTAAATAGCCATGAAAGCCAAAGTATCTCTAAAAATGCTCATTTTATCAGCAGTTCTTCTTGTTGCGTCGCTTGCTACTTCTGCACGTAGCTACGACGGTCAATTGATTTATAACCCGATAGAAGAAAATGGTGTAACAGTAGGACAAACTGTTTACAAAATGGACGGGAGCACACTTGCCAACTACATGAAGTACAATTATAAGTACGATAACAAAAAACGTATGATTGAAAGCGAAGCCATGAAATGGAACAGCAGCAAGGATGAATGGCAAAAGGACTTGCGTATCAACTATATTTATGAGGGCAAGACTGTCACTACCAACTATTACAAATGGAACGCCAAGAAAAAAGCCTACGTACTGGTCCCCGAAATGACCGTTACGATGGATAATACCAATATGTAACATAACTCTCTCTCATTCTAATATTCTAACAACAAGAGACGCCGCTTCTGATGAAGAAGTGGCGTCTCTTGTTTATCATAATATCAAGTCGGCAGTTACAACACATAAAAACGTTCTTGCAGTTCTTTCAGAAAATTTCTGGAGATTATCAAATCATTCCTGTCATGAAAAGGCGGATAAAGCTGGCAGCACTTGCCGTCAATCATAGCCAGAAAGTTTACATTTACAATAGCCGACTGACTAATCTGCACAAAAGCCTGCGAATAACCGATAATGTCTTCCGCCTTTGTGTTCCGCTTCAAGTTCAACCGGGTTTGATTGAATAATACTACCTGCCATTGACGCTTATCTTTCAGATACTCAAAGAAGCCGATTTCCTCAAGGCGAAGTAATCTGAATCCTGTCACTGTGCTAATCATGAACGTGCCATGCTGTGACATCAAGGTACTGAAAGAGGATGCGAAAGAAGGCGGGGGAAGCAAAGCGGAAGCCGACATAACCTTCCGATAACGGTCTATAATAACTTTTAATTCTTCACTTTCAAAAGGCTTCAACAGGAAATCGAAAGCCGATTCGCGCAAAGCCTGCAACAGATACTTGTCATAAGAAGTGTAGAACACCACTTTCATATCCCACAGTACATCATCCCTTATCTCACTCAGCAAATTAAGCCCAAATACATCCGGAAGTTCCACGTCGAGAAACAACAAATCCGGATGCAACTCCATAATCATCTTTTTCCCTTTTGCACCGTTGCTTGCCACTCCTTTAACCTCAAATTCACGATAGGGCCCCAACTCCCGGCGCAAAGCGTCAATCGCTGTACGTTCATCGTCTATGATGACCACTTTATACTTCTCTTCTGTCTCCATCATAAATCATAAGAAAAACGGAACGGGATATATACCGATACTTGAGTACCGGTCTTTCCATCATTCCTGTTGGTTATATCAAAACGTATCTTATCACTCTTATTTTTCGCATTCAATAGCTGGATGGTCTGATAAAGGACTTTCAGCCCCGTACCGGTCCCGCATGTCGCAGAAGACACCTGCGGGAGATATCCCCGCCCGTTATCCGCAACCGTAATACAGACCCCGTTCTCTTGGCGGGAGACACATACTGCCAGCTCCTTTGCCCCATCCTTTCCCGCCAACCCATGCTTAATGGCATTCTCCACGGGAATCTGCACAATCATAGAGGGAACCATGATGCGGGTAGCGTCCAACCCGTCCTCTATCGTGACTGTCGGGGTAAAACCATCACCGACACGTCCTTTCTCCAAGTCAATGTAGGAGCGCACAAAGTCCAGTTCGTCCTGCAAGGGTACGCTCAGTTTCTCTGTCAGTTCGAGACTCCGGCGAAGATATTTCACCAGCCCCATCAGATTATTTTTCACTTCCTCCGAGCCATTGAACTGATTAATCTCACGTCCCAACACATTGAAAGTAAAATGAGGAGAAATCCGGCTACGCAGGTTCTCCATGCGGATGCGGTTTATCTGCTGAAAGAAACGTTCACGAAGAAATTCGCGTTTCTTGCGCATATACCAGATAATGACTATCGTACCTACCACAAGCAGCACACTGACAAGCACCCAAATATACACGCTTAATTTTAAAGCCCTCACTTCACCCTCCTGTTGCTGAATCCGCATCTCTTTACGCAATACAACCGTATTCTGCCGATAACGCATATCCAGTTCGGCCACACGCATCTGCACCCGTTCGCTGCGGATGGAATCATCCAAATGGCGATCACGTTTCAGATACTCATAAGCGTGGCGGTAATCACCGATACGCTCAAAATAATGCTGGAGATATTGGTTACGTATGGTCAGCATATTGGCATCGAGATGCCCCACGGGAGCAGTACGGGCAATCATCTTCTGTGCCTGCCTTAAATTTCCTTTCTTCAAGGCAAGCTCAATCATTTGGGTCTCGATATAGTGCACGGCTGAATTATGCTGTATTTTTGAGAAGAAACGATAGCTATCGTCCAGGCAAGTTTGCGCAGAGTCGAGATTGTCAGTCAGTACATACAACTCTCCCAGATTCACCTTAATAAAGTTCTGTTCGAATACCATTTGCGAATGGGCGGATACCAGTTCATTCGCCCTACGCATGTATTTCAGGGCTTCCTGATAGTCTTTTATATAATAATAATAGTTACCGCGGTTGTTGAGATACGTCCATTTCTCTCCTACATTCATTCCGTCGAAGAATTGTCCTGCCAGTTCATAGTAGTAATCTGACAAAACAAAATCACGTAATTCCATATAAGTCTGCCCTAGTCCGTAGTAGATAGGAAATTTCGTATGTTCCGACAAGTTTAACGAATCACAAAGGAACAAGGCACGGCGATAATAAGAAGCGGTGTGCGCCAGGTCGCCACTATGCAGGTACGCATCAGCCATATTGATGCAAATATCCGGGAGACGTTGTAGTTTCTCCCCTTCCAGACAGTACCTATACGCCTGTTCATAGTCCATTATCGCAGAGTCAGGACGGTTCAACTGCATCCATACATTCCCTTCCATATTATAAATCTCGGACAGCACGTTATTCCATCGGGAACATCTGACAGCCTTAGGCAAGAATTCTTTCACCTGACGGTGATAATAAAGAACGGAATCAAAATCGGAAGAAACGAAGAATGTTTTTCCGTACAGAGCGATAAGACGGTAATAAGATTGTGAATCCTGTACCTGTATCAACGCGTCACGTATCTGCGAGCGGGAATAAAGCACATTGGAAAACAGAGAATCCTGCACGCGGACTTCCAAAGAATCAACAAAAGTTTGTCCACACAAGGCCCCGCTATGATGTTTATCAGTATATCCGCAACTCAATAACACCAATAGCCCCAATAACCCGAATAGGCTCATAGCAGCCCCTTGTTTCATTTCCCCCTTATTCATGTCATATTTTGAATGTGACAAAAATACATTATTTATCCTGAATCCCAACGAATTTTATTATTTTTTTAATACCTTTGCGCCCATATAAATATGAGCAACTGACCTAATGAGTCCACTGAACTTCACCCACATTTTGACACAGGCAGTCGATGAGCTATCGGAAAGCGAATCTTACAAAGGACTGTTTCATCAGCATAAAGATGGCGAGCCACTGCCCTCTGCTAAAGTCTTGTATGAGATTATAGAGCTTTCACGCTCCATTCTCTTCCCCGGATATTACGGGAATTCAACTATCGACAGCCGGACAATCAATTATCACATTGGTGTAAATATTGAGAAGTTATTCGGTTTGCTCTCCGAGCAAATCCTCGCCGGGTTGTGTTTCAGCGTCAGCATAGAAGGGAAATGCAATGTCTGCTCAGACTCCAAACGGGAAGAAGCCACACGCCTTGCTGCTAAATTTATCAGCAAACTGCCTGCCATGAGAAGGATACTGGCAACCGACGTGGAAGCTGCCTACAACGGCGACCCTGCTGCCGAAAGCTATGGTGAGGTAATTTTCTGTTATCCGGCTATCAAGGCTATCAGCAACTACCGCATCGCGCATGAATTGCTGGAACTGGGCGTTCCCTTGATTCCCCGCATCATCACGGAGATGGCACATAGCGAAACGGGGATTGACATCCATCCGGCAGCGAAAATCGGCAGTCATTTCACTATCGACCACGGCACGGGTGTCGTTATCGGTGCTACAAGTATTATCGGCAACAATGTCAAACTATACCAAGGTGTTACTTTGGGAGCCAAGAGTTTTCCGCTGGATGCCAATGGAAAGCCCATCAAGGGTATCCCCCGCCACCCGATTCTGGAAGACAATGTGATTGTCTATTCCAATGCCACTATCCTGGGCAGAATCACTATCGGGCGCGACGCAACTGTGGGCGGTAATATATGGGTGACAGAGAATGTCCCCGCAGGAGCAAGAATCGTACAAACCAAAGCAAAAAAATAAAATCAAATAACTATATATGAGCGAACAATTCGAGATGATTGCCAAGACCTTCCAGGGACTGGAGGAGATACTTGCAGAAGAACTTACAGTATTAGGAGCCAACGACATTCAAATAGGACGCCGGATGGTTTCATTCTCCGGAGACAAGCGTATGATGTATAAGGCGAATTTCTGCCTTCGTACCGCTATCCGTATCCTGAAACCTATCAAAAACTTCACTGCCAAGAATGCCGACGAAGTTTATAACCAGATACAAGCCATTCGATGGGAAGATTATCTCAATGTAAACAAGACATTTGCTATTGACGCAGTGGTGTTCAGCGATGAGTTCCGCCATTCGAAATTCGTTTCGTATAAAGTAAAAGATGCAATTGTAGACTATTTCCGCGAGAAAACCGGAAAACGTCCGTCTGTCCGCATCAACAATCCGGATGTATTGCTGAATATTCACATTGCACAGACCACCTGTACGCTGTCTTTGGACTCTTCCGGAGAATCACTGCATCGCCGCGGTTATCGTCAGGAAGCAGTGGAAGCTCCGCTCAACGAGGTGTTGGCTGCCGGCATGATTCTGATGACCGGATGGCGCGGAGAGTGTGATTTGATTGACCCTATGTGCGGTTCGGGCACTATTCCCGTCGAAGCTGCACTCATTGCAAAGAATATTGCTCCGGGAGTATTCCGCAAAGGATTTGCCTTCGAAAAGTGGGTGGATTTCGATGCGGATATGTTCGATGAGATTTACAATGATGACAGTCAGGAACGTGAGTTTAAACATAAGATTTACGGATACGACAACAATCCGAAAGCGAATGAGATTGCCACACACAACATAAAAGCTGCGGGCGTATCGAAAGATATAGTGCTGAAACTGCAACCGTTCCAGCAGTTCGAACAGCCGAAAGAGAAATCAATCATCATTACCAACCCGCCATATGGCGAACGTATCTCTACAAATGACCTACTGGGACTTTACCAAATGATTGGTGAACGTCTGAAACATGCGTTTGTAGGTAATGAAGCATGGGTGCTGTCTTATCGTGAAGAGTGTTTCGACCAGATTGGTTTGAAAGCAAGTCAGAAAGTTCCTTTATTCAATGGGCCGTTGGAGTGCGAGTTCCGCAAATATGAGATTTTTGACGGAAAGTACAAGGAGTTCAAGAGCCAAGAAGGAGAAGGGGAAGAGAAGAAAGAGGCTGAAGGAGAACAGGCTCCAAGATTCAGAGAAAGAAAAGAATTTAAACCACGTCGCGAAGGTGAGTTCAAACCGCATCGGGATGGTGAATCCAGACCTCGCAGAGAGGGAGAATACAAGCCGCGCAGAGAAGGTGGTGAGTTCAAAGGTGGTGACAGAGATAGAAAGCCACGGGGAGAATTCCGCGGAGGAAGAGATTCAAGGCCCCCGAGAGAGTTTAAGGGGAATCGGGAGCCGAGGATTCCGAAGAAGGAAGAGGAATAAACAATTCTAATTCCAACAATTTATTCACCCTGTAATTCGCTAGTTAATAATTAATTAAAAACTTGAAGTTCCAAATTGGAACTTCAAGTTTACACCATAGTTCTAATGTTCAGTCACAAATTGGAACCTGTCTAAACAAAAAAAGATGGATGATATAGCCATTATAGAAAACAAAATATACGAAATCAGAGGGCAAAAAGTTATGCTTGACTTTGATTTGGCAGAAATGTATGGAGTTGAGACTAAACGCCTCAAAGAACAAGTACGTCGTAATATTGAACGCTTTCCTGCTGAATTCATGTTCGAGCTAACAAAGGAAGAAGTTACAATTTCAAGGTCGCAAATTGCGACCTTGAAAACAGGACAAGGATATAATATCAAATATCTTCCGTTTGCATTTACTGAATATGGTATAGTTATGTTATCCAGCGTCCTCAAATCCAAGACCGCTGTGGAAGTAAATATCAATATTATCCGTGCTTTTGTACGTATGCGCCAATATCTTCTATCCAATGTACCTAAAAAGGAGTTGGAAGAATTAAAACAACGCATCGAATATCTCGAAGAAGATATTACTTCTGATAGGGAAAGTTACGAAAAACAATTTGACGACCTATTTAATGCCTTTGCTAAAATAAGTACAATTATCCAATCAAGACAGACTCCCTTGGACAGAGTAAAAATAGAAGGATTTAAAACAAATAATAAAGAAAAGAGCAATGAGTAAAATTGGAAAAAGAGCCATTCTGCTATTGTTGGCACTACCAATCGGATTCAATGTTATGGCACAAGAAACCAAAAAGCCAACACTGGAAGAACTGATTCCGGGTGGCGAAAGCTATCTGTATGCAGACAACCTGTACGGACTGCAATGGTGGGGTGATGAATGCATGAAACCGGGCGTAGATACACTCTATTCGGTTCAGTCTAAAACGGGTAAGGAAACGATGGTTATCACCCGTGAGCAAATCAACAAAGTACTTGCTGAAAATGAGGCCGGGAAATTATCACACCTGTACTCTATCCGCTTCCCGTGGGCGGACAAACCGCAAATGCTATTCACAGTAGCAGGAAAGTTTATCACATATGACTTTAAGAACAACCGCATTGTCAGCACCCTCAGACTAAGGGAAAAGGCTAATAATGAAGACTTTTGCGCAGCCAACGGCAACGTAGCTTACACAATAGGCAACAACCTGTACGTAAACGAACAAGCGGTAACCAACGAACCTGAAGGCATCGTTTGCGGACAATCCGTACATCGCAATGAGTTCGGCATCAACAAAGGCACTTTCTGGAGTCCGAAAGGCAGCCTGCTCGCTTTCTACCGTATGGATGAAAGCATGGTCACACAATACCCGCTTGTTGACATTACCGCACGTGCGGGAAAGGTAAACAATATCCGTTACCCGATGGCAGGAATGACCAGTCACCAGGTAAAAGTAGGCATCTACAATCCCGCAACAGGAAAAAGCATTTACCTGAATACAGGCGACCCTACCAACCGTTACTTCACAAATATCAGTTGGGCACCGGACGAAAAGAGCCTCTACCTCATAGAGTTGAACCGTGACCAGAATCACGCCAAACTCTGCCGATACAATGCAGAGACAGGCGAACAAACCGATGTATTATATGAAGAAACTCATTCCAAATATGTAGAGCCGCAGAATCCGATTATATTCCTGCCGTGGGATGATTCCAAGTTTATCTACCAAAGCCAACGTGACGGATACAATCACCTCTATCTTTTCGACACACAGGCTAAGGTGTATCCCGATACTCACTCCACTCCTATTGGTAGTACCTATCGCCAATTCTACAAGGTGAAACAACTGACCAAAGGCAACTGGCTGGTAAAAGACATCCTCGGCTTCAATGCCAAACGCAAAGAAATCATCTTCACCGCTATCGAAGGCTTGAAGAGCGGGCACTTTGCTGTAAATGTCAGCAACGGAAAGATGAGCCAACCGTTCAGCAGTTGCCAAGAAAGCGAACACAGCGGCATTCTTAACGCATCGGGCACTTATCTTATCGACCGTTATTCGACGAAAGACCAGCCCCGCGTCATCAACCTGGTAGACACCAAGAACTTCAAAGAAACCACCAACCTGCTGACAGCAAAAAGCCCCTACGAAGGCTACCAGATGCCAAGCATCGAAACCGGAACCATCAAAGCAGCCGACGGCACTACCGACCTGCACTACCGGCTTATGAAACCGGCAGACTTCGACCCTAACAAGAAATATCCGGTCATTATCTACGTCTACGGCGGTCCTCACGCACAATGCGTCACCGGCGGCTGGCAGAACGGTGCACGCGGATGGGACACCTATATGGCAAACAAAGGCTATATCATGTTCACCATCGACAATCGTGGCAGCAGCAACCGCGGACTGGAATTTGAAAACGCCACCTTCCGCCGTCTCGGCATCGAAGAGGGTAAAGACCAGGTGAAAGGCGTCGAATTCCTGAAATCACTTCCCTACGTAGACGGTGAACGTATCGGCGTGCACGGATGGAGCTTCGGCGGGCACATGACCACCGCCCTGTTACTCCGTTACCCGGAAATATTCAAAGTAGGCGTTGCCGGCGGCCCTGTAATCGACTGGGGATATTATGAAGTGATGTACGGCGAACGCTATATGGACACTCCGGAGACGAATCCCGAAGGCTACAAAGAATGTAACCTGAAGAACCTTGCCGGCCAACTGAAAGGTCACCTATTGATTATTCACGACGACCACGACGACACCTGCGTGCCACAGCACACTCTGTCGTTCATGAAAGCCTGCGTAGATGCCCGCACCTACCCCGACCTGTTCATTTACCCATGCCACAAGCATAACGTATTAGGTCGCGACCGTGTACATCTGCATGAGAAAATCACCCGGTACTTTGAGCAGAACCTGTAAGAAGCAACCGCATCCATAGCATAACAAATTACAATATAACTTATAACAGTACAAAGATGAAGATATTATTACTAGGCTCGGGCGGCCGCGAACATGCGCTTGCATGGAAAATTGCCCAAAGTCCGAAAGTTGAAAAACTATACATTGCCCCGGGAAATGCCGGAACAACTGCCGTAGGCGAGAATGTCAACATCAAAGCAACTGATTTTGAAGCTATCAGCGCTTTCGCCCTGAAAGAAAACGTCGAAATAGTAGTGGTAGGTCCCGAAGACCCGTTGGTAGAAGGCATCTACGACTATTTCCAAGAACGTCCCGAGCTGAAACACATCGCTGTTATCGGTCCTTCGGCTCAAGGAGCGCAACTGGAAGGAAGCAAGGAATTTGCCAAAGGCTTTATGATGCGCCACAACATCCCGACAGCCCGCTACAAAAGTATTACCGCCGATAACCTCGAAGAAGGGCTCGCTTTCCTTGAGACACTGGAAGCTCCCTATGTACTGAAAGCCGACGGTCTTTGTGCCGGGAAAGGCGTTCTTATCCTTCCTACGCTGGATGAAGCGAAGAAAGAACTGAAAGAAATGCTCGGCGGCATGTTCGGTTCCGCATCGGCAACCGTTGTGATTGAAGAATTCCTGAGCGGTATCGAGTGTTCTGTATTCGTACTGACGGACGGTGAGAACTACAAAGTACTTCCCGTAGCCAAAGACTACAAACGCATCGGTGAAGGAGACAAAGGGCTCAACACAGGCGGAATGGGTAGCGTAACTCCTGTCCCGTTTGCTGACGCGACATACATGGAAAAGGTACGCACACGTATCATCGAACCGACCATCAATGGTCTGAAAGAAGAAAACATCACTTACAAAGGCTTTATCTTCCTCGGACTTATCAGCGTGAAAGGCGAACCGATGGTTATCGAATACAACGTCCGCATGGGCGACCCCGAAACAGAAAGCGTGATGCTCCGCATCCAGAGCGACCTCGTCGAACTGCTTGAAGCCACAGCCGCAGGCAACCTGAACGAGAAAACACTGGTGATGGACCCACGTGCGGCCGGTTGCGTAATCCTCGTCAGCGGAGGCTATCCTGAAGCCTACGAAAAAGGATTCCCCATCAAGGGACTGGAACAAGCTGCTGCTACGGACAGCATCATCTTCCATGCCGGAACAGCTCTGAAAGACGGACAGATAGTCACAAACGGCGGACGTGTCATTGCGGTTTGCTCTTACGGCGCAACGAAAGAGGAAGCGCTTGCACAGAGCTACAAAGTGGCGGATATGATTGATTTCGACAAGAAATACTTCCGCCGCGACATCGGATTCGACTTGTAAAAAGGCAAATTATCAGGCATGGATTATACAGTCATGAGAAGTAAAAAACTACAGAATCAAGTAACGACAGGGCGGCTCACCCTGCCCGTCGTTATCCTTATCTGCACCCTCTGCTGGGTGTCGACCTACTTTTTATTTCCCGACCTCATAACCTCAGCCACACAAGAAAGCCTTTCATCGTTCTGGCAATCTGCCCGTGACCTCCTGTTCCCGGGTTGGGCGGAACGAATCGTCAGTTTTCTTGTCTACGCCGTTATCGGCTATTTCCTGATAGAGCTGAACAACCAGTTCGGCATCATCCGCATGAGGGCTTCCATGCAGACAGCCATCTACTTCCTGCTGGTCACCGCCTGTCCGGAGATGCACCTGTTATATGCAGGAGACATTGCTGCCCTGGCTTTCCTCATTTCCATTTATTTCCTATTCAGAAGTTATCAGCAGTCGCATTCATCAGGTCATCTGTTCTATTCCTTTTTCTTTATCGGAGCGGGAAGCATTCTTTTCCCACAGCTCACCATCCTCTCGGTGCTTTGGTTGCTCGAATCCTACCGTTTCCAGTCGCTCACTCCGCGTAGTTTCTGCGGCGCGCTGCTCGGATGGATGCTGCCCTACTGGATGCTGTTCGGACACGCCTTCTTCTATAATGAGATGGAACTGTTCTATCGTCCTTTCAACCAGCTATTAACTTTCGGAGAAGTCTTCCATTTGCCAATCCTTCAACCCTGGGAATTGGCTATACTGGGCTATCTGCTCGTGATGTTTATCGTCAGTGCCGTGCATTGCATCGCTGCCGGATTTGAGGATAAGATACGTACACGTGCCTATCTCCAATTCTTGATAGACCTGACGTTCTTCCTGTTCCTGCTGATTGCCTTGCAACCGATATATTGCAGTGCCTTGCTGCCTTTGCTTATCATAAGCAGCAGCATCCTAATCGGACATTTCTTTGTACTGACCAATAGTAAAAGCTCGAATGTGTTCTTTATCATTTCATTGGTCGGCCTCATCCTCTTATTTGCTTTTAATATATGGACGCTTTTGTAGATTCAATGATACAACTCCTCATAGAATGGGGATTGCCGGGAATGTTCATCGCCGCTCTGCTGGCGGGGAGTGTGGTTCCTTTCAGCTCCGAAGTAGTGCTAGTGGCGTTGGTGCAGCTCGGTTTGCCACCCGTCGCCTGTCTGGTATCCGCCACCTTAGGCAATACGGCAGGCGGAATGACCTGCTACTACATGGGACGACTGGGCAAGATACATTGGATAGAAAAGTATCTCAAAGTAAAGAAAGAAAAAGTAGACCGCATGGTGAGCTTCCTGCAAGGCAAAGGAGCCATGATGGCGTTTTTCGCCTTCCTGCCTGCCATCGGGAGTTTAATAGGCATCTCGTTAGGCTTCCTGCGTAGCAACATATGGCTCACCACCAGTGCCATGCTGACAGGCAAGCTGCTACGCTACATACTGCTACTTTATGTCTTTGAAAGCGCCTGGGAAGCCATAGCCAGCTGACAGAAGTATCTGCAAGAAGACAGGCAACCACTGACAAGTATTACGCATTTATAGATTGTGCAATGGAAAGAATAATTGAGAGAACTGATGACGGGAGCGCTACTCTGTTTGTTCCGGAATTGAATGAACATTATCATTCGACGAAAGGGGCACGCACGGAGTCGCAACATATTTTCATTGATATGGGGCTGAAAGCCTCTCCTGCCGCTACTCCACGTGTGCTTGAAATCGGCTTCGGGACAGGGCTCAACGCTTGGCTCACCCTTGAAGAAGCGGAAAGAAGCAGACGAAAGATACACTATACAGGACTGGAACTCTATCCGCTGGACTGGCAGACAGTAGAACAGCTAGGATATATCTCCAGCGATGAGCAGCTTACCATACATCGAACACAAACAGCAACCGACGAGCAATTTACCCTGAATGATGAAGAAGAACAACAATCGGCTTTCGAACTGTTTAAGCAGCTTCATACATCGCCCTGGGAAAAAGACGTGCAGCTTACACCGCACTTCACCTTACGGAAAACAGAAACGGACGTCAATCAATGGATAACGGCATACCCAACTTCCCAACCTCCGTTTAATACCATCTATTTTGACGCCTTCGCCCCGGAAAAGCAACCGGAAATGTGGTCGCAAGAACTATTCAACCGCCTCTATGTTTTATTAGATAGAGACGGAATCCTGACCACCTACTGTGCCAAAGGTGTAGTACGCCGAATGTTGCAGACAGCCGGATTCACAGTAGAACGCCTCCCCGGGCCTCCGGGTGGTAAACGGGAAATATTACGGGCCCGGAAACAAGAGTAGAAACAAGATAAGATTGAAACCCTGAAACAGAAAAAATCATGAAACAACAACTAAAAGATATGAGAACACTTTTCCTTCTTGGTGCCTGCCTCCTGGTGGCAGCCTGCACAGGACGTTCCTCCCAAGCAAGCAATGACGAAGAGACAAAGCCGGTGATAACCGTCACACTGGAACCGCAACGTTATTTCACCGAGGCTATTGCCGGAGATAAATTCAAAGTAGTCAGCATGGTGCCCAAAGGTTCCAGCCCGGAGACATACGATCCTATCCCCCAGCAACTTGTTTCTTTAGGAGACAGCAAAGCCTATTTCCGCATCGGATACATCGGCTTCGAACAAACCTGGATGGACCGCCTGATGAACAATACTCCCCATATCCAAGTGTTCGACACCTCGAAAGGAATCGACCTCATACTCAACAATGATGACCATGGGCATGCCCACGCCCACAACAGTCACGACGGCCATATCCACGCCGTAGAGCCACACGTATGGAATTCTACCGGCAATGCTTTAATCATCGCCGGAAACACCTACAAAGCCCTTAGCCAACTGGATAAAGCAAACGAAGCATATTATAGAAACCGTTACGATTCTCTCTGTCAGCGCATCCAGCACACCGACAGCCTGATTCGCCGACAGCTCTCCACCCCCGAAGCAGCCAAAGCCTTCATGATTTATCATCCGGCCCTCTCCTACTTCGCCCGCGACTACGGATTGCATCAGATTTCGATCGAAGAAGGAGGCAAAGAACCTTCTCCCGCTCATCTGAAAGACCTGATAGACGTCTGTCAGGCGGAAAATGTAGGCGTTATCTTCGTCCAACCGGAGTTTGACAAACGCAATGCGGAAACCATCGCGCAGCAAACCGGAACGAAAGTGGTTCCTATCAACCCGTTAAGTTATGACTGGGAGGAAGAGATGCTGAATGTAGCCAAAGCCCTTGCGCCGCAAGCTGCCACTAAATAAACGTATAAAAAAGGAACCAATCAAGCCCTTTCCAATAATGAAACCAATAATCGAAATAAAGAATCTTTCTGCCGGATATGACGGTCGCACTGTTCTCCACGATGTTAATCTAAGCATCTACGAACGGGATTTTCTAGGTATTATAGGTCCGAACGGAGGCGGCAAGACAACGCTTATCAAGTGCATCCTCGGTTTGTTAAAACCAACCGGAGGGGAAATTATATTCCATACTCCCGAGAAGGCTCCCATAAGAACATCTACGGAAGGGACTTCGACAGAAACATCTGCCAAAAACTCCCACCAAAGTTCTTCCGCGAAATCCCAGCTTTTCCTCGGTTACCTGCCGCAATATAGCACCATAGACCGGAAGTTCCCTATTTCCGTGGAAGAAGTGATCCTGTCCGGATTGAGCATACAGAAGTCGCTCACCTCCCGGTTCACTCCCGAACAGAGAGAGAAAGGCAAACAGATTATCGCCCGCATGGGGCTTGAAGGGCTCGAAAGCCGCTCTATCGGACAATTAAGCGGCGGGCAACTGCAACGTGCCCTGTTAGGACGCGCCATCATCTCGGACCCCGCAGTGTTGATTCTCGATGAGCCCAGCACGTATATCGACAAGCGTTTCGAGGCACGCCTTTATGAGTTATTGGCTGAAATCAATAAAGAATGTGCCATTATCCTTGTCAGTCACGACATCGGCACTGTATTGCAACAGGTAAAATCCATTGCCTGTGTCAATGAAACGCTGGATTACCATCCGGACACGGGTGTTACTACCGAATGGCTGGAAAGAAACTTCAACTGCCCCATCGAGCTATTGGGACACGGCACATTGCCTCATCGGGTTTTAGGAGAACATCATCACCATCATTAAGGATACACATATTCAATATCCCAAACATATATATACAGCAACCCAAGTATTAATACCTGAAATCTCAACCATTAACAGCTGATATTACAAGTGTTAACACCTAACGGCCAAGCTATTAATAGTTAACCTCTGTTGTATTAATAGTAAACTTGCTCTTCTTTAACAGGAAAGTTATGCTTGACTAAGGATAATCTATAAACGCAAGTTACGTTTATAAAATTGAAAGCTTTGTTTTTATAAATGAAGCTTGCAATTATAAAAACAAAGCTTGCAATTATAGTTTATGACGAATGAAAAAGAAGTTTGTCATTAAGGCAAAAGAAGTTGACTAACAGGATAAAGGAAGTTTTTCTTTAATACACCAGCGCTTATTTATTAGAGGACTAAAACAAATTCCTTACTTGCCAACACACAAGTTCCCGCCTTCCGAAAGAGTGAAAGAAAGAGTGAAAGAGATAGTAAATCAGCCCTCCGTTACTTAATATTTCTTACTTTCTTCCTCATTATCCTTACAAATCACTATCTTTGCGACCTCATAATTTGTTTTTAACGAATAAACTACGATAGTGCTAATGAAACAGTACAGAACCGTAAACAACCTTATGGGTTGGCTTACATTCATCATTGCGGCAACTGTCTACTGCCTGACAATAGAACCGACCGCAAGTTTCTGGGATTGCCCGGAGTTCATAACCACCGGCTATAAACTGGAAGTCGGACACCCGCCCGGCGCACCTTTCTTCATGCTAGTGGCGAACCTGTTCACTCAATTTGCTTCCGACGTAACAACTGTTGCTAAAATGGTGAATTACATGAGTGCCCTCATGAGTGGCGCCTGTATTCTGTTCCTTTTCTGGAGCATCACCCACCTGGTACGCAAACTGATTATCACTGACGAAAACAATATCACCAAAGGACAGCTTATCACCATCATGGGCAGCGGACTGGTCGGCGCACTGGTCTATACGTTCAGTGACACGTTCTGGTTCTCGGCCGTGGAAGGTGAAGTATATGCCTTCTCCTCCTTGTTTACCGCTGTTGTTTTCTGGCTGATTCTGAAATGGGAAGACGTAGCCGACCAGCCGCACAGCGACCGTTGGATTATCCTCATCGCCTATCTGACCGGATTGAGTATCGGTGTGCACTTGCTGAACTTGCTTTGTCTGCCTGCCATCGTATTGGTATACTACTACAAGAAAACGCCGAATGCTACCGCCAAAGGTTCGTTAATAGCATTGTTCGGCTCAATGGTGCTCGTTGCAGCCGTGCTTTACGGCATCGTACCGGGTATCGTGAAAGTAGGCGGCTG
The DNA here is from genome assembly GCF_024623065.1 of Bacteroides acidifaciens. GTDB lineage: Bacteria > Bacteroidota > Bacteroidia > Bacteroidales > Bacteroidaceae > Bacteroides > Bacteroides acidifaciens. The sequence goes on from NZ_JANJZR010000043.1 coordinate 15,753, forward strand.
GTTTGAACTGTTGTTCGTCAACGGACTCGGAATGTCATTCAATTCGGGCGTAGTGGTTTATATCATTCTGCTTGCAGCCGCTCTGATTTGGGGTGTATACGAAAGCTACACCGAAAAGAACAAAGCGCGCATGGCTATCTCCTTTATCGTGACAATCGCCCTGCTCGGTATCCCATTCTACGGACACGGAGTAAGCAGTATCATTATCGGTATCCTTGTGATTGCCGCACTGGGACTTTATCTTGCTCCGGGCGTACAAGAGATGATAAAAGAGAAATGGCGCATTTCCGCCCGCACCATGAACACAGCATTGCTGTGCACCATGATGATCGTAATCGGGTATTCTTCTTACGCACTGATCGTTATCCGTTCTACTGCCAACACTCCGATGGACCAGAACTCACCGGAAGACATCTTCACCCTGGGCGAATACCTCGGCCGTGAACAATACGGAACCCGTCCGCTCTTCTACGGCCCTGCTTTCTCTTCGAAAGTGGCGCTCGACGTAAAAGACGGCTATTGCATCCCCCGCCAATCGGAAACAGGAACCAAATATGTCCGCAAAGAAAAAACTTCACCGGACGAAAAAGACTCCTATATCGAACTCCCCGGACGTATCGAATACGAATACGCACAGAATATGCTTTTCCCGCGTATGTACAGCTCGTCACACGCCCCGCTCTACAAGCAATGGGTAGACATCAAAGGGTATGACGTTCCTTACGACCAGTGCGGAGAAATGGTAATGGTAAATATGCCCACCCAATGGGAGAATATCAAGTTCTTCTTCTCCTACCAGTTGAACTTCATGTACTGGCGTTACTTCATGTGGAACTTTGCCGGACGACAGAACGACATACAGAGCACCGGAGAAATAGAACATGGCAACTGGATTACGGGGATTCCGTTTATCGACAACTTGCTGGTAGGTAATCAGGAACTGCTTCCGCAGGATCTCAAAAACAATAAAGGACACAACGTATTCTACTGTCTGCCGCTGATTCTCGGCTTAATCGGACTCTTCTGGCAGGCTTATCATAGCCAGCGGGGTATCCAGCAATTCTGGGTGGTCTTCTTCCTGTTCTTCATGACGGGTATCGCTATCGTGCTCTACCTCAACCAAACCCCGGCACAACCCCGTGAACGAGATTACGCGTATGCCGGTTCGTTCTACGCCTTTGCCATTTGGATAGGTATGGGTGTGGCAGGTCTGATACAGTGGTGCTCGCGCATAAAGCCCCAGTTGCGTCTTGTCGAAGGAGCCACAGAAGAAGAAGCCGACAGAATACGCAAGATACTCACCGAGAAGCAAGGCAAATTCATCAGCCCGCAGGAAGAAGCCGACTTGCAGCAACAACTTGCCGACCTCTACGAGCCGTATATCGACTACAAACCCACAGTCGTCGTAGCAAGCATCCTGACGCTGCTCTGCCTGTTTGTACCCATCCAGATGGCAAGCCAGACCTGGGATGACCACGACCGCAGCGGACGCTTCGTTGCCCGCGACTTCGGACAGAACTACCTGATGACCTTACAGGAAAAAGGGAATCCGATTATCTATACCAATGGTGACAACGACACTTTCCCATTGTGGTACAACCAAGAAACAGAAGGCTTCCGTACAGATGCCCGCACCTGTAACCTAAGTTATCTGCAAACAGACTGGTATATCGACCAAATGAAACGTCCGGCATACGATTCCCCATCGCTTCCTATCACTTGGGACCGTGTACAGTACGTGGAAGGGCAGAATGAGTATATCTCTATCCGCCCTGAAATGAGAGCCCTTATCGACAGCTACTTCAAGCAAGCCAATGAACTGGCTGCACAGGGAGATACGACTATTCTGTCGCTCGTTCACTCCATTTTCGGTGAGAATCCATACGAATTGAAGGAAATCATCAACCGCTGGATGCTCGGCAAGAACGACCAGCTGAAAGAGCTTCTCAAAAAGTCCGGCAAGGATATACAACTCCCGCTTATCCCTACGGACAGCATCGTAATGAAGGTGGACAAAGAAGCCGTACGCCGCTCCGGCATGAAGATACCGGAAGCATTGGGCGACTCTATCCCCGAATACATGACCATTACCCTTAGAGACGCCAACGGCAACCCGAAACGCGCCCTCTACAAGAGTGAACTGATGATGCTCGAAATGCTTGCCAACGCCAACTGGGAACGTCCCATCTACATGGCAATCACCGTAGGCAGCGAGAACCATCTGGGCATGGGCAACCACTTCACGCAGGAAGGTCTTGCCTACCGTTTCACACCGTTCGATACGGACAAACTGGACAGCAAGATAGACAGCGAAAAGATGTACGACAACCTGATGAACAAGTTCAAGTTTGGCGGTATCGACCAGCCGGGTATCTATATCGATGAGAACGTGATGCGTATGTGCTACACGCACCGCCGTATCTTCACACAACTCGTAGGCCAACTTATCAAAGAAGGCAAGAAGGATAAGGCACTCGCCGCACTCGACTACGCCGAAAAGATGATTCCGTCATACAACGTACCGTACGACTGGGCAAACGGCGCCTTCCAGATGGCAGAGTCTTATTACCAGTTGGAACAGAGCGAGAAAGCCAACAAAATCATCGACGAGCTTGCCAACAAGTCGCTCGAATACATGATTTGGTATCTCAGCCTGAACGATAACCAGCTTGCCATCGCCGGCGAGAATTTCATATATAACGCCAGCCTGCTTGACGCTGAAATCCGTCTGATGGAGAAATATAAATCAGAAGAACTCGCAAAACACTACTCCGAACAGCTTGACCAACTATACAACGAGTATGTGACGAGAATGAAAGGGAGTAAGTAGTGACTAACCACTAACCGCTACACAAAATGTTTATAGAACAACCACCCTGGCTTTTACGAGCGTTGTATCCACAAGCTATCTTCCGGATGGACCCGAATGAACGGGCAGTCTATCTGACTTTTGATGACGGTCCTATCCCCAAAGTAACTCCCTGGGTACTGGAAGTATTGGAAAAGCATCATATTAAAGCCACCTTCTTCATGGTAGGCGACAATATACGCAAGCACCCGGATGAATACCGGATGGTGGTAGAGCACGGACACCGCATCGGCAACCATACTTTCAACCACATCCGCGGATTCGAATATTCCAATCCGGATTACCTCGCAAACGCCCAAAAGGTAGACGAAATTATCCATTCCGATCTCTTCCGTCCGCCACACGGGCACATGGGGTTCCGGCAGTATTATACCCTGCGCCATCATTACCGCATCATTATGTGGGATCTTGTGACTCGTGATTATAGTAAACGGATGAGCCCGGAACAGGTATTGAACAACGTGAGGCGCTATGCACGCAACGGTTCCATCATCACTTTCCATGACTCACTGAAGTCGTGGAATAACGGCAACCTGCAATATGCGCTCCCCCGTGCCATTGAGTTCCTGAAAGAGGAAGGATATGAGTTTAAGGTGTTATAACCTGAAATAATATAGCATCATTTCTCTCAGGAGAATTTGAAAGAACATAAAAGCCGAAGCTCTGCGCCCCGGCTTTTCTTCATTTAAAGCCACTTTCCGGCTCGATATCGACAGTTTTCCATTTAATCCATCACTTGAACATTGCAAGGCAAAATTGTCCGATAAAGGAAAAAAAACAGCCAAAAGCGCATATCTTTCAAAGAATATGAATCATTCTTATCCTCTCCAAACTTATTTTTTATAAATTTGCACCGGACTCTTCCGCAGAAAGCCTCCGGGTGGTGGGGAGAGTCGTTTATATAGAGAAGACGTTTACTAGCGTTTGTCATTCGTGTTCAGAACTTCGCAAACTTTGATCTACTGGAATGATGAATAGCAACCAAGACGTCCTCCTGATGTGTATTTATATACATCCGTGCCCCGCTTTGACCAAACAAAGAGAGGTTACGGATGTTGTACATATCGGCGTGGGCTTTCTGCGTTGTTCGTTCCCAGTAGTTTGGCATTGCGAAGGCCTTGGACACGGAACGAGCGAAGGTGAGAGATTTCCCACGCCTTTTTTATATATCCCTATCACCACATACAGTAACTCCGTCCGTCAAGGGAAATCAAAGGGACGCATATAGCAAAGACAGAAACATGATTCATGCGGGACAACTTATTGAACGCACGCTTCACGAACAAGGACGCACAGTGACCTGGTTCGCCACCCAGCTATGCTGTACACGACCTAATGTCTATAAGATATTCAAGAAAGAGAATATCGACATCCATCTGCTCTGGCGTATCTCCTACATTCTCGGACACGACTTCTTCCGCGACTTATCCGACAGCATCAGTACCGACAACAATACTACCAGTGTATCCAAATAGGATACAATCCCGTATCGTTCTTGGAACTATGCTTTTCCCCGTTCGTGCACTCCTTTCGCATACCTTTGCCGAAAATATTAACATATAATCACAAAGGGACATGAAAATGAAAAAATTAATCTTATTTATTTCACTCGCCTTTATCGGTGCAATCGGAGCGTATGCACAGAAAACAACCGTGAGAATGCAAGAGACACAAGCCCGTTTGCTGGATGTCACTTCCAACGCTTATGTAAAGCCACTCACCGTAGAGTTGCAGATAGACAAGTCCAAAGGACGTGTCAAGGACGAATGGACGCTCACAAGAGAGCAAGCCGAACAGGAAATGAACGGAGACTTGATAAATATCCGCAGTTACGCCATCTATATGTCTTCCCAAAAGCACAATGCCGACGTGATAGTAGCCGCCACATTCAATGTCAAGACAAATGAAGATGGCAACGGATATAAAGTAACCGTGATCGGCTATCCTGCAACCTTCATCAACTGGAAAACGGCAGAAGCATCCGACTACGAATGGATACGTATGGAAAAGACACTCACAACAGCAGACAAAGACAAGATTGCCGCCGTCATCAAATAAACGAAAAAGAAAATCATAGTAAAATCACATTAATAATCAAATAGAATTTCAACATGAAAAAACTATTATCATTAGCAGCCGCATGCTTATTGTGTGCAGGCATGCAAGCTCAAATCGTATCGTCCAGAAGTGTCAGTATCAAATCTGCCCAAAAACAACCATCGGAAACACAATGGTTTCTGCGTGGCGGACTGAACATAATGAAACTCACCGGCGATGGCGCAGAAGATACCGGCAGCAAACTCGGTTACAACTTCGTCTATGGCTTTCAGAAACCAATCAGTACAGTAGGCACTTATTGGGGAATGGAATTCGGCCTGGGTTCCCGCGGTTGGGGAGACTCTGAGGACGGCTACAAAGTCAGCCAAATGGCACACAATGTACAGGTATCTCCGTTCACATTCGGATACAAGTACAATATCACGGATGCTGTGGCTATCGACGCACACCTGGGTGCTTATGTCAGCTTCGACTATGTAGGGAAATATAAGGAAGAGGAAGATGGCGAAGAAGTGGGTAGTGCCAGTATCGGCGACTGGGAAGACTGGAAGCGTTTCGATGCCGGTATGAATATCGGTGTAGGTCTTTGGTACAGCCGTTTCAACCTCGACTTCACTTATCAACGCGGATTTATCAAGACCTGGGAATGTAACACCAGCAATGTACTAATCCGCTTGGGTGTAGCCTTCTAATCGGAGTTAGCATCGAACCTTGATTATATCATTTATACACGGCGTTCACGCTCTTTTCTCTCTGCAGAAGGGACGTGAATGCTGTTTTATCTAACAAAACAATGAAAAGTAGCATGTTCAAACAACGATTATGGATACTTTCCTTTCTCCTCGCAGGAATAACTCTCCAGACAACTGCCCAAACATTTACCGAACAGGGGAAGACCTATCCTATCAGCGCAGACGGCAACAAATATGTAGTCACCGGCTTTACTCCCTTCAGCCAACTAAACGATGAGGGAATTTTCGCCAACACTCTATTATGGACAGTAGAAAATGTTTGTCCCAAACTGCGCGAAGGAATAACAGAAGTAAACGTACCTGCCAAAAACTTCAAATGCGACCTGATACTCAACTCTCCGGCAGACTCGAAACAAAACAATACGTACTACTGTAAAGCCACTTTTCGTATAGCAAGCGGCAAACTGATCTATTATATCTCCGATATTCTGATTGAATCATCAGCATTCGTAATGAAAAAGGTCACTCCCATGGAGAAACTGTCACCGGAGAAAAAGCCGGCGCATAAGGAAATAATGGACGACTTCATACAAGTCGAATCACTCATACTTAATAAGATGTTCGACTTCGTTGCAAGTAACCAACTTTCCCCCATCACGCATTGGAACGAAATCAGTATCAGCAAACCCGTGCAAGGTATGACCGCAGATGAATGCCGGCTAGCCTTCGGCAAACCGCAGACAATCCTAGAATCAAACGGAGAAATACAATGGATGTATTCCAGTTCTTTCTACCTTTTCTTCAAGAACGGGCGCGTGGAGACCATTATAAAATAGACTTAAAACGTACAATTTAAAATAATTCATTATAAGAACATTACAAAAAGCAGCTACCTGCATAGCTGTGTTGCTATTATCATTCATGGCATGAGCGTATTATAGCAAAGAACCCGGACTAGAGTTATACACCAAACAGACTTTACGTAAAGTCAATTAAATAAAAGATTCCAGCAGACTTATAAATCCTGCAGTCTTAATATAAAAGTGTCAAGTATGCTCTATTATAATAGAGCATACTTGACACTTTTCAAAATACTTATACTACATTATCTTGCATACAGCATCCATTTCCAAGCCGGCAGGACACGAATCAGCATATCCTGCTCCCTCCACTCAGCCTCTGTCTCCATTGTGACAATGACGAGTTCCTGACAGTCTGTCGCCCGGGCAGCTTCCAGCAATCCCTCTATTTCCCGTCTGCGGGTTTCCTCATCACCCATCTGATAACTTACTTGTATCAATCGCGTCACTTTATCAAATTCTGTAACCACAAAATCACATTCCTTCTTGCCTTTATAATAATGCAACTCTTCCTGAATCCGTAGCGTTCTTCTCAAATGAAGGAAAACAGCATTTTCCAGCAATTTCCCATTATCCTCACTCTGTGAATTCAAAAGTACGGAACGCAGACCATTATCAATGCAATAGTACTTCTTATCTCCTGTATTCTCCTTTACAAGTGACGGTTCATATTTTGTCAAGGAGAAAAAGAGATAAACAGACTCGGTCTGAACAATCACATCATACAATGTATTCTTCCCTATACTGACTCCCTGCGACTTCAATTCATTATAAATACGGTTGATTGAAGTTGGCTTCGTCAAGTTACTCATCACCCGTTTGATGAAGTAACGTATCGGTTCCGGATTCCTTATTTCATACCTCTCCACAAGATCCTTGTAGAGCATCACAAAGAAGTATTCCTGCAGAATCCTATCCTTATATAATGGAGCCGCCAATACAACTTCCGGGAAGCCTCCTCCATGTAAATACACTTTAAATGCATTGATAAGTTTAGCGCGGTTCTCTGGTACATAATAATTCGTATCAACTCCGGTAAAATTACAGAATTCGATGAATGACAACGGAAATTCCTCATACTGCAATGTTCGCCCGCGCAAAGAGGTGGCCAACTCTGAAGAAAGCATCCGTGAATTACTTCCCGTAAGAAAAATGTGCCTGCATTCCTGTTCATAAACCCGCCGTACAAAGGGTTGCCAATCATCTGCCATTTGTACCTCATCAAAGAACATATAAACTTCTTTCAACGGAATTGCAGGATAAAGTTCCCGGTAGGCCTGAAGAATCTCATCCAAATTATCTGCATTCAGTTGCAAACGTTCATCATCAAAGTTGAGGAACAGTATCTGCTCCTTCGTTACAACCCGTTCACGGATAAGCCGGTTTATTGCCAATAGAAAAAGAGAAGACTTACCACACCGCCTCACGCCGGGCACGGTTATAATCTTTCCGCTATCGACAGGTAATGAAAGTTCACGAGGATAAACTTCCACCGGCAATGATGCCTGAAATCCCGCAATCAGTTGTTTTAGCAATTCTTTCTTTCCCATAAAGACAATAATTGTAAATTCTTTCTTTTTTAGAAAGACAAAATTAGAAAAAAGTTTCTTCATTACAAAGAAACAGGCTATTAATCTATAAGGATTCAAAACATGTTAATTCATACAAATCGCTTTACAGGTCTATTCGTCCTCAACCTTTAGCCAAACCAGATCGATAACAGCAGCAAGTCCATTTCCGGCTGTCGTTCCACCATTTTCTAATAAATCAGTAAACAATCCATAATAAAATTTCAGAGATTTCAAGTTAACGGACACCTCTCTTGGCGCATTACCATAACTGTATTTCATGGTATACTCTCCCAAGAACCGCTCGTATTTGGTATAAGCCGGATCGGGCACATGGGGTTCCGGCAGTATTATACCCTGCGCCATCATTACCGCATCATTATGTGGGATCTTGTGACTCGTGATTATAGTAAACGGATGCGCCCGGAACAGGTGTTGAACAACGTGAAGCGCTATGCACGCAACGGTTCCATCATCACTTTCCATGACTCACTGAAGTCGTGGAATAATGGTAACCTGCAATATGCGCTCCCCCATGCCATTGAGTTCCTGAAAGAGGAAGGATATGAGTTTAAGGTGTTATAAATAACAAGACTATCGCTATCTTCCCCCAACTGATAAACAAAAAAGTTATAACCTAATATTCAGATTGTCACAGTATCCATATCTACTGGCTACAGGAGAAATGGATGCTGGAGACAAGACATATATGCGGTGGGAATAGAATATATATGCACTATAAATCACTCATACAGAAATCATACAGAGAGGAAAAATAGCGGGTAATCATCTATAATAAAAAAACAAATTCTTAAAGCTATATACCCAATTTAGCCAATATACCGAGTTCTAGCAGAACTTGGTAAATTTTGTTCTATACAAATGGATGCTGAAACATAGATAATGATTGCTGCTATTTATCATCCTATGGATAAAAACAGGGGTATAGACAATTTAGATTACATCTAAATAAATAACGATTCCAATAGCTTTTCCTATAATTCATTTTCACATTAATTTATATTTATAAAGCGACAATGCGAAGGCTGTTAAATGTCAAATTGTTACTATATTTAGGGTTAAAGCATAATAAACATATTATTTTATACCATATAGAAAATAATATCTTGCACAAAAATCACCTCAAATAATAGTATAAAATACATCACATTCTTTTATCTTTTTAGAATTACTTATTTCTATTTTATAATTTTATACCTATATTTGCGATTATTCTTGAATGTAAAAACAAGAATTAATAATTTTAATATATAAAAGAGTGTTTATGAACAAAAAAGTAATGTTGCTATTGGTCTGCTTATTTACAAGCGTAGGCCTGATGATTGCCCAAACACCTAAAAAGGTGACAGGAGTCGTTATTTCGGAAGAAGACGACCAGCCTGTAGTGGGAGCATCTGTTTTAATAAAAGGTACAACGTTGGGAACAGTTACCAATATTGACGGTCAGTTCACTATTGACAATGTACCAAGTTCTGCTAGGACTTTGAAAGTCAGCTATATTGGAATGAAATCCCAAGAGGTTGCCATCAAAGCTGGTACCATAAAAATCATACTCCAACCGGACTCTGAAGTACTGGAAGAAGTAGTAGTCACCGGTATGCAGAAAATGGATAAACGATTGTTTACGGGAGCCTCAACGAAGCTGTCGGCAGACAACGTGAAGCTAAACGGTATGGCCGACATCAGCCGTGGATTGGAAGGACGGGCTGCCGGTGTATCTGTTCAAAATGTATCAGGAACATTTGGTACAGCCCCTAAAATTCGCGTACGTGGCGCTACATCTATCTACGGTAGTTCCAAGCCGTTATGGGTAGTAGATGGCGTTATCATGGAAGACGTAACAGAAGTTGGTGCCGACGAGCTTTCATCCGGTGATGCAGAAACGTTGATCAGCTCTGCCATTGCAGGTCTGAATGCCGATGACATCGAAAGTTTTCAAATCCTGAAAGACGGTTCAGCAACCTCCATCTATGGAGCACGTGCCATGGCAGGTGTAATCGTTGTAACTACTAAGAAAGGTAAAGCCGGCACAAACAAAATCAGCTACACCGGAGAATTCACCATGCGAATGAAACCTAATTATCGGAATTTCAACATCATGGATTCTCAAGAACAGATGAGCGTATATCGCGATTTGGAAGCAGCCGGATATCTAAACTTTTCCGACTCCTACCGTGCATCTACAAGCGGTGTATACGGAAAAATGTATCACCTCATCAACTCATACAACGCAACCAACGGAACTTTCGGTTTGATAAACACTCCCGAAGCACGTGATTTATTCTTGCGTCAGGCTGAATACAGCAATACCGACTGGTTCGATCTGTTATTCAGCAATAGCGTGTCTCAGAACCACGCTATTAGCATGTCAACTGGTACGGATAAAGCGTCCTACTATACTTCATTAAGTGTAATGACAGACCCGGGATGGACCAAAAGAAGCAAAGTTTCGCGTTATACTGCCAACATTAATGCTCTCTACAACATCTCTAAAGCCGTTTCGTTAAATTTAATTGGTAACGCAGCATATCGCCAGCAAGCTGCCCCTGGCACATTGGGTTCACAGACCGACCCAGTGAGTGGCGAAGTGAAACGTGATTTCGATATCAACCCTTACTCATACGCACTAAATACCTCCCGAACATTGGATCCAAATGAATATTATGTACGCAACTATGCGCCATTCAACATATTCAATGAATTGAACAACAACTACATGGATCTGAACGTATTGGATACCAAATTCCAAGGCGAATTGAAATGGAAGCCAATCAATAAGGTAGAGCTATCGGCATTGGGAGCATACAAATACTCTACAACGACACAAAACCATTACGTGAAAGATTACTCCAACCAAGCATGGGCATATAGGGCTATGGACGACGCTACGATGCAGCAAGCCAATCCTTGGTTGTATACAGACCCGGATAAAGTCAACACACTGCCGGAAACAGTTCTGCCTGTCGGTGGTTTCTACCGTGAGACGAAATATGCCATGAATAGTTACGACTTCCGCGCCACGGCAAGCTATAACGATGTATTTAAAGAAAATCACATCTTAAACATATTTGCCGGAATGGAACTGAACGCAACAGACCGCAGCAAAACCTGGTTCAACGGTGTCGGTACACAATACGGTATGGGTACACTCCCCAGCTACAGTTACTTATATTTCAAACAAGGAAACGAAGAAAATACTGACTATTATACGATAGACGAGACACGTTCGCGTGAAGTTGCATTCTTCGGTACGGGTACATACTCATACAAAGGAAAATATACATTGAATGGCACCATACGTTACGAAGGGTCTAACAAACTGGGTAAAAGCCGCTCTGCACGCTGGCTTCCTACATGGAACGTTTCCGGAGCATGGAATGCACACGAAGAAAATTGGTTCGAAAGCTTGCAGCCTGCTCTTTCACATGCCACCTTGAAAGCTTCTTATTCACTAACCGCTGACAGAGGTCCGGCCAACGTCAGCAACTCATACGTGATTATCAAAAGCTATAATCCGTGGCGCCCGTCGGCAGACGTACAAGAATCCGGACTGCAGATTTCCGAAACACAGAACAACAGCTTGACCTACGAGAAAAAGCATGAATTAAATATAGGTATCGACTTAGGATTCCTCGACAACCGGGTCAATCTGGCTATGGACTGGTACAAGCGTAACAACTACGACTTGATTGGTATCATCAACACACCAGGTATCGGAGGTCAAATCGCCAAATACGCCAATCTGGCAAGCATGAAGTCTCACGGTATAGAATTTACCCTATCTACCCGCAACATCGTCACCAAAGACTTCAAATGGAATACCGATTTCATTTTCTCCAATGCTAAAAACGAAGTGACTGATCTGCAATCCAACGCCACAGTGATGGATTTGATTTCCGGCAACGGCTTTGCCATGCAAGGCTATCCGGTCAGAAGTCTTTTCTCCATGGATTTCAAAGGACTGAACGAGGAAGGTATACCAACATTCATCAATGAAAGCGGAGAGTTGACAACAAGTGACATAAACTTTCAAGAACGCGACCGCAAAGGTCACTTGATCTACGAAGGCTCTACCGATCCCACCATCACCGGTAGTTTCGGTAACATTTTCACGTACAAAGCCCTTAAGTTGAATGTATTCATCACCTATTCATTCGGCAACGTCGTTCGTTTAGATCCACAATTCCACAACAAATACACCGATCTAGACGCTACGCCAAAAGAATTTAAAAACCGATGGATGAAATCCGGTGACGAGAACCGTACAAACATCCCTGCCATTGCAGATGCGCGTATGAATACGCAAGACACTTATCTGAGCCGTGCTTACAACGCTTACAATTACTCTACGGTACGAACTGCCAAAGGAGATTTCATTCGCATGAAAGAGATTTCATTGTCGTATGATTTACCAAAAACATGGCTTTCACACCTGAAGTTGTCAACCGCATCACTGAAGCTGCAAGCCACCAACTTATTCCTCATCTACTCGGACGACAAACTCAACGGACAAGATCCCGAGTTCTTTAACACCGGAGGTGTGGCAGTGCCTGTGCCCAAACAGTTTACTTTAACATTGAGATTAGGAATTTAATATTATAAAGAAAACATGAAGAAAAATATATTAACCGCAACATTATTGGCAATGCCTCTGATGTTTTTCACAGCATGTAGCGATTTCTTGGATACTGCGCCCGACAATCGTATAGAAATCAATAACACCGACCAAATCACGCCTTTGCTTGTTTCTGCTTATCCCAACAAGTCAGCGGCGTTAATGGGTGAGATGTCTTCTGACAACGTAATGGACAATGGAGCACAGTTTGATGCCATGCTATTGCAAGAACAACTATACAACTGGGAAGATCCGACCGACACTGATGATGACGGTCCTTACGGACTGTGGGAGTCTTGTTATGCTGCCATTGCTTCTGCCAACCAAGCATTGGAAAGTATCGAAATGTTAGGAAATCCTGCAAACTTAAACCCACAAAGGGGGGAAGCGCTGGTTTGCAGAGCTTATGCTCACTTCTTGTTGAGCAGCATTTTCTGCATGCCTTACAATCCGAATACCGCAGATCAACAACTGGGTATTCCTTACACCAAAGAAACAGAAAAGGATGTGATTGTTCCTCACGAAAGAGGCACATTAGCCCAAACCTACAAACTGATAGAGGAAGATATCAAAGAAGGTCTGCCTCTCATCACCGACGCCTCCTATAAAGTGCCTAAATATCACTTCAACAAAAAAGCAGCCAACGCTTTTGCCGCACGTTTCTACCTCTACTATCAGAAGTGGGACAAAGTGATAGAGCATGCCACGGCAGCCATCGGCAACAATCCAGCCAATACATTGCGCCATTGGGAAGAAGATTTCGGCTCACTGTCATTGGTATCCGACGTAGCGGCACAATATATATCTGAAAAGAAAACGGCCAATCTGCTGATTAGCACAGCATATTCGAGCGCTGGTTATGTCACCGGACCTTACAGTATCTACCAACGATTTGGACACGGACAGGAAATATATAACAAAGAAACCATCAACGTAAACGGTCCTTGGCATGCACGCGGCGGATTAGTAATGGCTGATTTCATCATTAGTGTCAAACAAAAGAATCCGTTCCCCAAAATCGTCACCTATTTTGAGTATACCGACAAAGCCAGCCAAATTGGATACCGCCATACGGTAAGTGTACCATTCACTGTAGATGAAACGATTTTATGCCGTGCCGAAGCATACGTACTAAGTTCACAACACAACTATACGAAAGCATTGGAAGATATCAACAATTGGATTGTATACCATAGCAATAGAAGTGCAGACAGAGGTTCGGACTTGACAGTAGATGACGTAAACAATTTCTACGACCCACTTCCCTATGAACCAGCAATGGTCAACATTGCTACGGAAAGAAGCTTAAAGAAGAAACTCAATCCCGAAGGATTCACAGTCAATGCCGGCACGGAAGAAAACTTGATTCAGCTCATTCTCCAACTACGCCGCCTCGAAGGATTGCAGGAAGGACTGCGCTGGCATGATTTGAAACGCTACGGAATCGAATTTTCTCACAATCACGCAGGAAGATCGCCGGAAGTCCTGACAAAAGACGACCAGAGACGTGCCATCCAATTGCCGCAAGATGTAATCAATGCGGGTATCACTGCGAATCCAAGAAACTAATATAAAAGAAAAGAATTATGAAGTATATCAAATATATTGCTTTAGCACTATTCTTCGCGTGTGGTATGAGTTCATGCAGCGAAGACGAATTGGATGAACGAAGCATTTTCAGCGCCGAAGCGCCTCAAAGAAATGAATTTGACAAATGGTTACTGAACAACTATGTATATCCATACAATATAGACTTCAAATATCGCATGGAAGACAAAGAATCAGACCATGACTACAACCTGACACCAGCTCAGTTTGACAAGTCAATAGCAATGGCCAAGTTGGTGAAATTTTTGTGGATTGACTCATACACTGAGATCATGGGCGATCGTGAATTTATCTGCAAATACGGTCCTAAGATGATTCACCTCATCGGCTCTCCTGCATACGATGAAGGACAAATCACATTGGGTACGGCTGAAGGCGGATTGAAAGTGACTCTATATAACATTAATGCTTTCGACCCGAGCAATCCCGATATCGAATTCCTGAACTACTGGTATTTCAAGACAATGCATCATGAGTTTGCCCACATCTTGCACCAAACAATTGAATTTCCAAGAGAATTCTATGAAATATCAACCGGTAATTATACAGGTGCAGGCTGGGTGAACATATCAGACACAGAAGCATTGCAAAGGGGATTCATCACCAACTATGCAAGTACCGAGGTACATGAAGATTTTGTCGAGATTATCGCCAACTACATCACACACGATGCTGCATGGTGGGAGGCTCAAAGAAAAGTGGCCGGTTCGGCAGCCGCATATATTGACGCCAAACTAGACATTGCCACAACATACATGAAAGAGACCTGGAATATCGACTTGCAGCAATTGCGTGAAATAGTACAACGCCGTTCTTCGCAAGCCGCAAGTTTGGACCTAATTAATTTAAATGACTAAGACGTATGAAAAAAATATATAATATCTGCTTTCTGCTTACTCTGCTCTCTCTCGTGTCATGTACACCAGAAGAAGAAAACCTTTTCGACCAATCGGCCGCAGAACGTATTGACGCAGCAATTAAAGAAGAACTGTCCATACTGAGAGGAGCAAAAAACGGATGGGTAATGGAATATTATCCTTCCGCCACCCAAATGTATGGAGGCTACACCATGCTGGTAGCATTCAATGAAGACGGCACCGCCGACGTCTCATGCGACCTATTTGAACATGACAAAGTAGCATCCGGCGAATATGAATTGAAACAAAGCACCGGAACGATGCTGACTTTCAATACTTACAATGAAATATTCCACTTCTTCTCCGAACCATCCAACTTTTTAGGAATTGGAGAGACCGGAGAAGGCATGGAAGGAGACTATGAATTCCTTGTCCTCGACTGCACGCCCGAACAAGTTGTGCTGAAAGGTAAGAAAACCGGTAACAAAATGATGATGACCCCCATACCGGAGAATGAAACTTGGGAACAGTATTTGGGGAAAATCAAAGCGGTTGCCAAGAATGCATATCCGGCATTGTATGACGTAGAAATCGGCGAAGAGGCACAATACACCGTCACACAACAACATCATGTGTTTATTTTGGAAAATCAAGACGGTAGCCGGAAGAGCCTGCCTTTCGCCTACACCGTAGATGGTATCAGGTTCTACCAACCCGTCACCATCGGCAACCAAAATGTGCAGTCTCTAAGCTGGGACAATACAGAAATGGCTTACAAATATGAGAACATAGCCATCAAAGCTCAACCTCTTCCAGTAGGCTATCGGAAATATGAGGATTTCTTAGGCAACTATTCATTTATATATGACAATTTTGGCGCAGAACAAAATGTCACACTACGAGAAGAACTGTTCAACAGTAGCTTCATCATGGAAGGCTTTCCTATGGACATACGCATTATCTTCAAGGCCGACCTAGGGGTTATCTCCCTTGAATCTCAACAACTAGAAGGAAGTATATATTTATGTCCATGGGCTCTAAACCAAGGAGGTTCACTCACTAATCTGTCTGGTGCTGGAATGATAGGCATGGCCAGCAACAGCGCCATTGTCTTTCTTGACAATGGAGTATGGGGGGCACGAGAGACTGATTCTTTCATCGCTTACGACCTCTCAGCAAGCAAATCTATTTTTCAAATACCCTATATCGTAGGAATGATCAAACAATAACTAATTATGAAAAAGATAATATATACCTTAATGGCTGTATTCTGCATCGGAATGACAGCCTGCGACCAAGGAGAACCTTTAGTCATCCCCCAACTTGATATTGTAGAATCTACCGTTGATTTTGAAGCTATAGGAGGAAAAGGATTCATTACCCTAGCTTCCTTAGGAGAAGAAGTTAACGCTTCTTCCAGCACGGAATGGTGTAGCATTCAAAACGTAACAGGAAACAAAATCACATTCAACGTGACCGAAAATACAGAAATCACCACCCGTACGGCAATTATCCGAGTGACAGCCGGAGCCATAGCCAAGCAAGTAGCTATCACGCAAATAGGTCTGGTGGCACAATATGAACGTAAAGACTTCTACAGCTACCCCGACAATGTAGCTTTCACGGAATCAATCAAGTTCATAAGTACTTTGCCAATTGCTGTGACCATTGATAATGACTGGTTGTCTTACACGGAAACGGAAGAAGGCTTCCGGTTTGAGGCAGAAGAAAATACAAGTGGCAAAGCACGTATGGGAAAAGCCATTGTCAAAAGCGGCAACATCTCCACTGAATATCGTTTCTTGCAATATGGTATCGAAGGACTGTGCAAAGAATGGGATGCAACCTATTCTGATGGAGAGGCAATGGCAACCGATAAGTTCACCATTACCCAGACCGGAGAAAATGAGTTGAATATCAGCATAGCAGAACTAGGTTACCAACAAATCTCTGCCGTTTATGAGAATGGCGCCATAAAAATTCCTTGCGGACAAATTATAGCAGCAAAGAGAATGCAAAACGGCAGCATATATTACATTGTATTAGGAACATTAAATCGTGAAGAGACTCAAGCAGGGCTTGATGAAAATATCACTTGCCAACTTGTCCCCTATTTGAATAATAACACCAAGCAATGGGGACTTACTTTTGTTGACGATGGAAGTTGGCAGTATGACCAGATAGGTATTGTCAATTGGGCGCTAACATCCACAGGAAGTCTTGCCGGATATTGGGACAAAATACTGAATCTTTGTCTTAACTAATATTGGATCGACAAAGATTAGAACATTACAAACAGCCTGTCATCGGTCTCAAATCCAATGACAGGCTGTTTTCATCACAACTCTAAAAAGAAAAGTTGATGATGTAATCTGTATGAGCAATTAGTAGACAACCACCAGCGGCGCACGCAACCTCTGCGCATATTCAGCCATATATTTATTCCAGGCATCCGGTGTCTTGATAGCCGCCTTATCCCAGGCAGAACCCCAGTAATAAGTATATTCAGAACCCGGTTCATATTCGCTGATAGCCAAAACGTGACCGTCGGCTCCGCCACGTTCTTTCTTTTCCATTTCCGAAAAAAGAACCACTTTCGCTTCTTTCACCTGTGCAGGAAATGCAGCACCGACAAATATCTTACCGTTTGCACCGCTACGATCTGTTGTAGGATCTACGTAAGTGATATACCCGTTGGCAGCATCTGCCACAGTCGCACCGTCCGGTTCACGCAATACAAGTCCGGTAGTCACCGGCATTGCTTCTTTCAGATTGGTATATGAAACAATCGTTTTGTTGAGATAAGAACCTGCATCCAGAGAGATCACACGTGTTTCCACTACATTAGAGTCTCTACGGACTACCAGCGGATTAAATTCCAGCTTCACCGTGAAACGCAACGGACCATTATCAAGAATTTCCTGCGCACGATAGCAGTAAGGATAGATAATAGTGTCACCCGCCATCAGAGCAGCAACACCGGCACCCAACGTAGGTCCTACGGCATAGCAATCCATGCCATATCCATGATCAATATGGTAAGAGATAGCTTTTTGCAGTTCGGAGGCAGCTTCAGGATCTGTCTTTTTCAGTTCAGCTATCTTGGCACGCTTTTCAGGATTCAGTTCTTCCGCATAGAGAGATTCCAAAATCGGTTCTGTTGTGTTGTACTTCGTGAAAAGGTCGTAGCCGAAACCACGCTCTCCGCGTGCTTGCAAGGCAGGACCATACGCACGAAATCCGCCAAGATCATTCTCCCAGGCAACGTCGTCCAAACGTTCGGGATAATATTTACCGCAAGCAACGACATCGAAAGGAGCCGGTGTGCCCGGTTGAATAGTGTAAACAGCCGTTCCGTTCGCCTCTACCGTAGCGGGGAAAACAACCTTTTCGTCATACGTCACCTGATAAGGCACTTGCTGACCGTCAACATCAAGCACTACAATCTGCGCTGTATCTGCCAGCTTCAGTTTGGCAACAACGTCGCTCATCGGCACTTCAACCATCTCTCCCACCCGTTCAAGAGCCAACGGATTGGTCACTGTGATTGTCATTGACTGTCTACTGTCGACACAGGAAGCAAACCCTATCAAGACTACAGCAAACAGAATGAATATCTTTTTCATAATTAGTCTACATTGAATGAATAATAAAAAATAAGGTGACAGATGAAAAGAGGATGCTCTTTGCCATTCTATCACCTTATCGGATTAACTTACTATCTTGTATTATTTCGGCTGTTTTCCGATATAAGCAAGGATACCACCGTCTACATAAAGAACGTGGCCGTTGACAGCGTTAGAAGCTTCAGAAGCAAGGAACACAGCAGGACCTGTCAGTTCTTCAGGATCCAACCAACGACCGGCAGGAGTCTTGGCGCAGATGAATGAATCGAATGGGTGACGGCTTCCGTCTGCTTGCGGCTCACGAAGAGGAGCAGTCTGCGGAGTAGCGATGTAACCCGGGCCGATACCGTTACACTGAATGTTGTATTCACCATATTCAGAGCAGATATTGCGAGTCAGCATCTTCAGACCACCCTTAGCGGCAGCGTAAGCAGATACAGTTTCACGACCCAGTTCGGACATCATAGAGCAGATGTTGATGATCTTACCAGCACGTTTTTCCATCATAGCCGGAAGAACAGCCTTGGCAACGATGAACGGAGCGTTCAGGTCGATGTCGATTACACGACGGAAATCAGCAGCATCCATCTCGTGCATAGGAACACGACGGATAATACCTGCGTTATTTACAAGGATATCGATTGTACCTACTTCTTTGGCAATAGTAGCCACCATAGCCTGAACAGCCGGTTCGTCTGTCACATCGCACACATAACCGTGAGCTTTGATACCTTTTGCAGCGTATGCAGCCATTCCTTTGTCTACCAACTCTTGATTGATGTCGTTAAAACAAACAGTAGCGCCTTGTTCTGCGAACGCAGAAGCAATAGCAAATCCGATACCATAAGAAGCACCTGTGACGAGAGCTACTTTACCTTCCAAAGAAAAATTCAAAAACTGATTCATAATTCTTTTTGTTATTAAATTAGGAAAACTATTGTAGTTGTTATTTCAAATCTGTTATTAATGAGAAGTCCTGGTCACCGTAGTCGAGGTTCTCACCGCCCATACCCCAGATAAAGGTATAGTTGTGGGTAGCGGCAGCCGAGTGGATAGACCATTCGGGCGAAAGAACCGCCTGGTCGCCCTTCATCCATACGTGGCGCGTTTCGCCTACTTCGCCCATGAAATGGCAGATAGCATGGTCTTCGGGGATTTCGAAGTAGAAATAAGCTTCCATACGACGGCTGTGTACGTGAGCCGGCATGGTGTTCCATACACTTCCCGGAGCCAGTTCCGTCATACCCATCTGGAGCTGGCAGGTGGGCAACACCTGATTTACCAGCATCTTATTGATATTACGGTGGTTGGAACCTTCCAAAGAACCCATTTCAGCTACTACGGCATCGGCTTTCGTCACCTTGCGGTCGGGATAGTTGCGATGGGCAGTCAGTGAGTTGAAGTAGAATTTGGCGGGATGGGCAGCGTCTTTGCTTTCGAAAGTTACTACGCGGTCGCCCGAACCCAGATAAAGGGCTTCCTTATAATCAAGTTCAAATTCAGCGTCGCCTGCCTTTACGATACCGGGGCCGCCGACATTGTAGATACCCATTTCGCGACGGGTGAGGAAGAACGGAGTTTTCAGCGGGTCAATCGCTTCAAGCGTCAGCACCTCTCCTACCGGCAGCGCACCGCCTACCACCATACGGTCGTACATGGAATATACCATATTTACTTCATTGGGGACAAATATCTTTTCGATTAAGAAATCTCTGCGGATTCTTGTAGTATCATAACTTTTTGCATCCTCAGGATGCGCAGCATAGCGAATTTCATAGTTCGTTTTCATACCTTATTTATTTATAGTTATCGAATAAGTTCTCTTTCTACATGCACACCGTTTGCGTACACGATGCAAAAATAGCAAAAGAAAACGGGTTTACCTTGCAATTTTGTTCCAATTATCCACCAAAAATGTCCAGAATCTGTGCAATGTACACTTTTTTAACGAACTATAATACGATTTGGGAGTGATTTCTACCTAATACAGTTAGAAGCTTCCATAATAAAACACAAGCTATTCTAACGCCCCACACGATATGTATTGAAATAGTCAATATAACGAATAAAATAAGATGAATGAATTCGGGTCACCCGTAAATTCTAGTGGGGTTATGCATAAATTTTAGTTAGTCTATACAAGAAAAACGGTATATCTATAACT
>NZ_JANJZR010000044.1 GCF_024623065.1 Bacteroides acidifaciens
CCTCTTAAAGCTATATTGGCGCTCGTCTAAACTGACGGGCTAATTCTTCGTATCCTTTGTTCTCGCTGAATAGTTACGCATTCTGTATACTTCCATAAGATGGGCTTCACAAATAGTCCGATGTCATAGTTTGTTCTGTATCTTAATCATGGGAGTGTATCTAAGCCCGTCAGTTTCCTGTTCTTCGGCTATTTTAGAAAAGCCTAAACTTTCATAGAACCTTATGGCATAGGATGAAGAATTCACTGTTATTTTATTTACTATTTGATTTGCATAAGCGCAATTAAATAATTCTCTACCTATGCCTTTGCGGTGATAGTCTGGATTTATGAAAAATAGAGAGATATGTGTGCCGTTGAGTTTAGTACCAATTATACCAACAAGCTCATTGTTGTCAAAAGCCCCCCAAATAGTGAGCTCATTTATTAATTCCTTGTTATAAACGAACTTTTTAAATGTTTTTAATCCGTTGGCATTGAAGTCTGTTGTTCCGCATTTAGTAAATACAGCAAGTGATAATTGTATCGCTTTGTTGTATTCTTCATTATTTATTTTCTTGATATTCATGTTATAACTCCTTATTTAATTTATCCAAGTCTTTTGCCATCCAAAAGTTAGTTAGACAACACTGATTAGCTCTGCGCTTTTGTTCCATTTTTACAGCGTAGCCGTTTTTTTCAAAGAAAGGACGGGCTGTTATACTTACTTCTGATGTGATTTGCTTAATACCCTCTGCAATTGCATACCGCTCTATTTCTTTCAAAAGCATAGTGGCAATACCTTTACCTTGAAAATCTTTGTGAATGAACATGGAGTGTAAATAACCTTGTGGTGTAATGGACGAAAAGCCGACGACCTGCGATTGTTGATCAACAGCCACAATAAAATAGTGTGTCTCTATCATCCCCTTTATTTTAGCGAGGTCATCTCCACAGGATGCCCAGTCTTCTACTTCCTCCTGTGAGTAATCACGCCTGTTTATTTCAAGTACTGTATTCTTATATAAATCTCTCAGCTCAATAACATCTGATTGCTGCGCTACTCTGATTGCAAAGTCTATTTTCATATTTTGGTTCATATTCTTTTAGATTGTTTTATAAATGAAATTGCAATATTAGGCAAATGAAAAAAGAAAAGCATTGAAATAATTCAAGATTTTTCTTTATTAACTTTTTTTTTCCTTATATGGCTAACTGTTTCATGGAGGGATTCATTTTCAAACGGTTATTGAAAACTATTAAACAATTGGATTTACAATTTCTCATGTCTGGACATTTCGCTATCTTTGCATCGAAATATATTGGAATTTAGTTGAATATATCCATGAATCGTATAAAAGGCATACTTTATGCGGCAGTATCCTCTTCCACTTTTGGGCTTGCTCCGTTTTTTTCTATCACTCTGCTGTTAGCAGGCTTTTCAGCATTTGAAGTGCTTTCTTATCGTTGGGGAGTGGCGTCGGTTGTGCTGATTATATTCGGTATGCTGTCCGGATGCAATTTCCGGTTGGCTAGAAAAGATTTCGGAGTTGTATTTCTGCTGAGTTTGTTGCGGGCAATCACTTCCTTTAGTTTGATTATTGCTTATCAGAATATTGCTAGCGGAGTGGCTTCTACGATACATTTTATGTATCCCTTGGCTGTTGCTCTGGCGATGATGTTTTTCTTTAGGGAAAAGAAGTCTCTTTTAGTGATGCTTGCCGTCTTGATGTCTTTGTTGGGGGCGACTTTACTTTCATTGGGAGAGTTGGAAGCGAAGGACGGGAATACAATAGCCGGTCTGGTTGCCGCCTGTATCTCTGTTTTTTCATACGCAGGATATATAATTGGAGTACGGACAACGCGGGCTGTGCAAATAAATTCTACGGCACTGACTTGTTGCATCATGGGCTTTGGAACTGTTTTTTACCTTATAGGAGCTTTTTGTACTTCTGGACTCCAGTTAGTGTCAGATGGATATACTTGGCTGATAATTTTAGGGCTTGCTTTGCCGGCAACTGCTATTTCTAATATAACCTTGGTGCAGGCAATCAAATATGCAGGACCTACATTAACCTCAATTTTGGGAGCTATGGAACCATTGACAGCAGTTGTAATAGGAATTTTAGTTTTCAAAGAGCTTTTTACGGCGAATAGCGCGATTGGGATTCTTTTGATTTTGATAGCTGTCAGCGTAGTCGTATTCCGTAGGCAGAAGTCTTGAGCATAAGTATTAAATAAAAAAGCTGTTTACCATATCGATAAACAGCTTTTTCATTAGTGAGCCTCTTGTCGGATTCGAACCAACGACCCCGAGATTACAAATCACGTGCTCTGGCCAACTGAGCTAAAGAGGCGTTATTTTCTTTTGCGGGTGCAAAGGTATGAATTTATTCTAAAAATGCAAATACATCGCGCACTTTTTTTATATTTGCAGTCTCACTAATGATTATAAGAAGATGAAAAAGAGAATTATGAATGTGTGTGGAATGGCATTTTTTGTCATAAGTATATTGGCATGTTCCGGTCAGAAGAGGGGAACGGCGAGCGCTGAAACAGCATCGGATAGCGTGGAAGTGACTCCGGAAACGGTGATTGCCGAAGCGGATAGTATAGGATATATCGTTCGGGTAGGAGAGACGGCTCCCGATTTCACGATTACTTTGACCGATGGCAAACAGGTAAGCTTGTCTTCTCTTCGGGGGAAAGTGGTGATGTTGCAGTTTACAGCGAGTTGGTGTGGTGTATGTAGGAAAGAAATGCCATTTATAGAAAAGGATATTTGGCTGAAACATAAAGACAATGCTGGTTTTGCATTGATTGGTATTGACCGTGACGAACCGCTTGATAAAGTGCTTGCTTTTGCCAAATCTACAGGAGTCACTTATCCGTTGGGATTAGATCCGGGAGCTGATA
The DNA here is from genome assembly GCF_024623065.1 of Bacteroides acidifaciens. GTDB lineage: Bacteria > Bacteroidota > Bacteroidia > Bacteroidales > Bacteroidaceae > Bacteroides > Bacteroides acidifaciens. The sequence goes on from NZ_JANJZR010000044.1 coordinate 2,895, forward strand.
TTTTCGCAAAATATGCCTTGCGTGAATCCGGTATAACAAGAAATGTGCTGATAGATAAAGAAGGGAAAATCGTAAAATTGACTCGTTTGTATAATGAGGAAGAGTTTGCTTCCCTTGTGCGGATGATTGATGAAATGCTGAAGTGATATACGGCTATTCTTTAGTGATTTATACCACATAAATATAGTGACGCTATCACATCGGGATGGCGTCACTATTTCTGTTACATAGCGTCACTATCCTTACCGCATAGCGTCACTATATTTATCTTGAATTATTCAGTCGAGACTGAGTTTTGCCAAATAATCGTAGTGTTTGCCTTTTTTTACCAGTTCGGCTTTGAACCCATATTCGGATGCATATAAGCTAAGTGTCTGGAAATCTATGTATAACCAATCGAATGTATCTCCTTTCACATCCTTATACTGCATCTGGAAATCAACTTCTCCGTAATAATCTCCGGCTAAATCAATGACTATGCTGCCATCTTCTTCCTCGAAAAGATAACGAAGGTCACTGGAGTCCATCAATATGCATCCCCCGGGGCGAAGGATGCGTTTCATCCGTTGAAAGAAGCCGGGCATATTGCTTAACCTTCCGATAATTCCCGAACCATTCATCAGCATCAGGATAGAATCGAACGTTTCGGTAAATGTTTCATCAAAGAGATTGATAAGATGTGTGTCATTGACTCCCCGTTGTTTCATAACCTCGACAGATAGCGGAGAAATATCAATGGCGCATACGTCTTTTCCCATTTCCTGAAGTGCCAGCGCATGGCAGCCGCTTCCCGCACCTACATCTAATATCCGTCCTGTGGCCATTTGGAGAGCGGTATGTTCCAGTACAGGCATGGATTGGATATTGCGGAACAGTTTCTTGACAGGGATTTCATCTTCCTCGAATTGAGAAGAAAATACTCGTAAGCGGTCGGCTCTGCGATGATTGAAATAATCAGAAATAGCGGCTCCCATCGGGTCCTTTTCTATGGAAAGAATTGTTGTTGTCATTGAGGGTTATGTATTGTTTTAGTCGGCAAAGATAAATAAATCCGTAGAAAAGGATTATCTTTGCCGTTGGAAATGTGAATATTAATAATGTATATTATATGAGTATAGAAGAAGCAATAATGGGTGGAATCGTCTTTAAAGGCAAGAAAGATAAGCCCAAAGAAGAGGAAAAAGTGAAAACGAAAGCGAAGAAAGCGACCTATATTCGTGGACAACACGGTTCGGGAGCAGCGAAGATGAAAGCGGAAATTCGTAAGAAAAGAGCAAATCGACATAAGAAATAAATATCGTGATAATCAATATTACTATTTGCGTAGCGGCAATTATACTACTGTTTAAGGGAATTTCCTTGATATTAAGAACGGTGATGGTCTGGATGATGTTTGTTGGTATAATGAAGAATAGCAGAATAAAGATGTATGGAAGGGTTGTGGAGGTACAGACTAAGACTTATAGTAGCGATGATGGTGATATTACTGCGAATTGTCCCATAGTGGAGTATAAATCGGATGAAGAGAAAGAAATGCATCGTCGAATAGCCACCTATGATTTTATCGTGGAAACGGCTCATTGTTCTCATAAGTTATATTCTCAAAAGACACCTCACGTAGGAGATAAGGTAACGGTTATATGCAATCCGAAGACTCCGGATGAAATCTTGGCATTTTCCACTATGCCTCTTACAAGATTATTATGTAAACTGTTTGCTCCGGGATGTTTCTATGTGGTAGCAAGTGTCTTAGGCATCTGTTATGTATTTATTAAATGACTGATAATGGAGTAAAGCACTCTCTCCTGAAAATAAATTACCCCTGTCACAGATAGCTGTAACAGGGGTAATCTTATTATTGGGATATTTTAACGCACTTTCAATTACTTCTGTGGAAGTATCTCAATCCAATAGTCGTCCGGGTCGTTGATGAAATAAAGCCCCATGGCAGTATTTTCAAAACATACACAATTCATTTCTTTGTGATAAGCCCTGACTGCATCATAATCACCGGCCACACGAAAACAGAGATGGCTTTCATTTTCGCCCAGTTCATACGGAGTGGTATGATTTTTCAGCCAAGTCAATTCCAGAAGAAAGCCCGTCTCGTTATCTGTCAGATAAACTAACGTGAACGAACCGTCGGAAGCTTCTTTCCGGTGATGTTCTTTCAAGCCGAGCGCTTTCTCGTAGAAAGCAATGCTACGTTCCAGATTTGTTACATTGATATTGAAATGGTCAAATTTACTTTTTATTTCCATTGTTGCAATCTTTTTTATCTTTTCATTAAGAGCTTCACAATCTCACCGACATATGTACGGGGTTGTCCAGCTTGCGGAGCGGTTTGTGAAGGCAGTTTTTTACATTCAATAACAGCCGACGGAGTTGTTTGGTTCGGAGCATAGAGTTTCAGTGTATAACTGTCCGCTTTTTCGATGGCATCATAAGACTGTTCGGGAGAAAGCGTGCAGTAAGCCACGGCCTTGCCCGACTGATAACCCAGCGCACCACCGGCATTTGCAGTCATATTTGTCATGTTGAACTCATCCTTTCCGATACTGATAACCAATTTTCCGCTTCCCATTAAAGCATATACTTCGCCCGGAATCTGCTTCAAATTAACCTCTGTATAACCCGGCATATCTGCAGAAACCTTGCCTGCAGGAGTAGCAGGAGTAAGAGTTGCGGCGGGAACAGTCTTCTGGGCAGGTTCGGTAGTCGTCACTTTAATATCAGTCTTCGCATTTGTGCCACCAATGACAATAGGCCCTGCGGCTGCAACGATTGACGGAGTCTTCTGCTCTTCTTCCTTCTTCTTTTTCTCTGCTCTCGGACGAGTATCCGGTGCTCCGAAAGCTACGGCTACATCCATGAATATATCATCCGCGAAATCTACCGTTTTTCTACGCCATTTAGCCAATCCGCGCACCAGTTTGGTCTTCGTTTTGTTAAGCGCATATTTGTCGGTAATCCATTCTTCCGCTTTATATTTTTCAGTATCGCGGTAGGTAAAACGTATCTTTTCCAGTTCTACCAGGCAGTTTCCGGGTTTGCAAGTCACTGTAATCTGGTAATTGATAAGAGTACGGTCTAAAGACAATGCACTGGAACTGAATACAATCCATTCTTCTCCCACACCGGCAATAGTGCCTTTGTCTTCGTCGGAAAAGACGATGCGGCTGTCGATGTTCTTATTTTCTTTCAGGCGTTCGTCCATCCACTTCATTACTGTATTGTAGATTTGTGTCCGGCTCATTCCGGGAATCTGGAATTCCTTGGAGAATACTACTTTACCATCCACTTCGGGAACAGCCCCTACAAGATATCTGGTATCGTCTTTTTGGTCTTTTACAGAATTTGCCTTCATTGCCATCGGCAATGCGAGGAACAAGGTAAGAAACAGAATCGTAAATTTATTCATAATTATAATGTGTTTATTTGGTAATTTCAAAACTTTCACCCCGATGGGTGATGCTGATAAAACGGCATCCTGCATTTTCGGCAAAACTTTGAAGCGCGTTGCCGCCTTCGTAATCTTCACTGAAGTGCATGGGCACAAATATAGTAGTTTTTATTTGTTCGATGAACTGTTTTGCCCCTTTCATGTAATCTTTTCCCATTCTCCGGTCTACCGGAAACAGTGCTAAATCAATGTTTGGCGCTTTTTCTTTTAAATATTTAACTTCTGCAAGGAAATCACCGTTGGCTTTTCGTATCTCAGTTTCGGTAGATTCTTCACTCCAGTGCCAGTTGTTCAGGTCGCCGGCATGGAAAATACTCCAACCTTGCAGATGAATCAGGAACGAACTGCCTACATCCGTCGAGCCGAACGCGTCAATGCGGATGGTGTCATCCTCGTAGGTTTCTCCTTTCTTAATATAGAAAGCATCTTCGGTTTTGGCGCGGTGTGATTTCAGGATGTCTTTGGAGAAGATATATTGAATGTCGGGACGTTGTTCTTTCCACGCCAATATCTCACGGTTGAAGTGATCGGGATGGAAATGGGTAGCCAAGACGTACAGTTTACCCGGCCTTTGCAGGAGATAGTCATGTACGATTCCCCGGTTATGTTCGGATTCGGAAGAATCTTTGTAGTAATCAATGATAACGGTCATGCCTTCCGCTTCGATGGCGAAACCGCTGTGATAAATATAATCCAGTGTCATAAGCTGAATGTTTTATAGTTGCAATATTACATATTCTAGTTGGAGTTGCCAAGAAAAAACGACGAAATCAGGGAGCAAGATGACTGATTTCCCATTCGCCGTCCGGTTGCAGGGGCACGGCTCTTTCATTTAGGATTTCGTTGCTCATTCAAAAATGTTGTTATTTTATAGGGAGTGCTTCCTAGGGTGGTTAGGGTGCTTTTTGCTGCTCAGAAAAAGAGCTTTGATTGAAACGGTCGATGGCGAACTGAAGAATATGACACAGATAGAACACTCCAGACATCGTTCATTCAATAACTTCATAGCCAACTCTTTCGGCTATCGCAGCATACTGCTTTTTTGAGAAGAAGCCCGCTATTGACGTGAATTTTGTCAATGACGGACAACTGTCTATTTTCTGATTATATTTCGAATTCATGTTAATTTATTATACTATAAAAATGTAAAAACAGGTGGGTTTGTTTGCTTTTCGATTGATGATAAATGTAGATTGTTTCATTAGAAACAGTTTGTTTTTCAATTAAAATGGGCGGGTGAATGAAAATAAATGCACAAACATATATTCTGTGTGCAATAATGTTGTATCTTTGCGCCCGAAATAATTTAAAAAAGATTTAGATGAGAAAAATTTCCTTGATTGGATTTGTGATGCTAATCGTTTCAATTCCAACTTTTGCCGGAGGTCTTCTGACAAATACTAATCAACACGCTGCTTTTCTTCGTATGTTATCTCGTGGTGCTACTATCGAAATAGATGGTGCCTTGTCTAATCCTGCCGGTTTGGCTTTTTTGCCGAATGATGGTTTCTATATGGGTTTGAGTATTCAGAGTGCTTTTCAAACAAGAAATATTGATGCCAGCTTTTTGACGTATAATGGTTTTAGTGGTATTGATCCTACTACCCAGCAACCAATTCTTACTCATTCAGAAAAACCATATTCTAAATATTATGAAGGAAAGGCTGCTGCTCCTATTATTCCGAGTGTATTTGCAGCTTATAAAAAAGGTGATTGGACTATTTCCGGTTTCTTTGCAATTACCGGTGGAGGTGGTAAAGCTTCATTTGATGACGGTTTGCCAATGTTTGAGTCGGTGGCTATGGCAGGTATCTTTCGGGAAAGTTTAGAGAAACATTTAACTCCTGGTGGAAAAAGCCCTATCGTTATTCCTGGTATGTATGACATTAGCACTGCTATGGATGGCAAGCAATATATTTATGCATTGCAATTAGGGTTATCTTATAAAATAAATGATTGGCTTTCTGCTTTTGCGGGAGGACGCATGAATTATTTTACTGGTGGTTATGTGGGCTTTTTGGATGCTAAAATGAAAGCAGACTTAGGAGGAGCCGACTTGATGCATTTGGCTTTAGACTGTGATCAGACAGGTTGGGGATTCACTCCCGTTATTGGTGTGGATGCTAAGTTGGGCAAATTGAATATTGGTGCTAAGTATGAATTCAGAACTAATCTTAATATAGAAAACAATACAAAAAAAATTGAAGCTTCTGTAGAAACGGATGCACTGGCACCTTTCAAGCATGGTGTGAACACTCCTAATGATATACCTTCCATGCTTTCTGTTGCGGCTGCTTATGAATTTCTACCTGTACTGCGTGCATCTGTAGAATACCATTTCTATGATGACAAGAAAGCGGGAATGGCTGATGGAAAACAGAAATATCTGACAAAGGGAACAAACGAATATCTGATGGGAGTCGAATGGGATGTAATCAAACGATTGACCTTGAGTTGTGGTGGACAGATTACTGATTACGGATTGTCTGACAATTTTCAGAGCGATACCAGTTTCTCTTGCGACTCCTATACATTAGGAGTTGGAGCGAAAGTGGCATTGAGTGAAAGAGCTAACCTGAATGTTGGTTATATGTGGACTACCTATGAAGATTATACTAAAACTTCAAAGAATTATAATGGTACGGGATTGTCCGGTACTAATGTATATAGCCGCACTAATAAAGTGTTTGGTGTGAGCCTTGACTACAAATTCTAATTGCGCATAATCCGTTACAATTTTTATAGCAGAAGCCGTCTCAAACAACTGTTTTGAGGCGGCTTCAAACTTTTATACTGACTTGATTAGAAAGAATACTGTACCAACATATTCGACCGATTGGCATGACGGGGGTGAAGAATTGTGCTTGGGCACAGAGGAAAAATTCCCATCCCCGGTAGCATGGCTGCCATTTTAAAGCTTGTTTTCATTATAAGTTAAGTTTCAGATGAATGCCCAATGAACAACTAAAAAAGAAATGGTTGAGAAGCCCAAAGGAAAAATTGCCAAACTAATCGGAAGAATTGCTATTTATAACCATTCTAAAAAAGCGGATCTTTGTACCGTACTAATCAGATAAAAGAAATACGACGATGGGAAAAGTGGAATTTACACAAGGAATATTAGATATACAATCAGATTTACAACGCTTTGCGTATAAATTGACGGCAGATCGTGATTCTGCCAAAGATTTGGTTCAGGATTGTGTATTACAGGCATTGGATAATCATGAGAAGTTTGCATATAGTAAGAACCTCAAAGGATGGATGTACACACTTATGCGCAATATTTTTGTGAATAATTATCGTCGTACGATTCGTGAAATGAATATCATAGATGATACCTATTCTATCCATCAGCAGCACATGATTGAAGATGAAGATGGTGACAAGTTTGAATTGGCTTATGATATGAAGCAACTGTATCGTGTATTACATTCTATTCCTGACGATATGAAAGTACCTTTTCAGATGTTTGTCGCCGGATTTAAGTATAGGGAGATTGCCGAAAAATTAGGATTGCCGATGGGAACGGTGAAGAGCCGTTTGTTCTTCATCCGTAAGCGGTTGAAAGAAGAACTGAAAGAATTTTCCTGATATGATTTTTGATTAAGCGATATGTTCTTTAAGATGGATAGATGAGCCTTCCTGCCATAGACGACAACTGGCTGGAAGGCTCATGTTTTACTGTTAATCCAGCATTTCCTGTACTCTGTGTTTAGCTTTTTGAGCAGCCTCTTGTGCGGTATGGGCTGCTTCCGTGGCTTTTTCTTTCACAGTGTTCGTTGCTTCTGTTGCCTTTTCCTGGACAACATGTGCGGCATGCTGTACTTTCTCTTTCAAGCTTTCGCCCGAATGTGAACTCGCTTCGGCACCTCTCTCTTTAGCTTCTTCGGCTCTCTCTTCAGCAAGCCGGGCATTTTCTTTTGCCTGCATTGCTGTTTCTTTTACGTCTTCTTTAAATTGATGTTCCATGATCTGGTCTTTTAGTTAAACATGGATTTTAAACACATGGTCGTCTGAAAAGGATTCGCCTTTTAGGAAATTTTCATTCTTTTTCATTCATCCAAATATTTATATCGGTAGCATTCTTCCTCTTTTTCGAGGATATTTATAGGTTGCAACCGGTCAATCATCAAATATCTTTTGCTTTTTCATAGTTTTTCCTCTATCTTTGCAACCCGAAAGAAAAAGAAAGTATGATACCGTGAATAGCGGTCGTGTATTCTAGAACACCACGTAAAAAACAGGAATTATGAAAGAAAAAGTATCTGTACCCTTTATGCTGCTGGGTATTCTCTTTAATGTTTGCCTCATTGCAGCCAATCTTCTTGAAACGAAAGTAATCCAAATCGGTAGCCTGACCGTGACCGCCGGATTATTGGTTTTTCCTATTTCTTATATAATCAATGATTGTATCGCCGAAGTTTGGGGATTCAAGAAAGCACGCCTTATCATTTGGAGCGGTTTTGCGATGAACTTCTTTGTTGTAGCCCTCGGACTGATAGCAGTTGCCATTCCGGCTGCTCCTTTTTGGGAAGGCGAAGAACATTTTGATTTCGTATTCGGTATGGCTCCCCGCATTGTGGCTGCCAGTCTGATGGCATTCTTGGTTGGTTCGTTCCTCAATGCATATGTGATGAGTAAGATGAAAGTAGCCAGCCGGGGACGTAACTTTTCCGCCCGAGCCATTTGGTCGACTGTCGTGGGCGAGACGGCGGATTCATTGATTTTCTTTCCGGTTGCTTTTGGCGGGATTATTGCCTGGAAAGAACTGCTCATTATGATGGGAATCCAAATCGTACTGAAATCCATGTACGAAGTGATTATCCTTCCGGTGACTATCCGTGTGGTAAAAGCCATTAAGAAAATAGACGGTAGCGATGTTTACGATACCGATATTTCATACAATATACTGAAAATCAAAGATATTTAAGATAAACAATGAATAGAGAAGCAGCATTGGTTGTGTTCAGTGGTGGACAGGATTCCACCACTTGCCTGTATTGGGCGAAACGTAACTTTAAAAAAGTATATGCCTTGAGTTTCCTGTATGGTCAGAAACATCAGAAGGAGGTGGAACTTGCACGGGAAATAGCCCGTAAGGCGGAAGTGGAATTTGATGTGATGGATGTGTCCTTCATCGGGAAGCTGGGACGTAACTCCCTGACTGACGCTACAATGGTGATGGACCAGGAGAAACCGGCAGATAGTGCTCCCAATACATTTGTCCCGGGACGTAACCTGTTCTTTCTAAGCATCGCAGCCGTATATGCCCGTGAACGTGGCATCAATCACTTGGTTACAGGAGTTTCCCAAACAGATTTCAGCGGTTATCCCGATTGTCGCGATGCATTTATCAAGTCCCTTAATGTGACATTGAACCTGGCTATGGATGAACAATTTGTGATTCATACCCCTCTGATGTGGATTGATAAAGCGGAAACATGGGCTTTGGCAGACGAATTGGGAGTATTGGAGCTGGTTCGCACCGAGACTTTGACATGCTATAATGGTGTTCAAGGAGATGGTTGCGGGCATTGTCCGGCTTGTACGCTGCGTCGGGAAGGACTGGAAAAGTATTTAAAAAGTAAGAATTAATAATATCTCTACATAGAGATTAAAAATGCATTTTCTGCTGTCATCTGTCACATTGCTGTAGATAATCGTTTGAATATGAAACGAATGGTTTGTGACGGCAATTGGTGACAGCAACCAAATTCGACATTTTGCCGTCACATCCGTTATCACCGGTAAGCTCTAATAAATAGGATAGTAGCTTCTGTTCGGGGGAATGTATCGGTTTAATTTAGTTTCAACGGTAAGAAACTGGAGTTTCAACGGTAAGAAACTGGAGTTTCAACAGTAAGAAACTGGAGTTTCAACAGTAAGAAACTAAAGTTTCAACAGTAAGAAACTAAAGTTTCAATAGTAAGAAACTAAAGTTTCAATAGTAAGAAACTAAAGTTTCTATTACTTGAAACTAGTAGTTCCAAGGCTTGAAACAACGTGTTTCAAGGCACAAAACATACCGTAACAAATAGGATGCGGATAAATCCCCCGTGGGTTAAAGAACTGACGGTGATAGGTGACAGATACGGTGATAGGTTGTAAAATGGATCATTCACTACTGAAATGCCTATGAATAAGGTATTTAGGACTAGTAGGTGATAGGTGAAAGAGGAAATGTGTTTTTTATCTAGAGTAGGGATTGTAGTTAACGAGTACAATGACAGAATTAAAAGACCAACTTTCTTTATTAGGAAGAAAGACCGAGTATAAACAAGATTATGCTCCTGAAGTATTGGAAGCCTTTGATAACAAGCATCCTGAGAATGACTATTGGGTACGTTTCAACTGCCCTGAATTTACAAGCTTGTGCCCCATCACCGGGCAGCCGGACTTTGCCGAAATACGTATCAGCTACATTCCTGATATTAAAATGGTAGAAAGCAAGAGCTTGAAACTATATCTTTTCAGCTTCCGCAATCATGGTGCTTTCCATGAGGACTGCGTGAATATCATAATGAAGGATCTTATTAAACTAATGAATCCCAAATACATTGAAGTGACAGGCATCTTTACTCCCCGTGGCGGTATCTCCATCTATCCGTATGCCAATTACGGTCGTCCGGGAACAAAATTCGAACAGATGGCGGAGCATCGTTTGATGAATCGGGAGTAATATATGAATATTGCTGGCGGATGAAACCTTGCGACATTGGTTTACGGATGAACAACTGTTGCAGATGAAAGAAGCGATAGAAGATCATCGGGCTTCCAATAAACAGGCTCCGAGAAGCATCTATGGGAAAATAGTTGCCGAAGCCGACCGTATTATTGATCCTGAAGTAACGTTGCGCCGTACTGTTCAATATGGATTGTCTCATTATCCGGAGATGGATAAAGAACAGCAATATGCTCGCTTTCGTAAACATCTTAATGATAAGTATGCGGAAGGGGGATATTTGAAGTTATGGATACCTCAGTCGGATAATGCCGAACGTTTGGCAGAACTTCGGAAGTTGATTATGGATGAAGAAGAGCTTCAACGAGTATTTGATGAACTTTATACAAATGAAAAGAATGGAGATGTGTAATGCTCCATTCTTTCTTGATTTGTCCGGGAAGTATTACTCGTGATGATACGGCCCTCCGTTCAATATCGTCATTGCCCGATAAATTTGCTCCACGAATATCAGCCGAATCATCTGATGCGAGAAAGTCATTTTCGACATTGAAATCTTTTCATGGGACGCCTGATACACTTTATCTGAAAAGCCATACGGTCCTCCGATAATGAAAACGAGTCGTTTGTTCACTGTATTCATTTTCCGCTTCATGTAATCGGCAAATTCAAGGGAGCGCATTTCTTTTCCGTGTTCATCGAGCAGCACCACGACGTCACCCGGTTGAAGGGCTTTCAGTATCAGTTCTCCTTCCTTCTCTTTCTGCACTTCCATCGGAAGACTCTTCGTGTTTTTCAGTTCGGGAATCACTTCCATGTCAAAAGTGATATAGCGTTTGGTGCGCTGTATATAGTCGTTGATAGCTGTAATATAGTGTTGTTCTACGGTTCGTCCAACGACGAGCAGGGTTGTTTTCATGTCTCTATAATTCTGATTAATGCACAAAAATAGGCATTTTTTATGTTATTCTGCAATTAATGCTTACCTTTGCCTATCATTAGTTGAAAGTTTAAGACTTTAAACTTCAACTTAAAAGCTTGTAATTATGAAAAAACGAGTGCTCGTAGGAATGGCCGCTTTGCTTCTTTCCCTCTCGTTGCTTATGGCGCAAGAGATACCGGCAGGAGTGATTACGGCATTTAAAAGAGGAAGCTCGCAAGAGCTAAGTAAGTATATGGGGGACAAGGTAAACCTGGTGCTCCGAGGTCGCTCGACAAACGTTGACAAACAGAAAGCAACAGTTGCGATGCAAGAATTCTTTACGGAGAATAAAGTCAGCGGATTTAATGTAAACCATCAGGGAAAACGGGACGAATCGAGTTTCGTTATCGGCACGTTGGCTACTACGAAGGGAAGTTTCCGTGTGAATTGCTTCTTGAAGAAAGTACAGGATAAATGTTTAATACACCAAATAAGAATTGACAAAATCAATGAATAAGGAAAAAGAACTGATCGACAAACTGATCGATCTTGCTTTTGCAGAAGATATAGGTGATGGCGACCATACCACCCTTTCGTGTATCCCTGCTACGGCAATGGGAAAATCAAAATTGCTTATCAAGGAAGCCGGTGTGCTGGCAGGTATCGAAGTGGCTAAAGAAATCTTCAACCGTTTCGATCCGACTATGAAAGTCGAAGTGTTTATCAACGACGGAACGGAAGTGAAGCCGGGCGATGTAGCAATGGTAGTGGAGGGAAAAGTACAGTCATTGCTCCAGACCGAGCGTCTGATGCTGAACGTGATGCAACGCATGAGTGGTATTGCGACAATGACCCGCAAATACGCAAAGAGGCTGGAAGGTACAAATACCCGCGTACTGGATACCCGTAAGACAACTCCGGGCATGCGTATCCTTGAGAAGATGGCTGTGAAGATCGGTGGCGGCGTAAACCATCGTATCGGTTTGTTCGACATGATTCTCTTGAAAGACAATCACGTTGACTTTGCCGGAGGTATTGATAAAGCTATCACCCGTGCCAAAGAATATTGCAAAGAAAAAGGGAAAGACTTGAAGATAGAAATAGAAGTCCGCAGCTTCGACGAACTGCAACAAGTGCTCGAGCTTGGTGGGGTGGACCGTATCATGTTTGATAACTTCACTCCCGAAATGACGAAAAAAGCCGTAGAGATGGTGGGCGGTAAATACGAAACCGAATCTTCGGGTGGCATCACCTTTGATACTCTTCGTGACTATGCCGAATGTGGTGTAGACTTTATCTCTGTAGGTGCGCTGACTCATTCAGTGAAAGGACTGGATATGAGCTTCAAGGCGTGCTAAATGAAAAAGAGAAGATTGTCATGAAGATTTCTTAAGACGCGCGTAACGCGGATGACACGGATGGTAAGACTTTGATAAAAAGAATCCGCGTTATCCGCGTTATTTGTATCTGAAGACTGTTTCTGTCTTCTCTGTTTTTGCATATGCTTCAGAAAAAAAACTTTTGTATTTGTATTCTTTAACATTTCCTGTTGCAGCATTCCCCAAACTCTTGCGTCTAATGGATAAAACGACGCAAACATACGTTCGGTTTTAAAAAAAGGTAATTGACTTGGAAAACGAGATAGAACTGGTAAAGGGCTGTCGGGCAGGAAAGGATTCAGCCCGAAAGGAACTTTACACCCTCTATTCCAAACAGATGCTGGCGGTATGTTTCCGCTATACGGGCGATATGGATGCAGCGCATGATGTACTGCATGACGGTTTCATCAAAATTTTCACCAACTTCTCCTTCCGGGGCGAATCGTCGCTCTGCACATGGATAACCCGGGTGATGGTCACTCAATCGATCGATTATCTGAGACGGGAGAAACGGGTCAGTCAGTTGGTAGTGCATGAAGAGCAGCTTCCCGATATACCCGATATATCGGATTCGGGAGGAGGGGATGGAATCTCCGAGGAGCGGTTGATGGCTTTTATAGCCGAATTGCCGGATGGTTGCCGAACCGTTTTCAATCTTTATGTGTTTGAAGAAAAGTCGCACAAGGAGATAGCTAAGATGCTTCATATCAAAGAGCATTCGTCTACTTCGCAGTTGCGTCGCGCCAAATATCTGTTAGCAAAAAGAATTAAAGAGTATAGGAACAATGAAGAAAGAAAATGATGAAATAACCGAACTGTTTCGCACACGTCTCGCCGATGCGGGGATAAGTGTCCGGGATGGCTTTTGGGAAGAACTCTCGCAGGATATTCCTGTGGCTTGCCAACATCACCGTCGGATTCTGCTCTTCCGTGTGGCGGCTGCGGCATCAGTGTTGCTCGTTCTGGCGGCTTCATCAGCTACTTTCCTGTATTTCTCTCCCAAGGAAGAGATGGAAGAGGCGTTTACGAAGATAGCTGTGACGAATGGAGGACAAATGGACGGAGACGGAATACGTGTCAATCAATTGCCGTTGCCGGTGGAACCTGTTTTGCCGAAACCGACTCCCAAGTCTTTCGGTATGTTGTCGCAACGTGTGGAAGAGGAGGATTCGCTTTCTATTACCTTCTCCATGTCGTTCTCTTTTTCGTCGACTGCTACGGGAAGTGGCAATCGTTACGGTAATCAAGGTTATAATGGTTATTGGCAGGCTGCAAATGGAAATACAGGATCATTCGCCGTGCAGGAAGAAACTGCAAGGCCGGCTGTTACTCCCGAAAAAGTTGTGAAGAGACATCGCTGGGCGATAAAAGCGCAGTTAGGTACGGCACTTCCGGCGGATGACGGTACTTATAAGATGCCACTCTCCGCAGGTGTGACAGTAGAACGGAAACTGAATGATTATCTGGGAATAGAAACCGGATTGCTTTATTCAAATCTTCGTTCGGAAGGACAATATTTACACTATTTGGGTATCCCTGTCCGGGTGAATGTGACGTTGATGGATACAAAGAAAGTTGACCTTTACGCTACTGTAGGCGGAATAGCGGATAAATGCATCGTCGGCGCTCCGGACAATAGTTTCAAGGAAGAACCTGTCCAACTGGCAGTGACTGCCGGCATTGGAATCAATTATAAGATTAACGACCGACTTGCGCTTTTTGCCGAACCAGGTATTTCGCACCATTTCAGCACGGATTCGAAACTGGCTACGGTACGCACGAAACGGCCGACTAATTTTAATTTACTTTGCGGACTTCGCATGACGTATTAATCCTTATGAAAATGAAAAAAACACTTGTAATGCTGTGGATGGCATTTTGCCTGATTGTATCTTTCAGTGGATGCAGCAGCGAAGAAATGGATTACAACAATCCGGATGTTGGCCTTTTTGTGAAGCAATTGAAGTCGGGCACGTATAAGATGAAGAATGACAAAGGAGTGGTGGAAGTTCCTCATTTCATGGAAGAGGATATTCCCGAACTTTTGAAATATGCAGAAGATCTGACTATTATCCCTTCTTTTCCGTCGGTTTATAATACGAACAACGGTAAGATTCGCTTGGGTGAATGTATGCTTTGGGTGATTGAATATATCCGTCAGGGTACACCGCCGTCAATGGGTTGCAAAATGGTATTGGCGAATGCCGAGAATTATGAAGCAATCTATTTCCTGACCGACGAGGAAGTGCTCGATGCAGTTGCCTGCTATCGTAGCTGGTGGGAAGAACGGAAGTATCCGAAGACCCGGTGGACGATTGACCCGTGTTATGACGAACCACTTTGCGGATCGGGCTATCGTTGGTGGTGACGCTCAATAAAGAGTTGCGTTCGGAATAAGAAATAGAAAACATTCATGTAGGAACGTTTGTTTGTATCAGTAGTCTTTTTACTGCTGACAGGGGCTTGCTACGCTCAATGGACTACATTAGAATCGGGTTGAGGCAGGTATGTATGAAGCGTTTGAAAGGTATTAGGTAATGAAAGAATAAAGAGGATGAATAGATTGATGAAACGTTTCTGGACAACTATGGCTTTGTGTCTGATGACTTTGCTTGCATATTCGCAAGTATGGACGGCGCAAGATTCATTGCATCTGAAGAAGTTGCTGGATAGTGACCAGGAGTTGCACTTAAATATGGATGCTGTAAAGTCGATTGATTTTGGCGGTGCAGTAGGAAGCCCCCGGATGTCGGAGGAGAAGAATTGGATGCTGCCTGACGAATCGTTGCCCGAAGCATTGCCTAAACCGAAAGTGGTGTTGAGCCTGATGCCTTATAAGGCAAATACCCGTTTCAATTGGGATCCCGTCTATCAGAAAAAGATAAGGGTAGATAAGAATACCTGGCGGGGAGATCCTTTCTACGAACTGCGCCATCAGAGAACATACTCCAACTGGGCGCGTAATCCGATGGCAAAGGGAATGCGTAAGTCTTTGGATGAGATACAGGCGAGCGGGGTACGTTTCCGCCAGTTGAGTGAGCGTGCCAATGGGATGTTTGTAAATTCGGTAGTGATGGACAGTCCTATTCCTTTATTTGGCGGGAGTGGGGTGTATATCAATGGCGGAACTATTGGAGGGATTGACTTGATGGCAGTCTTTACAAAAGATTTTTGGAACAAGAAGGGGAGGGATAATCGTGCCCGCACGTTGGAAGTCCTGCGAGCTTATGGAGATTCGACGACTGTGTTGATAAATAAGCCAATTGAACAGATTGCCCGTTAAGGGCGTTGTATATATGTACTAATGTTGCGATATGACAATATACTGACTGGAGAGTGTTTGTAATTGAATGATTTATATATTTGTATATTGTTGTATTGGCACATTAGTAAGTAATCCGGTTTCTTATGGGGGACGAAATTATTAGTGCATTGATAAATTATTAATTATGAATAGAATAACTTCTCTTCTAGGGATACAATATCCTATAATTCAAGGTGGAATGGTATGGTGTAGCGGTTGGCGGCTGGCTTCCGCAGTGAGTAATGCGGGGGGCTTAGGTCTGATTGGTGCAGGTTCTATGCATCCCGAAACTTTGCGCGAGCATATTTGTAAATGCCGTGCAGCTACGGAATTTCCTTTTGGTGTGAATATTCCCTTGATGTATCCTCAGATAGAAGAGATAATGAATATTGTGGTGGAAGAAGGAGTGAAGGTTGTTTTTACTTCTGCCGGAAATCCGAAAACGTGGACCGGATGGTTGAAAGAACGGGGGATAACGGTTGTCCATGTAGTTTCTTCCTCTCGTTTTGCAATGAAGTGTGAGGAAGCGGGTGTGGATGCTGTGGTGGCTGAAGGTTTTGAAGCCGGTGGACATAACGGTCGTGAGGAAACAACAACTTTCTGTCTGATTCCTGCTGTGCGTGAGGCTACAACATTGCCTTTGATAGCTGCTGGAGGCATTGGTACGGGAGAAGGTATATTGGCTGCTATGGCATTGGGGGCTGAGGGAGTGCAGATCGGTACTCGTTTCGCCTTGACTGAAGAGAGCTCTGCAAGTCCGGTGTTTAAGGATTATTGCCTGAGCCTTGGTGAGGGAGATACTAAGTTATTATTAAAGAAACTGGCTCCGACGCGTTTGGTAAAGAATGATTTCCGATATGCAGTGGAGAAAGCGGAAGACAGTGGTGCCTCTGCAGAAGAATTACGAAACTTGCTGGGAAGAGGACGTGCAAAGAAAGGAATGTTTGAAGGTGATTTGGAGGAAGGTGAGCTGGAAATAGGGCAGGTGTCGGCAATTATATCCCGTCGGCAGTCGGTGGCGGAAGTTATGAGTGAATTAATTGAATCTTACCGGCAAGCGGCGGAGAAGAAATATTTCTTTGGGTATTTTGATGAATATAATCCATAGAGACCCACTCGAGCTATATGTCGGATACGTGGTGGAGAGAATAGTAAAAACTCCTTTTGCAAATGAGGTTGCAAAAGGAGTTTTATCAGATTTATAATTGAAAAGGATAAATAAACTTTTAGTTTAATAATCCAGGATTTGCATCGATTGCCGCTTGTGGAATCCGTAATGTGTAGCGTGCGTCATTTTCTTCCAATGTATAAGATTGACCATCTATGACTTTTTGAATGCTAGGGCGAGTTGTGCGACGTAAATCAAACCAACGGTGTCCTTCGATAGCAAGCTCGAGAGCTCTTTCGTTTAAAATTTCTTTTATCAGTTCGGTTTGCTCCATAGCTTCTACTGCGATTTTCTTTTCTATATAGCCTGCTTGTGTATAGCGTTTTTCCATTAATTGCAGCAATCGGTTGCGTGCCTCCGGCAGTTTATTTAAATGAGCGGCAGATTCGGCGGCAGTTAAATACATTTCTCCATTACGGAAGGTACAATTATATTGTGATTTCCCACTTTTGATGGATATATACTTATTATCTTTATTCAGGCTATAATATTTATTCAAACGTAAATCTTTATTTGCCTTATAATTTTGTATGAATGAGGGGGTAATAATGAAAGCGGTAGTTACGTCATCACTGTAAAATTCATATGCAGTGATCATTTCTGCCGATTGGTAATCATTAGGTAATTTGGCATCCGGAGCATTTAGATCTTCCAATGAAGATTTAGTAGCCAATACCCGTTCTGCAGCTTCGTATGCTTTTTGCCAATCTCCCATATAAAGATATACACGGCTTTCCATTGCATCAATCGAAAGAGTGGAGAAACGATAGGAGTATTGGCTTTCCCATTCTTTCTGATTGATAAGCTTTCGTGCAGACTCAATATCAGATAGGATGGCTGCATATACTTCTTTTACTGTATTCCGGGTGGGGACTCCTTCCAGGTCAAGATCCAATTTTATAGGTACTGCTTTCGTATCTAGCGCCCCTTCTTTGGTATATGGTTGTCCATAGAGGTTCACAAGTATAAAGTGCATGTATGCTCTTAATAAATATGCTTCTCCTACCAGTTGGTTTATTCCCTCTTGGCTTCCTTCTGTGATAGCATCTTTCTTGTCAATTATGGCATTAGCGTAATAAATATTAGTATAATATTTGTCCCATACGAAATCTCTTGTTCCGGCTTTTGGATTGAGGTCATTCCATATTTGGATATCTCCGTATGTGTTTTGCGAACTACTGATATCTGTAACTTGTACGATATCAGTGCGTAATTCAGTGACAGCCTTGTCATTGAGTCTTGTATTATAGACGGTAGTGAGTAATGCCCTATACTCTGCTAAAGTATTGGGTATTACTTTACCGACAGGCTGAATATCCAGATAGTTATCACAGGAAGTTAACAATATACTTCCTAGTAAAGTAAAAGCAAAATATATTTTTCTCATCATATTCATTTCTTATTTTAGAAGTTAAGACTAAGATTGAAAGTTACTGATTTTGGAACAGGGGTAGAGTAGAGATTACTCATAGATTCCGGATCCATATAGTTTTTGTAACTTGAACCAAAGACAAATAAGTTGCGGGCTTCTAGGCCGACAGTTGCTCCGCTAATCCTTACTTTTTGCAGCCATTCCGAAGGTAGACGATAGGCAAGACGTATGTTTTGCAGACGTACATAGCTTAATTTTTTCGTCCAAATATCTAAGGATTTGTAGAGATCTCTCCGACTGCTGAATAAATAATAGTCAGCAGGATTTGTGTGATAAGTTGCTAATGCCGGGAAAGTTCCGTTCACATTTTCGGGTGTCCATCTGTCCAGAATATCTCTATTCATATTTATTCCCGGATCTAAGTCGGCTATATAATAGGAAGGAGTGGTCTGCACATGTGCTCCTATATTATAAGATAAATTTAGGTTTAACTCCCAGTTACGATAACTGAATGTATTCATAAGACCACCGGTATAGGGTGCATCAGCGGTTCCGGCATAACTGTAGAATCCTCGTATTTCTTCAGTATCTGCGCCTATACTATATTGACCGTCATTATTTCCGCTAGGTGCCATCTTGAAGAGTTCTTCTATTGTTACGGCTTCGCCATTCTTGTTTTCAACCATGACTTGTCCTGTTTCCGGATTTATTCCTTTGGTTTTTAAAACAAAGATTGCACCTACCGGGTATCCTTCCAAACTGGGTGTCACTTGGCTCTTTTGAGTCATGACTTTAAGTACTTTGTTCTGATTGTAAGCAAAGTTGAATGACGTATACCAGGAGAAATTTTTGGTTGTGATATTGCGAGTCTGCAGATTAATCTCTATACCTTTGTTGGACATACTGGCCCAGTTGATAGCCATACTTTCGAAACCATTTTCCAATGGTAACAATTTGTAACCGATAAGGTCTGTCCCTTTTCTGTAATAGTAATCCACACTGAGATTGATAGCCTGGTTCAAGACGGCAAAATCTAATCCGATATTGTAGGACGTGGTTTTTTCCCAGCGCAGCTTGCTGTTTGGCGCACTGTCGATAGTAATATAATCTTCATACGTGCCTCCTGGCAGAATACTTGTATTCTTATAACTTCCTACTAGAAATGGTGAAGTATTCTTGTCAATATTGCCTTGTATACCATATGATAGGCGAAGAGCTAAATTATCAATCCACTTTTGATTAATAAATGGTTCATTGGATAAACGCCATAAACCACTGACCGAATATATTGGCAGGAAACGATATTTTTTGTCTACTCCGAAAAGATCGGAACCATCCATACGGATACTTCCTCCCAAAGTGTAACGGTTCATCAATGAATATGAGCCGTTTGCAAAGAAAGAGGCATAAGCATTTTCTCGACTTATTTCATTTTTAAGTTTCCACTTGCTCTCATTGGCTTGTGTTTCATCTTTGAAATTCAGATTCCTGAAGTTGAGTGTTTTAGGGTCGTAACCATATCCTGTAGATACATGGTTCTCATACCAATTCTTTCGAATTTCCGATCCGGCCATTATTTGTATATCATGGATATCGCTAAATGTATTCTTATACTCTCCTTGTATCTTCCACGTGATTTGAGAAGTAGTGGCGCCGGTTGTCTTGAGCATTCCACCTTCTGGTATAATATATGTGCGTACCCCATCTTTATAATAAGTATTGTCTTCACGCATATTGCGCATATTGAAACTGTTCAGACCTACATATTCTTCCTGGGATAATTGTTCCCATTGTACACCGATTTGCGAGGTCAGTTTCCATTGGTCATTGAAACGCAGTTCAGTATCAAAGATGGAATTGATAGCAGTAGTAATTGATTCTTTACTGGTATTGTCACGTTCTTCGAATATATTGAATCCTCTCTTTTCATCTGTTACACTGCCTGTTACATCATAATCATACAAGTAGTTGTGCTCGTTGTCGAAAGGTTCGAAATAGGGATTGGCTATGCGTGAGTAATACACAGGATTGGTCAATCCGTAAGAGTCTGTCATGAAAGTTCTGTTCTTACGTCTGTTGGCAAAAATAGAAATACCTATTTTTAGCAGTTTGTTAAGTTGATAGTTGGTTTTGCTTGTTAAATTAAAACGGCTCAGACTCACGCCAGGTACATTGCTATTCTCTTTGGTATAGCCGAGAGAATTGTAGTAAGTAACTTTTTCGCTACCTCCGGAAATACTTAAGTTATATTCTTGAGTAAATGCATCTCTGAATAATATATCGTTCCAGTCTGTATTAATACTTTTCAATCTATTGATTGCATTTTGAGCTTCAGGGGTGAGTCCATCCCAACCATTTTGTCTATAAGTATCCAGAAGTTCGTATTTCCTTAAAATATTTACTACTCCACCCTTTTCCGGATATACAGGATAGAACATGAATCCCCATCCTCCATAATCAAATGGCTGCTCTTTCATCATTTGAAGTTCCAGATTAACTTTCTCTTCTGAATTTAATAAGTTGAGTTGTGATGTATCCAAATTAGGAGAATAGGTTAATTTCGTGTTGAAGTTGACAACCGGCTTTCCTGTTCTTCCACGTTTGGTAGTCACAACGATTACGCCGTTTGCGGCACGAGCACCATAAATAGCTGTTGCGGCAGCGTCTTTTAGGATTGTTATGCTTTCAATATCATTAGGACTTATTCCCGCAATGGATGACTGCCCGATATTCACAATGTCATTGTCGGAAGAATTTGAATCCATTTTTGGAATATCTGTTCCTTCCAAAGGAATGCCATCCAATACCCACAACGGATCTTGTGTTCCATTTAATGAAGCAGTACCACGAATACGAATTTTAGCCGGAGCTCCCGGAGCACCGGACGTATTTGTTACTGCCACACCCGCAATTTGTCCGGTCAATGCCTGGTCGATACTTTTGGTAGCACCTACCATCGCATCCGATAATTCAACTTTTGAAATGGCAGCAGTCAGCTTTCTGCGTTCCAATGTCTGATAACCCGTTACTACCACATCTGCCAAAGCATGAGCCGAGGGTTGAAGTACGATGCGATAGCTTCTCTTGTCTCCTTGCAATGCAATTACCTGTTCTTCAAAGCCGATATAACTGCAATGAATACGAGTTACCTTTTCCGGAATGGAAATGGAGAATTTACCATCCATATCAGTGATAGTACCTAGAGAAGTCTGTGATGCTCCGGCCTTTTTCAAATCGTCCGCATGGACATAAACGGAAGCACCAATCAGAGGTTCATTATCTTCACCGGAGATTACTACTCCGGTGATTGTACGATTAGCAGCACTGGCGGAAGCCAGTACATTCACAAATAAGCATATAATAATGCACAAAAATTTGATTCTCATTAATTGTAAGATAGTTTAATTAATAGTTTACTTGATTCCCAAAGCGGTATTAATACGTAAAATCATATCTTCATAATGGTAGCGTGTAGCAGTGTCGGAAGTTCCGAGACGATTCTGCAACAACTTCTTGATGCGTAATAACTCACCGCGTTTCACAGAGATGGCATCTGAGATGCGGTTGAGTTGGCTGCCGTAGAAGTTGAGTACACGCGGCGCACCCATCCGGTCTTCCTGGCGGAGTGCACGTTGTTCGGCTGCGTAACAGCTACAGAAAGGAGTAGCGTGGTCAAGCAAGAAATGCTCGTTTGCAATCTTCTTGTTGATTTTCACGGCTTCCGGTTCTGCAGCGGCAGTAAGTAAAGCATCCAGGAAGTTCTTCTGCAAAGAGCGTTCCATCACGTCGGGGATGCCACCACGTTCGGTAATACCGAAAATGTTCTTGTGGAGTCCGTCCATCAGTTCCACTACTGTAAAGGCTTTCTTTCCGTTGACGGATTCATTCTCTATCATACGCATCAGACGGGTGTTGCCAAGCAAATCCCAGAGAATATAGGCTTGGGCATTCTTCAATATCTGGGTAGGAGCGTTCTCCTGTTGACCGATTGGAGTATTGCGGAGCAGGTAAGTATATTCTCCCACTTCCGTGTCGAACAGCCATTGAGGGTATGTCAAAACTTCGTCCATGATGAATTTCAGCGAAGCTTGTTGTTTCTCTTTTTCTACGAATGTATAAGTCTTAACACCGTCTCCTACGGTTGTATTTTCAATGTAGATACCACCAATATTGGCAAGGACATGATATAAATAGTTGTTCCATTGGTTGATTACAGCGTAGTAGAGACGGGATGCTTCTTCGTAAGTCTGTCCCTTCTCACCGGTAGTAGTCCATTGAAGAATTTGCGGGACGATACGTTTCAGATTCTCAATGCCAAGTAAAGAAGAACGAACAGGGTCGTCACCTAAGTCCTCGTTCTGTGCACGCGGGTCTACGGCATCGCGTACATCCTGTGCTTCGCTGTATTTGTAAAGACGGTCTGTATGTTTGCTCAGGAAATCAAACAAGAGGTCTTTCTCTTCTTCCGGAGTACTCTTTCCATACCAACGATAGCCATATTCGATAGCGAACATATCATAAGGACCGATATGCGGAGAAAGAACTTTCACACCGTCTCCCGGCTGTGCGACGTAGTTGAAACGTGCATAGTCCATAATGGATGAAGCGGTAGAGTTCATTCTAGAAGTGAAGGCTTCCGAACGTAGTGAATCTGTCGGGAAAGCCCATGAGCCCATCATGTTATGGCGCAATCCCAAAGAATGCCCTACTTCATGGCAAGCTACAAAACGGATGGCGTCGCCCATCAAGGCATCAGGCAACTGCACGCTGCGGGCTTCCGGGCAAACGGTTCCGGTCTGCACTGTAATCCATTCGCGTACCATGGAAAGCACATTATGCCACCACATAATGTCAGCCTCCAGGATTTCTCCCGAACGTGGGTCCAATAGGGAAGGTCCCATTGCATTTTTCTTTTCCGAAGCGGCGTAAGTCAGTACGGAATAGTTGACATCGTCCATGTCTACATGCATGCTGTCCGTGATTTCTTTGGCAATAATCGCATTCTTGAAACCTGCCTTTTCAAAAGCAATCTGCCAGTCTTCAATACCTTTCTTAATATACGAACGCCATTGGTAAGGAGTCGAATTGTCGATGTAGAATACGATGGGTTTGGCAGGTTCCACTAGTTGACCTTTCAGGTAAGTTTCCCGGTCTTCCGGTTTGGGTTCCATGCGCCAACGTGTGATATACTGCGTTTTGTCCGTTCTTTGTTGTACATCGCTGAAACTTAATAGCGGGTTGGTGAAGTATCCGACTTTCTGATTGTCGAAACGTCCCATCATCGGTGTTTCAGGCAGCAGAAGGATAGAAGAGCTTACTTCCACTGTCACGTATACAGTTGTAGTGCCTTCTGTCACCCGGGTGGTTAACTCGGAAGTTGCCACGACGTTGTTTGAGAAAGACTTGATAGAGAGGATACGTGACAAGTTTTTGATAGCCGAAGTACCCAGGTTGATATTGGTAAATACATTATTGATACTGGTTTCCGTACCGTCATAAATGTCATTTACTTTGATTACCAATGCAGTAGAATCCGCGTTGATTGCTTCGATTTTGAATGCGGCAATCAGCGGGGAGATAAAGTTGTCTTTTACCGAACGGAATATGGCATCTTTCTGAGGAGCCAGAGGTAATGGACGTTGTTGGCGGAACATCAGTTTTCCGCTGGCTTTATCCCATTCCATGCAAACCATCTGATTTTCATAATTTACTCCACGGTTTACACCTGCTTCATTCAGTTCGGCAGGAACTCTTTGCAGTTTATTGACAACTAATAAGTCACGTCCTAAAAGTGATGTGGGAACTTCAAAATAATAATCGTTCTTCTTTTGATGTACAGCAAACATCCCTTTGGTTGTTTTGCTGCCTTCCACTAATTTTTCGTAGTCGTTTTTACTCTTCTCCTCTTTTTCTTCTGGTTTCTTCTTTTTCTTTTTAAACCAACTCAGATTTTCTGTAGCGGGGGTAGTTGCAAATGCCGGGTACGCTTCACCACTCAGCAGTATACATGCAATGACCGCTGCCATTACTTTTACATACATTCTCATTGAGTTCTTTATATTTTATTAAAATTAAAAACGGGTGCAAAAGTACTAATATAAATAACATGATGGATGCAGGTTTGCAATGAATATAATAATAAAAAGAATTATTAACTAGTATCTCCGGCTATCATTCTGCCCGGATATTTCGTAATTTAGTTGGAATAGTGTACATTTGCGGGGAGTAAAAAGTGAATGGAATGATAAAACAATATATCGCTGCTTTGATGCTGGCTTGTTGCGTCGGAGTTTGTGGACAAGAAAAGAAGCAAGTCACCTTTGTGCCACCTTTTGACTTTCCTCTTACATTGAGCGGAAACTTCGGAGAAATCCGCTCTAACCACTTTCATGGCGGATTGGATTTTAAAACAGGCGGAGTTATCGGCAAACCTGTCCGTGCCCTTGCCGACGGGTATATTTCACGTATCCGTGTCACCAATGGTTCGGGATATGTACTTGATGTCTGTTATCATAACGGTTATTCTACTGTCAACCGACACTTGAGTGGTTTTATTTCTCCCATTGCCGAAAGGGTGGAGAAACTTCAATATGAAAATGAAAATTGGGAAGTGGAGATTATTCCCGAACCGGATGAATATCCAGTGAAAGGCGGTCAGCAGATAGCATGGAGCGGGAATACTGGTTATTCATTCGGTCCGCATCTGCATTTGGATGTGTTCGAAACTGAATCGGGGGATTATATCGACCCGATGCCTTTCTTCAAATCGAAGATAAAAGATACGCGTGCCCCCAAAGCTGATGGTATTATGTTTTTTCCGCAGCCGGGTAAAGGTGTGGTAGATGGAAAACAGCAGACCCAAACAATTCTCCCGAACGCGGAAAGTCCGGTGGAAGCATGGGGAGTGATTGGTACAGGCATCAAGGCATATGATTACATGGATGGGGCCAGCAATCATTATGGAGTGTATTCGGTTGTTCTTACGGTAGATGGAAATGAGGTTTTCCGTAGTACGGTAGACCGCTTTTCTCAGGAAGAAAACAGAATGATAAACTCATGGACGTGCGGGCAATACATGAAATCTTTTATTGAGCCGGGGAATACTTTGCGTCTGTTGAAGGCATCGAATGGTAACCGTGGCTTGGTGACGATTGACGAGGAACGGGATTATCAGTTTCTATATACCTTAAAAGATGCTTTCGGGAATACTTCTAAATATGGTTTTACCGTACGTGGACGGAAGCAGCCGGTTGAACCTTTGAGTCATCGGGAGAAATACTTCTTTGCCTGGGATAAGACAAATTATCTGCAAGAACCTGGATTGAGTCTGGTCGTTCCGAAAGGAATGTTGTATGACGATGTTCCTCTCAACTATCAGGTGAAAGCCGATAGCGGGGCAGTCGCATTTACTTATCAGATAAATGACAAACCTGTTTCGCTTCATGCGGGGTGCGAGATTCGTATCGGTCTGCGCAGAAGGCCGGTAGCCGACACTACAAAGTATTATGTAGCCCGTGTGACTCCGAAAGGCAGGAAATATAGTGTAGGCGGGAAGTATGAGGATGGTTACATGAAAACCTCTGTCCGTGAATTGGGGACTTACACCGTTGCCGTTGATACGATACCGCCCGAAATCATCCCTGTCAATAAGAACCAGTGGGGAAGAAACGGAAAGATTGTCTATCGGCTGAAAGACGAAGGTGCCGGCATTGCTTCCTATCGGGGCATGATTGACGGAAAGTACGCACTTTTCGGGCGACCTAATATTGTGAAGTCATATTGGGAATGCAAGCTTGACTCAAAACACATGAAAAAAGGCGGCAAGCATACCGTTGAATTTACGGTGACCGATAATTGCGGAAATGAGACTGTGTCCCGTGAGACTTTTGTTTGGTAATTATTAAAAATGAATCATATACACATTATGAAGAAAAGAGTGATTTTGTGTGCCGCCCTACTGATGGCGGCTGTGGCGAATACTTTCGCCTGTACCAATCTGATAGTCGGTAAGAACGCTTCTACCGACGGTTCGACCATCGTTTCCTATTCTGCCGATTCGTATGGGCTGTTTGGAGAACTGTATCATTATCCGGCAGCCACTTATCCGAAAGGAACCATGCTGAAAGTGTATGAATGGGATACCGGTAAATACCTGGGAGAAATCGAACAGGCACGGCAGACTTACAACGTGACCGGCAATATGAACGAATATCAGGTTACGATTGGTGAAACGACTTTCGGCGGACGTCCCGAATTGGCGGATTCTACTGGTATTATTGACTATGGAAGCCTTATTTATATCGGACTGCAACGTTCGCGTACTGCCCGCGAAGCTATCAGGATAATGACTGACTTGGTACAGCAATACGGCTATTACAGCAGTGGGGAATCTTTCACCATTGCCGACCCGAACGAAATATGGATTATGGAGATGATTGGCAAAGGTCCCGGCATCCGTGGAGCTGTTTGGGTAGCTGTTCGTGTGCCGGACGATTGTATTTCGGCTCATGCCAACCAGTCGCGCATCCATCAGTTTGACATGAACGACAAGGAAAACTGTATGTACTCTCCGGACGTTATCTCTTTCGCGCGTGAAAAGGGATACTTTAATGGAGTGAATAAAGATTTTAGTTTTTCGCTTGCGTATGCTCCCCTTGATTTCGGTGCACGTCGTTTCTGCGAAGCCCGTGTATGGAGTTATTTCAATAAGTACACTGATAACGGTAAAGATTACCTTCCTTATATCGAAGGAAAAACAGATACACCGATGCCTCTTTTTGTGAAACCGAAACAGAAGTTGTCCGTACAAGATGTGAAAGATATGATGCGCGACCATTACGAAGGAACTCCGCTCGACATCTCTAATGATTTCGGGGCAGGGCCTTACAAAACTCCATACCGTCTCTCTCCTCTGAACTTTAAGGTAGGCGACCAGGAGTATTTCAACGAACGACCTATTTCTACTCAACAAAGCGGCTTTGTATTTGTTGCACAAATGCGTGCTAATATGCCCGACCCGATAGGCGGCGTACTTTGGTTTGGCGTGGACGATGCGAATATGGCGGTATTTACTCCTGTCTATTGTTGTGCTACGAAAGTGCCGGTTTGCTATACGCGTGTGGATGGAGCCGATTATATTACTTTCTCCTGGAATTCTGCTTTCTGGATTTTCAACTGGGTGGCAAATATGGTTTATCCGCGTTATGATTTGATGATTGGTGATGTACGGGAAGCGCAGAAGGAGATGGAAACTACTTTTAACAACGCACAGCAAGGTATTGAAGAGATGGCGGCTAAACTGTTGGATAAGGATAAGAACGCTGCAATTGATTTCTTGACAAACTATACCAACATGACTGCGCAGAGTACTTTCGATACATGGAAGCAACTGGGTACTTTCCTGATTGTGAAGTATAACGATGGAGTAGTGAAACGTGTGAAGGACGGGCAATTCGAACGTAATTCTATCGGACAACCTGCCGGAGTGCTTCGTCCCGGTTATCCGAAGGAATTCTTGCAGGAATATGTCAAACAGACCGGAGACAGATATAAAGTGCCTCAAGAATAGATATTGAGTATCGGATATCAGGTATTGAGTGTGCTGTTTTTTAATTCTAAATTCTCAAATTTCAATTAAAAGAATAGGATTTATAAACTTATTATTTTACATTTGTGTGCTCAAGAATATAACAGTAAATAATTCATTAACCATATAAATAACAATCGAAATGGAAAATCAGGAACTTATTGAACAGGTCACTGAGAAAGCCGAAAAATGGCTGACCCCGGCTTATGATGCCGAAACTCAGGCTGAAGTGAAACGTATGTTGGAAAATGACGATAAGACCGAACTAATTGAAGCATTCTACAAAGACCTGGAATTTGGTACAGGCGGTCTGCGTGGTATCATGGGGGTAGGTAGCAATCGTATGAATATCTATACGGTAGGTGCTGCCACTCAGGGACTTTCCAACTATCTGAAAAAGAACTTCAAAGACCTGTCGCAGATTTCTGTAGTGGTTGGTCACGACTGCCGTAACAACAGCCGCTTGTTTGCAGAAACTTCCGCTAATATCTTCTCTGCCAATGGTATCAAAGTATATCTGTTCGATGATATGCGTCCCACCCCGGAAATGTCTTTCGCCATCCGTCACCTCGGTTGTCAGAGCGGTATTATCCTGACTGCTTCTCACAACCCGAAGGAATACAACGGTTACAAGGCATATTGGGATGACGGAGCTCAAGTATTGGCTCCGCACGATAAAGGCATTATCGACGAAGTAAACGCTATTGCTTCTGCTGCCGACATCAAATTCCAGGGTAATCCGGATTTGATTCAGATTATCGGTGAAGATATCGACAAGGTTTATCTGGATATGGTGAAAACCGTTTCTATCGACCCGGAAGCTATTGCCCGCCACAAGGATATGAAAATCGTTTATACTCCGATCCATGGTACAGGTATGATGCTGATTCCGCGTGCATTGAAGATGTGGGGATTCGAAAACGTATTTACTGTGCCCGAACAGATGATTAAGGACGGTAACTTCCCGACTGTCGTATCTCCGAACCCGGAAAATGCGGAGGCTCTTTCTATGGCAGTGAATCTGGCTAAAGAAATTGATGCTGACCTCGTAATGGCTTCCGACCCGGATGCTGACCGTGTGGGTATCGCTTGCAAGGATGATAAAGGCGAATGGGTGCTTATCAACGGTAACCAGACTTGTATGATGTACCTTTATTATATCTTGACTCAGTACAAGCAACTGGGTAAGATTAAAGGTGGCGAGTTCTGTGTGAAGACCATCGTAACTACCGAACTTATCAAGAAAATCGCAGATAAGAACAATATCGAAATGCTCGACTGCTACACCGGCTTCAAATGGATTGCCCGTGAAATCCGTCTGCGTGAAGGCAAACAGAAATATATCGGCGGTGGTGAAGAAAGCTACGGGTTCCTTGCCGAAGACTTTGTTCGCGATAAAGATGCCGTATCAGCTTGCTGCTTGATTGCCGAAGTTGCTGCATGGGCAAAAGATAACGGCAAGTCGCTGTATCAATTGTTGCTGGACATCTACGTAGAATACGGATTCTCTAAAGAGTTTACTGTAAACGTTGTGAAACCGGGTAAGAGCGGCGCTGAAGAAATCAAAGCTATGATGGAGAACTTCCGTGCCAATCCTCCGAAAGAATTGGGTGGTTCTAAAGTAATCCTGAGCAAAGACTACAAGACTTTGAAGCAGACAGATGACAAAGGAAATGTAATTGCAATCGATATGCCGGAATCATCTAATGTTCTTCAGTATTTCACAGAAGACGGCAGCAAAGTTTCTGTCCGTCCTTCAGGTACAGAACCTAAGATTAAGTTCTATATGGAAGTTCAGGGCGCAATGGGTTGCCGCAATTGTTATGCTTCTGCCGAATCTGCCGCAATGGAAAAGATTGAAGCAGTGAAGAAGTCATTGGGCATCTGATTCAGTTTCTGCTGATAGTTTCAGAATAGGACAATCATAAAATAGCGCCTCTATAGTCTTTTTGAAGAGTATAGGGGCGCTTCTTTTTATCTGTGTATCGTCTTGATTTCCCCTGTTTTTGGGCATTTAGCCCGGTTTAGCACAGTTCTTTCGATTCCTTTGCATTCTTTAAGCCGACTTTCTAATCATTCTTGGGGAAATCTTGTTGTATTGGCATCATCTCAATTTCAACCCGCAGGCTGCGGATACACATGTTTTGTTGATGCTTTAGAGTGATACGTTCAGTTTCATATTCATAAATTGTTCGTTTGTGGTTTGAGTGTATTTCGTGGCCTGCTTTCTTTATTTTATAAGAGTTTTTCTGTTATTTTTTAGTTTCTATCCAAGTCCATTTATGCCATGTTATTCATATTAGTCATTTGGATGCTCTATCCACCAGTCAATCATCTTCCGTGCAAGGCTCAGTTTTCGGGGAAGTTCCGGCAAATTATCTCTTGTGTAGAAGTCGCCCGAACTTAATTCTTCATCCTGGAGTTTTATTTCCCCTCCGGCATAATCTGCAATAAAACCGACCATCAACCCGCTGGGATACGGCCAAGGCTGATTGCCGAAATAAGTGATATTCTTCACGTCCAGTCCGGTTTCCTCTTTCACTTCACGCGCTACACATTCTTCCAGTGTCTCTCCGGTTTCCAAAAATCCGGCAACAAGACTGTTGAATGTTTCTTTAAAGTTGCGGGCATGGACCAGGAGCAAAGAATCTTCTTTTCTCACCAAGACGAGGACTGCGGTTGAAATGGACGGATATACTTCCCTTCCGCACTTCGGGCAACGTTTCATGATGTCCTCTTTCTGTTCCATAGGAGTGCCGCAGGCAGAGCAGAACTGGCTGTTTCTGTCCCAATGCAGAATCTCGTGCGCTTTTCCTGCTGTCTGGTAATGAGTCAACGGGAGATACTCATAAGAAGCACGAAGTCCGATCATTGCATATTGCGCCGATTCCTCGATAGGTGCGGGCAGAGAGAAAGATTTGCAATTCTTTCCCTCCAATGTTGTGATAGTATGTACCGTAGTTTTTTCTTTGATAACGATAGGCGGAATTTCTCCGCAAGGAAGGGCAAATGTGCCGTTCCCTTTCTTTTCAAGAAGTAGTTGGTCTTTATAAAAGACAAACCACCATGATTGCGTTGTTTGACTCATTTTATTTTTATTCTTTTTCTTCGCGCTGCGAAGTTATAAAAAAACGTATTGATATTTGAGACTTTATCGGATAAAATAACAATAGATTAACTTAATGCAATATGCTGGTCGACACCAATCTCACGGATGAAATAATTGTCGTGAGAAATAGCGATGACAGTACCTGTATATTTTTTGATTGTATTGGTGATGATTTCAATACTTTGTATATCTAGGTTATTGGTCGGTTCGTCCAGGATAAACATATCCGGGGTATTGTTACTAATCATCAGGCAACAGAAAGCGAGCCGCATCTTTTCACCACCGCTTAGTTTCCGACAGGATTTATCCCATTCGGGTGCGGGAAACAGGTAACGGTTCAGAATAATTTTTATTTCGTGCTCCGGCAGGTTCCGGCTGTTGAAAGCGTAAGCCTGTTCGAGGATACTATTCCGGTCATCGATGATAGAGTATTCCTGATTCAGATAGACGTATGAGAAATCTGCCCGTGTGAGCGTTCCTTCCTGTGGCTCGAGTTGTCCGGTGATGATTTTCAGAAGAGTGGTTTTTCCGCTGCCGTTGGTTCCTTCTATGCGGAGACGGTCGCCGCTCTTTAGTTGAAAACTGATGGGAGCTTGCCAAAGCAGTTGCGCTGGCAGTTTGCTGCTGTTG
Organism: Bacteroides acidifaciens; assembly: GCF_024623065.1. Taxonomy (GTDB): domain Bacteria; phylum Bacteroidota; class Bacteroidia; order Bacteroidales; family Bacteroidaceae; genus Bacteroides; species Bacteroides acidifaciens. The sequence goes on from NZ_JANJZR010000044.1 coordinate 34,513, forward strand.
CTGCTGTCGAAGGTATTATTTTCACTTGGATTATCATTGTCGTTCTGACTATCATTGTCGTTCTGGTTAGGATAATAACCGAAATTAATGTTTTTCGCTGTAACTAACGTTTTCCCGTTGTGCAGGGAAGAACTGTTGAAATCAGTCTTTAGCGCAGCCGTTGGAGAGAGTGAACCTCGAAGTTGGTTGCGCTCATCAGTCAGCTTTTCGGCTTTCTCCTGATGGACGCCGTTTAGTTTGCTGGTGCTTTTCTCTGATTTTCCCTGCAACGCATTTAGTACGATGCGTGGAATGCCTTTTTTAATATTGGCTTTTTCGCCACGCACATTTTGTTTATCCCTTCGCTCTGCCGTTTCACGGGCTACCTTGCGGGCTGCCCGCAGCGCTTTTTCTTTTTCATCGATACGTTGCTGCAAGGCTTCCTGCACCAGAGCTTTCTGCTCTTTGTAGAACTCGTAATTCCCACCGTAATACGTGATTTGATGTTTCTCCAGTTCGCAAATTTCGGGAAGAAGATTGAGTAAGGTACGGTCATGGCTCACTGCCAGCAATGTTGAGCGCCATTTCTCTACCCAATCATACAAACGTTGCCTGCCCGAAGAATCGAGATGATTCGTAGGTTCATCCATGAGGATGACAGATGGGGTGTGAATATTCATACCCGCTAAAAAGACACGGGTCTTTTCTCCACCACTGAGCAGATGCAGCGGGTAGGATAGGGGATGCCCTATCCCCCACGAATCGAGGGCGGCGACGGAGCGTTCCTCGATATTCCAGTCATCATCCAGTAGTGTGAAATTCTCCGTTGAGGCATCTCCCGCCAAAATAGCGTGCAAGGCTTGTCGCTTGCTGTCTATCTGCAAGGCTTGGGCGATAGTTAATGAATCATATTGTCCGAAATGTTGCGGAATGTAATAAAGGTCGTCCGGTCGGACGATAACACCGGAAGACGGTGATAGTTGCCCGGCGATAATTTGCAGCAGGGTAGATTTGCCGCAGCCGTTATTGCCGACCAGTCCCAGCTTTTGCCCTTTACTGATGGCAAAGTTGAGGTCACTGAATAATACCTCTTTATCCGGATGGATATAGCTGATTTGTTGAATACTTATAGGCATGGTTGTCTATTGGATTTGAAGTGAAAGAAATAGTGAAAGAAATAGTGAAAGATAATCACGGGGGAAGGGGGCGACAAACACAATACTGGCTAAACAACACGGATTTCGTGATGCTTAACGATAAGTCAAAAGCATAAATGAAAAGTGATGTTTACTTGGAAGTGTTGTCTTACTTGGAAATTCTCATTGTAGTAAGTATATAGTTTAACTTGGCCGTAAAGATAACACTTTCCGGTAAAATCCGATGCAGTTTCGGCAGAAATGTTTTTTTAGAAGTTCTGTTTACTCAAATCAGAGCCTCTATTTACTCAAATCAGAGCCTCTATTTACTTAATTCAGAGCCTTTATTTGCTTAGTTTGCAGGCTTTGTTTTTGATTTGCAGATTCTACTTGTCCGGTTTGCAGACTTTATGGCTAACACGAAGTTAGTAATTCTTCTATTCCTATATTGTAGCTTTTCAAATCTACTGCAAATCATGTACAGAACATTAAGAGAAAAGTTGCTTTCCATTAATAAGAAAGTTCCGGTTATTAGGAAGTAAAGTTGTTTTGTGTTAATTGTAATCTATAAACGAAGCTTGCATTTATAAAAACGGAACTTGCATTTAGAGCCTGTTTAAATTCTCTTCAGTCATAATATTATAGCTCTTACCCCAGCTTTTCTTGTCGCGTCCGTCTGTAG
>NZ_JANJZR010000045.1 GCF_024623065.1 Bacteroides acidifaciens
TTTTCTTGCGGGCATTTTTATTTTATCGGCTGAAAAACAGCCGATAAAATTGTCGTGGCGGAAAATAGAATGATTACAATGTTTTCCACCTTGGATATGGAATCATACACGAACCTGTATTGGAATTACTAAAATACAACATGCTACTTCACCCTAGTGTGATGATTAAAAAAGAATTTCTACTTAATCACCATATTGAATATCAAAATTACCCCTGTGTGGAAGATTATAAATTGTGGTTTGATATAGCCAAAGCTGGAGGAATATTATTTGTAGAACCACAAGAACTATTAATGTTTAGAAGAAGCGATACGCAGGTCACCGTAACAAAAAAAAGAAGAAATGGCTTTAGGCTCAATACGTTTAAGAAAGGAAATTCTTCTCTATCTTCTCTCTGTATATAATAATAAAACATTAAATAGCCTATTATCCGATTTCGAAAATTTAGAAAAGAATAAATGGATGTCTAACGAAGATATATTCCGCTTTTTTGTTAGCCTATTTAATAAGATATCATGAATTATAATTTTAGCGGAGTATATTTATAACTTCTGTCACATTCTTCATAGCTACAGGATTTTATAACTACTAAAAAATAGCATTTTATCTATTTGGTTGAGCCGATTCTCTCACTTTTTCCACAAAAAAAATCCCAAAGCGGTTTGCAGCCTTGGGATTTATATATCAAACAGGAACAATTATTCCCACTCTATGGTTGCAGGCGGCTTGGAGCTGATATCATAGGTTACACGGTTCACTCCTTTCACCTTATTAATAATATCATTCGACACCTTACCCATAAATTCATAAGGCAAATGCGCCCAGTCAGCTGTCATAGCATCCGTAGATGTCACAGCACGCAAAGCAACGGCTCTTTCGTACGTACGCTCATCGCCCATTACACCGACAGACTGCACCGGCAACAAGATAACTCCTGCCTGCCATACTTTATCATACAATCCCCAGTCACGCAATCCCTGAATAAAGATATCATCGGCATCCTGCAGAATACGTACTTTTTCAGGAGTAATATCACCCAGAATACGCACGGCCAACCCGGGTCCCGGGAACGGATGACGAGTAATCAGATGTTCGGGCATACCCAATTCGCGACCTACCCGGCGCACCTCATCCTTGAACAACAAACGAAGTGGTTCACATAACTTCAGGTTCATCTTTTCAGGAAGACCGCCTACATTATGATGGCTCTTTATCACCGTACCCGTAATAGACAATGACTCGATGCAATCCGGATAAATGGTACCCTGTGCCAGCCATTTCACATCTTTGATCTTATGAGCTTCTACATCGAACACATCAATGAAACCCTTACCTATAATCTTACGCTTACGTTCCGGTTCAGTTACGCCAGCCAATTCATTGAAGAACTTCTCGCTGGCATCTACGCCGATTACGTTCAAGCCAAGACATTCATAATCAGCCATCACATTCTTGAACTCATTCTTGCGTAGCATACCGTGATCTACAAAGATACAAGTCAAGTTTTTGCCAATAGCTTTGTTCAACAACACCGCAGCAACGGAAGAATCAACTCCACCGCTTAAACCAAGAACGACTTTATCATCACCCAACTGGGCTTTCAGTTCGGCAACTGTGCTCTCAATAAAAGAAGCCGGCGACCAGTCTTGCTTGCAACCGCAAACATCTACCACAAAGTTCTTCAAGATTTGAGTTCCGTCTTCACTATGGAACACTTCCGGATGGAACTGTACACCCCATACTTGCTCGCCTTCTATCTGATAGGCGGCAATCTCGACCTTATCCGTCGAAGCTATTTTCTTGAAATTATCCGGGATAGCAGTAATCGTATCGCCGTGGCTCATCCATACCTGCGAACAGTCGCGCACACCTTTAAACAGCACATTGTCTTTGCAAAAAGACGCCAAGTGTGCACGTCCGTATTCACGTGTGCCGGCCGGTTCCACTTTTCCGCCATTGGTGTATGACATAAACTGTGCACCATAACAAATACCCAATATCGGATATTTACCACGAATTTCACTCAAATCTACTTTGAAAGCATCTTTATCGTAAACCGAAAAAGGACTTCCGGAGAGAATGACTCCTTTAATAGTCGGGTCTTCTTTAGGAAATTTGTTATAAGGAACAATTTCACAATACGTATCCAATTCACGTACACGACGGCCTATAAGCTGTGTTGTCTGCGAACCGAAATCAAGAATTATTATTTTTTCCTGCATATCAATTGGTTGGATTTTGAATAAATGATGTGCAAAAGTAGGAAAAAGTCAGCAAAGAGATAGAAGAATAGGCATAAAAATCTACTATTAAATCTTTTTTTGGCTGATAAGTAGGTTAGACCGTCACACATGAAGTTGAAAGATTCTACACCACTTTCTTATGCAGTCGGCATAAATGGTTTACCAATATCCGGATTAATCTGAAAAAACGGATTGGAGTAAAATACTCTCTCATATAATATGAAAGAGAGTATCTTATTCATTTCTGTACCGATATATAAACCTGCTTTTAGAGATACGCTTGTCCAAATCCTATAAGACATATTTCTTAAATGAAAAAAGCCGTGGCGGTTACCCTACAAAAACAATCAAATATTTCATTAATTCAAAATTAAACATTAATTTTGCCGCGTTTCCTACGCCGAAAACCTTGCTCGACAAGGTGGATAGGGAGGGAAACGGACATATTAAAGAAAAGACGTTTATTTGGCGTTTTGTTCAGGCAACTCAAAACTTCGCGGTTTTATATAAATTCTGTCTAAACAAAGCAACGATAGATGTCCGTGGGGTATGTTATTTTCTTCTTACCACTTTTCTCTCTTCGCGTGAAGAAAGAGAAGTGTGCTAGGAGTATACATATCGGCGTGGGCTTCTGCGTTGCTCGTTCAACAGAATTGGGCAATGCGAAGGCCTTGAGTTGCGGGACGAGTGACAGGTACAGATTCCCGCGCTTTCTTTATATGCCCACACTTAATCATTTACTAAAATGTCAACTCAGGGGAATCGATTGACTGATTGAATACTATGGGATTTTTAATCAGTGGAAAGAAAGAAGTTTCCAAAATGTCTGACAAAGAGAAGATTAGCCTCCTCAAATCTTTACAAACAAATTTAGAAGAAGAAGGATGCTGGACAGCAGAATGGTTGTCCGAACAGAACATCACACTCCCCAAATGCGGTGAAGAAGAGGAAGAAGAAAGACAGCTGGCCGAAACGCACAAGAAGTTGACCGACACCATCGCCGAACTGGAGAAACAGGAAAAGGAAAAGGAGGCTTTGGACAGAGAATATCAGGAACTGTCTGCCAAACTAAAAGAGATCCGGCAAAACATTGCCGAAGGAGAAAAAGAGCTGCAAGAAGAGAAAAAGACAGTCACTCCTTCCACTACCACACCTCTTGATTTGAACGAACTGAAAAATGAGTTGCAAAGCAACCTTACACAAATTCTGGAAACCTTATCAGGCAAGATCGAACACGAGAACCACGAACTGACGCGCATACTGGATAAGGTAGAAGACAAACTGATGCGCAAGGAAGCCGACTTACAAGGATTCCAAGAAGACTCATATTTGAAGGCTACCGCTCCTTTCTTAAAACAATTCATCCACTTGGGCGATATGATGCGCAAAGTAGTAGAAGAGAATCCGACAGATACGGAAACTTCAGCCCCCTATCTCTTAAAGCAGTTTGAACAATTGATAGATAGTATAGACTTCATCTTAAGAGACTTCTCCGTAGAGGTGTTCCGACACGATGAAGAGGATACACGCTTCGACCCGCACACCCAGCAATCATTCGATTACCTTACCGATGACATCACGCTCGACAAAAAGATCCGTCGGACAATAAACCCCGGTTATATTTGGACGTTACCCTACATTTTAAGAGCCAAAGCCAATGGAGAAGCACATCCGTTGAAAGAATACCGCATGATATTCCGCCGCGAGCAAGTGGAATGCTACAAATACATGGATAAAAAACAATAAAAAATACAACAACATGGAAGAATTTTACGGAATAGACTTGGGAACCACCAACTCTTGTATTGCAATCATCGATGAAGAAGACTCGGTAACGGTAGTCACCAACGAAGAAGGACAACTGACCACTCCTTCTGTAGTGGCTTATGACGAAGACGGCTCTCCATACGTGGGAACAGCCGCCAAATCCAATATGGCAAACGATCCGGAACGCACGGTTTCCTTCATCAAACGAGAGATGTCTAACGATAATTACAAACGGAGAATAGGAAACATCGATATCAATCCTATAGACGTTTCCGCCGAAATCCTTAAAAAGCTAGTGAGAGACGCCAATCAAAAACGGCAAGACGAAGAAGGAAAAGACCCGATACATAAAGTAGTAATCACCGTACCGGCCTACTTCGGAAACGCGGAACGGACACGTACCATGGAAGCCGGCAAACGTGCCGGATTGGAAGTCATCTCCTTAATCAACGAACCTACAGCGGCAGCCTTGTCCTTCGGTATCAAGAACAGGCAGAACCGCACAATCCTGGTATATGATTTGGGCGGTGGTACGTTTGACGTCAGCATCATGAAAATACAAAATGGAGTGATGGACACTTTAGCCACCAACGGAAATCACCAATTGGGCGGTGTGGACTGGGACGAGCAAATAGTCGACTATGTCCTGCAAAAAGAAAACTTCAACACTACATGCAAAGAGTTGAAAGAACACGATATGGCCAACTACGGCTCCTTGATCATAGGCGCAGAAGAGGCTAAGAAAATCCTGTCCACTCCCAGCCGGGAAAAAACAACCCTTCGCTACAACTACAAGGGAATACACAACACAGAAATCACCCGAAGCGAATTTGAGGAACTCACCATCGAACTGATGAAGATGACCGACCAGCTTATCGATACCACCATGGAAATGGCGGGCAATCCTAAACTGGACGATGTGTTACTTGTAGGCGGTTCCTCACGCATGCCCATGGTAAAGGCATTTATTGAAAAGAAATTCGGAATCACTCCCCGTATATTTGAGCCCGACCTCGCCGTGGCCAAAGGAGCAGCTTTGTATGCGGCACAAGAAGAAAAAGGATACACCGAAGTCGGCATACAATTGGGCAACGACAAAGGCTCGGCCTCTTATGGTGTGGCAGCCTATGTCAACGGAAAAGAAATGGTATGCAACTTGATTCTGATGAGCGACAATCTGTGTGTAGAGAAAACCTTCGATGAATTTTCTACTTTGAACGATGGACAAACATCCGTAAGAGTAGCTCTCTACGAGAACCGTGTCAATAAAAGTCTTTGCGAAGTACCCATGTCCATACTACTACAAGATGGCGATGTGACATGGGGATATCCCGTTCCTAAAGGAACACCTTTAAAGTATGTCGTGAACAGAGGAAAAGATGGCATCATCAAGGTACATTGTGAAATAGAAGGCAAAACAGCTGATTTTGTTATCAACACCAAAGGTGTATCACTAAACCGATAAATAAGAAATGGTTACTCCTGTATTTGAAAACAAAGTAAAAGAATGGGAACGCAAAAGATTGGAGGTGCGCAAAGGCATCTCCGATCCCCATTACAATGAACAAGAAAGCTATTTCACCGAATTGGAACAAATGGCTTTCAGCAGTCCGGTCAAAAAGAAAGAGATGAACGAGCGTATCGTGCAACTACGTGAGTTTGCCTTAGGAATAGCCGGAATCAAGCCGGATCTGTCCGCCGCACTTAACTCTTTTCTGACATTGAGCGAAACGCTATTCGGAAATCCCGATTTCAAATCGGTAGCCATCAAAGAGAAGCTGGCGGCAGACCTGTTGTCATCGCCAGAAAAAGAAAAACCGCGTCCTCAACCCAAAGACAACGGAAAAACCATCGTAGAAATGGACACCATAGCATGGGACAATGCCACGTCCAAACTGTGGACCGGCAACATCTGGGCCTACGATTCTGTGGCAAACGACTTCCTCATAGTGTTATTCAATATGATAAACGCAGAAAAAAGTGTTCCTTCTGCTGAAATTAAAAGACTGATTACCTTTGCCAATCAAATCAGTGGTAAAGAGGCGCAACTAGCTGCCGATGTACAGAAATTCGCAGCATTGTCCGACAAATACTTCAGCAATGGAAAGATGGATCTTTTCCAAAGGACACTTGCCAACAAAGGAATCCTTGATAAATGGATAGAAACTTACAATTCATTTATCAAGAAAATAAAAGAAGAAGGAGAAAACAAAAGAAGAGAAGAAGACAGGAGAAAAGAGGAAGAAGAAAGAAACAAAAGAGAAAAGGAAGAACCTAGAACCAAAGGAAAAGAACGAAAGAAAGAGAAAAACTCGCACGGTTGCTTATGGTTCCTATTCCTCATCGGAATATTTTGGGCCGGTTATCAATTCTGGTATAAAGACTACAAACGGGACAAAAACGCCCCGCGGAGCTATGTATACGCTACCAATCTTTTTTTACGTTCTTCCGCCATAGCAGATGTAGAATACAACCGGATAACCACCATCCCATACGGTTCGGAACTGATTACCTATTCCAATGAAAACGGATGGGCTCATGTCAAGGCAGACGGGAAAAAAGGTTATGTCGCTTCTGACTATTTGTTGAACTCAGAAGAATTTCATTTACTGAATGGTGTCTGGGGAAATGAAGATGCCAAAGATGCCGTATCCACAGCCAAATGCAGACTGGCTATATTAAATTATTTAAAGAACAATGGTATAAAGACAGGAAGTACAGCTTGGCAACTATACGCTAAGCCCAAAGAAATAAAACCGAACAGTGTCTTGTATCCTCGTTTGAACGATGGTTATGACAACTTCACCGAATTTGCATTCATATTGAAGGACAATCAAACCGGAAACAGGAGACTCGCTTTGTATTCCTTTGAAGAGGATGAGACACCCGTGTTCCGCTATACGGAAGACGCACCAGTCAAAGGTGACATCAAGTCCATCACTTACAACAAATGGAATAATAAGTATAAAGTAACTTATTCGAATCAAGAATCCGGCACTCCGCCAAAGACAAAGAAAGAACCCGTGAAAGAGACACAACCTGTTTCTTCCAACAAGTTGACGGTGCTTTCCACTGTTTTCGCCAACATGGATGACAATGGAGACATCTCAAGTGAATATGGTCAGCAGCTTTATTCCGACATGCAATATTTAATCGGTAAAGTTTCTTACAGAAGACAATCAGCCACTCCGGAAACGGTTACATTAAAAGTTAAAATCATAAGCCCGAACGGTACGGTTGCCAAAGGCAAAGTATCACCGGCAGGGTATACCTTTGAACAAAAGATTACCTTATCGGAAAAAGAAGGCACTTTTGAAACGACCGGATGGGGAAGCAGCGGAGGAAAATCATATCTACCGGGAACATACCACTATGAAATCTGGATGGATGGAGCCAAACTATACACTAAATCCATAAACATCAAAGAAAAGAAAAAAGAAGAAGAAAACACAAATCTTTCTGACGACCACATATATGATGCTGCCGAACAGATGCCGGAATTCCCTAATGGTGGAATGGCAGGAGTAATGCAATATTTGAGTAGAAATATCAAATATCCGGCTATCGCACAGGAAAATGGAACTCAAGGGCGTGTGATCGTGCAATTTGTAGTTAACAAAGACGGTAGTATCACGGATGTAAAAGTAGTAAGAGGTGCCGATCCATACTTGGACAAAGAAGCCATACGTGTAGTTACAAATATGCCCAAATGGACACCCGGAAAAACAGGCGGGAAAGCTATACGTGTGAAATACACCCTGCCTATTACTTTCAAACTTACTTAGATGAGAAAAACAACGAAATTATTAGGGTGCTTCATATTAGGTGCCGTAGCAGCATGGTTTGCTTATAAGTGTTATTTCGATAACACATTGCAGAACATACAAAACGCCAATCTCCTGCTTATATCCAAGCAGGAGATGAAGCTAAGATTGATTGATTATAAAGGAAGGGAATTGTTTGCCGCCCATATCGCTTGTGGATTAAACTATGGAAACAAACAAAAACCGGGAGACATGAAAACACCCGAAGGAGTCTTTTCCATTTGCGACATTCAAAATTCACAGAAATGGACACACGACTTCCACGATGGAAAAGGAGAAATAAAAGGGGCATACGGTCCCTTCTTCATCCGCCTGGCTACTCCCGGACATAAAGGCATAGGCATTCACGGCACGCATGATTCTCTTTCCATTGGCACAAGAGCGACCGAAGGTTGCATCCGTTTAAAGAATGAAGATTTGGAAAGACTGGTGCCCATGCTGAACGTGCCGATGACCGTAGTAATAACCCCTTCCGCACAAGATGAAATAAACAACTAAAATCCAAAGCCTATGAAAACTTATGTATGGACAATCATTCTGTTGTGTTATTGCCTGTGGTGCACGGCACAAACAAAGTACGAAGTAACCGCCAACACTTTTCTGAATATCCGTAGCTACGCAGACAAAGAGGCTCCGGTGTTAGGAACAATAGACAAAGGCGGGAAAATAGATGTGTATGAAATAAATGACGGATGGGCTAAAATCGGATATGACAACGGTTATGCGTATGTCAGCGCACAATACCTGAAGAGAGTGGAGGAAAACAGCACGGTCTCCAATCCTACAGACTCCAAATTCCATTTTCCCTTATTAAACCTGGCGACAGGCAATGCGGAATGGATGGTTTATTTAATTGCCGCTCTTTCTGTGGCACTATTCTTCATCAGAAAAAGCAGAGGAGAAACGCCATTGGAAGATGGTTTACATACCGTTAATTGGCTACTGTTTTTGACAACCGCTATATCAGAGCTTGTCTATTTGATATTGATGGGAGGAAATGCCATTTGGTTTTGCATTCCGGACACTGTAGGTTGGCTATGGACGATTATCAATTTTCTGTTGTTCGGCTTTGTGGTATTCAACCAGTTCGTATGTTTCTTCAACACACTGGAAGATGTAGAATACAACAGTTACGGTTCTTTTGACAAACGATGGGGAATCTACTCTTGGGTAGGCGGTATTATTGCCGGTATTGTAACCGGAATATTTTTCCCGGTTGCTGTTGCATTTGTAACCATTGCATTCATTGTATGCCAAATTATTCAAATAGTATTAATATTCAAAGGAGTGGTCCCTAAAGGAGGGTGGACAAGGGCTTTTCTTTGCGTGGCCGTCTATTTGTTGGGCTCTTTATCCACGATATTGATTCTGGCACACTTTGTCGTACTACTCATTATTGTACTAATAGGATACTTCATACTTTATATCATCGGAGAAAGCAGCAAGCGTTCATCTAAGGAATGTTGTGCGAACTGCAACCATTATAGCAACGGTTATTGCCATTATCACAATATCCAAATCAGCGACAGTGACGCATGCAATAAAAAGTGCAGCAATTATAGTTGACCCACCCTTTTTCACGCATAAGTCCCTACTTGGTATGCACCAATTTTTGCCTTGCAACCATGTTTCAGACCCGACAACTCCAAGCTTCTTATATTTTAGAATCCGAGTCATCGGGTCTGGATCCATTACTTTTTCTCTTTCAGCAAGTCGCGGATCTCCGTCAACAGCACTTCCTCCTTGGTAGGTGCCGGAGGAGCAGGCGGCGTAGCTGCAACTTCCTCTTTTTTCTTTGTTATCAACTTCGTTATCAAACGTATAAATAAAAATATAGAAAAAGCAATAATCAGAAAGTCGAACGTAGCCTGTAGAAACTGACCGTAATCCAAAGAAACCGCCGGAGCTATCTCCTTACCGTCGGCTCCCACTTCTGCCGCTTTCATCACCCATTTCAAATCTGTAAAGTTCACACCACCAACCAGTAAACCAATCGGAGGCATAATAACATTAGCCACCAATGATGATACGATTTTGCCAAATGCACCACCAATAACTACACCGACAGCCATATCGATGACGTTGCCTTTCATGGCAAACGCCTTAAAGTCCTGTAAAAATGTACTCTTTCCCATCTTTTTTCAATATTTAATGTGAATTTAATGTGCGAATATAAAAACATTTTTGTAATTTTGCCCCGCATTTGAAAATAAAACAAATGCGGAGGTAGAGAGATATTTGAACAAATATTATAAAACCCTTAAAAGTTTAAACAAAATGATTAAAGTAGGTATTAATGGATTCGGACGTATCGGACGTTTCGTTTTCCGCGCTGCAATGAAAAGAAACGATATTCAAATCGTAGGTATCAATGACCTTTGCCCGGTTGATTACTTGGCTTATATGCTGAAATATGACACAATGCACGGTCAGTTCGATGGTACTATCGAAGCAGATGTTGAAAACAGCAAATTGATCGTTAACGGTCAAGCTATCCGTATCACAGCTGAAAGAAATCCGGCTGACTTGAAATGGAATGAAGTAGAAGCTGAATACGTTGTTGAATCTACAGGTTTATTCTTGAGCAAAGACAAAGCTCAGGCTCACATCGAAGCTGGTGCAAAATATGTTGTAATGTCAGCTCCTTCTAAAGATGATACCCCGATGTTCGTTTGCGGTGTAAACGAAAAAACATACGTAAAAGGTACTCAATTTGTATCTAACGCTTCTTGTACTACTAACTGTTTGGCTCCTATCGCTAAAGTATTGAACGACAAGTTCGGTATCCTTGACGGTTTGATGACTACAGTTCACTCTACAACTGCTACTCAGAAAACAGTTGACGGTCCTTCTATGAAAGACTGGAGAGGTGGTCGTGCTGCTTCTGGCAACATCATCCCTTCTTCTACTGGTGCTGCTAAAGCTGTAGGTAAAGTAATTCCTGCATTGAACGGCAAATTGACAGGTATGTCTATGCGTGTTCCGACTTTGGACGTATCTGTAGTTGACTTGACAGTTAACTTGGCCAAACCGGCTACTTATGCTGAAATCTGCGCTGCAATGAAAGAAGCTTCTGAAGGCGAATTGAAAGGTATCCTGGGTTACACTGAAGATGCAGTAGTTTCTTCTGACTTCTTAGGTGACACTCGTACTTCTATCTTCGACGCTAAAGCAGGTATCGCTTTGACTGATACTTTCGTTAAAGTTGTATCTTGGTATGACAACGAAATCGGTTACTCTAACAAAGTTCTTGACTTGATCGCTCACATGGCATCAGTTAACGCTTAATTTAGAAGCTTGAACCATATAGAAAACCGCTGCGGGAAACCGTAGCGGTTTTTTTATACATTTCATTTTATATATTGTTAAAAAGCAACGTGTTATCCGTTGAATAAGCAACAATTTTAGTAGTTTTGTATTTCTATGGAGAGATTATTAATAACATTGATACTAGTTTGCACTATGAGCAATATAACAAACGCCCAGAATCCTTTCTACGGGCAATATCATACGCCGCACGGAACCGTGCCGTTCGACCGGATTAAAACTGAGCATTATGAGCCTGCTATCCTCGAAGGAATCAAGCTGCAAAATGCAGAAATAGAGGCTATCATACAGAATCCGGAAAAGGCTGATTTTAGCAATACGATAGAAGCTTTCGAAGAATCAGGGGAATTACTGGATAAGATAGTTGCTGTCTTCGGTAATATGTTGAGCGCAGAAACGAATGATGATTTGCAAGAACTCGCTCAAAGGATTATGCCGTTGCTCAGTGAACACAGCAATAATATCACACTGAATGAACAGTTATTCGCACGTGTGAAAGAAGTGTATAACCAAAAAGAGACTTTGCAACTGACGCAGGAACAAAAACAGTTATTGGAAAATGCATACAACAGTTTTGTTCGTCATGGTGCCAATTTGAAAGGAGAAGCACGGGAAGAATACCGACGTCTGACTACCGAACTGAGTAAACTGACGCTTACTTTCAGTGAAAACAACCTGAAAGAGACAAATGCCTATCAGATGCTGTTGACAAAAAAGGAAAGTCTCGCCGGACTGCCCGACATCATCGTAGAAGCCGCTGCTGAAACAGCCAAAAGCGAAGGAAAAGAAGGATGGGTGTTCACGCTTCATGCTCCAAGCTATGTTCCTTTCATGACGTATTCTGACAATCGTGATTTACGCCAGAAGTTGTATATGGCTTATAATACAAAATGCACACATGATAACGAATTCAACAATATCGATATCGTAAAAAAGATAGCTAATACACGCATGAAAATAGCCCAGCTATTGGGATACAAAGATTATGCGGAATATACGCTAAAGAAAAGAATGGCCGAAAACAGCGAGTCTGTATACAAGCTGCTCAACCAACTGCTGGAAGCATACACTCCTACCGCACAACAGGAATACAAAGAAATCCAAGAACTGGCCCGCGAAGAACAGGGTAATGATTTTGTTGTAATGCCTTGGGACTGGAGTTATTACTCAAACAAACTGAAAGACAAAAAATTCAATATCAATGAAGAAATGCTTCGCCCTTACTTCGAATTGGAACAAGTGAAGAAAGGAGTGTTTGGGCTTGCAGAAAAGTTATATGGAATTACCTTCCGGAAAAATACAGAGATCCCAGTTTATCACAAAGAAGTGGAAGCCTTTGAAGTGTTTGATAAAAACGGAAAATTCTTAGCCGTCTTATATACTGACTTCCATCCGCGTTTAGGTAAGCGCGCCGGAGCTTGGATGACGAGTTACAAAGACCAATGGATAGATAAAAAGACTGGCGAAAACAGTCGTCCGCATGTATCCGTTGTGATGAACTTTACCAAGCCAACCGAGAATAAGCCTGCTTTATTAACATTCAATGAGGTAGAAACATTCTTGCATGAGTTTGGACATAGTTTGCATGGTATGTTTGCCAATTCCACTTACAGAAGTTTAAGCGGAACCAATGTATATTGGGATTTTGTGGAGCTTCCTTCGCAAATTATGGAAAACTTCGCCATAGAGAAAGATTTCCTCAATACATTTGCCCGTCATTATCAGACAGGAGAAGTTTTACCGGATGAATTAATAAAACGTCTTGTAGACGCTTCTAATTTCAATATTGCTTATGCGTGTCTGCGACAACTGAGTTTCGGCTTACTTGATATGGCGTGGTATACTCGCAACACTCCTTTTGAAGGAGACGTGAAAGCTTATGAACAGGAAGCCTGGAAAGATGCACAAATATTGCCGGTTGTACCAGAAGCATGCATGAGTACACAGTTCTCCCATATCTTTGCTGGCGGATATGCCGCCGGATACTATAGCTATAAATGGGCAGAGGTACTGGATGCCGATGCTTTCTCATTGTTCAAGCAAAAAGGAATATTCAATCAGGAAGTTGCAGACTCGTTCCGCGATAATATTCTGTCGAAAGGAGGAACGGAACATCCAATGGTACTTTATAAACGTTTCCGCGGACAGGAACCAAGTATTGATGCCTTGTTAATCAGAAACGGAATTAAGAAATAAGTAATAGGTATTAAGTATGAAAAAGAACATATGCAAAATTATAGGATTGCTGTTATTGCTTCCTTTATTTTCCGAATGTAATGATACAGATGATTTATCCGAAATATTTGTAAGAAAATGGAAATTAACGTATATAACTAAAGTAAACAGTCATGGATGGTATACGTTTCCTGGGATTGATGATAGTAACTATAAAGAATACCGCGACGGCAATAAGTCTTTCACTTTAACATTAAGTGGTAATGAAGCTGATAATGTAATACAAGGGACATTTATTGGTGCTGGTTCAGTCATTACAAGCGGAAAATGGAATGCTAATGGCAAAAGCCAACAATTTGGCATGCATGATGTCGAAGGAAGCCCGACTGATGGTAAGGATAAAATTGCCAATAAAATTTTGGAAGGACTAAAACTAGTAAACTCTTACAAAGGTTCAGACAGTAATAAT
Organism: Bacteroides acidifaciens; assembly: GCF_024623065.1. GTDB lineage: Bacteria > Bacteroidota > Bacteroidia > Bacteroidales > Bacteroidaceae > Bacteroides > Bacteroides acidifaciens. The sequence continues at coordinate 13,806 of NZ_JANJZR010000045.1, forward strand.
TTATTCCTTCATTATGAAGAGCCGACAAGCAAGGAAGAACTCTGTTTAGTATTTGCACCAAGTAGGAATTAGAATCAAAACGACATGGACTCAGAAAAGAAACAATTAGAACTTGACAAACGTTATATTCGTATGGCTAACATATGGGCTGAAAACTCCTATTGCCAACGCCGTAAAGTAGGTGCATTAATCGTTAAGGATAAAATGATTATCTCTGACGGATATAACGGAACACCTTCCGGTTTTGAGAATGTATGCGAAGATGAAAACAATCTGACAAAACCATACGTTCTGCATGCGGAAGCAAATGCCATTACCAAAATTGCACGTTCAAACAACAGTAGCGACGGTGCTACCATGTACGTCACCGCCTCTCCTTGCATCGAATGTGCGAAGTTAATCATACAGGCAGGAATCAAACGGGTAGTTTACTCCGAACATTACCGTCTGGAAGATGGAATTGAGTTATTAAAACGGGCGGGAATTGAAGTTATCTATACAGAATTAGATGCCCATTCCTCTCCGAATAAATAAGAAGACGAACGTTAAAAAAAAAGGAATAGACATGAGTACAAAAAACCCTTCACGTTTTACACCTGTCATCATAGCAGTCAGCGTGGTAGTCGGGATTCTTATCGGTACATTTTATGCCAAGCATTTTGCCGGCAATCGTTTGGGTATTATCAACGGCTCCTCCAATAAGCTAAACGCATTGTTACGCATTGTAGACGATCAATATGTTGACACCGTAAACATGGCCGATTTAGTGGAAAAAGCCATGCCGCAGATTCTGGCCGAATTAGATCCACATTCAACGTATATCCCTGCCCAGAATCTCGAAGAAGTCAATTCGGAACTGGAAGGTAGCTTTAGCGGAATCGGTATCCAGTTTACCATACAGAACGACACCATTCATGTGAATGCAGTTGTTCAGGGGGGTCCTTCTGAAAAGATAGGATTGATGGCGGGCGACCGTATTGTTACCGTAGACGACAGTTTGTTTGTCGGTAAGAAAGTAACCAATGAACGGGCCATGCGCACTCTGAAAGGGCCCAAAGGTTCACAAGTGAAACTAGGAATCAAACGAACGGGAGAAAAAGACTTACTGCATTTCAGCATTACCCGCGGAGACATTCCTCAAAACACCGTTGATGCAGCTTATATGCTAAATGATGACATTGGTTACGTGAAAGTCAGCAAATTCGGCCGTACCAGCCATGTAGAATTGTTGAATGCGCTGGCACAACTCAACCATAAAAAATGCAAAGGTCTGATCATTGACCTCCGTGGTAACACCGGAGGATATATGGAAGCTGCCATCCGCATGGTAAATGAGTTTCTGCCCGAAGGAAAATTAATTGTATATACTCAAGGCCGTAAATATCCACGTGCAGAAGAATTCGCCAACGGCACAGGTAGCTGTCAGAAAATGCCGCTCGTTGTATTGATTGACGAAGGTTCTGCTTCTGCCAGTGAAATCTTCACTGGAGCTATTCAGGATAATGACCGGGGTACAATTGTAGGACGCCGTTCCTTCGGTAAGGGACTTGTGCAACAACCGATCGACTTCAGTGACGGTTCAGCCATCCGCCTCACAATCGCCCGCTACTACACTCCATCCGGACGCTGCATCCAACGTCCATACGAAAGCGGTAAAGATCGCAACTACGAACTGGATTTATACACCCGTTACGAACATGGGGAATTCTTCTCACGCGACAGTATCAAACAGAATGAGAACGAACGTTATAACACCAGTTTGGGACGTACTGTTTATGGTGGCGGTGGTATCATGCCGGATATATTCGTACCGCAAGATACAACGGGAGTCACCTCTTATCTTTCTACTGTTATTAACCGGGGGCTGACTATTCAATTCACATTCCAGTACACGGACAATAACCGGAAGAAACTCAGTCAATACGAAACCGAAGAAGAGTTGCTGAACTACCTCCGTCACCAAGGCTTGGTTGAACAGTTTGTCCGTTTCGCTGACAGCAAGGGAGTGAAAAGAAGAAATATTCTAATCCAGAAATCTTATAAGCTGCTGGAAAAGAATATCTATGGCAATATCATCTACAATATGTTAGGGCTAGAAGCCTATCTCCAATACTTCAACAAAACAGATGCCACGGTCAATAAAGGTATCGAAATACTCGAAAAAGGAGAAGCCTTCCCTAAAGTTCCGGTAGCAGTTGAAGAGGAAGAAGTGAAAAAGGATAAAAAAGATGGAAAGAAAAAAAGAACTGCGCAAGCATATCGCATCACTGAAGACCCGTCACGCGGATTCAGCTATGCGGAAGTTGCAATCAGCTAAAGTACTTGCCGCCCTCGAAGCCCACCCGGCTTTCAGGGCGGCAAATACTATATTACTTTATCATTCGCTGAAAGACGAAGTAGACACACACGCGTTTATCCGGAAATGGAGCGACAAAAAACGGGTTCTGCTTCCGGTAGTTGTAGGCGATGACCTGGAATTACGTATATACAGCGGTCCCGAAGATATGGCAACCGGCAGCTATGGTATAGAAGAACCGACCGGTGAACTCTTCACAGACTATGCCGCCATAGACTTCATCGCCGTTCCCGGAGTCGCTTTTGATGCCAAAGGTAACCGGTTGGGACGAGGAAAAGGATATTACGACCGACTGTTGCCACGTATTCCGTCTGCCTTCAAAGCCGGCATTTGTTTTCCATTTCAATTAGTAGAAGAAGTTCCTGCGGAACCATATGATATCCGTATGGATATAATTATAACAAATAATGAAGACGAATTATCACACCCATACCACCCGCTGCCACCATGCGACAGGGAGTGACGAAGAATTTGTTTTAAGCGCCATCAAAGGCGGTTATCAAGAACTAGGTTTTTCTGACCATACTCCGTGGAAATACCACACCAATTATGTATCCGATATCCGCATGACTCCCGAAGAATTGCCGGAATATGTAGAAAGTCTCCGTTCATTACGGGAAAAGTACAAAGGCCAAATCAGCCTGAAAATAGGATTAGAATGTGAATACTTCCCGGATTATCTCCACTGGCTGAAAGGAGTCATCAAGAAGTACGAGCTGGATTACGTCATTTTCGGGAACCACCATTTCCATACAGACGAAAAGTTTCCCTACTTCGGACGATATACAGATACGGTGGATATGCTCGAACTTTACGAAGAGAGTGCTATCGAAGGGATGGAAAGCGGACTGTTCGCTTATCTGGCGCATCCTGATTTGTTCATGCGCTCCTACCCCCGATTCGACCGTCACTGCAAATTGGTCAGCAGACATATCTGCCGGACAGCAGCACGGTTAAATCTGCCATTGGAATATAATCTCGGCTACGAAGACTACAATGACAAACATGGAATTATAACCATCCCCCATCCTGATTTTTGGGAAATAGCCGCTCACGAGGGCTGCACCGCCATAATCGGAATAGACGCGCATAACAACCAATATCTGGAAACACCCTTCTATTATGACCGCGCAGTCAAAACACTGAAAGAACTGGGAATTAAGACAATAGACAGGATACCTTTCCTCAACGGAAAATGATATTTGTAATAACCGTGGCCCCTACCTTCTCATTGAGTGCGCGTATCAGCATCTCGCGCCCCATCAGCAGTTCCTGACGAAGGGCGGCAGAAGTAAGATGTACATACAAAGTCTGATTACGAATATAAAGGTTGTTGGTATAAGCCGCCGCAGGTCCCAGGATTTTGGGCCAGGCATCCAGCAATCTTTGTTCGTTCAGCGGAGACTCCAGACTCTCCTGACGAAGAAACTGCTGAATCAGTTTTCCTATTTGTTCGGCATCATTACGCCTCATTGTCAGCCTCCATTTCTTGAATTGCCCCCTCTTCTACACGAAATATTTTATAATCACTACCTACCTTATATAAAATACGGTCGAGATGTTCCCGGTTTGTATCTGTTATAAATATCTGCCCAAAATTGTCTCCGGCTACCAGCTTCACGATTTGCTCTACACGGGACGCATCCAGCTTATCAAAGATATCATCTAATAATAATAAAGGAACAGTTCTTCCGGTACGTTTCAAGAAATCGAATTGAGCCAGTTTCAATGCTACCAGATACGTTTTATTCTGCCCCTGCGATCCCTCTTTCTTAATCGGGAACTCGCCCAGCAGCATATTCAACTCATCCTTATGAATCCCACGCAAAGAGAATCCCATAATCTTGTCCCGCTCCCTGCTTTGCCTCAACACTTCCAACAAAGAAGCGTCACGCGCATGGGATTCATATGACAGCCCTACATGTTCCTTATCCTGGGAAATGAAAGAATAAAAAGACTGAAAGATAGGAATAAACTCTTTGATAAACGCTTCGCGCTTCTTGAATACAATTTCACCAGCCTGCGCCATCATTTCTTCCCAAACCAAAAACAGTTCCTCTTCGACAGGAAACTCACTTTTCAGCAAAGTATTCCGTTGTATCAGTGCTTTGTTATACCGTATAAGCGCATCCAGATACTCCTTATCATACTGCGAAATCACGACATCCATAAACCGGCGCCGTTCATCACTTCCTCCGGCAATCAATTCGGAGTCCGCAGGCGACACCATTACCAAAGGCAGAAAACCGATGTGATCGGAAAAACGGCTATACTCCTTCTTATTACGCTTGAACTGCTTCTTCGAACGACGTTTCATCCCGCAATAAATCTCCTCGGGAGTCCCGTCCTCAGCTTCATAAAATCCCTGAATAACAAAGAAGTCCTGTTCGTGACGAATATTCTGGGAATCAATCGGATTGCCGGAACTTTTGCAAAAAGACAAAAAATACACCGCATCCAGTAAATTTGTCTTTCCCATCCCATTCTGCCCGAAAAAGCAATTCAGTTTGGCGGAGAATCCCAGCTCCACTTCTTCCAGATTCTTATAGTTTAATATGGATATTCGTTTCAGTATCATTGTGTACGCGTTAATTTGCTCACAAAAGTAGCAAGATTTTCGCGGTTTTCGGGTGTAAAACAAAAAAAGATGGCTCTAAATTTCATTTGTAGATATAAAAAAACTAATTTTGCGAGTCGAAATATCAAACTGTGAATAATAACAAAAAGAATCATATAAAATGGCAGAACAGAAAAATCAGAATGAACATCTGAACGTAGAAGATGCACTGACACAATCGGAAGCATTTCTTATCAAGTACAAAAACGCAATCATCGGCGGTGTTGTTGCTGTAATTATTATTGTAGCAGGTATTATCATGTACAAGAACCTCTATGCTGAACCACGTGAAGAAAAAGCACAGGCAGCCCTCTTCAAAGGACAGGAATACTTTGAGCAGGATGCTTTCGAGCAAGCACTGAACGGTGACAGCATCGGTTTCGCCGGTTTCCTGAAAGTAGCTGACGATTACAGCGGAACAAAAGCAGCTAACCTGGCAAAAGCATACGCAGGTATTTGCTATGCACAACTCGGCAAATACGAAGAAGCTGTAAAGATGCTGGATGACTTTAACGGAAACGACCAGATGGTTGCTCCCGCAGTTCTGGGTGCTGCAGGTAGCTGTTACGCACAACTCGGTCAGTTGGATAAAGCAGCCTCCACTTTGCTGTCGGCAGCAGACAAAGCAGACAACAACACATTGAGCCCTATCTTCCTGTTACAAGCCGGAGAAATCTTGGTGAAACAAGGTAAATTTGACGATGCAGTGAGCGCATATACCAAGATTAAAGACAAATATTTCCAGTCTTACCAAGCTATGGATATCGATAAATACATCGAACAGGCTAAACTGATGAAGAAATAATATACCTTATTATATATAAGATATCAGGCACGGATTACACAGATTGACACGGACTAAAACAATTATCACAACCGTGAAATCCGTGTAATCCGTGCCTTTTTTCTCACCCCCTTCCTAAACTTTCATTTTTCAATTTTTAATTCTCAATTTATTATGGCAACAGCTTATCATAATTTATCCGAATACGATTTCAACTCCGTTCCGAATGCTGAAAATATGAAATTCGGCATTGTCGTATCCGAATGGAACTACAATATTACAGGCGCTTTGCTAAAAGGCGCAGTCGAAACGTTAAAAAAACATGGAGCAAAAGAAGAAAATATTCTGGTGAAAACTGTTCCGGGAAGTTTTGAACTAACTTTCGGTGCGAACCAAATGATGGAAAATTGCGATATCGATGCAATTATTACAATTGGTTGCGTAATTAAAGGAGATACTCCACATTTTGATTATGTTTGTATGGGAGCCACTCAAGGAATTACCGAATTAAACGCAACTGGCGATATACCAGTTATTTACGGATTAATTACCACCAATACGATGGAGCAGGCAGAAGAGCGTGCCGGTGGCAAGTTAGGTAATAAAGGAGACGAATGTGCAATTTCTGCAATAAAAATGATCGATTTTGTTTGGAGTTTAAATAAATAGTTGTATCTTTGCATCGCAATTGAGAAACAAACCATCTCAAAAGCAAAAAAGGGCAAATACCAGAGTGGCCAAATGGGGCAGACTGTAAATCTGCTGTCTTTCGACTTCGGTGGTTCGAATCCATCTTTGCCCACAAAAATTGCGGAAGTAGCTCAGTTGATAGAGCATTAGCCTTCCAAGCTGAGGGTCGCGGGTTTGAGCCCCGTCTTCCGCTCTCTAAAGAGAATCTGAGAAATTAGATTCTCTTTTTTTGTTTTACTTCAGACCGCTATGATTATGAAAGATTCTCTGACACAAACTCACGTGCTCCAGTTAGCGCATCCCCCTATCCCTACCGTTCATATAGGAATCATCGGATTGGGCAACCGGGGCTTACTCACCCTACAACGTTATCTGCAAATAGAAGGAGTAGAAATCAAAGCCCTTTGTGAAATTAGGGAAGGCAACCTTCACAAAGCACAGCAACAATTAAAAGAGGCGAACCGCCCCGAAGCCATCGGATATACCGGAACAGACGGCTGGAAGAAAATGTGCGAATCAGACGGAGTGGATTTAGTTTTCATCTGCACCGATTGGCTGATGCATACACCGATGGCTACCTTTGCCATGGAATGCAACAAACACGTAGCCATCGAAGTTCCGGCAGCTATGAGCGTGGAAGAGTGCTGGCAACTGGTCGATACGGCAGAGAAAACCCGACGCCACTGCATCATGCTAGAAAACTGCTGCTATGACCCTTTCGCACTGACTACTCTCAATATGGCCCGTCGAGGAATACTCGGAGAGATCATGCACGTAGAAGGTGCCTATATCCACGACCTTCGTTCGATGTATTTTGCCGAAGAAAGCGAAGGCGGCTATCACAACCACTGGGGAAAGAAGTACAGCATTGAACATACCGGCAATCCCTACCCCACTCATGGCTTGGGACCCGCCTGCCAGATTCTCAACATTCATCGTAGTGACCGGATGGAATATCTTGTTTCCATGTCTACCCACCAGGCAGGAATGACCGAATATGCCCGCCGGATGTTTGGTGAGTACTCACCGGAAGCCTGCCAGAAATATCAATTGGGAGATGTCAATACAACCCTTATCCATACGCTTAAGGGAAAAACAATCATGCTTCAATATGACGTATCTACCCCGCGTCCTTACAGCCGCCTGCAAACAGTGTGCGGCACATTGGGTTTTGCACAAAAATATCCGGTTCCATGCATAGCGCTGGATCCGAACGGTGACACACCGCTTACAGGAGAAAGACTGGAGAAAACACTGGCACGATACAAACATCCTTTCAGCGCGACTATCGGTGAAGAAGCGCACCGTAAAGGGTTGCCCAATGAAATGAATTATGTAATGGACTATCGCCTTATCTATTGCCTGCGCAACGGGCTTCCACTGGACATGGACGTATATGACGCAGCAGAATGGTCGTGCATCACAGAACTAAGCGAAAAATCCGTGTTGAATGGAAGCATGCCGATGAGTATACCCGACTTCACTCGGGGAGCATGGAAAACAAAATGAATAAAAGAAGATTCTTTTTCAAAAATTTCAAGGTGAGGTGAATATGCCGTTCTACGGCTTTTTCACCGATCCCGCAGCGGAGGGCAATCTCCCGATAAGTCATATTCTCCTCCCTGCTCATTAAAAATATCTCACGTTGTCTTTCTGGCAGAACAGCGATCAACCGGTCGATATATTCCTTCAAATCCTCAGCCACCATCCGGTCTTCCTGATTGTAGGGCTCTTCATTTTCAATGGAACGCAAAACCGTCATCTTGAACATATCTTCGCGTATCTTGCTACGTGTCTTATTAAAAATAATGTTTCGGGTAATAATAAATAAAAAGCCCTCCACCTTCCTGTTGTTATCCAACAGATGGCGGGCTTCCCAAAACTTCACAAAAACATCCTGTACGATTTCAGAGATACTGTCGGAAGAAGTTATATATAACTTAGTAAAATTATAGACCCTCTGCCAATAATGGTCATATAATACAGCAAAAGCTATATTATTACCATTTTTTACTTGCTCTATCAACTCTTCCTCTCTCATATTGTACAAAATCTTGCTTTATACAAAGATAAAGATTTTACAGAGAATTACATCTATAAAATGCATGAAAAAAGCCATAGATTAACACGCCGCACAATTATCTGATAAAACAGCAGTGTCAATCTATGGCAAAATTTATAGTTACAATCAATCGGCAAACGGAATCTTAGTCCGTTTGCCTGCTGCTGAAACAGCATACAATGTATAGCCGTCATTCCAGTTACCGGAGAGTGTAAAGACATCGGTGTCGGAAGGCGTCGTTTCACCACTGGAGATAAAGATAAGATTATCCGCCTGATCCCTCACTTCATAAACCACTACATTCTGCCAGTTCTTTATTGTAATGGTATTGCCGCTTCGGGTTGCATTTGCTCCGGATATTACCTGCGGTTTGGTTTTATACAGTTCCCACGTATTATCCGATATATATTCGAGGGCTGTATCCTGCAACTTATCATATCCCAGGCTCTCTACCCTCTTCTTCAATGCTTCTGCCATATCTTCGGTAATTTTCAAGGTTTTCGTACCATAATCATCAATCAGCTTGTCTACCGGAGTCAGGAATCCCCATTTTTCAAAGAAATCAAGCAGATTCAGACGGGCTGCCACACAACAATTATAAACGAAATCCAACTGAATTTCTCCTTCACTCATGCCACCATAATCTTTGGTACGGGCATACTCGAAAACCTCCGGATAAAAGCCGCCACAATCCGACTGCTGAAGAGGAGTCAGTCCAAGTACCTTACCAAAGTAAAGTTCCAATTGCCAGAAAGGCACCAACTTGCAAAACACATCATTCGAATCATCCAAATTTGTAAAATCAGCATGAGAAGCTTTCGGAACAATAATGCCGTTCCATGCCTTCGAATACCTGTTACGGTAAACCGCTCCCATATCCTCGGTCTGTATTCGGGAAGGTTGACCGAAAACCGTGGTCTGCACATACTCGGACATGATATTATTAGTCACCTCCGTCAGTCCTATCCACTTGATCCCCGGACGAGTCTGGTTGCAATGCCCGATTTCGTGAGCAGGTCCCCAGCAACCGGTAGTTTTCAAGACATCAGGATCACACACATCTCCCATAGTTGTCTGATTATAAGCCGTATGATAAGCAGTTGCGTACATAAAAGAGTGATACATGACATTGAGATAGATTCTGTTCCCGAACATCTTGCCATATTTCTCCAAGCCAAGAAGTTGCATTTCACTGTGAGCAATCTTATCATAAAGATCAATCAATTCATTACCGTTTGTAGCAGCATACTTCCTGAAATCATTGGTCTCAAATGTCAGATGCGCATACCGTCCCACCACATCAAAATATTTATCCGTAGCTTTACCCAGCAATTCATTCCAACGCCCCCGATGCTCTACATTCTGCGAATCAAAATAACCGTTCACCGTACCCGAAGCAAAATGAATCTTTACAGGCCGTGCCGTTTCCGCCTCTACCAATGTCTTGGTATGATACATCACATACACCAGTCCCTTTCCAGTCATTGTCAACTTATTAATACCTTGATACAACGGATACGTAACTCCTCCGAAACCGTCACCTCCCGGCACGTCCAGATTCTGTACCTTCATTCCGACGTTCTGTCCGTATGTATCACCCACCATTACTACCAGAGTTTCTCCTTCTTTCACCGAGATTCCCGTCGGATTATCAAGAAGGCTGTACGGATTCGTCTTGTGGGTTTCCGACTGGATATCCGGATTTGGAAACGCCTTATAGTCTGCCACACGGAAATTTCTGTCATACTTATCCTTGAGCATGTAATACGCCAGATTCTTGAAAAAAGGATATTTACAATTCTTGATATCCGCTTCCGTGATTCCCACTTTCAGGTTGCTACACGTTTCATCCTCAAAAAGAGTGGAATAATCAAAAGCATTCAGATTCTTGGCATAAAACTCCATTTCGGCACAGGAAGCAAATCCCTGACCGTCTCCCGCACCGCTTTTCACGATAAAACGGAAAGACTTAGCCCGAACCGTATTGTCAAAAGTGACTCTGGCAGCTGTTGCCGCCCCCTCAAAATCCTTGTCAAGCAACTTCGTAAATACATTTCCATCTTCCGAATACTGAATTTCCACCTCCTTAAAATTACCATTATACCCTGACGGACGGGGATAATAAATCAGATAATCCACATCAGACGCTTCCGCAAAATTATAGGTCAGCGTAATTGGGAAATAATTCGCTCCACCATTAGACCAGTTCGAATGATACAACGTAGTATAATCACCGTCAAAAGACTTTCCGATAGCATCTTCCCCTTGATGGGAAGTATCAGTACCACTCACAACTTTCACTTTGATATCTCCTTCTATATCTTCTCCCGCACCGCCATTATATTCATTCAGACCCTGCTGTACAATCAAAACCGAAGCAGAAGCGGGAGTACTTTCTTCTGAAGCCCCTTCCGGCAAAACTTCCGTAAAAACAATAGTTCCCTCTCTCTTTTCATTCAATGTGCTGATTTTCACCACATAAGCATGGGTTGATGTCACCATTTCCGGTGCACGGGATTTTACTTTTTCAGAAATCCAATCAGGAAATCCGGCATTTACCTCCACATTGGTAGTGACATTGAAAGAAATCTCTTTCCCGATGACTTCCACTTCAAATACGTTTGTATCAATCAATATAGCAGGCTCATATCCCAACTGACGAACTTTAACCGTCTTTTTCAGGCCTTCCGCCGTTATTGTTATGACAGCCTCACGCACCAATCTTTCTTCACTTTCGTCTACGAAAATTTTCAGGATCTTTCCTGCCACAGAAAGCGTACACCAGCTCTTATCCGCCGTAGCCTCCCAAATCGGAGCATTCGTCGAAACCGTTATGTTCTGCGTGCCGGCTTCACATTTGAAGTCCACCACTTCCTTATTAACAGACAACTCGACCACCTCCAATGCCTCATCATCACTTGTACAAGAGAAAGCAACCGCCCAATGTACAAGTATGAAAAAGACAAATAAACATTTTTTTATATGACTGTTTACCATTTACCGAAATCTTATTATTATGTAACTTTATTCAAAACACCCATAAAAAAGGCGGAAATCCAATATTATCCCTGAAAAGAAATATTCATATTTCCGCCTGATTTGTCTGCAAGACAAAATCTATCCGATTATTTCAATCTCTGCATACCACGCTTCCCACTAATCAGCTTCAGGATCAACAACACTTGCATTAACCTCAAATAATTTGAATTCCGCCATACTGAAAAAGACAGAACCGGTATTTGTATGGTTCACCGAATAGCGTATATAACGATAGGGCTTGGAATTATCTCCCAAAACAGGAGACATATATGGAGTTGTACTCATCAACATTCCATTCTTAGCCTTTGTGAGATTCTCTATCAACTCAAAATTGACTCCGTCATTGCTACCCATAATATCCACATCATCAGGAATATTGTTTCCATTGCGTGCCACCGACTCATACTTAAAGTAAGTGATTTCTTTTTTTGTATCTATCTGGAACCAGTGAGGAGACGCAGGAACAGTCCCGCTCCAGGCTGTATGAAAATAAGAGCCGGTGTTCCCGTCAATGAGATTCGCTATAGGTCCCTCCGAGGCTTCCTGAGCATTTGTCGACAACTGTTCCTCGGTCAATGCCAATTGTCTGGACTCTCCAAACACAATTTGCACCTTAGCCGGTTCCGAAACAGCCTTGATTGTCTGAACATTTCCCGCATCACCCGTTTCACTATAAGACTGTACCTTAAATTCATATTCTCCGAACTTTTTACGCGTATCCGGAATCAGCACACTATCCGCATAAACACTTGCCAGCCTTACCACATCCTGTTCCAATAAATAATCATAATAAGATACCTTTATATATCTGATTGTATTATCATCAGGCGTAACCCAACGAAGCACAATATAACCGGGCTTATCTTGAGTATCGGCACTTAAATCAATCACATCAGAAGGAACAACAGACTTTGTATCTTCGTCACTGCAACCTGCAAACCCAACCAAGAGTAGAGTGACAACCAATAAAAAAATATTTTTCTTCATAACAGTCATGCTAAAATTTAATTAATAATTAGGATTCTGCACCATATTAGGATTCTTGCTCACTTCTTCAGCCGGAATCGGCAACAAATACTGGCGCGGAGTATCGAAATTGCGCACATCGGGAAGTGTTTTCACCGTGGCAAATCCATTGATATCAGAAGCATCGATATTCATACCTCTTACCGGTACATCAAAGTATTGGGCTCCCAATTTCCAACGGCGGATATCCCAGAAGTTCTGTTGTTCCAAATAAAGTTCTATCATTCTTTCCTGTCTTACGATTTCTGTCAGTTTACCGTTCAGACCACCATTTCCCGCATAGCTCACTATCGGATTCTTCGCATTCTTCCAAGAGTCTTTCACAGAAGAAAGTCCGGCACGCTGACGCACTCTGTCCAGTTTTTCCATACCTTTCTCAAGATAGCCTTCCTTATTGTAAGCGATACACGCTTCTGCATAGCTCAGATACAATTCCGCCAGACGGATAACCGGCCACGGATAGTCCTTTGAGGGCGCCTTTTGCGATTTGGAAGCAGCTACTCCCGGATGAACTCCCTTTTTATTCAAGTATCCGGTTTTTGAATAGTTGTTATTTCTACCTTGCTTACCACAATTTCCCTGTAGTGTAAAATCCGTCAGCCATTTCTTGCCTCCCACACGCTCGGCACTCGCTACATATGCATTCTCTTTAGACTCTGTCTGGCATTCATAATAACCATTCTGAAATGCAATCCAAGCATAAAAACGGGGTTCACGGTCAATATTCATCTTCAAGGTCTGTCCTTCGCCATAGGTAACATCATCGGGGAAAGGAACTACCGAGAAGCGGTTCTGATAATCAAACTCGGGGTCTTCGTCAATAGGAAGCCCGTTTTTCGTATAAAAACGTTCCACCATAGTCAAAGTCGGCGCAACACCGTTCCACGAGCCGTCACTCAAGAAAGGCAAGGATTTGGGCTGCAAGCCGTATGCACCCGCTTTACGCGTCTCGGCAAACAGCACTTCTGTCGAGTTCTCCTTGTCCATAAATGTAAAACGCATTGTGCGCTGTATCAAATCCTGAGGTTCGGGATAACCGCTCAAATCTCCTTCTTGCATTTCATATAAATTATATCCGTTGGACTCTGCCAGATTGATTGCCTCAAGTGCGGCGTCTGCTGCCTTTTTCCACTTATTTTCGTCGTAAGAGAGAGGCATCAACGCACTGCCGTCCGTATTGACAAATTCACTATAGTATTCCGTATTGCCGTTGAACAGAGGAGAAGCCGCATAAAGCAGCAATCGGGCTTTAAGGGCTTTTGCAGCCACGCTGGTTGCAAGTCCGTATTCCGAACCGGTACGAGTGGCCGGCAATTTTCCGGCAGCACTGTCAAACATATCGCAAGTCCACTGCACGCACTCGTCATAAGCGGTACGTCCCAACAGATTCTCTCTTGGAGTATCCAAAATCGGCAATTCTTTCACCAATACGACAGGGCCGTAGCATTTAATCAGCAACATATGGAAATAAGCAATCAGGAAATCAGCCTGAGCCACATAACTGTCTATCGTTTCCTGGTCAATGCGGGGAACCGAGTTGATGTTCTGCTTCAACAAATAGCATTGGCGAATACCCAAGAACAAATCGTTCCAATAGCTGATAATCAAGTTTCCCGAAGTATAGACGCCTTCGGCAAATTTCACGTACGATTCCTGAGCAAACGGACTTATAATCTCATCTCCACTGAAGTCGAGACAGTTCTGCACCATATTAATCTGCGGGATATATCCATAGCAAGAGTATAGGAATCTTTCTGCCGCTTTAGGGCTGGAAAAAGCATCCTTATCGCTTGCTTTCTCCGCCGGAACCACATCCAAGAAATTGCAGGAAACCATTGTAACTCCTGCAAACAATGCCAAAAACAGATATTTTATTATATTTTTCATACTATGTAAATTTAATTATTGAAAGTCATCTGGAAACCTACATTAAAGACACGTTGTGTCGGGTATTTCAATCCGCTTCCGCCTCCCTGTTCCGGGTCCCATAAATCAAACTTAGAGAATGTCAGCAGATTGGAACCGCTCACATAGAAACGCATTCTCTTCAATGTATATCCGATTTCCATATTTTTCAGTTTCAAGAACGAACCGTCGCGCATCCAGTAATCGGATGTACGGGTGTTATTCAAACTTGTCTTACGTGTCAAGCGCGGATACTTCGCATCCACATTCTGATTGGTGGGCGACCATCTGTCGTTTGCCACAAATTGCAGTACGTTACGCAATGAGTTGTCGCCGAAAGGATGAAATCCGCTCATAAACAAGGAGGTTTTCGCCACACCCTGGAAGAAGAAAGAGAAGTCCCATTTCTTATATTTGAACGAAGGTCCGAAACCATATACGATTTCAGGTACAGACGGGTTTCCAATCCATGTCCAGTCGTCCACATCTACGATATCATCATCATATCCGTGCATTTTCGACACATTGATATATTTGATATCGCCTGCCCCCAATGTAGACCCCATCTGTTGATTGTAACGGTCTATCTCAGCCTCATCCAAGAACAATCCGTTCGACAAATATCCCGAGGTCACATTGGCACTCTGTCCGACTTTCGACTGAAAAGCATACTTAGGTGCTTCGTCGTATTTGGTAATCTCATTGTGGGCATACGTAAAGGTTCCTTTAAAGTTCATATAGAAATCTTTACTGAAGGCCTTGTTGTAGTCAATCGAAAGGTCGAATCCCTGATTCTTCATCTCGGCAAGGTTACCATACACATCCGTAGATCCGGTTCCCAAATAGGTAGGAATGGTTCCTTTCTTCTGAAAGATATTTCTACGGTTCTCACGGAAGATATCAACCACGATGTTGAGACTGTTCAACAGTTGCAAGTCAACTCCTAAATTAATTTTTTTTCCTACCTCCCAAGTGATATTATTGTTTTCGTAACGGGTGTAAACCGGTCCGTTCAGTCCATAGTTTTGGTCGATACCGGTAGTAAAGCCTTTGCCGGACAGATCGATTGTAGGCATATAGATAAATCTTTCGCCCCCAATCTGGTCATTACCGACCAATCCCCACGAACCACGCAGTTTCATATTAGTGACAACTTTACGAAGAGGTTCAAAAAAACTCTCTTCGCTGATATTATACCCCAACGCTACGGAAGGGAAAAAACCCCAACGGTGTCCTTTCGCAAAGTTCTCGGAACCGTTGTAACCCATATTGACTTCCGCCATATATTTGCCGTCGTATGCATACGAAAAACGTCCGGCAAGACCTTGTTTACGTTTGGGCAGCGAGCTGATAAGCCTTTGACTACCTGTATCGCCACTCGGCACATTATTGACAAGCTCGTCCTGATTATAAAGCAACATGGCATTCACATCATGCTTTCCGAATGTACGGTTATAATCAACCATTGCTTCCAGATAAATCCGGCGATCTCCCGCCGTTTCTATGGCATTGTTCAAGTCGGTTGTTACTTCGTTGCCTACTCTGCTTGTGGTGTAGCTGTACGAACCATCTTCGTTGAGTTGATACGAATCCAACAAATATTTATTCCAGCCGGCGCTATATTTGTTCACCGATTTCGACCAGTTCTTGAATGTTCCCAAAGCCTTGAAACGAAGTCCTTTAGTCAGCATATCCAATTTCTGTTCAAATTCAATTGCAGCAATAACCGTACTTTCAAACGTATCGTTATATCCTGTAGTCAGTTGGGCAACGGGATTACCCTGATAAGCTGTAATCAAACGGTCGGTAGTACCCCATTTCACATGATTGGTCACTCCATCAGGCTCATAGAAAACGGGAGATTCAACCGGACTTGTGTTCATTGCATCTGCAAAGATATCATCAACACCACGGTTAGGCTCACGCAAATCACGAAGTTGCACGTTCAATCTTACAGATAACTTTGATGACTTGCTAAGGTATGCATTAATATTGTTCTGGAAAGCATAACGCATCACGTCAATATTATTGTTGTAAGAGAAAAAATCTTTGGAACGGTTCTTCAACATACCTGATTCGTGATTGACCGAGATACTCGAAAAATAATCAATCTTCTTTCCTCCACCACGGATGTTAAAGTTCACTTTCTCATTAAAAGCTATATTATTAAACATCTCATCATACCAATTCACATCTGGGAAAACATATGGATTCAGTTTCATACGCGTACCGTTAATCTTATCCTGACTATACAGAACGTCCGAACTGCCATCATTCTTCACTGCTTCGTTGAACAGTTCCATATACGTAGCTCCATCCACAAACTTGGGAGTCTTGGTAGGCTGGCTCACCTGCCCTTCTACACGGAAATTGATAATCGGCTTATCCAAATTCTGTCCGGATTTAGTAGTGACAATCATTACACCGTTGGCACCGCGGGTTCCATACATTGCTGTAGCGGTAGCATCTTTCAGGATGGAGAATCCTTCGATTACTTCCGGGTCCAGGGCGTTCAAATCGGCCGAAGACACCTGTACACCATCAATAATAATCAGAGGAGATGTTGTTCCGCTCAGGGTTGAAATACCGCGAATCCAGAAATCCGAACCGTCAGCTCCGGGACGGCCGGTACGCTGAACGGCAACCACACCTGCCAGACGACCGGCAAATGAGTTGGAAAGATTCGTTGAAGGCACTTTCAGTTCTGCCGGACGGATGGCCTGTATCGAACCTACCATACTTGCCTTCTTCTGTCCTGTTCCGTAAGCCGTCACCACCACTTCTTCAAGTGCCTGCGCATCTTCCGCCAAATCGATGGTAAGCACTTTCCGATTGCCTACTTTCACTTCTTTGGTGGTATATCCCACATACGATACTTTCAGCACATCCTGCGGATTTGCCTGAATCACAAACTTACCGTCGATATCGGTGATAACACCTGTCGATGTTCCCACAATAGCGATACTTGCTCCAATGACAGGTTCTCCCGTCCGTGCGTCGGTAACCACACCCACAACTTCCGCTTTCTTAGCTTGTTGAACCGATTCCGTTTTACTCATTTTCAGAATCACATCATTGTCCTGAATCATCCAAGTAATTCCGGTATCGGCAAAGACTTCCTTTAACACCTTATCAATCGTACCCGAACAATTGATATTTTTCAATCGAATGTTTTTTAAATCCGCAGCATTGTAGAAAAAGACATAATTACTGTTCTTTTCAATGAGCTGAATAGCTTCTTTGATAGTAATAGACTGTCCTTTTACCGTAATATGCCCCTGGGCTCCAAGTGCTGTCAACGGATAAAAAAGCAAAACCAGCACGATACTCTTGAAATATCGTACACAACTTTGAAAACTGAGTGATTTTCTCATGCTTTAATTAAGTTTGATTAGACATATGGTTAATAAAAAAATAGGCTAGTATAAAATGAACCGGTCATCTACTTTTCGGATATTCAGATTCAAGCTGAAACGAATCTTATTGAGAACATTGTCCAAAGACTCATTATAATGAATACTGCCGCTAAACGAGACTTCATCCCGATGTACTCCCTCCATAAGAATATCAGTATGGTACATCCGGCTCACGATTTGAATCAATTGATCCAACGGGACATCCTTTAAGTTGTATCTCCCGTTTTCCCAACTGATATTGGCTATATTATCTATTTGTGTTTGTGAATCCATCGAGTTGTAAGTAAGTTTTTGCAAGGGAAGCATTGCCGTTTTTTGGCAGGTAGACGGAATATTAAATTCAATTTCACCTTCGAACAGAGTTACTTCGCTACAATATGCGTCTTCTTGCTTTACCAAAAAGCAAGTTCCTTTCACCTCTATAAATGCATCGTTTATATATACCTGAAATGTACTGCCCTTATGTTTTTGTACTTCAAACAAGGAATTTCCTTCCAGCCACACCCTTCTGTCTTGCATAAATGCCTTTGCATACCGGATCGAACTGCCCGGCTGCATCCATACTTTTGTGCTGTCGGGCAACACGTATAACTGATTCTTTTCTGCAATTATTTTAATGTTTTTTTCGCCCCCCATTTCATCCTGTACAGATAAAAACAGCAAACCGCCTATTATCAAGAGAATTGCAACGGCAGCAACCAACGGATGCCATAGTTCTATATGAACTAAAGCTTTGGATTTGCCATCGCATCTATGCTGAATATTCTGCCATATCCTTTTTTTAATCTTGGACTTAATCGGGTCATCTGCAAACTGTTTCCATTGTTTTTGCATCTCTTCTTCTACCGATTTTCTTTTTAGCAGACATTGCTTTTCTTCCGGTAACAGTTCTTCAGTCAGAAGTCTTTTAATCAATCTTTTTCGTTTATCTATATTTGTTTCCATTTCAATTTTGTTGTTCGCTAATTGGTGCTACATATATAAATACACCGCAGCTTGGCTTATCCCTACAATAAATAACGATTTTATTTGAAAAAAGAGGAAATTTTCTTGATTTACTCTTCAATTTCATTTTTTCCTGTTCTTATTTCACTTTAGTTCATATAGAACTTAGGCAATCCACACAACCAATCCCACAATCTATTTACATTCACCACATAAAAATCTGCCCGTAAGAAGGTAATTACTAAAAAAACCTTTTTTTTCAATGAAAGCG
Organism: Bacteroides acidifaciens; assembly: GCF_024623065.1. Taxonomy (GTDB): domain Bacteria; phylum Bacteroidota; class Bacteroidia; order Bacteroidales; family Bacteroidaceae; genus Bacteroides; species Bacteroides acidifaciens. Next base: position 32,917 of record NZ_JANJZR010000045.1, read on the forward strand.
TAGGGTTACTGACTAATTAATAGTATTTATGCAAGAAACAAGTATCTAACAAATTACAGAACGTATGAAAACACTCTTATTATTGAAATCGATTTTACCGCTTGCATTATTGTTTTGCGCAACCAGCATTTCTGCAAATAAAATTATCTCAGTTGCCGACTTCGGTTTAAAACCCGACAGCCGTGTTAATGCCGTGCCGTTTGTACAGAAAGCTATTAGAGCCTGTAAAGAGAATCCAGGCTCCACACTTGTCTTCCCCCAAGGAAGATATGACTTCTGGGCACAACATGCTGTTGAGAAGGAATATCACGAGACAAACACGTATGATGTGAATCCTAAAATTCTCGCTGTGTTGCTAGACGAAGTCAACGACCTGACGATTGACGGCGACGGCTCGGAATTCATCATGCACGGGCGAATGCAACCATTCACCTTGGACCATTGCCAAAACATCACGCTAAAGAATTTTACCGTAGACTGGGATATTCCTTTAACCGCACAAGGCACTGTCGTTGAATCGACACCCGACTTCATGGAAATCGAAATCGACACCTGCCAATACCCCTACATCATTGAAAACAAACGGCTTACTTTTGTTGGTGAAGGATGGAAAAGTAGCGTGTGGTCAATCATGCAGTTCGACCCAGAAACCCACTTCGTTTTGCCCAATACAGGTGACAATCTGGGGTGGCGCGGCTATGATGCAATGAAAGTTAGTCGCGGACGTGTCCGCCTGTCCGACCCTAACAGGGAAGCAAACAAGTTCTATCCTGCTGCAGGCACTATCCTCGTGTTGAGACATAGCACCCGCGACCATGCCGGTATTTTCATTTTCCATAGCACAAACACCAAGATGGAAAACCTGAAATTATTCCATACATGCGGATTAGGCATCCTATCGCAGTATAGCAAGGACATATCTTTCAATGACGTTCATATTATCCCGAACACCTCAAAAGGACGTGTATTAAGCGGACATGATGACGGCTTTCACTTTATGGGATGCAGCGGTCTGCTCAAAATTGAAAATTGCAGTTGGGCAGGGCTGATGGACGATCCTATCAATATTCACGGAACCTGCTCACGTATCATGGAAGTCCTCTCCCCTACCCGTATCAAATGTAAATTCATGCAAGATATGAGCGAAGGAATGGAATGGGGACGCCCGAATGAAACTATCGGATTCATAGAACACAATACAATGCGTACGGCAGCCACCGGAAAAATAACTAAATTCGAAGCATTGAACAAAGCTGAATTTATTATTGAATTGTCCGCACCACTTCCTACAGAAGTAGGAGCCGGATACGTAATAGAAAACCTGACTTGTACGCCGGATGCTGAAATACGCAACTGCCACTTCGGAAGTTGTCGTGCGCGCGGTTTACTTGTATCCACTCCAGGCAAAGTTGTAATAGAGGACAATGTTTTCGAATCCAGTGGTTCCGCTATCTTAATTGCCGGAGACGCCAATGCCTGGTATGAATCGGGAGCAGTAAAAGATGTATTGATACGTAACAATGATTTCCGCTATCCATGTAACTCTTCGCTTTATCAATTCTGTGAAGCGGTAATCAGCATTGATCCTGAAATACCGACACCGGAACAGAAGTATCCGTATCATCGCAATATCCGTATTGTAGACAACACCTTCCATCTGTTCGATTATCCGATTCTTTTCGCCCGTTCGGTAGACGGACTGACTTTCTCCAACAATACTCTGATACGCGACACAACCTATCAGCCATATCATTACCGCAAAGAAGGAATCACTCTGGAAGCCTGCAAGTCTGTGATTATTTCAAATAACAAGATTGAAGGGGATGTATTAGGGCGCACTGTAAAATTTGAAAACATGAAGTCGTCTGATATAAAAATCGGCAAGAATCCATTCTTTCAAAAAATCAAATAATTAAAAAATCAGAGTGGTGCTTTAGGTTACTTGAAGCTATGCTTTTCAGTCTCTAAAGCACCGCTTTCCTTCATTAAAATGTTATCCCATAAACACAATAAACAAAGGCAGATTATCTTTAATAAATTTCAATGCCAACGTAATCTGGCGTTCTATCGCCTTCTCCGTAACTGCACATTGTTCTGCAATCTCCTTATTAGTTAAATGCTGTTCGCGACTCATTCTGAAAATACGTTGTCGTTGTGGTGGAAGTTGAGTAATCAATCTATCAATATAGTTTTTCAAATCTGCCGCGTCCAGTTCCGCTTCCATATCATATGAGTTCTCAAACCCTTTCAAAGCTGTCATTCGAAAGTTCAACTCATTAAAATACCTGCGTGAATAATTGAAAATGATATTGCGGGTAATGATGAAAAGAAAACCGTCAAAGTTTTTGGTTTCATCAAAAGTATCTCTTGATTCCCAAACCTTTACAAAAACATCTTGTACCACTTCAGAAACCTCAGAAGAAGAAATTATATAAAGCTGAGCAAAGTTATAGACCTTCAACCAGTAACGATCATATAACAATGCAAACGCAGTTGCGTCCCCGACTCTCACCTTTTCAAGAATAAGCTTCTCTTCCATCTTTTTCTAATTACAATACAAAAATAAGGAAACAATTATTAAGCACAACATTTTTTAAGGATTTTATTTCACATATAGCTGTTTATTTCTCTTCGGAAGAAAAATAGTAATCATTCAAATGGCTCATTATCACTAAGTCCTACAGGAACTTGGTTTTCTTTCTTGCCTTCACATTGGCTTCTTACCTTTTTCCATATCTGTTCTTTTATTTCCATATCGACGGGTCTGTTGCCAGACTCGTCCCATTGTTTTCTTATTTCTATATCTATCGGTTCCAAGTCAGCAAAGTCTTTGCGTTGCTTTTTGGTTAATCCGCCCGATAGCAAGCTTTTGATTAATCTTTTCTTTTCAACCTTATCCATCCTATTTTTATCTTGTTGGTTTTAAATTTTATTTTTGCTCTTATACTATAAATACACATAACTCCTTCCTAACCCCACATCGATTTTGTAAAAAAGTGAAAGAAAAAATAGAATTAATTTGTAACTAGTTAATAATAAACAGAATACATTTAATTATTTTTTTTAAAAAAAACAATAATACTAGTGGAACTTACTAATGAGCGTATAGGAACAAACTAAATTTTGAATATAATTGTTCCTGAACAAATACAGGAAAATTTGAACTTTCGTACTTTCTCTCCCTTACATAAAAATGAAAATAAACGATTTCTCTCAGAGCCTGTTTAAATTCTCTTCAGTCATAATTTTATAGCTGATATTTCAACTTACCCCGGCTCTTCTTGTCGCG
>NZ_JANJZR010000046.1 GCF_024623065.1 Bacteroides acidifaciens
ACGCGACAAGAAGAGCCGGGGTAAGTTAAAATATCAGCTATAAGATTATGACTGAAGAGAATTTAAACAGGCTCTAATAATAGGCAATAAAGAAAGTCTAATCAGGCAACAAAACCAATCCGATTAGTATCGTGACGGGAAATGGTTCACTTTTGGTGCGTTTGTCCTGTCCGGCAACTACACCTGACTATACGTAAGGTTTAAGTAATCCGCCGAAAAACTGAAATATTTCTCCCTAAAGCGATGTTTATATGCTAAATTGTTATAATTTTGCAGCCAAATCTCTTCTATTCGACAGCGGATAGAGAGCAATTCAATATTCACAATTTAACACAAGAAAAAGATGAAAGTAGCTATTGTTGGCGTAAGCGGAGCCGTGGGACAGGAATTCCTGCGCGTGCTCGATGAAAGAAACTTCCCGTTGGACGAGTTAGTTTTGTTCGGTTCTAAACGTAGTGCCGGAACAACTTATACTTTCCGCGGTAAACAGATCGAGGTGAAACTCTTACAACACAACGATGACTTTAAAGGGGTAGACATTGCTTTCACTTCTGCCGGTGCGGGAACATCCAAGGAGTTCGAGAAAACAATCACCAAGTATGGTGCTGTGATGATTGACAACTCCAGCGCATTCCGTATGGATGCCGACGTGCCTTTGGTGGTGCCTGAAGTAAATGCCGAAGACGCATTGGAGCGTCCGCGTGGCGTGATTGCCAACCCTAACTGTACGACTATCCAGATGGTAGTCGCACTGAAAGCCATCGAAAAGCTTTCTCATATAAAAACCGTGCACGTGTCTACCTATCAGGCAGCAAGTGGTGCGGGTGCCGCCGCTATGGACGAATTGTACGAACAATATCGTCAGGTATTGGCAAACGAGCCCGTGACTGTAGAGAAGTTTGCCTATCAGTTGGCTTTCAACCTGATTCCGCAGATTGATGTATTTACAGAAAACGGTTATACGAAAGAGGAAATGAAAATGTATAATGAAACACGTAAAATCATGCATTCTGACGTAAAGGTTAGTGCAACTTGTGTACGTGTTCCTGCATTACGCGCCCACTCGGAAAGTATCTGGATAGAAACAGAACGTCCGATTTCCGTAGAAGAGGCCCGCGAAGCGTTCGCTAATGGCGAAGGACTGGTTCTTCAGGACAATCCTGCTGAGAAAGAATATCCGATGCCGTTGTTCCTGGCAGGTAAAGACCCGGTTTACGTAGGACGTATCCGCAAAGACCTGACGAACGAGAACGGACTGACTTTCTGGATTGTAGGCGACCAGATCAAGAAAGGCGCCGCACTGAACGCCGTTCAGATTGCCGAATATCTGATAAAAGTAAAAAACATCTAGACTTCAAGAGAAGCATATAAATAAAACAAAATAAGTGACCGGCTTGCTATACGACAATCGTCGTAATGCAAGTCGGTCACTATTTTTATATACCTATTTATTATATCACAAACCATTTTTCGATTAACAGGCGAAAATCCCCATCACCACATATAGGTATCAAATGTCCAAAAATAGTCATTTATTGCGATTGCCCTGCATTATATATTTAGAGAACTTTGCACAAAATTTGTATATGGGACATTTTCGACTAAACATAGCGTTCTTTGGGCTTCTCTTTTGTATTGTATTTAAAGCCACAGCCAACCCGGGTACGTATACAATCTCTGGTCGTATCACCGAAGAAAAGACAAACACTCCATTACCGGGAGCATCCATCATTATCAAAGGTACCTATTTGTGGGCTGTATCCAATCAGAACGGAGATTTCACAATACAAGGAGTTCAGGAAGGAAAATGTAATCTGGAGGTTTCCTTTCTCGGTTACGTCACAACAACAATTCGGGTTGATATCCGCAGCAACGTCAAAGGTCTAACGATACAACTCAAAGAAAATACCCTTGCGCTAGATGATGTAGTTATAACAGCACAAGCTCCCAAAAGTGAGTTGAATACGACTCTCATCATTGGAAGCAATGCTTTGGAACACCTTCAAGTATCTAACGTCAGCGACATATCCGCCCTTCTTCCGGGAGGAAAGACGAAAGTCCCGGATCTGACTACCAATAATGTATTTTCACTAAGAGACGGAGGTTCAACCGTTGGCAACGCCACTTTCGGAACAGCAGTAGCTGTAGACGGTATACGCATGGGAAATAATGCATCTTTCGGTAATATGAGCGGAATAGATACACGCAGTATTGCCGTTACCAATATAGAATCGGTAGAAGTCATAACAGGTGTACCTTCAGCAGAGTATGGAGATTTGAACAGTGGCATGATCAATATCCGGACAAAAAAAGGTAAAACACCTTGGGAGATCTTATTGGCCATTAATCCCCGCACAGAACAGTTTTCATTTTCAAAAGGACTGGCTTTGGGAAATGACAAAGGTACCGTTAATATCAGTGGCGAGTGGACAAAAGCCACCCGGAAATTATCATCACCCTACACTTCCTACACACGAAGAGGATTCTCTGCAAACTATAATAATACATTCCGGAACATTTTCAGATTTAATATCGGTTTCACTGGAAACATCGGAGGTATGAACACCAAGGATGATCCCGATGCCTATACCGGAGAATATACAAAAGTAAGGGATAACGTGTTCCGGGCAAACACATCATTCAGCTGGTTGCTCAACAAGTCATGGATTACCAATCTGAAATTTGACGCATCCCTCCATTACAATGATAATAAGTCACACGCACATACTCCCTACACGTATGCGTCCGAACAACCGGCTGTACATGCTGAACAGGAAGGTTATTTCCTTGCCGATAAACTGCCTTATTCGTATTTCGCCGACCAAATTATAGATTCAAAAGAACTGGATTATGCCGCTTCCCTAAAATACGAGTGGAACCGACATTTTAAAAAGGTGAACAGCAATCTGATAGCAGGAATTCAGTGGAAATCAACAGGTAACATAGGAGAAGGGGAATACTACCAAAACCCGTCATTAGCTCCTAACGGATATCGCCCGCGTCCGTACACTGCTTATCCGTATATGCATAATGTTTCACTTTATGCTGAAGAGAATCTGACAGTACCTCTCGGAAGCACTACACTAAGACTCATGGCAGGTATACGCTGGGAAAAGATTTTCATCAGTGGAACAGAATATAAAAACCTGAATACGTTTTCACCACGTTTCAATGCCAAATGGCAGTTGAACCGGAATATATCAATCCGTGGTGGATGGGGAGTTACCGAGAAACTGCCGTCTTATTACATTCTCTATCCCAGACAGGAGTATCGTGACATACAAACTTTTGGTGTTTCTTATAACAATAACGAATCATCCTACGTCTATTACAGCCAACCATACGTGCTCTTACATAATAAAAACTTGCGTTGGCAACGGAATCAAAACGCAGAATTGGGAGTCGATATCGAAATCGCAAAGACCAAGATATCATTGGTTGGTTATTTCAACCGTACTAAAAATCCTTATAAATACACCAATGCCTATACTCCGTTTTCTTATGATGTCCTGCAATTACCGGACGGATTCAGCATGCCTGCCAATCCGCAAATTAACGTAAACAACCAAACAGGAATGGTGTATATACGCGGAAATGAATCGGAGAAGTGGGTACCTATGGACGTAAAAGTAACGAACCGTACTTTTGTCAATTCCGTTTCACCGGACAACGGACCGGATATCAATCGCCGGGGAGTGGAAATGATTGTCGATTTTCCCGAAATAACTCCTATTCGTACACAATTGAGACTGGATGCCAGCTATGATTATATGAAATATATAGATAATTCGTTGTCTTACTACTATCAAACAGGGTGGTCACATACCGGTATCCCAAATCGTTCCTACCAATATGTAGGTATCTATGCCAACGGAGATAATTCATCGACAACAGCTAACGGCAAACGTACTCATTCTCTGGACGCCAATATAACGGCAATAACCCGTATCCCCAAAGCCAGATTGATTATATCATTCCGGCTGGAGGCCTCTCTATTAAAACGGTCACAGAACCTGTCCGAATACAACGGTAAAGAATATGCTTTCAACGTAAGTGATAATAGTAATGCGGGAACAGGAGGTAGTATTTATGACGGCAATTCGTATACAGCGATTTATCCGGTAGCATACCTTGATCTCAATAATGAGATACGCCCTTTTACCGAAAAAGAAGCCCAGAATTCCGCATTCGCAAACCTGATACGCAAATCGGGCAATGCCTATACGTTCGCGGCGGATGGATACGATCCCTATTTCTCCGCCAATATCAATATAACCAAAGAAATAGGCGATCATGTCTCGCTCGCTCTCAATGCGATCAACTTCACGAATTCACGGAAGTATGTAACCTCTTACGCAACAGGAGTAAGCGCCATTTTTACTCCGGATTTTTACTATGGATTAACTTGCCGCATAAAATTCTAGAACAATGAAGCAACTAGCATACATATTATTACTGATGACATTCTTCACCACAGGAAGTTGTACAGACATTGACAAGAACAACCCTTACGATAACCAACTGCATACGCTTCAAGTAAATGCAGTATATCCGGACGAATACTCAGATTATCTCCGAGAAGGAGTTACCGTAAAAATCGAAGATATAGACCGGGGGAATTCGTATACGTCAAAAACAGATAAAAACGGAACAGTCCGTTTCAGCCTGACCAAAGGCATATACCGCATTCAGATAAGTGATAAAGCGGAGCAGGATATCTTCAACGGATTGGCAGACAAGGTGAAATTTGTGAATGGAGACCTCGCCCTCAATCTCCCACTGGTGCACTCCAGGTCCGGTGACATTGTTATCAAGGAGATTTATTGCGGGGGATGCACCAAGCTACCGTTTGAAGGCAACTATCAGTCAGACAAATACATGATTCTACACAACAACACCTCCGAGACACAATATCTCGATGGTTTATGCTTCGGCTCACTCGATCCTTATAACTCGCAGGCAACCAATGTATGGGTAACACAGGATGAATCAACTGGAGCTACCATATTTCCTGACTTTTTACCTGTGGCACAGTGTGTCTGGCAGTTCGGAGGTACGGGACAGACATTCCCTTTGGCTCCTGGCGAAGATGCCGTAGTTGTTATCTGCGGAGCTATCGACCACGCAGCGCAATACCCCCAATCGGTCAATCTGAACAAACCCGGATATTTCGTTTGTTATAATCCCGTATATTTCTGGAATACATTGTATCACCCCGCACCGGGCGACCAGATAACGCCAGACCATTATCTGAATGTTGTGATAAAAACAGGACAGGCAAATGCTTATACTTTCTCTGTATTTTCTCCTGCCACTGTCTTGTTTAAGGCAAAAGACACTACCATACAAGATTTTGTATCGCAGGCAGACAATGTTATTCAAAAACCCGGAAGCACAGTAGACAGGATTGTTAAAGTACCGGTCGACTGGGTATTAGACGCAGTAGAAATATACTATGGAGGTTCCTCCAATAATATGAAACGTATGCCGCCTTCTGTCGATGCGGGTTATGTTACTCAAAGTGCGCTATATGACGGACGAACCCTGTACCGCCATACCGATGAAGAAGCCTCTCGTGAAGCAGGCTATGAAATACTGGAAGATACCAACAACTCTTCCTCGGACTTTTATGAAAGAGAAAAACAATCCCTGCATGAATAATATGAAACGAATATATATAACTTGTCTTTTCTTGTACGTGGCATCCACAGTCTCGGCACAATCTTACGATCTTGTGGAACGGCGTAATCCTTGGAATGCCGGAGCAAACGTTACCGGAATAATGGTGGACAGTACCACCGTTTCCTATGCTGAACTATATGGCAGGAATAATCATGGCGATTTCCACAATTATTACGAAGCCGACAAGTTATGGAACGCAGGTGCAATAGCAAAGTCTATCACACATCTAAAAAGCTATTCTCTGACAGGTTCATTTTCGTTTGATCACACTTCCGGTAGAAATATGAGTGGTTCTATGTTCATTCATCCGGGATTCTATCCGGTAGACATACTGGAATTTACTCCCGGCCGGAAAGATTTACAGACGTATGCTTTCATGGGAGGTATAGCCAAAGACATTGCCCCCTGTTGGCGTATAGGCGGAAAAATAGACTTTACCTCCGCCAACTACTCGAAACGTAAAGATCTGCGGCATACCAATTATAGACTAGACTTAAAAGTAGCTCCAAGTATAATGTATCATTCGGATGACTATGCCATAGGATTCTCTTACATTTTTGGCAAGAACAGTGAATCGGTCAAAGCAGAAGAAATCGGCACCGCTGCTACATCGTACTATGCCTTCTTGGACAAAGGACTAATGTACGGTGCGTATGAGACATGGGAAGGCAGCGGAATTCATCTGAATGAATCGGGTATGAATGGATTTCCTATTAAAGAACTATCTCACGGAGCAGCCGCTCAATTCCAATGGAAGGCTTTTTATGTAGATGTGGAATACAGCCATTCATCAGGTTCGGCTGGAGAAAAGGAAAGCATCTGGTTCAAATTCCCGACCAATCGGGTCACTTCACACTTGAGCTATCGTTTCTCAAAAGGAAATGCAGCACACTTCCTACGGTTAAATTTGACTTGGTCACGCCAATTTAATGATGAAAATGTATTAGGTCGGGAAACTTCCAACGGAATAACGACTACTCATGTTTATGGTTCTAACCGCATTTTTGAAAGAAGTGTCTTTTCTGTCCAATCCGAATATGAGTTCATAGCCCCCCGGAGAGAACTACGCTTTGGCGCGAATGTGTCATCATTGAAAAGTCTGACTACACAGATGTTCCCCTACTCCGTTTCACAGACCATGACATGTAGGCGTATATACCTTGCCGGCACATTCCACACCAAACTGTTTGATCTGAAAACTTCCGGCATTTTCTCTGCCGGAGATTATACAGAGAAGAGTAAAACAGTTAAAACTGAATCAGAGCCGGGTGAACCTCCGTACCGATTGACAGAGTATTATAATCTACAGAACGAATACGCAACAGCCCCCCGACTAACGTTTGAAGTTGGACTCCGATACAAGTTTTATCGAGGAATCTATGCAGAAATCCAAGCCGAATATACACATGGTTTCAACCTTAAATACATAGCAGGAGCAAATCGGTGGAATGAAACCATCAAACTAGGATATACATTTTAAATTAATCAATATAATTATATAAACTAAATTTATCAGAACATGAAAAAGTACTTAATGTTTATGCTCGCAGCAGCACTCTTCGCATCTTGTAGTGATGATGAGAAATTACCGAAAGAAGACGAAACACCAGGTGATACTAATTTTGAGGAACATGATGGATATTTCGTCTATTATGGAGAGACTTATAAAACAATCAAACTTGCTAACGGAACGACTTGGATGGCAGAGCCATTACGTTATGTGCCGGAAGGATATACGCCGTCAAGTGACCCGACAGCTGACGCTCATATTTGGTATCCGTACAAATTGATTGTAGAGGACGGTAACACTAAACTTACAGCCGATGGAGCAGAAGCGTTAACAGACGAAGCTTCTATTAAGAAATTAGGCTATTTCTATGACATGTATATCGCACTTGGCAGCAAAGAAGTGACGGAAGAGAACTGCTATGAATTTGAAGGAGCTCAAGGTATTTGCCCTGAAGGTTGGCATATCCCGACACGTGAAGAATTTCTCAATCTTTGTGGCCTTTCTAATGCAGCAGTGGGCGAAACAGGGAATAAAAAAAATGAAAACGCCCTTTTCTATGACGCAAGCTATGGAGGAGGAAATATAAGCAAATATAATGTTGCTGGCTGGAATTATGTTTTATCAGGCGTGAGAATGCAAAACAATTTTACATCCGCTCCCTCATACCAATTATCAAGAATCTATTCAGGTAATACAACTGAAGAAATTCTGGCCAAATATGCAAATCAACCAGCTCTGACATACATCATGTCCTCAACATGCTATAAACCAAATTATTCTACCACCGATCCTACATTACTAACAAATATTCAGTTCTTTGGGCAAATGACAACATTTAGCAAGACCTATCCGGAAGGACGCGTTAACGTTTCTTATATCAGCATTAAATCGGGTCAGCAACTTCGTTGTGTAAAGGATCAAGCCGTCAACTAAAAGGCTAATATGTATTATATGCCGTGAAACAAAGTGTATCACGGCATGATACTAAAAATTTTAAGCAGGGGCGAAACGCCACGCCTATAAGGCGAACTATTATAAGCTATAAACAAACGAAAAACTGATTACAAACTATATAAAAACGAAGCAATAATAATGAAAACAAAAAAGTTAACAATCGCAATTGCCCTTATGGCAATAACCTTTATCGGAACTTCATGTGGTAACAAACAACAGAAAAGCGCATCAGAAGCGACAACAGAACAGTCTGCATCTTCCGCTTTGGAAATCGATTCTCTCCTTGCCAATGCCGAAAACCTTGCAGGGCAAGAAGTTACCATTGAAGGCGTTTGCACACATACCTGCAAACATGGTGCAAAGAAAATCTTCCTGATGGGTAGTGACGATACACAAGTGATCCGTGTAGAAGCCGGAACATTGGGAGCCTTCGATCCTAAATGTGTAAACTCTATCGTCCGTGTTACCGGAACATTAAAAGAACAACGCATCGACGAAGCCTACCTCCAAAACTGGGAAGCGCAACTGAAAGCACAGGCTGCCGAGAAACACGGAACAAACGAAGCCGGATGCGACTCTGAAAAGAAAGCACGCGGCGAAACGGCTAACAGCCCCGAAGCCCGCATCGCAGACTTCCGCGCAAAAATAGCCGACCGCAAGGCAGAAACGGGAAAAGAGTATTTATCTTTCTATTTTATGGAAGCTAATTCGTATGAAGTGGAGTAGTAACATCCGTAAATGGAGTCGGCTCATACACCGTGACCTGTCATTTTTCTTTTCCGGAATGGTATTGATATATGCCATTTCCGGAATTGTAATGAATCACCGTGACACGATTAATCCGAACTTCTCCATCACACGGAAAGAATATAAAATAGCGGAAAAGCTACCGGACAAAGCTGGAATGAGTAAAGAGAAAGTACTTACTCTACTGGAACCGTTAGGAGAAACCGGCAACTATACCAAATATTACTTCCCGAAAACGAATGTAATGAAAGTCTTCCTGAAAGGCGGTTCCAACCTCCTGGTAAACGTGAAGACAGGAGAAGCGGTATATGAATCCGTCACCCGTCGCCCGCTTATCGGAGCAATATCCCGTTTACATTACAATCCGGGACAATGGTGGACTTACTTCGCGGATATTTTCGCTATCGCCCTTATTATCATTACTCTCTCCGGCATCATCATGCTGAAAGGGAACAAGGGCATTATCGGCAGAGGGGGAATAGAAATCATTGTCGGAATCCTGATTCCCATTCTTTTCCTTTTCTTCTTTTGAATCGAAATAACAGATAAAATCAAATGGAACAAATTATCGAATGTAACAACCTGACGCACTACTATGGCAAACGGTTGATTTACAAAAACCTTAGTTTCACAGTACCTAAAGGACGTATCCTGGGACTATTGGGAAAGAACGGTACGGGCAAAACCACCACTATCAATATCTTGAGCGGTTACCTGAAACCCCGTTCAGGGGAATGCCGCATCTTCGGACAGGAGATACAAACAATGGCACCGGCTCTGCGCCGCAATATCGGACTGCTCATCGAAGGTCATGTGCAATACCAATTCATGACCATCACCGAAATAGAAAAATTCTACGCAGCCTTCTACCCCGGCCAGTGGAAAAAAGAAGCGTACTACGAACTGATGAATAAACTGAAAGTAGCTCCCGGACAACGTATCTCACGTATGTCCTGCGGACAGCGCTCTCAAGTAGCTCTCGGACTTATCCTTGCACAAAATCCGGAACTTCTGGTACTGGACGACTTCTCACTCGGACTCGATCCCGGCTACCGCCGCCTGTTTGTCGACTATCTCCGCGACTACGCCCGCTCGGAAGGAAAAACCGTCTTTCTGACTTCACATATCATTCAGGATATGGAACGTCTCGTTGACGACTGCATTATTATGGACTACGGAAAGATACTGATTCAGAAACCAATCGCCGAATTACTGGAAAAAGGACGTCGCTACACCTTCACTATACCCGAAGGTTATGAACTTCCTGCATCGGATGATTTCTACCATCCTTCTGTCATGCGGAACCAGTTGGAGACTTTCTCCTTCCTGCAACCTGCAGAAACAGAAGCTAAACTGAAATCAATGTCAGTGCCCTACAGAGACTTGCACTGTGAACAAGTGAATTTGGAAGATGCCTTTATCGGCCTCACCGGGAAATACTGATTAAATTAAGAATAAGAGTTGGCAACTCGTAACCCATAAATCATCATTCATAAATCATAAATCCTCAAGAATGTACGCTATATTTTATAAAGAATGGATAAAGACACGGTGGTATTTTCTGCTTGCCGTGGTCGCCACACTTGGTTTTACAGGCTACTGTATGCTCCGCATCAACCGGGTGGTAGAAATGAAAGGGGCTGCCCATGTATGGGAAGTCATGCTGCAACGGGATGTCATCTTCATTGATATGTTACAATATATCCCTCTGATTGCCGGAATCCTGATGGCAATCGTGCAGTTTGTCCCTGAGATGCAACGCAAATGTTTGAAGCTGACTCTCCACCTGCCTTATCCGGAACTGAAAATGACAGGCAATATGTTACTCTCCGGACTCATATTGCTTCTTGTCTGCTTCGCTTCCAATTTCCTGTTGATGGAGATCTATCTAAACGGAATACTTGCTCATGAACTCAAAAACCACATACTGCTAACCGCTTTAACGTGGTATCTCGCCGGCATCTCCGGCTATCTGCTCGTCGCATGGATTTGCCTCGAACCGGCATGGAAACGCCGTATCCTGAATCTCATTATCGCAGTATTGTTACTCCGAATCTTCTTCCTGTCGCCTACACCGGAAGCATACAACAAGTTTCTCCCTTATTTAGTGGTCTATACTTTGTTGACAGCCTCTTTCTCGTGGCTCTCTATCGTACGGTTCAAAGCTGGAAAACAGGATTAACCAATAAAAATAAAAGATTAAATATTAAAAGATTGAGAAATGAGACGTTTCAGTACCATACTATTATATGTAACCATCGCTTTTCTGCTGCTTTGGCAGTTGCCTTGGTGTTACAATTTCTTTATCGTAAAGCCGGAAAAGACTCCCTTTACCCTGTATAGTTTCGTAATTGGCGATTTCGCCCAGATGGGACAAGAAGAAGGGAAAGGAACCGTGCGCCGTGACCTTGCAGGAAACATTTATTCGGAAGCTGCTTTCGACAGCATCCTGCCTATGTTTTATTTCCGCCAGTTGATGTCTGATGAGCGTTTTCCGGATACCATTCAAGGAATCGCAGTGACTCCCAAAATGGTGCAGACGGAAAACTTCAACTTCCGTAGTGTACCTTCGGATATAAACACGCCTTCTATCAGACTTTACCCGCTGATGGAATCTATGTCAGGACGTGTAGACCTGAAAATGCCGGATGACGTATTCCGTATCACCTCCAAAAGGATCGAATTTATCGACATGGCTACCAACAGCGTGAAGGAAGATAAAAGCCTTCAGTTTACCGAAGCTATGACTAAGAAGGATTTTCGTTTTCCGGCAACGGAGATCGTAGGAAATCCGACGGTAAAAAAGGAGTATGACGAAGGTTATCTTCTGTTGGACACAGACCGTCGTCTGTTTCATCTGAAACAGGTGAAAGGACGCCCGTATGTCCGTGCCATCACCTTGCCTGAAGGCCTGACATTAGAACATCTGTATCTGACCGAGTTCAGAAACAAAAAGACACTTGCTTTTATGACTGATGTCAACAACGCTTTCTATGTGTTGCAGAACCGGACATATGAAATCGTAAAAACTGGGATTCCGGCATTTGATCCAAAAACAGATGCGCTCACCATCATCGGTAATATGTTCGACTGGACAGTCCGCGTGACAACTCCGGCTTCAGACAATTATTACGCATTGGATGCCAACGATTATTCGTTGATAAAGAAGTTGGAGAACAAATCGAACGTTCATTCCATGCCAGGTATTACGTTCACATCTTACACTGATAAATATGTAATGCCACGCTTCGAATAATGTCTCAATATTGAATGTAACATCAGTGAGGGGTTATCAAAAGTCAATAAATCAGATATGACTTTTGATAACCCCTCACTGTTTCCTTTCCACGCATTTACAAAAAAACAAAAGGATTTACAATTATTTCTTCAATAAATATGGTCTTTTTCCAACAAAAAAGTCTACCTTTGTCAACTCATTCAACTATTAAAACCGCAATTGCTTCTGCATTATACACAAACAAATACGGTAAAACGAAAAAACTCAAATTAAAAAACGTATGAGAATTTACAAAGCACTTCTCCTCTCAAGTCTTTTCATGACTCTGATTTATAGTTGTTCACTCCCTGCCGATGACGAAGAAAAGGAAACCTATCTAGAAGAGGAAGATAATGCCACCGCAGAACTCCCCTGGGAAGGAGAAACGGATAAATTCACTATCAATGCCAAAGAAGGAGTGCGTCTGGATGCTCCACAAGAAGACGGTGGAACTGCATTTATTACCTTCCCGTCCACTACCGTAAGAAATACCCGTTGGGAATTTGGAGTTCATCTCACCTTCAATCCATCTGCTAATAATTACGCACGGTTTTATTTAGCATCCTCTTCCAATATACTGTCCGGCAATTTGAACGGTTATTATGTACAAATAGGTGGAGCCAAAGACAATGTAGCACTTTACCGTCAGAATGGTGAGCAACGGAAACTATTAGCTTCGGGAAGAGAATTGATGAAAGGAGATAATTCACCGAAACTATACATAAAAACAGAATGTGACAACAACGGTTACTGGACTTTCTGGACACGATTGGAATCAGAAAATGAGTACACCAAAGAGAAGCAGGTAAAAGACACCGATATACAAAGCTCTGCCTGCTCAGGTATATATTGTGTCTATACAAAAACTCGCAGCCAAGGATTCACATTTCATCATGTGCAGTTATCGAACGATGTGGAAACAACGACAAAACCCGACGGAACACCGGATACCCCCGTAGACCCTGTCCCCGTTCCGCCTGATTATCCGGCAGAAGTAAAAGGGATTTTATTGTTCAACGAAGTAATGTATGATAATGCAACAGACGGGGCAGAATATATAGAACTCTATAACCCGTCCGGTTCTGCCGTCTCTGTCCCGTCATTAAAGCTTATGAGATATGTAGATGCAGGGGCGAACACCACAACCACCAAGTCTACTGTTATCCTGCAACAGACGGACGGCAATCTGGAAATAAGCGTTCCCCCTTACGGTTATATATGCCTTACGAAATCAGCCGCTACCCTTATCAGAAAGCACAAAGCTAACGAAGAAACAATCATAGAAATATCCAACTTCCCCAAACTGACTAATGAAGACAGTCATCTGGCCATAATGACTAACGAGGAAAAGTCACGGCTTATCGACAAATGCAGCTACTATGAATCCATGCACAGTTCGGGTGATAAAAGACATCAAGGCATATCTCTCGAAAAGGCTTCACCGGAATTACTTTCTTCAATCAAAAAAAACTGGAATTCTTCCAAAGCACTGACAGGAGGAACGCCGGGGATACCAAACTCACAAGAATAAGTTCACCATTATCAAACATTTGAGTTTGTTTCATTCCCACACTGTTTTGACTGAAACACACCTATTGAATGAAGGCAATCATATATTCGAGAAGAATGAAGAAGCCGACAACACTATTATCATCTTTATGAGCGATAACGGTGAATTTGTTTCGGAATCGTACCGGTGTGGCGGGGAGTGTGGAATAAATCCACACTCCCCGCCACACTTTCCACACATTCCCCATTGCTTTCCACATACACTCATCATCCTATTTCTTCATTATTTTATTATTTATCAACACTTTACAAACTCCTTATTTCCTTTGGCACGTACTTTGATCTTTATTAAGAGTTAATGTAAAAGCAATAACCGATTCCTTAACTCCAAAGAGAATTGAAAACATATGTCTAATTATCATTAAAGCAAACGATTATGAAGAAATTAGTATTAGTAGTAGCAATGTTTATGTTTGTTTGTGGTGGTTCATTCCTTGTTAAGGCTCAGAACTCCGCAGAAGCTGTGACAGCCCAAGCAAGAGTTAATGCCGCACTTATCGTTAATGATACAGTAGTGAAAGATACTGTAACCAAAGACGAACCTGTGAAAACGGAACTGAGTGCACCAACCGCTTTTGTCAATGATACAGTAGTGAAAGACACTGCATCCAAAGACAAACCGGCTGAGCCTGTCAAGGAATAACCTTGCCAACAACAAGCAGGACATAGTCTGCCGAACAATAGTAAGCACACTACAAAAAAAGCCATCCCTACTTCGTCTATTCCGGGGATGGCTTTTTTGTTCTTTCTATTCGTTTCTTATTCCACTGTCAATATCGGGTCGGCTTTCCACGTAGAAACCACACTTGCCGCTTCAGCTTCAAAGCTCTTGTCCGCTAAAGAAACAAATGTTTTAATATTTCCGTTTCCATTATTGAACAACCAGTTGGCAATCATTCCTTCCGCTTCCTCATTCAGTATCTTGCCACTTTGGTCTGCAATCTGCTGTTCCGTCAATGCTTTCGTCCAGATACGGGCGTAACTGATAGCACCATTCAAGCGGCGTTTGCTGTCAGACTGACCGATGTAGAAGTTGGAAGTCAGGTTAATATTCTTCAAATCATCCGGTGTGCCACTTGTATATTGGAGCGTTTCCTTCACACCATTCACATACAAGGCAATCCGGTCACTGCCACTCTTGCTATCATCCAGAACCACGGCAACATCATACCACTTATTAGTCTCTATCTTAGTGGAGCCTTCATATCGGATTTTACCTTTATCGTCTGCTGCCAACTGAAGATAACGTGATTCCGTATCACTATCGTTCTTATGAACATCCACACGCAATAAGAAGTTTTTCTCGATTCCCATCACCGTATTAATCTGCGCATCACCGCTTCCATTCAACGACTCAATATTGAAACGAGCCTCAAACGTGATTGTGCTCACACTCTTCAGCGATTCGTCCGCCACCCCATTATACGTAAACGGTACATGGAAATAATTGCTGCTACCCAAGTTCGCCACTCTATCTGCCAGTACCACTGTTACAGTCAAAGATAATTCCTGGTCTGCCTGGTCTTTGACAACCACTGTGGTGACACCTGCCTTCTTACCAATCAGATTGAAACGGGTATCATCCACCTGCTGAACACCGACTATCTCATCATCTTCCGCTGTAAGACTATAACCTCCGTTTCCTTTTTCTACAGTAATCATCACCTTGTTGTTCACACCGACTCTCGGAGTCAGGTTGGATACATCAATAGAGATAGGATTCACTGTTACTTGAATCGTAGCCTGCTTTCCCTTATGGTCAGTGAAAGTCACCGTGGTATGTCCGCTCTTCAACCCCGTCAATGTATAGAAAGGACGGAACACATCAGTATTGACCATGCCGACAATCGTTTCATCACCCACCGTATAAGACAATTCATCATTACTGGAGAAGTTTCCCATGCTGACAATCAACTGTTTTTCGTCCCCCACTTCCAACGTAACTTGAGATTCATTCACTTCCAGTTCAAAGACCCCTACATTGACCGAAATATTGGCAATCACTCCTTCACCATCCATCACTTCCACCGTAGTGGCTCCATTCTGCGAGCCGCTTCTCACCGTAACCACCTCACCGGAAACCGTAGCCGTTGCGATAGCAGTATTGAAACTCCTCACTGAGTAATTTCCGTTTCCAACCACTATATTCACTTTGGTCTCTTCATTCTGCCCGATACGTATCACCGGTTTATTCACTATCAATTCTATCAGGTCCTTGGCAATATCGTCATCGTCATCATCGTCACAACCGGCAACGGCAAACGACAATACCGATAAAAGCAACAGACACATATATGTATAGATTCGTTTCATCTGATTTTCTTTTTAAAGTTATACATTCCTATCGGTTTACCATCCCGGATTCTGCTCAATAGACGGTGTCTTCTGCAATTCGCTCTGCCGAATCGGGAACAGATAATGCTGAATGGAGAACGTACGTTCTTCCACACAGAAACGTTCCATTCTATATTTTACACCGTCTACAGTAATAGCACCATTCTCATCCTGCACCGGACGCATTCCGTTAATCATCCTTTGGCAACGGGGCAACGCTCCGTTGTTTGCCGCCCAGTATTTCTGCGTACGTTTTGAGTTGTCGCTGCCGCTGGATTTCCAAAGACTCTCTTTAGCCAATTCTTCTTTGCTCGTCGGTTCCAGATACAAACGGCAAGTCCAGGGACGTTTGCCTTCATAGAAGAGCTCCACACGACGTTCGCGCTGAATATATTCACGCATCAACTGCTGATTGGACTTAACTTCCGGTGGCATCGGTTTCATGAACGAACGTTCGCGGACGGTATTTACCAATTTATAAGCCTCATCCAAATCCTCTCCCAGCTCATTGCAAGCCTCCGCATAGATATAGATAAATTCAGGCAGACGCCAGATAGCAGGCGCATTGATGCTGAAGTTACCGGATTTGTTCCAGGACTCCTGCTGGAATTTGCGCAAGTAATATCCGGTAGTCGTCGCATTAGTTGCTCCTATCTTATCAGAACCGCTGGCAGTATTCAGTGTTTTCGATTCATTCTTATTGTTGCGGTAAGGAGCACCGTGATAGATAATATCCCGATAGAAACGTGGGTCACGAGTTCCCTTCACATACGGATTCGCATCATCATAACCGCCTTTGCGCGCTTCCGCCGAATATACAGGATAACCGTAATCACCTACGATATATTCATACTCGTCCACCTGTTCCTGTACAGGCTGCTGACGGGAACTTCCCTCGCGGCTGGGCGGATAAATATCTCCCTGCCAGGCCTGGTCCTTGCTCTTCGTCATAAAGAACACATACTCGTTGGCAAACGCATCCATATCATAGAACATATCCCACAGGCGGGCATACACACGGCTATCATTCAAGTTGCCGTCCGCCGGGTCTTTGAAATCATTTGCGTCATGTTTCATATAAAGAGAATAACGCTTTGTACCACCAACTTCAAAATCCAGTACAGCCTTAGCCGCTTCCTTCGCCCTTCTCCACCGGTTGATGTCATACGTATATTCATTCTCGAACACACGACGCAAGTTGTATCCATATTGGGAAGCCCCATTCCACAGCGGAGTCGCCACTATCCAGCGGACAAAGGAAATCAGTCCCAAGCAAGCACCCTTATCCACACGCCCGAAGTTTTCAGAGGTCTTCACGTATTTATTGGGCACCATACCATACGCAGTCTGTGCATCCGCAACAATTTTTTCCACCATCGTATGAACAGACTCCTTCTTGAAATCCATATTATCTCCGGCATGAACTACATAGTCAATATACGGAGCTTCTCCGTACATACGCAACAGCAACATATGGAAATAACCGCGCATGAAATACATTTCTCCGATACGGTTACGCAAGTCACCGTCCTGTTGAGGATTATCGGGCGTATTATACTTCGCCACATTTTCTATAATCAAGTTCGCCTTACGGATTCCTTCATACAAACTTTCCCAGTACTGACCGCAGCTACCCGGCAAGGAGTTCGGGTTCCAGGCACCGTTATTGAAGTTATTCGTAATATTCCCTTCTACGTTAGTACCTTCACATTCGTCCGTAATGGCACTGTTACTGAAGTGCTCGAAAAACACCAGCGGACGGTCGGCTTTCTTCGCCTTGGCATACACATCCGATACCAGTCCGTTTACTTTCTCATAACGGGCAAACACATCCGCTTCCGTAATGTTATCATCATCATCCCGGTCGAGGTAATCATTGCACGAAGCGAAAGACAACGTCAGAAGCGATAAAGCGATTGCTGAAAATCTATATAACTGTTTCATGTTTCTATACTGTTTTTAGAATGTAATATCAATACCGAAGTTGAATACCTTTTGAATCGGATACCAGGAAGCACCGTCACCGGACTTCGTTTCCGGGTCGATGTCCACATCACCCAGTTTATCAAAAGTCAACAGATTCAAGCCCTGCACATAGATACGTGCCTGCTGTACATGGAACTTACGCAACCAGTTAGGCGATACATTATAACCGATTTCCACATTCTTCAGACGAAGGTAGGAAGCGTCATACAGGAACAAGCTGCTGTTTCCATTCTTATTGTTATCATGCGTTCCGTAGTGCAAAGCCGGATATTTTGCCGTAGCAGCCGTTTCCGGTGTCCAACGGTCGAGATGCATCTTCTTCACACGCCCGATCTTATCTTGCTCGAACTGCGGGAAGTCAAATACAGCAGCCCCATTCAACAGGATAGATGTTTTGGTGGCTCCCTGCAACAATACACTAAAGTCGAAATTCTTATACTGGAATCCGAAAGGAATACCGAACATAAGCTCCGGGCTACGCGGATTTCCCATAGCCGTACGGTCTTCATCGTCAATCACCCCATTGCGATCCAAATCCTTGTAAACGACATCTCCCGGAATTAACTGCCCCCATGGCTGATAACCGATTTTATTCAAGCGGTCGGCCTCTTCCTGATCGGCCACAAAGTGGTCGAATACATAGACAAAGTTCTCATACAGGCGCTTGCCCGTTTCTTTACGCCAAGAGTTCTTACGGGCTACTTCCGCCTTATATTCCAGGCGGTTGCGGGAGAAGGTCAGATTCGGACGAATATAATAACGGAAATTCTTTCCTATCTTGTCGTTCCAGCTCAATTCGATGTCCACACCACGGTTGCTGACCTCACCCAAATTCTGTAAAGCCGCATCCTTACCTACAATGTCCGGATATCCCATGATACCGTCACTATTCATATCCGTAATAATATCGAACCGATATTCATAGAAAGCATCGACAGTCAATGCCAAACGCTGGTTCAAGGTAGTAAAGTCAATACCTACATTCAACTTGCGGGCTTTCTCCCAAGTCAGGCTTTCATTTGCCAGGTTTCCTTCGGAAGTACCACCCACGTTCGTTCCGAAATTATTGCCGAAATCATAGCTGCTACCACTACCGTAGAAAGCTAAATAAGGGAAACGGCTGCTCACGTTGTCACTACCTACCAAACCATAAGAAGCCCTTACCTTCAAGAAGTCGATCCAGGAAGCCTTCTTCATAAAAGACTCTTCCGAAATCACCCAGCCGATAGAACCTGCGGGGAAAAATCCGTAACGTTTGCCCGGAGCGAAGTTCTCGGAACCATTGTAACCGAAGTTGAACTCCATCAGGTACTTCTGATTATAATAATAGGCAAAACGTCCGGTGATACCCTGGCTATGATAAGCCAGTTCATTATTAACAGTACGGTTGCCACGGTTTGCCAGCAACATCGCTGTCAGTTCGTGACGGTCGTTGAACAAACGGTTGTAGTCCACACGTGCCTGTATATACGTTCGTCCGTCGGAAGCATTATGGCTGAATCCGTTGCC
This sequence comes from Bacteroides acidifaciens, assembly GCF_024623065.1. Lineage (GTDB taxonomy): Bacteria > Bacteroidota > Bacteroidia > Bacteroidales > Bacteroidaceae > Bacteroides > Bacteroides acidifaciens. The sequence continues at coordinate 19,569 of NZ_JANJZR010000046.1, forward strand.
GATAGTCTGGTCGATGTCGTATTTATTACCTGTCTTGTAAGCACCGGTATAATGTCCGCCCGCCATATAGGCATCCGAACCTTCAATCGGCATAAACGTCGCATATTTCGGATATTCACGGTATCCGTCCTTATAAGTATCCAGCTTGCGGTTGATCCAGCGTCCTTCGGAAGCATCATAAGAAAACATCACTTCCGCTTTCAGCCCTTTTGTCAGGAATCCCATATCCAGGTTCATGGCAAAGCTACCGTTCAGATAGGTATTCTTCTCATTCAGATAACCGGTACGGCTCAGCTCACCTAATATATTATAGCGATAGATGTTGTCACCATACAGCATGCCCCGGGAGTTCTGCTGAATATATTCTTCATTCTGCGGATGCGAGTTCTCCTCTACCAAGATAGGCAGATACGGCGGTTGCGTAGCACAGATAGTCATCAGTCGCCCGGCAGTAGTACCCGGTGCATTACGGTCGGTAATACGGGCACCCAGGTCGAGACGTGTACTCAGATAGCGGTTAATATTAATGTCAATATTCGAACGGAAGTTGTAACGGGTAAATCTGGTCTGCGAATTATATTCACCGGCATTCGAATATTTGTAGTTACCGCCCTGTGAAAAATAATTAGCCAGCACATAGTAACGCACCTTGTCCGTACCTCCACGGATAGAAAGGCTGACATCTTCCTGCATACCCGGTTTGAAGGCGAAATCATAATAATCCCAGTCATACCCCAGCCCGTCGGAGTTGTCGCCTTTTGCACGGCGGAAGTTGTCGATAGCCTGTTGAGAGAAAAGATTCAGGCTGCTAATGTCTGCGCCTGTCATCTTGGCGTCATTCAGTCGCGCTTCATTATATAAGGTAGCATAATCGGCAGAGCCCAAATATTCGGGGAATCCGATAGGTTGGTTGATACCGACAGAGGCTTTCAGGTTTACAGTTGCTTTCTCGGCGGCCTTACCACGTTTGGTTGTGATCACGATTACACCGTTCGCGCCACGGATACCGTAAGCGGCAGTCGCGGAAGCATCCTTCAGAATAGTGAATGTTTCAATCTCGTCCGGTGCCAGATAACTCATGTCGCGTTCGATTCCGTCAACAATGACAATAGCACTCTGATTGCCGTAAGTAGCTTTACCACGGATGAACAATTCACTTTGGTCAACACCCGGCTCACCACCCGCATATTGGTTCACAACCAATCCCGGCAGACGTCCGGCAAGTGCATTGTTGATATTGGCGGTCGGACTTTGCGTCAAGTCTTTCGTTGTAATGGTAGCTACCGAGCCGACCATCGTTTCCTTGCGTTGCTTGGTGTAACCTACCACCACAACTTCCTGCAAGGCTTTCGTATCTTCCTGTAATAAGACCGTCAAGTCTTTCTTGGCACCGGGAACAATTTCCTGCGGCTGATAACCCAAGTAAGAAAATACCAGCGGAGCTTCCGCGTATGGCAACTTCAACGTAAACTTACCATCCATATCCGTAATCGTTCCCGCATTGGCTACTCCTTTTACCACAACAGACACACCAATCAACGGGTCATTTGTCGTCTTATCCAATACCGTACCCGATATCGTTATCTTATTGTTTTGCGAAGCCTGTGTCCTTGCGGCTCTGCCTGTCTGCGCCATACTTTGTACAGGGATACCTGCCAGCAAAGCGCAAGAAACAGCCATCAGACAAATATTTCTTTTTATATGTATCATTTTTATTTTCGATTTTCTATGTGTAATGAATCAATCTTATTCCCCTGCTTTCTTCCCAAATTCCGGGCCAACCCAGTTGGCCTCTTCGGAAGCCTTGCCCTGTACCCAGTCCTCATAACGGGCACGAATCTCGATCATTGTCGCTCCGGGAACCTCTGCGTTCAAAGAAATCGTCAGGCGGTCTTCCCTGTTATCGCGATTGCCGAACTTCGGAGCTTTCGCCCAATCGTATTCCCATACATAATATCCTTCCGGATGTGCCAGTGTCCAAAGTACATCGGAACAACTCCGTAATGCGGCAATAAACTTATTCCTGGTCTTTTCCGGATAAACACTGCTGACAGGTTGTTTCACCATATCCAGGAAATAACGGACAAAGATTCCCCGGAACAAAAGATTATCACCGGAATTACCCTCCCCGCTGAATACCGGATAATTGGAATCCATTTTCTTATTCACCTGATAAGAACCGAAAGCAACAGCGTTACGGAGATATTCCTCCTCACCGGTGGCATTGTAGAGTGCCAGAGCAGATGCCATGAATGTTCCCTGATTGTAAGACAGAGCCACTTTATCCGGGTCACCCGGAGTGCCGTCATCCTTGATTCCCAAGTTATCATATACCTGTCCGGTCGACGTGTCACACAGATAAGCAGTCATCCAGTTGTACACCTCTTTGGCAAAGTTGAGATAATAAGCCGCCTTATCCTCCCATCCCTCTTTCGCTTCTTTGACAGTCAGCTTGTACAGTTTCATAGCCAAAAGACAACCGGGGCCATTTGAACAAGCCATACGTGAAGCCGGCGCATCCGTTTTCCATGCCATGCCGCCTACTCCTTTATAGTCATTCTTGGCTTCCTTGATATGATCCCACATTTTCATCAAGGCACTGTAATAGTCTTCGTCGCCCGTCAGCTCGTACACCCGCAGGCAAGCCAATGCCATCCACTCCATATCATCATAGAAGTTATTCCAGAAGTCCTTGCCACCATAACCGCAATGCTCATTCCAGTCGTCAAAAGCCGGAAGGAACGGTTTCATTATGTTCTCATACAAATCGGCCTGATAAGCAGGATTGTCTGCATGACGGATATAAGCGTCGATGACTATATCCAGCGCATGTCCCTGCGACCATCCGCCGCTGCCCCCTGTACTTGTAGGTTCTCCGGTTTCCGGTGTATTCGGTTTTTCCCAATAAATGCTTCCGCAGAAAGTATCCCGTCCGCCAGCATTCTCAAAGAAATATTTGATGTAAGTTTCTGTACTTGTATTGGCAGCATCCGTCCAGTTTACATCCGACACATATTCGCCGGATGAATTCCCTTTGTAGATGTCACTCAATTCGCCGTCGTCGCAAGCAGCGAACATGGTTAACGTAACACCGCCCAAGAGCAAAGCCTTTTTTGAAAATGATACTATATAGTTCTTCATATTATTATTCAGTTTTAATCTTCATTGGTTTCCGAAGCCACCCAACGATGAGTATAGACTCCAAATTCAGCATTGAAATAAAGGGTAACATCTGTTTTTACCGTTGCATAATACACATTTCCCTGTATTGCGCCCCACTGAAGCAGTTCGTCACAATAACGGAAACTGTAATCCCAAGGATCGGTACCCAACGCCAATTGATACAAGTTGTAATAGCCGGCATCGGTAGCCAAGTTGGGCTGACTCTTATCTTTCTCCTTATGTCCCCAACGATAAGTCGTCCCGTTGATTTCCATCTTAAAGCTATGACGGGTTTCACCGCTTCCTGCCCAACTTTCTGTCTGTTTCCGTGCAGTATAATTCTTCACGCCCCACTTGCCATATCCCAAGTAGTCGAAGTTCTGCCGGTATCCGCCCGAATGGTTATAGAGATAGACTGCTCCTATTTCATCATAACTGATGGTTTGTTCACCCATATTGATAGTAATACGGTAAATGCCGGACTTCGGAACGGTCACCGTATACTCTTCACCGTCATTGCGTTCGCGCAACAAGCCATTGTCGTCTACATAGTAATAGCATCTGCGTCCCTCTACCGTTGACATAAAGATAAACGGCTGGTCTGCTTTCAACTGAACGAAAGTCTGATAAATTCCTTCGTTCTGCCGGAGCATCTGCAACGCTTCCGCTTCGTCCCCGTCATCTTCCGTACCGATACCTGTGATATAAACCGGTTCATTCTCCGAAGGCACATCGTCAATGCCGTCCATCATAAATATTACGAAATAACCTTCCAGGCTACTGATTGCCTGATCCAATCCACAGTAGGCACGTACTTTCCAACGTAGTGTTCCGTTTGTGTTGCAACGGAACTTGGCAAGTTTGCCAATCGTATTTGCTTGATAATGCGTCAAAGTAAGCTGAGGTTCCAAGCCGTTATTGTCGGAAAAGATAGTTTCTACCGGCTCCGTAAAATCCCCGCCAATCGTATCAATCAGCACTTCGTAACGATATACTGTATTACCGTGTTTCTCAGTAGGCGTCCATTTCAGGATGATGTCCGTCAGTGAAGCTCCCGAAAGCACCACTCGTTCACCGCTAGCCATAGCGTCCATCGTACGTACTGGTTCAGGCGGAACAATCGCTTCATAATCGTCCGGGTCGAATCCCGGATTCAGTTCATTGTCACAAGCCGTCACTCCGATAAGAAAAAACAGCAGGGCAAATTTGATTAGGTTCTTTGTAATCATATTGTTTCTCATATTATTGTATTCCTTGTTTTTAGTATGAATGAGGACATTCCACTCGTTTGTAGCGGTCAGGGAAAGTGACAGGACTTATACTCTTACCGTTGTTATAAACCACTGCATCCAATCCGTCGCCTGCAGAACCATAGTTCTTGAAAACACTGATATCACCAACACCATTAGACGGTATCCAATAACCCAATAAATCAGTATTCGCCTTAGCTTCTTCCTGAGAGTAGTATCTACACATATCCTCTTTTATCTGCTCTGCAGTACGGGCAACTTTCCACATACGCGCCTGAGCAACGGCACAATATCCCAAACGGAATTCACTATTACCCGAACGTCCAATCATCAAGGCGTTATCACCGGATACGGAAGAAAGAACCAAATACGGATCGGGCCGTACATCTTCATAATCACTGCTTGCAGGAGTCAGCGTTTCACGCACACCATTGATATACATCTTGTAAGCCTCCTTTGTACTGCCCTGTGTTCCATCAAACACAATAGCAATATGATACCATTTCCCGTTTCCCTGACGGTCATTGCCCATTTTCTGCTGACTGCGGAAACGGGGGTCATTGTATTTATCCCCATTCAAGTTATTGGGATCTTTATGGATTTTGGTAGCTATTTCAAAGCGCAAATCAGTATCCCCATTGGATTCGCAACGAAGCAGGAAAACACCTTCCAACCCGATAAACGACTGCAAAGCACGTGAGTATGTCGGATAAAATACCATCTCAAAAGTAAGTTGTTGCATATTATCCAAAGCCTGGTTACCTTCTACAAATTTCTTGATGTCAATCTTAAAGCAACGGTCAGAGTCGAGGAAGGTTGCCATCGGCATGACAGTAACCGGTAAGTCCAACTTCTTCCCGGCAGCATCCGTAATTATAAGCGTAGTAGTTCCCAGCCAGTTAGCTTCAATTTTCAGATGACCGTTTTCATCTATTTCCGCTGATTTCAAGTACTTCCTATTATCATCCGTCAATGGCGCTAACTGATATTCACCGTTACCACGGGAAATTGCAATCTCTTTTGAATTATCAAATCCGTTGATAGTTAATGAAGTCGCATTATCTTCCAACTTGATTTCATACGGATTTACCTTTACTGCAATTTCTTTTGACGAACCTTTCTGATCGGTCACAATCACCTTTACATCCCCTCTTGCTTTCGGCTTCAGCGTAATCAGATTCTCTTTCTCGGTAGCTTCTACAACGGTAGCCTCCGTAGTCGGTTCGCCGTCTCCCACCTGATAAGTAAAGCTATATCCACCATTCCCTTTTTCAATCTCGATATACTGAGACTCGGCATCCGGCTCCGCAAAAACCGCTTCGTTGGCTTTCAGCGTCAAGTCAACGATATTTACTACCACAGGAATAACTACCGTCTTACCTTTTTTATCAGTAATCGTAATTTCGACAGGTTCTGCTCCTGTTTCAAATTTGGCAGTTACGGGGAATACCTGACCGGAGAGTTCGCCCACTTCGATATACTTGTCGGCACCTTCGGGAATGGAAATCTCATAATTACCATTACCAGTCAGGATTTTCACCATTCTTTTTTCACCGATAAACAAATCGAAGCCTTCTTCCGGTACATCTGCCGTCAAGTCCCAAAGTTTGGCTACCTGAACCTGAATCCTAGCCACTTTCTTGCGTCCGTCTACTACTAATACAGTTGTTTCGATGCGGTTATTTTCTTCAAGCCGGCTATTCTCCGTAGCTTTAATTGTTACTTTATTACCACTGACCGTAGCTGTCGCTATACTTTCATCAAATGGTTTCACATAATAATCTCCATTACCGGAAGTAATACCTACCGTAATTTCGTCTCCTTGCAGTAATGTCACCGAATTATTATCGACCACCAAGTCAGTTGCCGGCTTCACCTCCTGTTCTTCTTTATCATCACTGCACGAAACCATAAAAAATGGAAGGGCCAATGCTGACAGGAATAAAAAACTAAGTTTCCTTTTCATTAGATTAAAGATTAATAAATTAATACTTTCGATTTTATCTACTTAAATTTTCGATGAAGCAAAGATAAAATCACTAAACTCTACCAAAAGAAATCAAACTCTACTTTTTTTACTTTTTGGCACGGATACTTACCATATTAACACGGATATTTACTTCTTCTTTTTCTCGGAAAATCCCCCACTACAGCCTATTGCCGAACCTCTTCCAAATGTTTCATCCGAAATTCTTTTGGCGTGCACTCGTACTTTTCACGGAACACTTTGAAGAAAGTTACCTTATTGGAGAACCCTGAATCGAATACTATTTCATCAATAGTCTTTTTAGTCGTCAGCAGCAAATCCTTGGCGATATGCAAACGACATTCCTTTATCAGATCCGTCGGACTATCTTCACCGATTTCTTCCATTTTCCGGTAAAGGCTACGCGGGCTGATTGCCAGCCGGTCGGCGATATAACGCGGGGTCAGTTCCTTATTCGTTATATTATCATTGATAATCTTCAAGACAGACTGGAGGAATTTCTTCGATTCCTTATGTGTCAGCTTGCCGTCCGACTTCTCAAAGGAACTGATGGGCGAACTGAAATAGTTTTTCAGCACTTCCTTACGCTCCATCACCTGCCCCACCGATATGCGGAGATATTCCGCATTAAACGGTTTCGTGATATACATCTCCGCACCTGCCGAGAGAGCCGCCATCTGCTCTTCCATCTCATGTCGTCCGGAAACTATGATGATAGGTATATGTGCCGTCTCTTTCACCGCCTTAATCCGCCTGGTCAGTTCAATGCCACCGATTCCCGGCATCATGACATCACAGATTATCACATTCGGATAAACTTCGTTCATCACCTGTTCCACCCGCTCAGGGTCCTGCAGGGTTACTACATTAAAGTCACCGGAGAAGATTTCACCGATAAACCACAGCATTTCTATTTCATCATCAACCACCAACAAGGTAGGACGCATTTTATCAAACTCATAATGAGGAAGTTTCAGAACAGGCTGTGTGTCTATCTTCGGAATATATTCCGAAGTAATCCGCTTTGTTGCCGTTGCTCCGGTAGTCGGCTCCATGACAGGCAAGGTCAATGTGAACATCACCCATCCGTCAGGCGTATTTTCCACTTTCAGCGTGCCGTTCAGCAACTTCGCCATATTGTAGGAGATGGCAAGCCCCAATCCATTACGGGAGAAGTTCTTCTCATCCTGATTTTCAAAGTTATCCAGGATAGAATAGCGGTTGAAGATATGCTGGAAATCTTTTTCCTTGATGGCACTTCCTTCATTGGCTACCCGGAGCACCAATACACCTTCCTCAGCCGTATCCACTTCAATCTTAATGCTTTGCCCATCGGGAGTATATTTGAATGCATTCGAAATCAGATTGATAATGATTGTATTCAGGAAGCCTTTGTCCGAGTTCCACATCACCTGTTCGGGAATCTTGCTCAGGAAAGTAATATTTCTCGATTTCGCCATTTCGACAAAGGTTCTGGCTATTCCTTTTACGATGGACGATACATTTAACGTTTCAATACGCACTTCCCTGTTGCCCGTCTCGATACGGCGGAATTCAATCAGTTCATGAATCAGGTTATTCAGACGCTCGGCATTGGTCTGAATCATCTGTACGTAGTCTACCACAAACTTGCTCAGTCCGTTGGACGAAAGGATGCGTCCGCAAGGGCCGTAAATCAAAGTCAGCGGCGTGCAAAATTCATGAGCGATATTTGTAAAGAAGCGGAGTTTGGATTCAAAGACATTCTTTTGATGACGTTTCTCTATTTCGTTCAGCAATTCCTGCTTCTTGCGTTTGGAGCGCAGGATAAAGGAACGTATCAGCAAGGCAGCCAGCAAAAGCAGGCACAAGGTATAAATCAGATAAGCCCACCAGGAAGCATACCACGGGTCGCCGATACGGATGACCAAAGAGTAGACATCACTCTCTTTATCAAAGACACTATTATAGTATTTCACCAGCAGCGTATATTCGCCGGGAGCCATATTCGTAAAAGACACTCCGCTCTCCGAACCGTTGTTCACCCATTGGTCGCTCAAACCTTTCAGCTTATAGAAATAGGTGCAGTTGTTACCATTCAGATAATCCACCGAAGCAAAGGAGACAGAAAAGAAGTTTTGATTGTACTGCAGGTTCAGCACCTCCGTATCCTTTTTCCGGGTGAGAAATTCGCCCAAGTTATATTGTTCGCCAAAGATGGATAATTTATCAAAATAGACGGGCGGTGTATAAAGCTGTTCGGGACGACCGTCCGCACGGATGGCAACAAAACCGTTGATGCCGCCGAAGAACAATGTACCCGTCCGAGGATCGCGGTAAGCGGCTCCGTCACTGAACTCCACCACTTTCAGCCCGTCACCGAAACCATACGAACGGAATACATTCCGGCGGGTATCGAAGTTAATTAGTCCCAGGTTGGTACTTAACCAGAAGTTATCGGATGAGTTTTTGAGAATGGCATGAATCGTGTTGTTCAGAAAGCCATTCTTTGCATTAAAAAGTTGGTAAGAAGTCTCCGAGGTATATTTTATCAGCCCGTAGCTCGTGCCGAAAAGATAATTGTTACTGCTGTCCTTGCTGATGGCGAGAATATTGTTCAGCGTCATGTTCTCATATTTATGAGTAGATACAGGCTCCAGTCCGTTCGTTGTCTTGTTGAAGCGGAACACCCCATATCCTTTATTGCCAAAGAGCAGACGGGATTCGTCTTCCGCATAGATAGTAAAGAAGTAGTTCGAGCCCAGTTCGCCATCGTTGATGACATAACGCTGGGCATCTACGATGACCGGATTATCCGGTGTTCCGGCAATACGGGCTTTCAGGACTCCCATTCCTACACTTGCCAGCCATAGTTCGGAGTCCGCCGTTTCGTAAATATCGTGTATATATTTGAAGTCTTCGTTAGCTACCCGGATAGGGATATTCCTGACACGTTTTTCCTTGTACGAATAATAGCTCAGCCCTTCTTCATCGCCTATCCAAAGAAGATTCCGGTGACTTTTGGCAAAACAATAGACGGCGTTGCTTCCCAATGCACTGTTGGAAGTGGTCAGCGTCTCCGCACGACAGTCGGAAATGCTCTTATCAACCTCGTAATCATAGATTTTCAAGATGCCGTTTCCCTTTGTGCCTACCCAGAAAGTACGGTCTTCATCAAGATAAAGGGCACGTACGGGGCGTTCTATCTTCTCGCTGTAATTGCTGAGCACCGTTGATTTGATAGAATAGAGAGGGGTGGAATAAAGATAAACCCCTTGTCCGTCCGTACCTATCCACACAATATCCTGAAAACGGTCTTTCTTGAGACAAAACACGCCACTGTTGACAGGCAACGGCTGAATCTGATAGGTATTCGTTCCCTTCTGCTTCTCCAATAACAGAATGCCGTCCATCAGAAAACCGACAAAGAAGCTGTCGTGATAATGAACAATGGAAGAGATTTTGCCGCGTGCCTGTATCTCTTTGCCCAGATTGGCGATAAACTCATTCTTTTTGGTCGGGATATGGAAAGCGTAGAAGTTATAGTCCTTGTCGATGTAATAAAGAGATTGCTCATCATTGAAGCAGTAAATCAGTGAAGTCTGATAAATCAGGCTGGTTTTCTGCGGCAGCAAAGTGATGTCTCCCGAGGCGGACTCCTGCTGTATGTCATAACAACGGTTGTACCCTTTCATCACTATCCACATACGGTTGTTGCCGTCGATAAAAAAGTCTACGATGTCCGAGATGGGAATACCTGTAATATTTATTTTCCTGAAAGCCCCCTCTTTCTTATGATAATAATAGATGCAGTTGCTGTCCTGGATAATAAACAGATTGCCATTGGTATCCTTGTTCATAAAGAAGAGTTTCTGAAACTCATTGTAGTGCGTAATCGTGTTGGTTCGCCTGTCCAGCCGGTTCAGTCCGTAGTAGGTTTGAATCCAGTAAATTTCGTCACCGGTATATACAATATTGTCAATCAGATTACCGGATAAGTAATCTTCCTTGTCACGTGTTTTAAACTCTTCGATTTCCTGTCCGTCGTATATATTCAGTCCGTCGCAAGTACCTATCCACATCAGCCCGCGTTCGTCCTGGCACAGAGATGTAATCGAACTGTTAGACATATATTCCTTATCTGCAATCTGCTTCAGGTTATAGGCGGAAGCCGTATGTATCAACAGATTAAGGATTAAAACAAAGATAAAAAACGGTTGTCTATTCATGGCGTGTCATTCTTAGATTTGATGTATGGCAAAGGTAAACAAAAAAATAATTCGCGCTTTTTTCTGGCAGGAATATAAGTTAAGTTCCACGCCATAATGGTTAACATTAGCGCCATCAGGCATTTTTGCTTTTCTATTCGTGGAAGCACATTCCTTTTCTCCCTATTTTCGTCGTAGAAATTATTATCAAATCAATAAATTCATTTGTTCATGAAAGCACATTTTTCATTTAAACACTTGCTATTTCTTGGAGGTGCCGTGTTGTACAGCCTGCAATCTTCTGCCGTTAAGAATCCGGTGGACTATGTCAGCACACTGGTAGGCACCCAATCCAAGTTCGAACTATCTACCGGAAACACGTATCCAGCTACGGCATTGCCGTGGGGAATGAATTTCTGGACACCGCAGACCGGTAAAATGGGAGACGGTTGGGCGTATACGTATGATGCCGACAAAATCCGGGGATTCAAACAAACACATCAACCCAGCCCGTGGATGAACGACTACGGGCAGTTTGCCATCATGCCTATCACCGGCGGACTGGTATTCGATCAAGACCGACGTGCCAGTTGGTTCTCTCACAAGGCGGAAGTCGCCAAGCCTTATTATTACAAGGTGTATCTAGCCGACCATGACGTGACTACCGAACTCGTTCCCACCGAACGTGCAGCCATGTTTCGCTTTACGTATCCCGAAACGAAGAATTCCTATGTCATCCTGGATGCCTTCGACAAAGGTTCTTACATCAAAGTGATTCCCGAAGAGAACAAGATTATCGGCTATTCGACAAAGAACAGCGGCGGTGTGCCCGAAAACTTCAAGAACTACTTTGTAGTGCAGTTCGACAAGCCGTTTACGTTTACTTCCACCGTTTCGGAAAACAGGATTCTCCCTAATGAAACGGAAGCGAAGGGGAACCATACGGGAGCTGTCATCGGATTCGCCACGAAAAAAGGAGAAATCGTCCACGCCCGTGTCGCCTCTTCTTTTATCAGCCCCGAACAGGCGGAACTGAACCTGAAAGAGCTAGGCAACAAGACTTTCGACCAACTGGTGAGCAGCGGACGAAACATATGGAACCGTGAAATGGGCAAGGTAGAGATAGAAGACGACAACATCGACAACCTGCGCACGTTCTACTCCTGCCTGTACCGTTCGATGCTCTTCCCGCGCAGTTTCTACGAAATAGACGCGAAGGGACAAGTGATGCATTACAGCCCTTACAACGGCAAAGTACTTCCGGGGTATATGTTTACCGACACCGGATTCTGGGATACATTCCGCTGTCTGTTTCCTTTCCTCAACCTGATGTATCCGTCAATGAACCGGAAGATGCAGGAAGGACTGGTGAACGCTTACAAGGAAAGCGGCTTCCTGCCCGAATGGGCGACACCGGGACACCGCGACTGCATGGTAGGCAACAACTCGGCTTCCGTTGTAGCGGACGCCTATATCAAAGGTTTGCGCGGATATGACATCGAAACTCTTTGGGAAGCGTTGAAACACGGAACGAACGCGCATCTCCGCGGGACTGCTTCCGGCCGTCTCGGTTATGAGTCCTACAACCAACTGGGCTATGTAGCCAACAACATCGGAATCGGGCAGAACGTAGCCCGCACCCTCGAATACGCTTATAACGACTGGACTATCTATGCATTAGGCAAGAAACTGGGTAAACCGGCCGACGAAATCGAGATTTATAAAAAGCGCGCACAGAACTACAAGAATGTCTATCACCCGGAACGCAAACTGATGGTGGGCAAGGACGATAAAGGTGTATTCAACCCCAACTTCGACGCGGTAGACTGGAGCGGCGAATTTTGCGAAGGTAACAGTTGGCACTGGAGTTTCTGTGTATTCCACGACCCGCAAGGGCTTATCGACCTGATGGGCGGCAAGAAAGAATTCAATACCATGATGGATTCCGTATTCGTAATTCCGGGCAAGCTGGGAATGGAAAGCCGCGGCATGATTCACGAAATGCGCGAGATGCAGGTGATGAACATGGGACAATATGCACACGGCAACCAGCCGATTCAGCACATGGTTTATCTTTACAACTATTCCGGCGAGCCTTGGAAAACCCAGTACCGGGTACGCGAAATAATGGACAAGCTGTATACCGCCGCACCGGACGGTTATTGCGGTGACGAGGATAACGGTCAGACTTCTGCCTGGTATGTATTCTCCGCCTTAGGCTTCTACACTGTTTGTCCGGGAACCGACGAGTATGTCGTAGGCTCTCCTCTCTTCAAATCAGCCAAACTGCATCTGGAGAACGGGAAAACAGTCACTATCAAGTCGGATAACAACCAGCCCGACTACTGCTACATCAAAGAAATGAAAGTGAACGGAAAGCCGTACTCACGCAATTATCTTACACACGACCAGTTGACGCGAGGTGCGAATATCCAATTCCGGATGAGCCCTGTACCCGACAAACAACGGGGAACCACTGAAAAAGATGCTCCCTACTCTCTTTCATTTGAATAAAATATCGTACTTTTGAAGTCTGAGAATTATCTATCAAACAAACTATAAAAACATGAAACTTAAAAGCCTTTTATTTATTGCTATTGTCGCGATAGTCTTTTGCGGTTGCCAAAGTAACTATCAGCCTACTTCCATCACCGTTGCCTCCTACAATCTGAGAAACGCCAACGGCAGCGACTCCGTCAACGGAAACGGTTGGGGACAACGTTACCCGGTCATTGTCCAAATGGTGCAATACCATGATTTCGACATTTTCGGCACGCAGGAGTGCTTCATCCATCAACTGAAGGACATGAAAGAGGCATTGCCCGGTTATGATTATATCGGTGTAGGACGCGACGACGGCAAAGAGAAAGGCGAACATTCCGCGATTTTCTATCGTACGGACAAGTTTGACGTGATAGAAAAGGGGGATTTCTGGTTGTCAGAAACGCCCGACGTGCCTAGCAAAGGTTGGGATGCCGTACTGCCGCGTATTTGCAGTTGGGGACATTTCAAATGCAAGGACACCGGTTTCGAATTCCTTTTCTTCAACCTGCACATGGACCATATCGGTAAAAAAGCCCGCGTGGAAAGCGCATTCCTCGTACAGGACAAGATGAAGGAACTCGGCAAAGGCAAAGACCTTCCGGCTATCCTGACGGGAGATTTCAATGTCGACCAGACTCACCAGTCGTATGATGCTTTCGTGAGCAAAGGGGTATTGTGCGACTCTTACGAGAAGTGTGATTTCCGCTATGCCATCAACGGTACGTTCAATGACTTCGACCCGGACAGCTTTACGGAAAGCCGTATCGACCATGTGTTCGTGTCGCCGTCTTTCCACGTGAAAAGATACGGCGTACTGACGGATACATACCGCAGCATCGTAGGAAACGGCGAGAAGAAGCAGGCGAACGACTGTCCGGAAGAAATCGACATCAAGGCTTACCAGGCACGCACGCCTTCCGACCATTTTCCCGTGAAGGTGGAACTGGAGTTTGACGAGCGGCAACAGAAATAATATTTGTCAGCCGTGTGCCGTCTATCCGTCATTCGGCTGACACTTTTCACTAATAACCTGAAAGTTTCAATTCCCAACTCCGATACTCCTATGAGAAATATATGTTTTGCAGCCTGTATGCTATTTTGCCTTACTTCCGCAGTAGGAAAGACTCCAGGAAATGCCCGCTATCTTTCTATTGCCGACTCGATTCTATATAATGTCTTGAATCTGTATCAGACAAATGACGGGCTACTGACAGAAACGTATCCCGTCAATCCCGACCAGAAAATCACTTATCTGGCAGGCGGTACGCAACAGAACGGAACGCTGAAAGCGTCTTTCCTATGGCCGTATTCCGGGATGATGTCGGGCTGTGTGGCGCTATACAAAGCTACGGGAAATAAAAAGTACAAAAAGATACTCGAAAAGCGGATTCTTCCGGGAATGGAGCAGTATTGGGACGAAAGCCGCCTGCCAGCCTGCTACCAGTCGTATCCTGCCAAGTATGGGCAGCACGGACGTTATTATGACGACAACATCTGGATTGCACTGGATTACTGCGACTACTACCAATTGACGCACAAGCCTGCTTATTTGAAGAAAGCCGTCGCACTGTATCAATATATTTACAGCGGATGGAGCGATGAAATGGGGGAGACTGTCCGAGAACTCCTCTTTAAACAGAGGTTTGTCGTTGTCCCTCCGCAATAGCCCCTGTTTGTAGCAT
>NZ_JANJZR010000047.1 GCF_024623065.1 Bacteroides acidifaciens
GCAGCTTAAAGAAAATGAACCGAGTTGTATAGTAATGAATAAAAAAGAAGGTGTATCGTGCATTACGACACACCTCCTTTTGGGTCTCTAAAGCGATGCTTTATTTTTTCAAATCAAATAAGTAAGTGAGTTTTATGGTAATTGTCCCATGAGCCGCACGTGCAAAATAATCTTTCTTCGTAGTACTATAAAAATCGGATAGAGCAAAGTAGTAGCGTCCTTCTACAATGAAGCTGCCGGCCTTCTTTGTCCTGAGTTCCACACCACCGCCACCGGCAATTCCGTAATCGAATTTGTTTTGAATCTTGACGCCATATAGTGCTTTTTGGGTATTTGACAGTTTGTTCATGTCTACTCCTTCTATTTTCTCGGATTCACCGATTAAGAAACCGATTTGAGGACCTGCATGGATGAAGAATTGTAATCCTCTGTCTCGTCCGAAGGCAAGATGCGCAAGGAAGGGGATATCGATATAAGTCATTTTACGAGTATAAATTTGACTTGGGTCCTTTACAGGTTCTCCGTTTTCTCCTGGTATTTCGAATAACTGATCCCATCCTCGTTGCGAGACATTCAGTTCGACCTGTGCGCCGCAAATCATGGCAAAATACTTCTCGGAAATATAACGTGCCGTCAATCCACCGGTAATCCCCATCAGGCTGTTTTGTTTGATGGTGGGGGTGAAAGAAGCACTATTCAGATTAACGCCGCCATTGATGCCCACAGACAAATTGCTTCGTACTTCCCCGATTTGGGCAATAGCAGGAAGAGTAACACCTGTAAGCAGGAGCGTTGCGATCAAAAATGGTTTTATCCTTATCATTTTCGTATTATTCGAAGTCTAGTTTTACCAATTCAAAATTCTTAGTGAAACGTATGAAGAACACCTTCTTGTTGATAAATCCGCCCCAGTTGTTCACACGCTGGAATCTAAATCCGGTCTGGATGGGAGTCAGATTCATTTTAGCGAGGTTGTTTTCAAGCTCTGAGCCATAACGTGACAATCCTTTCAGGAAGAAGAAGCCGGTGTCAAATCCGAGCATTGCATAGTTGGGCCATTTGCTTATCAAGTCTTTACTATACCATTTGTGATAGTTATTGGTGAATTGTACTGCTGCTGGGAATAACGTATTCGTATAGAACGAAGAATAGAAATATGCATCCAGTTCAAAGAAATTCTCCAGATAATCTTTAGTGTAAGTTTGCCATTCAGGATAACCGAACAAATGAATATTTTGTTCAGGATTCTCTCTTACTAACAATGTTAACTGTGGCAACGCCTTAATTAACAGCATGTTTTTGCCTGATGTCGGAATAAAGATATTCTCTTTTCCATTGCGTAACGTTGTTTTCAATGTTTCTTTTGTCGCATTTTCGCTGACTGTCTGCATTGAAATGCCTTTGTTTTTCAATTCTTGCTTCAAACCGCTAATAAACTCCGCTTTTTCCTTGTCGGCAATTGCCGGTTCGATAAAGATAACGTGGGCATTAGGAAATTGACGGGTGAAGTGCTCATAAACTTCCGAATACAAATAAGATTGTGGAGTATTGATCTGATAAACCGAAGGATTGCTGAATACCTCTTCACCTTTTTGAGAGAAAGGAATGACCAGGCGGATATCATTCTTTTCCGCAAAATCGGATAACGGTTTAATTTGATTCTGATGCATCGGACCGAAAATGACGTCCATATTCTTCATTTCGTTCTTGGCAAGAATCGTATTTAAGGTAGAAACCTCTTTACCGCTGTCATATACATATAAGTCGAGCGAAGTACCCGTACGTTTCAAACTGTCTACTGCCATCAGGAAACCTTCGTAATATTCTACCATACGTTTGTCTTCCTGGAAAGGCAGTATTAATGCTGCTTTAATGGTAGACATCTCTTTAGGAGCCTCTTTGCTCTTACTGAAAAGCTCGCTGTTGCTCGGTGGAATAGCATAAGGGTCTTCTTTTGGGGTAGGCTGCACGGTCGTTGCTGCCGGGTAGGGGATACAAAGGAATTGTCCCTTTTTCATTCCCTTTTTCAATTCGGGATTGGCGGCAATCAGCTCCTGTTCGCTGATTCCGTATTCGCGGCTCACACTGAAAATCGTTTCTTTGCGCTTCACCTTATGCATATCCTTGCATCTGGGAACTACCGGACCTTGGATATTGCTGTTCGGTTCGGCGGGTGTCTGAGTAGTGACAGCCTTTTCCTCTTTTTTCTGCGGAATCAGGATAACCTGTCCGATACGGAAGTTCTCGGCACTCAGACCGGGATTTGCTTCGCAAATATCTTTTGCGGATACATTATACATGGTTGTAAGTTTGTATAAAGTCTCTCCGGCTTGAATCGTATGGAATGTTTCTCCTTTGGGGCTTTCTTTTCCTTTGGGAATCTTAATTGTTTGTCCGGCGTAGATTTTCTCGTTGCAACCGGGGTTCAAACGGACAATATCCGATGTCGTGACATTGTACATCTTGGAAATAGAGTATAAACTTTGCCCTTTTTCGATGGTATGCAAGAAATAGGATTGGTTCTCCTGTGCATCGCTGACGGCGTATGAAACGCTTATAAAAAGCAGAAATAAGAATATTCGGTTTATCGGTTTCATCAAATTATAACTATTGGTTCTTGAAATCAAGGAACAAAGGTACGAATAATGCCCTATATCTTCATAAGATTTGAGTTAAGAAAATAATATTGTGCTTTTTTAGGAGCATATTTCGGGCGGAAACATTAATTTTGCAGCATTTATGAAGGATATGAATATGCAGGAAACAGAATATATTAATGTGTACGGTGCGCGCGTGCACAACTTGAAGGATATTGATGCCGAAATCCCCCGCAATAGTCTGACGGTCATTACCGGACTGAGTGGTAGTGGAAAATCTTCTCTAGCCTTCGATACGATTTTTGCGGAAGGGCAACGTCGTTATATCGAAACTTTTTCAGCCTATGCCCGCAATTTCCTGGGCAACCTTGAACGTCCGGATGTCGATAAAATAACAGGCTTGAGTCCGGTTATCTCCATTGAACAGAAAACAACGAATAAAAATCCCCGTTCTACCGTAGGGACAACGACTGAGATATACGATTATCTGCGTTTGCTCTATGCCCGTGCGGGAGTAGCTTATTCGTACTTGTCCGGCGAGGAGATGGTGAAATATACCGAGGAACAGATTCTGGATTTAATCCTGAAAGATTATAAAGGAAAGAAAATATATCTGCTTGCTCCTATGGTTCGTGGTCGTAAGGGACATTACAGGGAACTGTTTGAGCAGGTACGCAAAAAAGGATACTTGTATGTACGGGTGGATGGTGAAGTGCGTGAAATAACGCATGGTATGAAACTTGACAGATATAAAAATCATGACGTCGAAGTCGTTATTGATAAATTAGTGGTAACGGAAAAGGACGACCGGCGCTTGAAACAGAGTGTGGCAACTACCATGCGACAGGGAGACGGCTTGATGATGATTCTGGATGCCCAATCCGAAAGTATCCGTCATTATAGTAAGCGCCTTATGTGTCCGGTCACCGGACTGTCTTATCGTGAACCGGCTCCGCATAATTTCTCGTTCAACTCTCCGCAAGGAGCGTGTCCGAAATGTAAAGGATTGGGGGTAGTCAATCAGATTGACGTGGATAAGGTAATTCCCGAGCGTGAGCTTTCCATATATGAAGGCGCCATAGCACCTTTGGGAAAATATAAGAATGCGATGATTTTCTGGCAAATCGGTGCTTTGCTTGAGAAGTACGATGTAACGTTGAAAACACCGGTTAAGGAATTGCCCGACGATGCGATTGATGAAGTGTTGTATGGCTCTGACGAACGGATTAAAATCAAGAGTTCGCTGATCGGCACTTCATCCGATTACTTTGTTACCTATGAAGGAGTGGTGAAGTATATTCAGATGTTGCAGGAGAAAGATGCTTCTGCGACAGCACAGAAATGGGCGGAACAATTTGCTAAAACTACTGTTTGTCCCGAATGTAAAGGGGCCCGCTTGAATAAGGAAGCTCTGCATTTCCGAATCCATGACAAGAATATCAATGAACTGGCAAACATGGACATCAACGAGCTGTATGACTGGTTGATGAAGGTAGATGAATTCCTTTCCGACAAACAGAAGAAAATCTCCGTAGAGATTCTGAAAGAGATTCGTACGCGTTTGAAGTTCCTGCTGGATGTCGGTTTGGATTATCTGGCGTTGAACCGTAGTTCTGTCAGCCTTTCCGGCGGGGAGAGCCAGCGTATCCGTTTGGCTACACAGATTGGTTCTCAATTGGTGAATGTGCTTTATATTCTCGACGAGCCGAGTATCGGTTTGCATCAGCGTGATAATTTACGTCTTATCAACTCTTTGAAAGAACTCCGTGACATGGGAAACTCCGTGATTGTGGTGGAACATGATAAGGATATGATGCTGGCTGCCGACTATGTCATCGATATGGGACCGAAAGCCGGTCGCCTGGGTGGAGAGGTCGTTTTTGCAGGAACTCCCCAAGAGATGCTGAAGACGGATACGATGACTTCGCAATACCTGAACGGGAAGATGAAAATTGAAATTCCTGCCAAGCGTAGAGAAGGAAACGGAAAATCTATCTGGTTGAAAGGGGCGAAAGGTAATAACCTGAAGGATGTTACTGTCGAATTCCCGTTAGGAAAACTGATTTGTGTAACGGGAGTGTCGGGAAGCGGAAAGTCTACCTTGATTAATGAAACTCTGCAACCGATTCTGTCGCAGAAGTTCTATCGCTCTTTGCAGGAGCCTTTGGAATACGATTCGATTGAAGGATTGGAAAACATTGATAAGGTAGTGAATGTCGATCAATCACCTTTAGGACGTACGCCACGCTCCAATCCTGCTACCTATACCGGTGTGTTCTCTGATATCCGTAATCTGTTTGTTGGTCTTCCGGAGGCTAAGATTCGCGGTTACAAACCGGGACGCTTCTCCTTTAATGTTTCAGGCGGACGTTGTGAAGCTTGTACGGGAAATGGTTATAAGACAATTGAAATGAATTTCCTTCCTGATGTCTATGTGCCTTGTGAAGTCTGTCACGGCAAACGTTATAACCGGGAAACACTGGAAGTACGTTTCAAAGGAAAATCGATTGCCGATGTACTTGATATGACTATCAACCGTGCCGTAGAATTCTTTGAAAACGTTCCGCAAATCTTGAATAAGATAAAAGTATTGCAGGATGTCGGACTGGGATATATCAAGTTGGGACAATCTTCTACCACACTTTCCGGGGGGGAGAGCCAACGTGTGAAACTGGCAACGGAACTGTCGAAAAGAGATACAGGCAAGACCCTTTACATCCTTGATGAACCGACTACCGGACTTCATTTTGAAGATATCCGCGTACTGATGGGAGTACTGAATAAGCTTGTGGATAAAGGGAATACGGTTGTCGTCATCGAACACAATCTGGATGTGATTAAAATGGCGGATTATATTATTGATATGGGCCCTGAGGGTGGTAAGGGCGGGGGAGAACTCCTTAGTTACGGAACACCGGAAGAGGTTGCGAAGAGCCATAAGGGATATACACCTAAGTTTCTTCGCGAAGAATTGGGGCTCTAATTGGAAGCATAGCGTTCCCCTAATAAAGTCAACTATTCTTAATAAAAGTCATAGAGGATTTTGTCTCCTGCTAATTCTTTATTTGTCAGATATAGAAAGTATAAATATAACGAAAATGAAAATCAATAAAACAAATGCCGCACGGCTGTTAGATAAAGCTAAGATAGCCTATGAACTGATTCCCTATGAGGTAGATGAGAACGACTTGAGTGCTATCCATGTGGCAGCTAACTTAGGTGAGAACATAGAGCAAGTATTCAAAACGCTCGTTTTGCATGGCGATAAAAGCGGATATTTTGTTTGCGTCATTCCGGGCGAACACGAAGTTGACTTGAAATGGGCAGCAAAGGCTTCCGGCAATAAAAAGTGTGACTTGATACCTGTGAAAGAACTTCTACCACTTACCGGATATATCCGGGGTGGTTGTTCTCCTATCGGCATGAAGAAGCATTTTCCTACTTATATCCATGAGACTTGCCTGCAATTTCCGTATATTTATGTAAGCGCAGGTGTGAGGGGACTTCAGATAAAATTAGCTCCGGGAGATTTGATTCGTGAGTCGAGAGCGGAAATTTGTCGTTTATTTGAGGACTAAATCCTGTTATTTATAGAGTAAATATGCCTGCATATTCTTTGAGTGAATTAAAAAAAGTATATATTTGCAGAAAATATCAATTTTATTAATCTAATATTCTTGTTTATATGTTTGAAGGACAACCGAAAGGGCTATACGCTTTAGCCTTGGCTAACACGGGCGAACGTTTTGGCTACTACACGATGCTTGCTATCTTTACACTTTTCTTACAAGCGAAATTTGGTTACACGGCAGCAGAAACTTCTACAATTTTTGGTTCATTCTTGGCAGCAGTTTACTTTATGCCTCTTGTTGGTGGTATTTTGGCTGACAAGTGCGGTTATGGTAAGATGGTGACGACAGGTATCATTGTCATGTTTATTGGTTATCTGCTTTTAGCGATTCCTACTGCAGCAGACCTCACCGGTAAGATGATGATGTTTGGTTCACTGTTTTTGATTGCTTGCGGAACCGGACTATTTAAAGGTAATTTGCAGGTAATGGTGGGTAACCTTTATGATTCTCCGGAATATAGTTCAAAGCGTGACACCGCTTTCAGCTTATTCTATATGGCAATCAATGTAGGTGCGTTATTTGCTCCGACAGCTGCAACTAAGGTTACCAACTATATCTTAGGTGGTGCAGGATTTACTTACAACGCTCAAATACCTTCTTTGGCGCATCAATTCCTTGATGGAACTATTACTCCCGAAGGAAATGTTGCTCTTAGCGGCTTGCAGGCTGCCCAGGGTTTTGCCGGTGATACAGCCGCATTCTGTAGTTCTTATATAGAGAAGCTGTCAGAAGCATATAACTATGGTTTTGCCGTAGCTTGTATTTCTTTGATTATTTCAATGGCAATCTACGTATGCTGCCGTCCTATGTTTAAACATGCGGATTATAATTCTAAACAGGCTAAGGCTGTAAATAATAATAACGAACCGGAACTTACTCCGGCACAGACAAAGGAACGTATCGTTGCTTTATTGCTTGTCTTCTCTGTGGTTATCTTCTTCTGGATGGCATTCCATCAGAATGGTTTGACAATGACATTCTTTGCACGCGATTATACTACTCAATCCGTGACAGGGCTTGACCGTATTGGGTTCGATGTGTGGAATCTGGTTCTTCTTGTTATCGCTGTTTATGGTGCATTCTCCCTTTTCCAGTCAAAAACCGGCCGTGGAAAAGCGATTGGCGGTATTGCTGTATTGGCTTCTTTGGGTGTATTGTTTTGGAATTATTCTTCTATGAATCCGACTGTAGAAATCCTTCCTCAAATATTCCAGCAGTTCAATCCGTTCTTTGTAGTGGCTCTGACTCCGGTATCTTTGGCGGTCTTTGGTTATTTGGCTAGAAAGAAAAAAGAACCGTCCGCACCACGCAAAATCGGTATCGGTATGGTGATTGCTGCGTGTGGTTTCTTGATTCTGGCAGTTGGTTCTATGGGCTTGCCTACTCCGAAAGAAGTGGAAACAGCGGGTATTAATCCGGATGTCCTGGTTTCTCCCAACTGGTTGATTTCTACTTATCTTGTGTTGACCTTTGCTGAGTTGTTGCTTTCTCCGATGGGTATTTCTTTCGTTTCGAAAGTGGCTCCGCCCAAGTATAAAGGTATGATGATGGGGGGCTGGTTTGTAGCTACTGCTATTGGTAACTATTTGGTCGCTATTATTGGTTATCTGTGGGGTGGCATGCAACTGTGGATGGTATGGAGCGTATTGATTGCCTGCTGTCTGTTATCAGCTCTGTTTATCTTCTCTATCATGAAGAAACTTGAAAAGGTGGCATAAATGGAGACGGGTATTTGCCCGGTAATATTATTTAATAAAAAAGGCTTGCAGATTGTGTTCTGCAAGCCTTTTTTATTAAATATCCAGTCCCATGATATAATCATTCATATAATATCCGTTTCCAATCGGAAAATCACCTTCCCGCAACTTTCTCATTCCCATGTGTTCGTAAAACTGTAATGCCTTGTTATTGCGATTTACATTTAGTTCCATCAGGCAAGGTTCCGGATGCACTTCCTTGATATACTTGACCGCTTCCTTAAACAAGAAACTTCCGCAATGCGTACCCTGAAAGCGGGGGAGAACATAGATTTTCTGAAGATGGAATACGTCTTTTTCCTGTTGCTGCACAGAGACGTATCCGCATGGCCCACTGTCCTTGTAAGCGATAAAATAGACATGCCCTTCTTCCATTTGCTTGAGAATATTCTGAGGCGCATACATCCAATCCATCATATAATCCAGTTGTTCGGGAGATAAGATTTCCTTGTAAGTGGCGGGAAAAACTTCCTTTGCCATCCTATTGATAAGTTCGCAATCGGCAAACGTCGCTTTTCGAATACTAAACATACATATTTTCTTTTTGTGGTTTAACGGGCACAAATATAACCATTATTTCTTTTTATAATAAGGTGTAATCTCTCTAATCATTTAATTATTATTAATTTATAGTACTTTGTAATGCAAGGTACTGGAGTAATACATATATTTGTGCCATACAAAAGAAGAAAATAATGAAAGTAGACAATGTAAAATCCCAGATGAGAAAAGGCATGCTTGAATATTGTATCATGCTTTTGCTGCATAAGGAGCCTGCTTATGCTTCAGATATTATTCAGAAGCTGAAAGAGGCTCAACTGATTGTGGTAGAGGGTACTTTGTATCCCTTGCTGACACGTCTGAAGAATGATGACCTGCTAAGTTATGAATGGGTGGAATCTACACAAGGACCACCACGCAAATATTATAAACTCACAGAAAGTGGAGAAACCTTTTTGGGAGAACTTGAAATATCCTGGAAAGAATTGAACGAAACAGTGAACCATATTGCCAATAGATAATCCGAAAAAGAAAAAGTTAAAATGAAAAAGACATTGACCATCAATTTAGGAGGAACTGTCTATCATATAGATGATGATGCCTACCGTCTGCTAGACAATTACCTGGCTAACCTGAAGCATTACTTTCGTAAACAGGAAGGTGCGGAAGAGATCGTAAACGATATTGAAATGCGTATTGCCGAACTGTTTGCCGAGAAAATAGCCGAGGGAAAACAAGTCATAACCGTTTCGGATGTAGAAGAAATTATAGCTCGTGTAGGGAAACCTGAAGACTTTGGAATTGCCGATGATGATACGGATTCTCAGAAAAAAACGGAACAGTCTGCTTCTTCCGCCAGTCAGTCATATACGCGTACCGCTGCTCCGCGTCGTTTGTTCCGTGATCCGGACAATAAATTGCTGGGTGGTGTGGCATCAGGACTGGCAGCCTATTTCGGTTGGGATATTACTTTGGTGCGTATCCTAATGATAATCTTCGTGTTTGTTCCTTATTGTCCGATGATTATACTTTATATTATTGGGTGGATTGTTATTCCTGAAGCCCATACTGCGGCAGAAAAGCTGAGTATGCGTGGCGAAGCGGTCACAATCGAGAATATTGGTAAAACGGTGACAGACGGTTTCGAACGCGTAGCGGACGGAGTCAATAATTATATGAATTCAGGAAAACCCCGTACGTTTCTTCAGAAGGTAGGGGATGTGTTTGTTTCCATCGCAGCCGTTCTTTTTAAAATATTTCTAGTAGCCTTGGTGATTATCTGTTGTCCTATGCTGTTTGTCCTTGCTGTTGTGCTGGTGGCTTTGGTATTTGCCGCTATTGCGGTAGCGGTCAGTGGTGGCGCTTTGCTTTATGAGATGCTGCCTGCCATCAGTTGGGCGCCGATAGCTTCCATATCGCCTATGATGACATTGCTGGGTACAATTGCCGGAGTCGCCTTGATTGGTATTCCATTGGGTGCTTTCCTTTATACTATTCTTCGTCAGTTGTTCCATTGGTCACCGATGGGGACAGGCTTGAAATGGTCGTTGCTGATTCTATGGATATTGGGTGCTGCCATTATGATTATTAGTCTTTCAGCCCTTGGCTGGCGACTGCCTTTATATGGCTTACACTGCTCTTAACTAATACTCATTCTATTAAAAAAAGGATAATATTTATTCTTTTATAACTAAATGTACCCCGATAGTGTGTCCGGGGTACATTTTTTGTTCTTTTTTATCGTAGGTCGAGAATTTTTATTAAATTTGTAAAGACGTATTCAAGAAATAAAAATGGGTGAGCGTATATGTTTTAGGAGAAACGAACGTCTGGTCACCGTTAATCCATATTGGCGGGGAAATCCAATGGTTCGCGGACGTTTTTTTAATAGACAACACCGCTTCCGTCCGGGGATGGGAAGTGTGTTGAAATGGCGTTTCTCGCCCAATCCGCAACGCAAAGAAAAGAAGACGGTGAAGTGGAATCCGAGAGTTTGCTATCTTCGCTCCTTGGACGCTGTGGTAGGGAATTCCCTGATATGGCTGGGACATAATTCCTTCTTTCTCCAATTGGCAGGTAAAAGAATCATGTTCGATCCGGTATTCGGAAGTATCCCTTTTGTAAAGCGTCAGAGTGAATTTCCCGCTAATCCTGATATCTTTACAGGGATTGACTATCTGCTCGTCAGCCACGACCATTTCGACCATTTGGATAAACAAAGTATTGCCCGCCTCTTGAAGAACAATCCGCAAATGAAACTCTTCTGTGGACTGGGAACAGGGGAATTAATTCAGAACTGGTTTCCAGAGATGAAGGTAATTGAAGCCGGCTGGTATCAGCAGATGGAAGACGAAGGACTCAAAATAACCTTCCTTCCGGCACAGCATTGGAGCAAACGCTCCGTGCGTGACGGCGGACAACGATTGTGGGGTGCCTTTATGCTGCAAGGCGGTGGCATCTCACTCTATTATAGCGGTGATACGGGATATTCGAGTCACTTCCGCGAAATTCCGGACTTGTTCGGTGCGCCGGATTATGCTTTGCTGGGAATCGGCGCATACAAACCCCGTTGGTTTATGCGCCCTAACCATATCTCGCCTTACGAATCGCTGACTGCTGCCGAAGAAATGTGTGTCGGGCTTACTATCCCGATGCATTATGGTACATTTGACCTGTCTGACGAACCTTTGCACGATCCCCCGAAAGTTTTTGCGGCGGAAGCGAAGAAAAGAAAGATTCCGGTAGAAATCCCTTGTTTGGGAGAAATTGTAAAACTGAATAAAAAGAAATAACTATAAACGAATGAATAAAGAGATGAAGAAATTGGAAATTAAAGACTTGAAAGAGAACTTTTTTGAGGCAATCGGAAAAGAATGGATGCTGGTCACGGCCGGTACAAAAGAGAAGTTTAATACAATGACAGCAAGCTGGGGTGGCATCGGTTGGTTGTGGAATAAGCCCGTGGCGTTTGTTTTTGTTCGCCCCGAACGTTATACATATGAATTTATAGAGAAGAGCGACTATCTGACGTTATCTTTCTTAGGAGAAGAAAACAAGAAAATTCATGCAGTATGTGGCTCCAAGTCGGGACGGAATATAGATAAAGTCAAAGAGACCGGATTGAAACCTATATTTACGGAAGAGGGAAATGTATTGTTCGAGCAAGCCCGTCTGAGCCTGGAATGTAAGAAACTCTATGCCGACAGTATCAAACCGGAATGTTTTCTGGATAAGGAATCATTGGAAAAATGGTATGATAGTGCGCATGGCTGTTTTCATAAGATGTATATTGTAGAAATTGAAAATATATATTCGGAATAGATTTAGCGGTTTTTTTTATGAATGCAATGGGGAAGCCCCTGAACTCAAGAGATTGAGAACAGGGGCTTCTTTGGGTTTGCAGTGTTTGGGTTTGCTATGTTTTATTCACTATGTAACTAGTTTTTTGAAACTCTATTTGGATGGAGTTTTCTTTACCCATTTGTCCAGCCATTCGAAGAATGTGCGTTGCCATAACACTCCATTTTGCGGCTTCAATACCCAATGGTTTTCATCCGGATAAATCAGCAGCTCTGCAGGAACACCACGCATCACGGCAGCATCGAAGGCAGCCATTGCCTGATTAGCCAAAATACGATAGTCTTTTTCTCCATGGATACAGAGAATCGGAGTATCCCATTTTTCTACGAAGAGGTGAGGGGAGTTGGCGAAAGTACGTTGTGCCACCGGGTTTTGTTTTTCCCAGTATGCACCTCCCATATCCCAGTTGGCAAACCATTTCTCTTCAGTTTCCAGATATTGCATTTCCATATTGAAGATACCGTCGTGGGCAATAAACGCTTTGAATCGTTTGTCATGATGTCCCGCCAACCAGTATACGGAGAATCCTCCGAAGCTGGCACCTACACATCCCAAACGGTCTTTATCTACATACGGCTCTTTCGCTATCTCGTCGATAGCAGTGAAGTAATCTTTCATACACTGGCCACCGTAGTCACCGCTGATCTGTTCGTTCCATTCCACACCGAATCCCGGCAAGCCGCGACGATTGGGAGCAACAATGATATAATCATTGGCTGCCATAATCTGGAAGTTCCAGCGATAAGACCAGAACTGGCTTACCGGACTTTGCGGACCTCCCTCGCAGAACAACAAAGTAGGATATTTCTTGTTCGGATCGAACTGCGGAGGATAGATCACCCATGTCAACATCTGTTTGCCGTCTGTTGTTTTCATCCAGCGACCTTCCACTTTACCCATTTCCAACTGGTCGTAGATTTGCTTATTCTCCTGCGTCAGTTGGGTAGTAGAGCCATCCAGTGCCACAGTGTAGAGCTCATCACCCATGCTCATTGAATGACGTTTGGCAATCAACTTATCACCCAAAAGAGCCACACCTTCATAATCGTACATGCCTGAAGTGATTGCCTTTACCGAATCAGTCGCCAAATCCAGCGCATAAATCTGCGATTCTCCGTGCCATACTCCTGTGAAATAGATAGTCTTGGCATCTGTGCCCCATACAAAAGCATCCACATTCGACTCGAACGCCTTGCTGACAAACCGTTTCTCACCGGTTTCCAGGTTCATGATAAACAGACGGTTCAGGTCGGCTTCGTAGCCGTCACGTTCCATACTCTGCCAGGCGATATACTTGCCGTCCGGAGAGTATTGCGGATTGGTATCATATCCTTTGTTTTCTTCCGTGATATTTTCCGTTTTTTGGGTGTTCAGGTCATAAACGTAAATATCGGAGTTGGTGGAAATCGCATATTCCAATCCTGTCTTTTTACGGCAAGTGTAAGCCACTTTGTCCGAAGTCGTATTCCAGGCAAGTTGCTCAATGCCACCCCAAGGCTTCATCGGACTTTCATACGGTTCGCCGTTCAGAATATCCACGATATTGGAAATGCCGTTACCATCAAAGTCGGCAACAAAAGGATGTGGAGCTGTCGTCACCCATTCATCCCAATGTTTGTACATCAGGTCGGTCACGATGATACCTGTGGATTTCGGCAGGTCCGGATATTTATCGGCAGTGCTTTCTTTCGTCTTTACTTGTGAAATAAACAGCAACTTTTTGCCATCCGGTGAAATGGAATAACCTTCGATGTCTCCCTCGTAGTTGGTCAACTGCTTGCGGCCGCTGCCGTCCGGATTCATCTCGTAGAGCTGGCTGCTTCCGTTGTCATTGCTTAGAAAAGCGAGCTTGCTGCCTCCTTTAATCCATGTCACTTCATTTTCCTGATACGGGGTATGAGTGATTTGCTGGTTGTCGCTTCCATCCGCGTTCATCACGAAGACTTCGCGGTTACTCTTGTTTTCCGGTACGCTGTAGTATGCCACCGTATACGCAATTTTCTTTCCGTCGGGCGATACGGCGAATCCGCCGATACGTCCCATTGCCCAAAGTGCTTCGGGAGTCATGCGCTTCCCTTCGATCTTAATATCCGATTTCTCGATAAGCACCTGATCTGTCTTGCCTGCGTCTTTGGTTCCTCCGCAGGCAGCTAACAACATTGCTGCTGACATCATAAATAAATTAGCTTGTCTCATATTTTAAAATGATTGTTTAGTAATTTTTTTATTAGAATAGCCGGACAAATATACGATAATAAAACGATTTTACTTATCTTTGTTCATTATAAAATATTCAGTATTGAATCATGAATGTATATAAACCGGAAATAGCGGAACTTTTATTGCTGGTCGAAAAGAAATATGGAAAAGCTTTGCGGACAACTACCGATTTTGAGGAGTTTTCTTTTTATTTGCAGAGTCACTCATGGGGGAGAATTTCAACTTCTACACTGAAACGTTTGTGGGGATATGTAAATGATATGCATACACCACGTATGCAGACACTTGATTTATTGTCCCGCTTCATCGGTTTTGATTTATTCAGTACTTTCTGTAGTTACTTGAAGAGTAGCAGTGCGTACAATTCTTCATTTTTCTCTGCCTGTCAGGTGACGGCAAGTGAACTTGTTCCCGGAGCGGAAGTCGAAATCGGATGGTCGCCCAATCGTTATCTGCGTTTGCTTTATAAAGGAAAGGCTTTGTTCGAAGTGTGTGAGGCACGTCAGTCTAAGTTGCAAAAAGGAGACTGTTTCGAGACATCCGCTTTCTTGAAAGGGCAACCTTTGTTTTTGCCATACGTTTTACGTGATGGAGTTCGTACCTCGCCATTTATTGCGGGGCGGAACGGTGGTCTTACTTTGTTGAACTGTATAGGTCATGAGTGACGATACTTTTACTTCCGGCTTTATAGGGCAAACAATGTCTCCTGTCGACGTGGCTTTTACGGATATTCAGGAAATATATACTTCCCGTTCAGGATGGAATCGTTTGTTTCGTTGCCATCGGCATGGTAAGTTGCATGTGCTGAAAACTTTGCAGCCGATGTATAAAGGAACGGCTTTTTACGAACAGGCTCTTAAAAAAGAATTCAATATCGGCTATCAATTAGAACATCCTCATATTTGTCGTACATTGGGATGGGAGAATGTACCGTCTGTAGGGTGCTGCATCCTGTTGGAATATGTGGACGGAGTCACTTTGAAAGAGTTTATGCAGCAAGGAAAACTGACTCGTCCTATGGCGGTCAAGATCATCAACGAACTGTGTAGTGCCTTACAATACATCCATAGCAAGCAGATTGTCCACCGTGATTTGAAGCCGGACAATATTCTGATTACACACAATGGTAACAATGTGAAACTGATTGATTTCAGCCTTTCCGATTGTGATGATTACGATGTGCTGAAGCTTCCTGCCGGCACACGTTATTATCTTGCCCCCGAGATGTTGCAACCGGATGTGTCATTGGATTTGCGGGCTGATATTTATTCGCTTGGGGTAATTATTGGTGAGATGGCTACAGCATTAAAAGACAAACAGTTGGCAGCGGTTTCGCGCAAGTGTACCCGTAGAAAGCGGGAAAAGCGTTATGTGTCTGTTGTGGAGGTGGCAAACGCCGTAACTGTGCCTCGCAGGAAAAGGCTTTATATGGGGATGGTTGCTGCAGTGTTGGCAGGAGTAGTCTGTGTGGGTGCTTATGCTGTTGCAGGTGACTTGTTGCCGATCTCTGTCTCTTCTTCTCCCTCTTTTTATCCTGTCTACGGAAATCAGGTCTGTAGCGAAAGTTGTCTTCGCCTGCTTGCATCTGAACGGATGCGAATGATACATGCTGCCGATTCGTTGGCGGACGAACGTTATTGGAAGGCAGATAGCCTGCAACTGATGCAGCAACTGAAAGCTGCGCTGGATGCTGAATATCCATTGCCCGAGTTGCGGGAGTCTGCAGCTTATAAGTGCCGGTGGGAAGGACTTCAACAAGAAGCGGAACGCCAGTTAAAGCAAATTAAGTCGCTGGTGCGACAACGTTAAGATCTCCATACCAAAGAACGTATTATATGCAAGAACAACTGTGCCACCGTGTTGGCACGACTGTGTCACATTGGTGTCACTGTTGTGCCAATAGGGTGGCACAACAGTGACACCAAGATGTTACAATCATATACCTGTAGCTTCGATTATTTTAATGTGTTGAAACTGTTTCCATGTGGGGTGGTTTCTGTATATCGGCAAGCTCTCCACAGGGACATGCAGCATACAGTCGGCAAAGATATTTTCCGTTCCGCTGAACGTGTTCGATTGGCAGACGGGAGGAATGACTGCTTTTACGTATAGATGTTGGAGCGGGCATCCGTCGAAACAATAATCCGAGAGAGATTCACAGTCACTACCCAGTGTGACAGTAGTGAGATTCTGGCATTGCTGGAATATCCCGAGCGGCACATTCCGCAATCCGTCCGGTAGTACGATCGATTCTATTTCGGAAGCATAGAAAGCCAGCTTTCCGATACTGGTGACTGAACCGGGCAATATGATAGACCGTATTTTGCATTTTTGTAATGCGTATTCTCCGATACTCTTCAGAGTGGGAGAGAGATGAAGTTCATCTTTCTCCATTCCTTCGGGAAACCATACAAGTGTTTCACCGTTTTTGCTGTACACCACCCCGTCTGTGCTGCTATATTCAGGATTTCCTGTAATCACGGACAGATGTTCGAGATGGCGGCATCCGCTGGAAGGAGTCAGGTCCTTTGTACTTCCCGGAATGGATAGTGCTGTCAGTGACGTGCAGTTGCGGAAGGCATTCTGTTCAATCACCAACGTATTTTCCGGAAGTTTGATTTCCGTCAGTATATCCAGTTCGCCGAACATTCCGTTGCCGATTGTATGCTCTGTTGTATACCGCGACTCATCGTAAGACAATCCGCCTGCGACGATGAGTGCGTCCGTCAAATCCAACTTCTGCAACTGTCCCTGTGTCTGGTTGCCACGTATGTCCTTCCCGCACATTTCCCGGATGAACCGGATATCCGTTCCGTTCAGCGGACCTGTGATACTCAGTTGTGTATAGTCGTTTTTGCCGTCCTCGCCGATAATTTCGGGCAGCATGCCTGCATTGATGAGGCTTACTGCATCACTGGTGTAAAAACGGTACGGTTCACTGTAAGTTCTTCCGTTTCTGTTTTCAGCAAAAGCCTTCACTGTATATTCGGTGTATTTTTTTAAGTGGCTGATATGAAGCCGCCATTGATTGTCGGTTGTAAGGGATGCATTTGCTTCCAGCTCTTGTCCATCGGCTGAAATATAACGGAAGCCGCAGGATGTCACAGGGTCTCCGCCATCGTCTGTGACAGCACATAACAGGATAATACTGATAGGGCCTTGTCCCAGAAAAGTGATGGGGGCTATTCGGGGCCGTTCGTTGGGAAAGGTGGTGAAATGATAGGTGGGACTTTGCCGCATATACATTTCGTTTCCTGCTTCCAGACAGTAATAGTAGGTGGTTCCCGGTGTCAGGTTTTGTAGTTCGGTAGTGACAGGTCCGTTTGGTTGGGAATATTCTTCACCTTTCTCCATATCCGGTGAAGTACCATAGCGGAAACGGTAACGGTTGGTATGGCTATGGAGCGGGACATTCACAGTACCG
Organism: Bacteroides acidifaciens; assembly: GCF_024623065.1. Taxonomy (GTDB): domain Bacteria; phylum Bacteroidota; class Bacteroidia; order Bacteroidales; family Bacteroidaceae; genus Bacteroides; species Bacteroides acidifaciens. The sequence goes on from NZ_JANJZR010000047.1 coordinate 17,492, forward strand.
GTGAGACGGGCGCTTGTGCGGGTGATGTCCTGTGCTTCGTGCAGGATGATTTCCGGTGCCGGATTATTAGGGCGGTTCTCGTCACTGCATCCTGTCAGGAGCAGGCAACAAGCGAAGAGCGTCAGGAAACAAATGATTCTTGTATGCATAGTTCAATTTGTATATCTTTTGTGCAATTCTACGTTCTTACTAAAGAAGGCAATTATAGGCGAATTCCCAGTCCGAGGTTCATCATCCAGTATTTCCCGCCTGTGGTGAGGACGCCGGCGGAAAAGGCAAACCTTCGTAACCGGAGCATGACACCCGCTTCGGCAGTGAGTCCTTGGGATGAATAATCGCTGTTGCGCAGGTAAGTTCCTTCGTCCGTTTGCCAGACAACCGTGCGCGCTCCATAGCCGATGCCTTCGTAAAGGCAGAAGTTACCGACGATGCGATGTATCCCTCCTGCGGTGAGGGCGTAGTATGACTTTTCGCTTCTTCCGCTGTAGTAGGGTGGCAGTGCGTTGCCGGGTAGTAGTCCGTTTTTGTCACATTCTTGTCCGTTGGTACCGGGGGTGGTGCGGAAGTCACTCAATGCATGCAGGTATATTCCATGCCGCCGCATCCATGCAAGACGTATACCACCTACCGCTTCTTGGCGATGAAGTCCGATGCTCGGCATAATCAACCAGGCGGCTTTCTCTTTCGGTCGTCGGGGACGTCGCCATGCGGGTACGGGAAGTTGTTGCATGGTCAGTTCGTATGTGTGCGGATAACTGACGGCGGTGTTCTCCATCGGGGGGACTCTTCTCCGGGGCATGGCGACAGGAGCGCTCAGCACCAGTTCGTAGGTCAGGCGCGACTCTAAGGGAGAAGGGAAGCGATAATCACGGAGCACACCCCATTGCGGGTGCTTGATGGTAATTTGTGTAGTACCGCGCGGGACGTATATCCACGTCTCTCCGACATCATTTTTTCTTTTCACTATTCCCAGGGGAGTGGAGAAGGCGAAATCACGGCTGCCTACTATTTTGATGAGTGCACAGGCTTCATCGTTCAAGTCTTTCACAGGCTGAATATAAGCACTGATGTCATTGGGCAGTTGCCGGAAACTTTGTACGGAAAACTGTTGTGCGTGCATAGCTGAAAAGATAAGGAGCATGACGGTTGTCAACATGTACCTTCTCATGTTCAACAGTTTTCTTCCTGTGTCGGGAGTTAATATAGAAACGTTCATTGCAGATTGAAATTACGTATGTTGAAAATTTCGTCTTCCGGCAGTGGCGTCCGGTCATCCAGCATTCGGGGTTGCCACGTGCGTACATGAATCAGTGGAGTGGCTTCATCTCTGAAATCCCACAGCAGGAACAGGTAGCCGTCGTCTGAATAGAGGTCGGAACTGTATTTCTGACGTAGCGTGACTCCGTACAATCCCTCTTGTGTGGGGTGTCGCATTATTTTAAAGTCACTGAACAGCAGATTGATTTCCTTGTTCTGTTTGAACAAAACTTTCAGGCGTTCCAGATAAGTACGTTTGCTCTTGATATTATATTCCACTTGGTGTTGCGGCAGGTATTTCCCGTCTGTCCGGGGAGTACTGCGGATGACTTTGCCGACGATAATCAGTGCTTCTTCGCTGAACAGTTGCGTCAGGAAGTCGATATCCTTGGTGGTGTACGATGTGCGCAGATGTTCCACATAGTTGAGTATCACCTGTCTGTTTTCCGCATCCGTTTCGGCTAGTTTGCCGGATAGTATTTTCCTTGCTTCGGCATAGAACGGATTCTGTTTTCCTATGTTTTTCCATTCATCACTGCTGATGATACAGGTGGTGTGTGGTTTTCCTGCGGATGGAACGTTGCCTGGGGAGCTCTTTTCCGATGACGAAGCCATGGTTGATGACGAAGCGGAAACTGTTCCCGTCTTTTCCGGTCTGTTCGCAGAATTGTTTTCTTCATTTTCTGTCTTTGTGTTTTTTCGGACAAAGACTTGTGGAACAAGTTGCAATGCGGAAGGATCTTCAGCGATACAGTGGTATGTCCGGTTGTCGGCAGGCTTTCCTTGTCGGTTCATCCATCGGCATTGAGTTCCGGAACGGACGATGGCAAGTCCGGAAGGATAGAAGGTCGATATCCGTTCGTAGCTCTTTTTTGCTTCTCCTAAACTGTTCCCTTCGAAGTCGGCGAGCTGCCATTCATTGCCGGTGCGCAAGCACACACGGTCGTTGCCAACGATGAATCCTTCTTCGTATGTGGGAGCAATTAGTAATTTCCCTTCGCGGTCGATGAGCCCTGCGCCGTGGTCGGTATGGATAATGGCAGCATTGTGGCGGAAGCGGAAGGCTTCACGGATGCTGTCCGGGAGGAAGAGCCCTTCCTTTCCTGTGGTGCTCAGATAGCAACATTGCCCGCTTTGGCAGTTATTGTATTTTATCAGTCCGCATGCCGGTTGTGAGTCGAGTAGGGCAGGCGTATCTTGAATTTGAATGCGTACGTTTCCGGACAGGTCGATCAGTTGGTAGCTGGTCTCACCCTTATCATTCGTGTTGCCTGTCAGTGCCAAGCCTTCGTGGAAGTCATACGCTTGGTCATATATAGGCGGAATGAGGATGTTCCCTTGGGTGTCCATATAGCCATACTTCCCTTTTCGGGTGCAGAACAAAGCTCTGCCTTCGGCAAAGTTATGTGCTAATATGATGTCGTAATGCAGGCTTATTCCGATATTGTTGATACTTTGTCCTTTCCGGTCGATAACGAGGATAGGAGAGTCCGGAAACTCTTGTGCCAGTGTGACATCTTCAAAAAAATGTCCGACTTGAGCAAATCGTCTTGCACTGGTGGGGTGTGTCGGATGTTTTAATTCGTAGAGTTGATAAAATCCTTTTTCGTCCGGCAGACTGAACATTCCATTGACCACAGCTGACGGTTGGCGAGTGAAGCTTCCGGAAGGGATTTCAATCTTTCCGCTGGTGGAGATAAGTCCCCAGTTGTCTCCTTCGTTTTCCTGAAAAGGCAGTGCGTTGATTTCTATACTGTCCTGTTTGCATCCGGTATATAACACAGCAAACAGGCTTGAGAGAAAGATAGAAGTGACAATATACTTCAGTTTGTCGTTCATTGATAGTTAACTTTTAAAACCCCCGTTGCAAATATACGCATATTACAAGGAAATTCACCATAGATTACACAGATTTCCACAGATTAATCTATATATTACATGATTGGAGCGGAAAGCCAATAATAACTAAATACTTCTCCTTCTAAAAAGGAGAAGTATTTCCAACCTATAGAGAATTATTTAATCTGTGAAAATCCGTGTAATCTGTGGTGAAACTAAAATTATGATTCTTCTGTTGTTTCCCAATTCTCAATTTCACCGCCAATTTCAATCTTCACTTGTTCAGGGTTTTTCGTGATGGTCAGTGAAACAATATGATGTATTCCCGGCTTAAATACGAAAGCACTTTCCATCAGGTACGACACGCCTCTCATCACTACCTCCACCAGTGGGCGGCGGTTGGTGATTCGTTGTGGAACGACGATAGCCGTGTATCTGTTGTTTCCTGCCGCCTTTGCCTTCAGAGTTGCTTCCGTGCCATAGAGTGTTTTGGTGGCTATCCCTACAGAAAGGTCGATGGTAGCATCGGGCACAGTGTTGTGGATAAACACTTCGGCATCCTGCGGCAGTTCGTCGCCTTCGTAGTCTTCGCCTTTGATGAGCCGTACGGTAAGTTTGCTCATGCAATGCTTGAATTTCAGTGCCACGGCATCATTGCCGGCAGTCTGTTTCTTTGCCGATGCCCACAGGAAGTCGCTGGCTTCATATCCTCCCACTGCGTCAGCTGTGCCTGTTGCGTTTGGGTCGGTTGCGTTGGGATCGGTTGTACTGCTTTGGTCGGTTGCCACGCTGAACTCCATTTCATCTGTCGACAGGACAGGAGAGGAGTAGGGGTAGTAAGCGTATACGTCATAACTGCCGTCGTTCCAGTAAATAGGGCGGGCGGGAGTCCACGCCGTTCCGTTGTAGGTCAGTGAAGCATTGTTCACGTAGTTGCCACCCACTTGCAGAGGTTCATTTTCTCCGCAGACAAACAGACCGATGCGGTCGTTTGTCTCGAAGTCTGTTTCCGTGGCGCGGCTGGCAGGAGTAGCCTGTTGCTGCGAAGGATGCGCAATCCGGAACTGCATCACGTCGTTCCGTTCCGTCTCCTTACTGCCTGCCGTTTCGTCCTGTCCACAGCTTACCATCGCCATGCTGGAGAGCAGGCAGATGCAAGCCGTATAGATGGTATGAATCGTTGGTTTCATATTCTTTTTTTTCTTCTTCCTTTTTGATTTCTATTCAGAGTGTATAGTCTCCTTCCGACTATTTCAGCGGGCTACCTTTATGAATCCGTGGCGGATATTGATGTGTATGTACGCGACTTCCTGCATACGGGGCATCCATAGCGCGTGTGATGGCTCCCGCATCTTTCTTGTCTTTTTGTACAAACTCTTCGAATGAATAGGTCTCGCCAGCGTATTGTTTGATACGTTTCACGATAGACTCGCGGCAGATGGTGCTGTAGTAGGGGATATTATTGTTCATGCAGCTGGTCTGTTCCGAACGGAATACCCCACGGCTGTGCATGAATCCGCCTTCGTAGATGTCCACCCGGTCGCTGTAGCGTTCGTCAAATATCAGGTGGCTCCAAGGTACTTCGTGCATTTTGCCCGTCAGTGAGAGATTGTCGTACCAGCCATTGGCCTTGGCACCGTTGAATTCGGAGACGTGTTTACAACACATACAACCACAGAAGGTAATGAACGAATTATGATAGATGTATTCGTCACCGAACTTGCCGAAACCATGTCCGCCGGCTTCATGCTGGATAATGCCGCGTGCGTCATACGGATAGGCATCGCTGCTTACTGGGCAGAAGGCGATGGCGGAACCATCGCTCCACATGTTGCAGATACCGCCATAGTCGGTCGTGTTCGGAGTCATGACAATCAGCGTCTGATTCAGGTTTGCCCGGGTCACAGACGGAATCCGCAAGGCATAGTTGAACACTGCATCATAGTCGCACTGCAATCCTACGCCACCTGTGAATGTGGTTTCGAACTTGGTATAGCGAATAGTGTTGACTGTGCCGATGCCGCTTTCCAATGAGACGGGAATGGCGGTGTGCACATTGAAATAGTTGCGATAGGTGCTGTAAGGCTCGATGGCAAAGAAACGCTCCACCTGTTCCTCGATAGTTCTCAAGTAGTTGCCTTCGGCAATATCCTTGGCATTGTAACCGTCGCCCAAGAACACAAGGCTGATGCCGCCATTGTTTCCCTGGGTTGCCTTTTGCAAGGTCACAATTTCGTCTTCACCATATTGGTAATCATACTGATTAACTGTGCATTTCGTGGTGTAATACTTATCTTTCAGTTTAAAAACAATCTCACCTGTACGTCCTTCGGTCGTACCCTTAGGCATTTCATCGATAGTCAGTGTCAACTCCGTCTTCTTCGAACCGTTCGTTTGTGACAGGCTACACCAGTCGGGCATACTTGTCACTTCCCAATCGCTTTCCGCATTCAATATCAGATTACGCGTACAGCGGGTATTGAGGGCGTTGGCAATGGCAGGACGGCAGATTAGTTCGTGATGGGCACCGATACGTTTGAATTCGTTCCAGCCCGGTGCTGTTTGGTAGTCGGCAACAGCGGATTCGGGAACTTCAACGGTGAAGTTGTCCTTGGCTACTCCGTCAAAGGCGTTGGCAAACAGGTGCGGTGGAAGGGTGCCTTGGCATACGATGGAACTGATGCCGGAACAGTTACTGAATGCGCTGTTGCCGATATTCTCTATACTTTTTGAGAAAATGAGACCTTCCAATGAAGAACAATATCTGAATGCGCTTGTTCCGATGGATATGACGTTGGCGGGTATTTCCAAAATCCCTGAGATGCGTGAATTGTTTTCGAATGCACCATCGCCAATTACTTCTAATTTAGAAGGAAGTTTGAGCTCTCCCGAAAAGTTACAGCCCCGAAACGCATCATTATTTATAACTATCAAGTCTTTAGGCAAAATTAACTCGCCTTTAAATGCACATAAACAGAATGCAGATTCTTCAATTGTGGTTATTCCATTGTGCAAATTCAGTGTGCCATTAAGTCCCGAACAAAAATAAAAAGCTTCTTCTTTTATTTCAGTAATGTTTTGCGGTATAGATATGGAACCTGAAAAGGAAGAACATTGAGAAAAAGCCGCTCTACCTAAATATGATAACTTATCAGGTAAATGGAGTTCTCCATATAATTTTGAACATTGATAAAAGGCTCCATCTCCTATATATTTTAATTTGGATGGTAATGAAAGTTCACAAGTAAAAGAACATGACCTGAATGCACTTTGAGCTATTCTTTCTAAAGTAGAAGGTAAATGTAGAAAACCAGTTAGAGATTTGCAATATCCAAAAGCTGAAGTACCAATTTCTTTGACTCCTTCGGGGATATATAAAGACCCTGTTAAATTGCAACCAAAAAATGCACCATCTTTTATTTCTATTAATTTGTCAGGTAAAACTAAATGCATTAAAGTTTTTTTTTCACTCATTGCACTGGCAGGCAACATGTCTTCTTTATTCCCGTCATAAGTCTTAGTACTCCCCTTTATCTTCACTTCCTTCAAATTCAGCGACTGCAACTTGCTCATCTCATCCCTCATGAAATAGAAATCTTCCGCATTAATCTCCCCCGTAATCTTCAAATTCTGCAATTGCGTATAATCCTTATTCGCCGCCGTGATACACTCCTTCAATGTCCCCGCCTCTTCCACATGAATCACGATATACTCTTTGGCGGTAGCTTCATGCGAAGCCATATCATTCTCCCATGCCGTAATAGACTCATCAATGAGTTTAAACTCATACTGTCCGCTTGCTTCCTTCTTATTCACCTGAATAGTGAAATTGTGCATCTTCCCGGCTATGTACGTAAATGCCTCTTCCTTCTTAAACGTATAAGGCATTCCATCTACCGTAATACTGAAAAGCACTTTTCCTGCTTCCACAGTCTGTGGCACCACAATGGCGCGGAATTCATTGTCTTTGCGGAATGGGATAGTTCCTGTTTTAGCAACTTCGCCCGTAGCGGCGACATTACCCGTGGCGAGGTCAATCACCGAACTACGCTTGGTGTTCAGAACCTGTACTTGTTTCTCCAGTTCCGTCCAAGCGCCTTCGGCGAATCCCTCGCCCTCTTTCAAGGTAATGCGGGCATTACTCATCTTATGCCGCAATGGCAGTCGGATTATTCTATCCGTAGGTGCTACGTCCGCTGCCTTTCCCCAAAGGAAGTCACTTGCTTCGTAACTTCCCATTTCATCCCCATTATTTCTCGTTTGATCTTTCTGTACTTCAAATGCATATGCGTTTACATCCGCCGGCGAGGCATATGGATAATAGCCGTAGATGTCGACATGGGTGTGGTCGTCCTTCCAATAGATATCGTAGGCGGAATTCCATTTATAGGCGGCCTCGTCGAAAGTATGAGGAACGTTCGTTCCCCGATTGCCGCTGGTTGCCAATGTTCCCGGTGTGTTGCCATTATAGTCTACAACATATACCCCCATAATGTCACCATCACAGAAACCATTGTCATTGACACGGGTCACTGCCACCTGGTCTATTTCCCCCGACAGGGATATGATGCGCGAGTCCTGTCCCTGCGAAACGCCTTCCAACGCCTCGTTGTCGTTACACGACGTGAACATCAGTGCCGAAGCGACACCGAATGCCATATAATAATGCCATCGCCTTCTCATATGCATATACTTTTTATGTGATTGATTGCTTATTCGGCTACGCCGCCATTGTCGATATCATCGTCTTCCCAAGCGCCGATTCCCACATTGATGCCGTTGCTGGTCTTGCTCACAGTCACGGAGAAAGTATGCCTTTTTCCTCCGACAAAAGTAAATTCCTTCTTGAGGTTGAAGTCTCTGCCATCAATATTGACTGTAATAAAATTACTGCCCGAGGCTGTTTGAGGGACAATCAGTGCCTTATACGAGCGGTTGTTCCCGTTCTCGAGCGGAAGAATTGTTTTGGCTGTTCCCGTTGCCGTAGCTATACCGTTGGTGAGGTTGATGGTTGCTCCGGTCTTTATTCCGTTCATTTTTACGCTTATTGCCGATTGTGCCAAGGTTTCGTCTGTGAATCCGTTGCCTGCCTTGACATTGATAACTGCGCAACTGAACATGTGCTTGGTCGTTATGTTGACTGCTTCCGCTGTAGGTGCCACTCCCGAAGTCTTGCCGTAGAGGAATTCACTGGCTTTGTAGGCTGTTTCGGTAGACTGGTCTTCTTTCACGGAGAAGGCATAAGATGTGACATCGGCAGGCGTCCCATACGGGAAATAACAGTAGAAATCCGCTTTTGTGCTTTCATCTTTCCAATAGATTTCGTTGTCCGGTGTCCATGTTCCGTTATAAGTGAATCGCATGTTGTTCACATGATTGCCGTTGTTCTGCAATGTTCCCGGTGTTGTGCCGTTGTAGTTCACCACATACAGTCCGATTTTGTCCTGGCTTTCATAGCCCCAATCGGTGACGCGGGTGCCGACATTTGCCTTTTCGTTGGCGCTTGTTGTGCTTGCCACACAATTCAATGTAATGGGAATCTGCTTCGCGGATGGTATTTCGGGTATCTTCGTCTGTTCCTCTTCACCTGATGAACAGGCACTCAGCAGTGCTAAAAGACAACTTGCCCCTAATAAATGTAATTTCATAATGATTAGTTTTTTAATATTTATTGCAAAAGTAAGCCGTTGTTTTATTCAAGTCAAGTTCATAATGGTTCATAAAGAATAAATTTCGTGTGCGTTCGAACTTGAAAGGAGGAGAAAAACATCCGGATGCCTTATTGATAAAACATCGCTTTCGAAGGGCCAAAGCGATGCTTTAGTGCTAAATTTCTTTTTCCTGCCAATTGCCTTTTTTCATATACCGATAGCAGAATATGAATATGAAAAGTCCATATACGCTTTCCGTCGTCCAGGCAAAAGCGACGTCCATCCGCAGGTATAGGATGAAATATGCAGAGTAAGCGATATAGATGGTCAGTACGCAAAGTTCCATAGCCAGTGCTGTGCGGGTGTTTCCCGTCCCTGATACCGACTGGAAATACACATTGGCAGGAACCAACACCAGGTAAGCGGAACACAATACCCATAGTGAAGATACGGATGCAGCTCTTAAATCCGGCATATCCGTATAGATACGCAGAATCAGATCAGGAAACAGGCAGAAGAATACCAATATCGGTATTACGAGAATATATCCGATACGGATATGCTGTCTGATAGTCCCCCGTACGCAATCCTGCTCGCCTGCACCGATAAGGTTGCTGACCAGCGAACCGCAGGTAGAGGCGAAAGCCATCGCGATCATAAACGGAATTCCCGATACATTACGGATAATATTGGCTATTGCCAGAGAGCGTTCTCCCAAGTGTTCCACAAAAAGGAAGAACATGAACCAGGTCGATAGGGAAACGAAGTTCTGAATCATCGTCCAAACGGAAATATTGAGAATCCGTTTCAACATCTGTACACGGAATTTGGGCAGGATATTCAATGCATACTTTTTGCAGTCAATACGTTTCCATGTATAGATGATGAAGAAAATCACCGAAACCATCTCGGCCAGTGAAGAACCGATGGCGGCACCGGCAATACCCAGTTGTGGGAAACCGAATTTACCGAAGATCAGGATATAATTGAATATCACATTCGCAAGTACCATCACGATAGAGTTCAGTGTCAGTGTCTTGGTCTGGGTGGTTCCTACGAAGAATGCACGGAACATAACGCCGACAAAAGAGAAGAAGAACCCGTAGACTCTCCAGTGTATATAACTTTCGGCTGCATCGTAAATGTGCGGAGAAGATATGATATTCTTCAATATATGCGGTGAGAATACAACGGATAGCGTGAATAAGATAGCTGCCACTATCAATAAGAAATAGACACCCTGATAGAAGATCGGGCCTATCTCTTTGTAATTCCCTTCTCCGTTGCGGCGGGCAATCAATATTTGTGCTCCGATGCTGAAACCGAAAGCCAGCATAAAGATAGCAAGGTAATATACACCGGCAATGGCGGATGCTCCCAGTTCAATCTCGCCGACACGCCCGAGAAAAGCGGTGTCCGTCATGCCTATCAGTTGCTCCATAATCAGACTGATCAGGATGGGATAGGCGATAGTCCATATTTGTTTATAAGTATATTTGGTCTTCATCATACTTTGTTTATTTAAAGAAAGAAAGCCGGGCGACCCAAATAGGATGTCCGGCTTTCGTAGAATATGATTTCAGGAATAATTCCTCTTATCTTTTATTCTGTCTTTGCTGCTGCAATAGCTCCTGTTGCTTTTGCATCGCTTCCAGGCGAGCAGCAAATCCGGTCTTTTTCATTTGTTTCGGGTCTTTCTTATTCGCTTCAAGAATAGCCAGCAATTTAGTTTCGTCGGTTGTTTTGCGAAGCAGAATCATAGTACCCACACTAATCAACGTCGACACGAAGTAGTAATAGTTCAAACCTGACGGATAATCGTTCAAGACAAACAAGAACATAACCGGCATCAGATACATCATCCATTTCATTGCCGCCATCTGCGGTTGTGCTCCGTTATCCTGCATAGACATCGAGTACTTCGTGTTCAAGATGTTTGTCAACGTCATCAGCAAGCAGAACAAGCTGAGGTGGTTGCCAAGGAATGGGATATGGAACGGGAATGTGATGATAGCGTCATAAGTGGAAAGGTCGTCCGCCCACAAGAAACTCTGTTGGCGCAACTCGATAGCACTCGGCACGAACATAAACAAGGCCATCAGGATAGGGAACTGCAACAACATCGGCAGACAGCCGCCCATCGGGCTTACCCCGTATTGGCTGTAAAGGCTCATCACCTCCTGCTGTTTCTTCATCGCGTCTTCCTGCTTCGGATACTTCTTGCTGATTTCGTCGATTTTCGGTTTCAATACACGCATCTTGGCAGAAGACATGTACGTTTTCCAGGTAGCCGGATAAACCACGACTTTCACCATGATAGTCAGAATCAACAGTACGATGCCCATGCTCAATCCCCAACCGGACAACCAGTCGAATACGTTGATAGTAATGAATTGGTTAATCCAGCGAATCAACGGCCAGCCCAGGTATACCAGTCTGTGAAGTTCCCATTTCTCATCGCGGCCTTTATCCAACGCTTTCAGCGTTTTGAAGTGGTTCGGACCGAAATAGAAATACATCTCTGTCGGTTCTTTACCTGTCGGATCAAAGAAAGTATTCATTTCAGCAGAATAATCTTTGATATATCCGCTTCCTTGCTGCTCCATTTTTGACTTTACGGAAACCTTGTCAAAATCCTGTTCAGCAATGAATACAGAAGAGAAGAACTGATTCTTGAAAGCCACCCAGTCAATACGTCCCGGCAAATTCTGGCTGTCATCTTTGGCGGCAGATAAGTTGTCCACATCGTCGCCTGTTACTTTATAAGTCAGTTCCGACAAACGGTTTTCGTAAGTGAATCCTTTTTCCAATTGGCGGGCACGTTGCGACCAGTCGATATCCACATATTGGGTGTTTGCCAACTTGTCTTCCATGCCTGTCGCTTTGATTTCAAAGTTCATCAGGTAGCTATCCGGTTTCAGCGTATAGATGAAATCTATATAGCTTTCGCTATCCGCAGCCAGACGCATGGTAACACTACTATCCGTCTTGTTTACAGCTTCAAAGAAATAATCCTTTGTCTGAATAGCACCTGCTTTGTTGTAGAAGTTGAAGTTCATCGAAGCATCGTCACCGTCGAACAACATAATCGGCGTCTTTTTGTCCTGTGCCATATAATCCTTCAGCATGGCTGAATAGACACGTCCGCCTTTTGTTGCGAAAGTAATTTCCGCTACATTATTCTGGATGCTGATTTTAGAATCGGTCCCATGCAAGGCATTGAAAAACAAAGACGTAGAATCGGCTGCCAATGCAACTCCCTTTTGACTGTTGGCCAGCGCAGCTTCTGTTTTCGCCTTCAGCGCTTCCTCCTCCTGCTGTACTACGGCAATAGAGTCATAGTATCTTTTTTGTGCAGCTATCTGTTCTTCGCTTGGACGGCTCAAATAGCTGAATCCTACCAATAATATGCCTATTAGAACGAGACCTGTGATGGTGTTTTTATCCATTCTTATTTTAATTACAAATTATATAAATTACAAACTACCGGTTGTTTATCACGTATCGTTAGTCGTTCACCGTTGCTTTTTCGTTTTCGATGGCAGCCTTCACGAATGCCACGAACAACGGATGAGGGTTCAGTACCGTACTGCTATATTCCGGATGGAATTGTGTACCGACAAACCATTTCAAAGCCGGGATTTCAACGATTTCTACCAGATCCGATTCCGGGTTGACACCTACACATTTCATGCCGGCAGCTTCATATTGGTCTTTATAATCATTGTTGAACTCATAGCGATGACGGTGACGTTCCTGAATGTGTTCCTGCCCATAAGCCTGATATGCTTTCGAACCTTTCTGCAATACACATTCGTAAGCGCCCAGACGCATCGTACCACCCAGATTGGTGATTGCTTTCTGCTCTTCCATGATATCAATCACGTTGTGCGGAGTCTTCTCGTCCATTTCGCGTGAGTTGGCGTCAGCGTACCCCAGTACGTTGCGTGCGAATTCAATGGCGATACATTGCATACCCAGGCAAATACCGAAAGTCGGAATGTCATGCGTACGTGTATATTTGATAGCAACAAACTTGCCGTCAATACCCCGCTGGCCGAATCCCGGACCGATCATGACGCCTGCCATACCTTTCAAAGCTTCATCTACATTTTCGTCTGTCAGTTTCTCGCTGTTTACGAAATGAACTTCCACTTTGCGGTCATTGTAAGTACCTGCCTGCGATAAAGCCTCACGGATAGATTTGTAAGCATCCTGTAAGTCATATTTTCCAACCAGTGCAATATTGATAGGTTCTTTTGTCTCTGCAGCGTGACGGCGTTCCAGGAATTTACGCCATGGGCCGAGTCCCGGAGTTTCTCCTACCGGCAGTCCCATTTTTTCAAGAATAGTGCTGTCCAGTCCTTGTGCCTGCATCAAGATGGGTACTTCGTAGATTGTTTCCGCATCGATAGACTGCACAACGGCTTTATCATCTACATTGCAGAATTGTGCCACTTTCTTGCGCAGTCCGTCGCTTAACGGATGTTCGGCACGCAATACCAGTACATCCGGCTGGATACCTACGCTCTGCAGTTCCTTTACCGAATGTTGCGTCGGTTTTGTTTTCAATTCTCCGGCAGCAGCAAGGTAAGGAACATAAGTCAGGTGTACACAAAGAGCGTTCTTACCGAGTTCCCATTTCAACTGGCGGATGCTTTCGAGGTAGGGGAGTGACTCGATGTCGCCTACCGTACCGCCGATTTCGGTGATAACAAAATCGAATTTGTATTTGTTACCCAACAGCTTCACATTCCGCTTGATCTCGTCTGTGATGTGAGGAATCACCTGGATCGTTTTACCCAGATAGTCTCCACGACGTTCCTTGTCAATGACGCTCTTGTAGATACGTCCCGTAGTAATGTTGTTCGCCTTTGTCGTTTGTATGCCCAGAAATCGTTCATAGTGTCCCAGATCGAGGTCGGCTTCGTGTCCGTCTACGGTTACATAGCACTCTCCGTGCTCGTATGGATTCAATGTTCCCGGGTCGATGTTGATATACGGGTCAAACTTCTGAATGGTTACATTATAACCTCTTGCTTGCAGCAACTTACCGATGGATGATGAAATGATTCCTTTTCCTAATGAAGAGGCAACACCACCGGTGACGAAAATATACTTTGTTTCTCCCACAGCTATAACTGTTTTAATAATTGTTTACTTAGTAGTAATCTTACGAACTTAAAAAGCGCAAAATTATAAAAAAAAGAGGAAGATTGTAGGCTTTCGTCTCTACAATTTTATTAAAAAATGCAATTTTGAAAGAATCCTATGATTTCTGAACAAAATGATGTAGCTTTGCAGCCTAAACCATAGACAAATATGATGAGAATTACTACTTTATGTTCAGCGTTTATCCTGTCAATCTTATCGTTATCGCTTTTTGCGCAGGAACCTGTCGAAGCTGTTTCACTTCCGACTGACTCTCTGCAGCCTACTCCTGAAGTGATTAAACCAGCTAAAACGGTCAAGCCTTCGGCAGTTGTGGCAAAGGCCAGAGTTGTGAATGCCGATACGCTTTCGGCAGAGCTTCAGAAATATTTAATGTTAAAACTTAATCTGTCAGGTCCGACACCGAAATTGGATACTGTTTCCTATTTATATAATAGGTATGTTGCACAATTGGATTATTTGAATGATTTGTCTGTGCCGCCACGTTATATTCCGTCCGACCCCGATTATTTTCGTCTGTTTACACCTTTGGCATATTATTATGCTCCGATGGCTCAATACTCGAAGTTGGAATGGAAGCCCATGCAATTGGATACCACTCCCCAACTGACGCAAGAACTTTTGCCATACGATACTCTGGCATTTACCAAAACACAACGTGCTGAGAAGATAGTCAACAGCGCATTGATGGATCTTTATTTGACGCATCCGGAATTAGTTGTCACAACGGAGGATCGTATCATGAGTCGTGATGTGTTCCGCCACGATGTGAAGCCGAAAATATCTCCCAAAGCGAATGTCCTTCATCTGTTCCAACCGGAAAATATGGACGATAATGTAGGGGAGGCGAATATGAAGATTAGCAAGCCTAACTGGTGGGTGACCGGAGGTAACGGATCGTTGCAGATTAGTCAGAACCACCTTTCGGACAACTGGTATAAGGGAGGTGAAAGTAACTTCTCCGGATTAGCGACTTTTCAGGTTTTTGCCAACTATAATGATAATGAAAAAGTACTGTTCGAGAATCAACTGGAAGCTAAAGTGGGCATGACTTCCACGCCGTCAGATGAATTTCATAAATATCTTTTTAATACCGACCAACTTCGTTTGTACAATAAATTAGGTTTGAGGGCTTTCAAGAATTGGTACTATACCATTTCTTCCGAGTTTAAGACACAGTTCTTCAACGGTTATAAAGCTAATAGCGAAGAGCTGGTTTCGTCTTTCATGTCTCCGGCAGATTTGGCGGTCAGTATCGGTATGGATTATAAATTGAGTAAGAAGAAATTTAATCTTTCCGTGTTTATGGCGCCGTTGACTTACAACTTGCGTTATATTGGCAATTCTGAAGTAGACGAAACGAAGTTTGGCTTAGAAAAAGGAAAATGTTCTAAAAACGATTTCGGTTCGCAGTTGCAATCGACATTCAACTGGACGATAATCTCCGCTATAACCTTGGAGTCCCGTTTCAATTATCTGACCAACTACCATTGGGCGCGTGTGGAATGGGAAAATACCTTCAATTTTGTATTAAACCGTTATCTTTCCACCAAGCTTTATGTGCATACCCGTTTTGATGACAGCTCCAAACCGACTGAGGGCGACAGTTTCTTTCAGTTGAAAGAATTGCTTAGTTTCGGTATCAATTATAAATGGTAGATGGAATCCGGATAAACTCTAAAAAATAATAGTAAGAGGCTGTTTAATAATAAAAAGTTATTCAGTCTCTTTTTTTATTCCCATATTTGTTATATCACTAATTGTTTAATTCAGAATGTAACTTAACGTGAATCCGATATAATGTTAGAATTTTGACCGTATATTTAGCTTTTTGAGTAAAAAGAAAGTGCTTTTTCTTGTTTGCTATTTATAATTTTGCCTATATTTGCAACCGAATTCATTCCGTTATTTGTAAGTGACGGAGAAATGAAGGCTAAATTGCATGATCATTAACGAAAATGACGATCAAAAAAGTCTGCCAATAAATGTGATTGGCAGCGGCGTAGCACGCTCAAAACGTTGGTTGGTGGCAATTGTGCGCATCTGTCACGAGAAAAAAACGAGTGAGCGTCTCACAAAAATGGGGATTGAGAACTTCCTTCCGATTCAACAGGAAGTGCATCAATGGAGCGATCGCCGTAAAATTGTCGATCGGGTATTAATTCCGATGATGATTTTCGTTCACGTTGATTCACATGAACAAAAAGAAGTCCTGACCTTATCTTCAATCAGCCGTTACATGGTACTACGTGGGGAGAGTACTCCGGCTGTTATTCCCGACCAGCAAATGTTGCGATTCAAATTTATGCTTGACTATTCGGATGAGGCGATTAGTATGAATACATCACCATTGGCGCCGGGAGAAAAGATACGGGTAATCAAAGGACCATTGGCAGGACTGGAAGGGGAACTGGTAAATGTGAATGGGAAATCAAAGGTTGCTGTCCGATTGACAATGTTAGGGTGTGCATGTGTGGATATACCGGTTGGATGTGTGGAACCGGTGGGGTATGGGAATTCTACTACAAGAATGTAATGAAAGTTTGCGAAATATAGCAGACTGTCTATCAGACATCGGTGATGAAAAATCATATACATATGCCGGTGACCTCTCGAATAAATAAAAATCCATGAAAGTATTGATAAATTGTATCTTTTGAAAGATGCAGTGTAGAAGTGTGCGTAACTGTCAGAAGGTATAATTATCGATCAAATCAGTCAATTTGAAATATAATTTATTCGTTTATACTATAATGGAAAAAACATTAAGGGGTATAGCTCAATATGCTCGTAAGAACTATTTGAGTTATTGGATTATTTTGGGTATTGATACGGTGGTATCTGTCTTATGTTCATTGGTCGC